>JBPBPU010000130.1:0-160050 GCA_050954465.1 Janthinobacterium lividum
GTACTGCTTCACGGGAGGGAAAGGCGTTTTGAAGTGTAGGAACTCCAAAGGTCGGTCCTTCCCGTTTTTATGCCCCATTTTTTGTAGGGTAGAGTAGGCTGGTAGCAAAGTACATAGGCTTTTGCGTCCCGAGAAGGGTTGGCGCTTGCAAAAGTTAACTGAACTTTGGGATAGTGAAAAACGTAAAATCAGACATAGATTCAAGCAAGGCCAGAAAAACTGGCCCGAAACTGAATCAGCTTTATTACAGTTGGGGGAACTAGTCACAAAAAAGCTATCTTTGTTCACTAAACCTGAAAGCATATGAGAAACTATCGCATCTCTGGTGGGCTGGTTACCGAACAGGAATCACATGCCCAAATTCTCCGAACGATGGCCCAGTGGGCTGAAGAGACGGAGCAGGAGCGTAAGACTGCAAAAAGAAGTAAACTTGGCTTTCAGCACCAAGCTAAACGAGTGACTTTTTCGCCTGCGCATTAAAGTTTGTTACTTCATAAAAAAGCCTCAGCTGCACTGCTGAGGCTTTTTTTGTTGGCAATATTCACTTTATATAAGTCGTTGATAATAAATACATTAACCCGGCATGCAACGTAGTGCGGGCTTCTTGCGTAGCTGCATCGGCTACTTACTTGCACATGCAGCTACGCAAGAAGCCCGCACTACCCGGTTAGCATCAACGGTTATCCCAAAAAAGCCCTGCCTCCTCCCCCAAGCGCCGGGTTTCATCAAGCAGCACGCGCACTAGCGCCGCCGTGGTTAGGGAGTGGATGGGGTGCCCGTGGGCTGGGGCGCGTCCGACTTGTAGAATAGGGCACTCAGGAAGCCCAGCCACTCTAGGGCGCGGACCGGGTCGGTGGGCGTATCATTATGGGCATAGCACTAACTTATTGACCAACCTCTTCCACCACGGCCAAGACTTCCAGCGCGTAGTGAATCCCATAG
Source organism: Janthinobacterium lividum (assembly GCA_050954465.1). GTDB lineage: Bacteria > Bacteroidota > Bacteroidia > Cytophagales > Hymenobacteraceae > Hymenobacter. The sequence goes on from JBPBPU010000130.1 coordinate 943, forward strand.
AGGTTGTCCGGGTTGTGCAGGCCGAGGTACACTGGCGAGTTGGCCCCACTGCCCGCCAGCACGGGCACCACAGCCGAGGTCAAGCTGCTACGGGTGCCCTCGCGCAGGTATGAAAACTGCTGCTTGTTTTGGAAGCGGTCACTCTGTGTGGCGTCCTGCAGCAGGTACACGTTGCAGATGTTGCCGCCTGGCGGCTGGGTAAGCGAGGTTGCGAGCAGGTTAGCGATACCCGTGTTATCCACTAGCTGGGCTAACTCCGTGGCCAACTTAAAGCGGACGCGGGCGGCCTGGAGCTGGGCCGGCTCGCGAAAGGCGGCGAACTCGTAGTACCAGGCTACCGTGCCGGCGGGCAAGGTCACCGGAATGACGGTGCGGCTCTGGCCGGGGTTGAAGTAGCTAACCAGGTAACCCTGCTGGGGCTGCAAAACCTGTACGGTGCGGTACTTCTTCGCAGCGGCCGCCACGGGCTGGCCGGCCGCGTCCCAGCGGTGCACGGAGCCGGTGAGTTGCCCCTGCTGGTAGAGTCCCTCCTCGCGCTTGTGACCTGCCTCGTCGTAGCTGACGCAGGTGCCCTGGAAAACGGCCGGGTGCTCGCGCAGCAACTTGCCGTCCCACTGCAGCACGCCGCTGGGGTAGGTATAGTCGCGCACCAGGCCGGTAGGCACGCCCTGCTGATAGGTCACGCGCCGCAGGTAGCTAGCTTGGTCAGGCTGCGTAACTTCTTCCTTGTCGCGGTCCAGGTACACCTGCCAGGAGCCGGTGCGCACGCCGCCCCGCGTGCAGTTGGGCGGGGGCAGGCGCAGGCGGTAGGCGCGCTGCCCGGCCGGCAAATCCACCTTCGCAAAGCCAGCCTTCCGGGAGTTTTGGTTCAGCGTCAGCGGCGCGTCGTTGGCAGCACCGGCGATGGCGAAAGCGTCGGTAGGGTGCAGAAACAGTGGGTAGCGCCCCGTGTCGTGCCAGTCGCTGCCCGGTACGCGGACAAAATAACAGAAGCAGTTGCCGTTGATGCCGGCCGGCAGCTCCGTCAAGGAGTCATGCGGGGCCAGCGTGAGCCAGCCCTTCGTGTTCCAGCCCTTCCACAGGCCCTTATCCACGTAGAAGCCCAGGGCCAGGCTCACCGGCTGGTCGGTGGGGTTGATAACGGTAAGTTGCGCGAACGCCGGGCGGGCAAAAGTGAGGGTGGCACCTAGCAGGAGTAGCGGTAGTTTCATCCGGGGAGTAGTTCAGAATAAGGTGTGGGAATCGGAGCGATATGCTGGCTATGCAGGGTCAGGCTGGAAGCGAAAAAGCCCCCGCACTGCTGCTGGACAGCGCAGGTGGCGCAGGCGGGTAAGTAGACATTTTTCCAGTCCGAGATGGAGCGTCGGGCGAAGGGCCAGAGCGTCTCGGGCAGCAGGCAGAGTTGGTGGTTGTAGAGCGATACGTGCAGGCGGTGCGCCGCCAGGAACTCTACGGCCTCCCGCAGCTCAGGCATATAGTCTACCGGGTCCACCCAGAGCTTGTCGCGGTTGTGCGGGGTGTAGCCCGTATTCTCCAAGCCCATGAAGGTGATGTGCTCGACGAAGGGAAAGTTGCGGTAAATAAAACGCGCTAGTTTTCCCAGGCGCGGGACGGTCAATTGGTGCAGCACGACCCGAATCTCCACCCGCTGCCCCACGGCCGCCAGCTCATGCAGGCCGCGCACGGTCTGGTCAAAGGCTCCCCGGGCCTGCACCACATAGTCGTGCAAGGGCGCATGGTCGGCGTAGAGCGGAATGCCCAGCATGAGCTGGGGCACCGCCAGCTCGCCCAGCCGCTCGGCAAACTCGCGCCAGGCGAAGCTGCGCCCATTGGTCAGGCAGTGTAGCTCCGTGGTGGGCAGATGCTGCTTACAGAGACGAAGCAACTCAAAAAAGCCGTCGCCGAGCAGCGTAGGCTCACCTCCGGTAATGCCCAATTCGGGACAGGTACTTGGAATGAGCGGAATAACTTGCCGGTAGAGGCGCAGCAGATACCCGGTGTCGTCGCGGTCTTTTGGGGGCTGCGAGCACATGAGGCAGTTGCTGTTGCAGCGCTCGGTGGCCAGCAGAAAGTTCTGGGCTGAATTCACCTGATACTGCCGAAGCAGCTGCCCCGTGGGCTGTAGCGAAACCACGTCGCCTTCCGCCAGCTGGTCCAGATGCAGCAGGTGCGTGAGACCGGGACCAGCCCAGGCTGCCGGCAAGGTAGGGCTGGCGGTCAGTACCGCCCCATAGGCAGAGCTGGCCGGGTAGGGGTCCCCAGCGTCCACCACCAGGAACTGCTGGGTGCCTGGGCTGCCCGGCTGGCGGGTAATGGTGCCGACCAGCGGCTGGTCGAAGTGATGAGCAGTACCTCGTAAACGCAGCATCCCAGTTAAGTTAATTAAAGTCGGCTACCCAGCGCCGGAAGATGGCCTCGATGCGCGGGTCCGCATCCAGCAGCTCGAACAGGTAGCGAATGATTTCCATGTTTTTCTGGCAGAACACACTCGTCGGCCGGTGCCCGTACATGTCACCCTGGGTGGCGTGGTGGAGCACTGGGTCCGCGCCGCAGAAGGGCTGAAAGGCGCACTCCGAGCACCCCGCCAGGGCTTCGTTGGCCCAGGCTCCAGCTATCTGCTGCGCCGTGGTGCCGTAGAAGAGTTGCTCGTAGGAATGCGTCGCCAGGTGCCCGAGCTTAAAGGTCAGGTCGCCCATCTCCGCTAGCATCCGCGCCTCGTCTGAGGCATATACCGCCCCGTCGTAGTTGAACACGACCACGCTGTTGATAAGGCCAGCCGGCGACTGCAAGTCCACGTAGCCCACGGAGAAGGGCGTCAGGATTTTGCGCAGGATAATAGTGGCGTAGTCCTCCCGCAGGAAGTGACCCCGAAAATTAAGGTCAAGAATGTGCGCCAGCGCCGTTTTGTAAAACGTTAGGAAGGCGTCGGTCGCGTACTTGTTCTTGCGGTCGTGGCGCAGGGCAAAGCCGTAGGGCGAGATGGGCCGCAGAAAGACGCTGGGAAAGCCTTGGGCCACGTACTCGTCCACGATGGCCAGGGGATGCTCCAGCGACAAGGCCGAGGTGGTCATCAGGGCCGATACGCGGTCGTAGCCCACCAGCTCCCGGACCCGGGCAATCCCCTGTACCGTCAGCTCGTAGCTGTTGCGCTTGGGGCGGTGCCGGTTCGCGTTGTGCAGAAAGGCCGGGCCATCCAGCGAGGTGGAGAGCAAGATGTCGTGCTGCCGGCAGTAGGTGAGCATCTCGTCGGTGACCACCGCCAGGTTGGTGCAGATAACGAAGGTGATGCGCTTGCCATGATGGGCGGCCAGCCGCTCCGCTTCGGCCACGCCGTACTGAATGGTGTCGAAGGCCAGCAGCGCCTCACCCCCCTGAAACTCCATCGTGACGTGGGGGTTGGGCGAGCGCATCATGTGGGCAATGCCCTGGTCCAGGTGCTGCCGGGCCATGTTAAAAGCATCCTTGTCGGCCGTGACGCGCGATACCTGGCAATAGTGGCAGGTGTGCTCGCAGCGCAGGGTGACCACGAAGATGTGCAGGGCCGTAAAGTTTTCTAAAAAGGCCTTTTTAGTGCGGTAGCGCGTGGCCAGCACGTCCAACAGGGGTAGTTCGGGCGCGTCCGTGATAAAAAAGCCCGCCAGCAGGTCAGCATACAACTCCGGGTCTTCGTCATAGCTCAACTCGCGCTCTACCAGGCGGGCCACCGTGCCGCGGGGCACGAGCAGGTAGTCGCCCACTTCGCTGACCAGCAGCTCCTTTTCGGGAGTGAGCACGTGGAAGCGAAACGGCAAGAGGAAATAAGGGCCGGTTGGCGCGTACGCCGTTACGTCCTGGAATTTGCGCGTCGTGCGCGCCAGCGTGGGCTCCATCAGTTGCCGGTAGCCAACGGGTGAAAGCCGACGGGGTCGGAAATAACGGCCGTCAGGGGCTGGGCCGGGGCGTAGTGGGCGAAGGCCTTAGCCACCAGTAACTCCCGTATGGGGCGGGTTTCCTCCGCAATCAGCTCGCGCAGCCGGAAGTCCAGCAAGTCCGTGTGAACCTGGTTTTGCAAGGCGGCCATATCCCCAATGCTGCCTTCTTTGGGCACTAGTTGGACGCGTAGCTGGCCAGCCAGGGCGGGATGAATCGTCACGCAGTAGTCCCGCGTGTACCAGTAGAAGCACTTGTGCAGGGTGGTTTCGCTGTACTGCGCCGCCTCCACTATCACTTCCAGTCCGTCAGCTTGTACGTGTAGTTCCATCGCGGGCTTATTATTGCAAAGCACTTAGGGTTTGGGTGCCCACGACCCCATCGGCAGGCAGCCCGTGCGTTGTTTGGAAAGCCTTCACGGCTGCGTTGGTGGCCAGGTCAAATATGCCACTGGCCGTTACCTGGTAGGGCACGCTGATGAGCAGCTGTTGCAAGGCCACTACATCCAGGCCGCGGTCCCCTAGCTTGAGCACCCGGTCCCCTAAGGCATAGGCGGTCGTAACTACTGGCGGGTAAACCGTCTTTGCCTTACTGGCTGCACGATGGCGGCGCGTAGCAGATGCGCTGGGGGGTCGGTAGGTCGGCCGGGTGTAGGAGGGGGTGGAATACGAAGGAGTATAGCTACTGCCCGACGAGGGTGCGTAACTAGAGGAGGAATAGTGCGAGCTATGGGATGTGTGGGAGCTGTGGCCGCCACCGGAAGAAGAGTAATGGGAGCTGTGCGAACTGTGCGAGCTATGGGAGCTGTGCAGCACTCCCTTGCTGGCCAGTGGGTTAGCCAGGTTTAACTTGAGGACGAGTTGCGGCTTGTATTTCAGCCGGCGCAGCCGGGACACGAAGTCTTCATCCAGGGGGGCTTTTTCCGACGCCGAAGTTGTCGCATGCACTTTACCCCCGGTAAAGGCGAGTAGGCCGGCATAAAGGATAAGCAACGTCTTGGTAAACAGGTTCGTGCTCCCTGGTTCCTGCTGGTCGAACTCGTCTCTCATAGCGCGCCGTAAATTGTGAAGGCTAAATGTAGCAAATTTTTAGCTTACGGAGCTATCATTGCTGCTTTTATTCCACCTTCGTCCCACCATTCACGCGCGTAGTTGCTCCAGGTGGGTTGCACAACCTGTCGAAGAGCGGGCAGAAAGTCGTTTATCCTCTAGTAGGTTGACTATGAAAAAATTTACCTGTGCATTTTTGGTCAACTGCCTCTTCTTCAGCGGTTTCTTCCACGCCCAGGCGCGGCCCATCCCGGTAGCTTTTGGCCTCTATGTCAAGGAGCTGCAAGTTGATTTTGCGCATACCTCTTTTCAAACCAGTTTTTATTGGTGGCTGCGCTTTCCTACGCCGGCGGATACGGCCGTGCTTCGCCAGCTGCAACAACTGGATTTCGTAAACGGTACGCTCAGCAAGTTTGAGGTAACCGAAACGCGCTTTACCGCTCACCGCGATACCGTTTACGTGACGGGTGTCTGCGCGGGCAGCTTCCTGTGCACCCCGGATTTTCATCACTTCCCCTTCGAAGTGCAGCGCCTGCCCATCGTCCTGGAAAGTGCCGTGCTGGATACGAGTCTGGTACGCCTCGTGTCCGACCCCGGTGCATATCCCCTGGCGGAGTGGCAAGGCTCCCGGCTAGGCTTGGACTCGGCCGTCACGGTGCCCGGCTTCGATATCACGGGCACCCGGTTTCGACCGACGCAAAAAGTCTACCAGACGAATTTTGGTGACCGGGCTTTCAGGCAGCGCTTGGCTTACGCCCGCTTGAGCTACGAAGTGGACCTTACCCGGCAACCCCGTTCGTTGCTACTCAAAATGCTGATTCCCAACATTTTTATCTTGCTCACGGCCTACCTGGTCTTTTTTGTGCCCGCTAACCGGCTGGATGTGGCCGTTGGCTTAACCGTTACGGCGCTGCTGGCCAGTATTGCCTTGCAGCTAACGTTTCAAACGGGGTTGCCGGCCGTAGGCTACCTCACGGTGGCCGACAAACTCTTCTACCTGTTTTATTTCCTCATCACCTTTGCCCTGGTGCAAACTATTGTCACCTATCGCCTGGATATGGGAAAACGGCTGGTACTGGCCAATCACCTGGAAATTGCTGGTCGCTGGCTCTATCCGCTTATGTTACTGACCGGGGTCTGGTGGTTGGTCCAATAAGCCTTTGTGGGTAGCCCGCCAACGGGTCCACCACCATAGGAGGGTTACTTGCTGATGGACTTAGTTGGGGGTTGCGTAGTTCAGCGCCAGGTGTGGCCGTTCTTCGCTGTACAGTTGCCCTGCTGGACCGACCCGCACGCTGGGTCAGCTAACGTACTACCAATAGGAGGTAACAATCGCTGTACGGTGGTGACCTGAAACTCCTTCCCCCGCCGGGTCCGGTAGCCCGCGTCGTTGAGCTTAGCGGCAATTTGCCCCAGCTTATGCCCCTTCGCCCGCAGCAGTTCGGTTAGTTGGGCGGCCTACCGGTTGGCCTGGTGCTCGCGGGCGTTGCGCTGCATGACCTCCCGGCCCTGGGCAATGGCCGCCAGTGTCAGGTTCTGGGGACTACCCAGCTGCGCCCCCCGCGCTTTCTTGGCGGCGAGGGCATCCTTGGTGCGTTTGGAAATCATCTCGCGCTCGTGCTGGGCGATGACGGCGAACAGCCCCACGGTAAGGGTATTGGCATCGGGCATGTCGCAGCAAACGAACCGCACCCCCGAATCGCGCAGGGCGAAGATGAAGCCCGCGTTCCGACTTAGCCGGTCGAGCTTGGCGATGAGCAAGGTGCTGCCTGTGCGCCGGGCCTCGGCGATGGCCGCCAGTAGTTGGGGCCGCTGGTTCTGCTTGCCGCTCTCCACTTCCACGAATTCCGGCCCGAGCTGCGCCGGGTCGGGCACGAATTGGCGCACGGCCGCTTGTTGCGCTTCGAGGCCCAGCCCCGAGTTGCTTTGCTTTTGGGTGGAGACTCTATAATAAGGAGTATAGGTGCAGGCGGGGAATAGCGGGGCGGACACAGTACAAAACGGGGACTGTAGTACAAAACTGGCGTAAGGTACGTTGATTTTACATGCTATAAAAGCGTGCGTTTACTAAACGTTATAAGCCCTACTTTTGCCAGATACTCCTGCCACGATGGCTACCGACCTCCCCCACTACGTCCCCTACTACCGCGTGAGCACCGCTCGTCAAGGCCAGTCCGGCCTCGGCCTCGAAGCGCAGCAAGCGGCGGTGCGGGCCTTCGTCGCCGACCCGGCGCAACTGCTCACCGAGTACGTGGAAATTGAGAGTGGGAAGAAAAACCAGCGGCCGCAGCTGCTGGCAGCTATCGCGGCGGTGCGGGCGGCGGGAGCGACGTTGCTGATTGCCAAATTGGATAGGTTAAGCCGCAATGCGGGGTTCATCTTCGCCTTGCGCGACTCGGGGGTGCAGTTCGTCTGCTGCGACATGCCTGATGCCAATACCCTTACCGTGGGGCTGTTCGCCGTCATCGCCCAGCACGAGCGGGAGATGATTTCCAAACGTACCAAAGAGGCCCTCGCCGCCAAGAAGGCGCGCGGGGCGGTGCTGGGTACGCCGGCTAATCTGACGTCGGCAGTTATTGAGAAGAGTCGGCACGTTCGGCAGGAAAATGCTCGCACCAATCAGCAGAACCAGCAGGCGGCGCGGCTTGGGGGCCTGCTCCAGGCGCAGGGGCATACGCTGGGACAGATTGCGCAGGAATTGAATGAGGGGGGCTACCGCACCCGCCGGGGAAAGCTGTTTTTTCCGATGTCTGTGCAGCGATTACTAAATCGGAGGGCACTGTAACGATTTCTGTCATCTCAAGGGATAATGCACTTAAGCGAGAAGCTAACCTCGCGCCTCCTAAATGCTTCGTCGAGCAGCCGTATCAGAAACAGTTCCTGGGCACTTACTCTCAGACCGCAGCAGCGCTGTCACGTCGCAGATGTTTACCTTGACGCCCTGTGTATAGTCAGTAGGGCTGAGGCTGTACCAGTCGCCCACACACTGCCCGTTCAGGTACAGCCCCAGCCCGATAAAATGGAGGCCGTGGCCTGCGTCACCACCTTGGCGGCAGTAAACTCCTTGCGGAAATACCGCGCCGACAGCCGCGCGTGCGACTCCTCCTTGTCCCAAGCAAAGGCGTGGTCGAGGCCAATCCAGCGGCCTTTCCAGTCGAGGTAATTCAGCAGGCTCATGCTCCAGCGGGCCGGCGCGCTCCACCCCGATTCGCCCTGGTTGGTCCACGTTCGCACCTTCCAGTAGCAGCAGATGCGGCTGCGCAGCGGCGCGCCCCCGTAGGCCACCAGCCCCGACTGCCCCCGCCGACCTTACCCGAATTCCACAAGTCGCCCTCGTCGGCGGCCAGCTTCTCGGGCGTCGAGGCCACCAGCAGCTGGTAGGCGGTTTGCTCCAAGCCGCGCCCGGCGCTGCTCAGCTCCCAGCTCAGGCGCGGGGCAGTGGCGTCGATGCCCTCGGGGTTGGTCAGCAGCTCGCAGCGCAGGTGCGCCAGCTGCACGGCGGTCGGCGCCGCAGGCCGGCCAAAAGCCGTGCCCGCTAGCAATAACAGCAGGAAAAAAAGCAGGTGTTTTTGGTTCATAGTCAGAGCCTTCCCCCTCCGGCTCCCGCTGCGCGAGAAAACCCGCCGCTTGGCAAGCCTGGGCCGTGGGGGTTGCGCGGGGCACATTTGGCACCCCAAAGTCCGACTTTTTTGCTTCCCTTTATTCTGGGATGTTAGCACGAATCTTCACGATTTGCGCAAGGTGGCGTGAGGATGATGGAATGAGCTAGATTTGGCTCAAAAAAATAATAACATGGCTCATGTTACCAGATTGTATTCCCTCCACAACCACATGCTTATAAAAGAGCATTAACTTTTAATAAGTATTCATCTCTTTTTTCTTCCCATCGGGACGTATGTACTGGTGGCAAATCAAAATATGACATCAATGCCTCCTTGAATGAATTTAATTGACTCTTATCGTTAATTTTAAAACCAAGAGAATTAGGAAATACTCCCTTGACATCTTTGAAATCAAAAGGCGGTATCAAAACAGGTATCTGCTTGTTTGACTTAATCCAGACTGCTCCCATTTCGCAGAGACAAACTGCACTTTGATAGAAATTATCGCTCAAAATAAAGAGAGCAAACACCTCATCTTCTAACTCCCTCTTTAAACGTTCAAAAATATTTTCACCAAGTCCTACCCCATAAGCCTCATGAGATGAGAAAAAAATCTGGCTGTGTGAGACTCCAACAGATTCTATCAAATCTATTAGTGGCTTAACTTTATTTGCGTCTACTGAAGCATGGCTGATAAAAAGCTTTTTCATTCCTGTCATTCTTGGTTTAGTTTCTTGAACAATAGTAACTTGTTCATCAAAAGGAAGTAACTCAGTATTTCTTAAATCTTGTGTGTGATTTATTGCGGTGTTCAAATGACCTAATTGTTTTGGCAAGCAGTACAATATCTCATTCCGTTTTGCTTGGAATAGATTGCTGTCATCATATGCATTGCCTAAATAATTCACCCCTGAATACATCCTAAAAAGCTGCTTATGGACATAAGAATTTTCAAGTATGTCACAATTAACTTTATTCCACTGCACATAATCAGCCATCAAATCGTCAAGCATTGCCGAACTAGTAACGCTCTCAAGTCGAAAGCTAAAACTTTCACCTATCTTTTTTTGCCTTTCAAGAGCTTTCAGTAATCTCTCTTTCATTTCTGATGTATTTTTAAAATAATATTAAGAAATTATTCTATTTAATTTTCTTCACTCTAATAATTTTGCCTTTTACATTCATAAAGAAATTATTGCCTACCTTAACAATAGTGGCATCTGGTCTATGTGCATATAAATATTTGTATTGATATTTATCCTGTTTCCAAATCTGACCATTTTGCAATTCAAAAATTGTATCGCCAGACCAACCACTAAAATCATTTACAATTTTACTTCTCACAGCGGTTGTTTCCTCTATCTCAGCATAATCATTCATGCCATCTGGCACGATAATTTTTGAATAACCATTAGAGTAAATCTTAACCGTTGGCCTGTAAGAATAAAAATAATTGTATTTGTAAACGGATTGGTAATATACTGTTCCATCGGTCAATTCGAAAACCATTTCATCATCAAAGCCTTCAAACTCATCTTCGATTTGCCCTGCTTTAAGCAAATTCCATTTAGAGAGGTCAATATTCATGTTGTAAACAGATTAGATACGGTATATAAGTTATTGTGAAAAAGAGCCGTTTCAAAATTATAAGAGCTTTGCTTTTTGGCGTGCAATGTAACGAATGGATTGCATTTGTACGGGGTCACTTAATTAAACTACTACCGGCTATAAGCCGGTAGATTTAGGTTCGGCTGAAGCCGACTGAAGTTATTCGACAACTGTGAACTCATCCGTGCTCTGATTCTCGTCTTGGTTCTGGATGTAGTCCATGATTGCCTCGTCAGTGATGTTGCCCGAAGTAGCCACGAAATAGCCCCGTGCCCACAGATGTCGTCCCCAGAATACCTTGGATAACTGTTTGTTCTCGGCTAGCAACTTGTACGAGCTTTTCCCTTTCAGGTATTGCACCAACTTGCTGATAGCCAAGTGCGGTGGCACCGACACAAACAGGTGGACGTGGTCTTTCGAAATGTGCCCTTTCAAAATTTCTACCTCGTTCTCCTTACAAATGCCGCGTATCAACTCGCGCACCCGCTCCCCTATCAGTTCGTCATCACGGATTTGAAATATTTGTTTATCCAAACAATATGATACTTACAATCATACGTGGTATGACTGGTCTTGCGGTAGTGTTACATAGCTTGCCCGAAACGGTGGGCAAAAGTATTGAGCTAAAGTCTTCGCCTAAAGGCGAAGGATTTGCCCCCAGACTCTGACATTAAACTGAACTAGCGTTGAGGGTGCGGGAAACCTCGGCTTTGTCGAGGCCACCGATTCGAAAGGGACGGCGGCCGGCTTGGGCCGGGTAGTTGAACGGGCCAGGACTCGCGCAACCTGCTGCTGGATATCAGGGTCGGTGGTCTGGTACTTTTTTAGCAAGACTATCGTGGCCGGGGCAGAGTCCGCAAACTTGAACAGCCGCCGTGGTGCGGCTGGCATTAGCACTGACAAATGGCGAGGAGGAAAACGACTGTGAATTTGGCGTGGCGGTAGTGTAAGTCGGGCTGGCAAGTTGGACTTTTAGAGGCACTTGCCTGATAATTAACTTTCAGCTACCAACTTCGCAGAAATTAAATCTGGCGAACGATGCAACTGGCGCAGCTACTGAAGAAGTTTAATCTCACGGCGCAGCAGTTGCATACTCTACTGAGCAAGCAGATGGAGGTGCCGAACCTGCGGCTCGTGCGGGAGGTGCCGACGGAGTGGGAGGCGCTGGTAAGGCAGGAATTGGGGTTGCCAGTTGAAGCTGATAAGCCTGGTGTTCAAGCTGAATTGCCGCGAAATGCAGAGGCAGGAGTACCAGTAGATTTTGTTCAAGAATCAATTACTACTGCTGAGAACAAAGCAGATGCTGAGCCGATAGTCGTTTTGGCCTCCGTGCCAGGAGTTGAGCAGCCAGCTGTTGCTGCTATGGAAAAGCCTCGGGGCGGAGCGGCTAAACCGATGGTGCAACGGCCGAATACTAACGCTGTAGTTCACCTACCGGAAGATGACAAGCTATACTTTGGACAAGCCACCAGTGTAGTTTCTGAACGAGGATTTGGCTTTTTGAGAAAAGCTGGGGAGTCAGCGGAGATATTTTGGAATATCAAGCAGCTAGGTGGCGTACTACCACTAGTGAACGATTGGCTGCTATTTGCCGAGCAGCCAAGCCCACGCCACACGGGGAAAACTGAAGCTACCTGGGCCCGCCCGGTGGGTGCCGACCTGGCTTTGCTGCGCAGGCTGATTCCTAAATTGGCGTGGAGCGTGGCGGAGCGGTTGCTGAGTAGCCGGCTGGCCGAGGATGTTCGCCAGGTTGTAACCGAGGAGCTTCTTGCTCAACTAGCCCCGGTAACCGATGCGGAGACGCTGGCTGCACTGGTGCGAACAGCGAGCTTGGTAAAGGCCAAGCAGCCCGATGCTAGCGACGAGTGGCTGGAAGCGCTACTGGCTCGTGCGGCCCCCGACTACCAGTGGCAGTTGTGGCTGCGCTACCGTTCGCCATTGGTTAGCTGGCCGGCCGTGGCCGAGCGGGTGATAAATCTGGTAAATGAGGAGCCCGACCTGGTAAGTGCCTGGTGGTCTACTGCCGCACAAACGGGCGTGCCGGGCCTGTACCTGGCTTATGTGGACCGGGCCAGTACGGAAGAGCTGGTTGGCAAGTGGCAACAGCTCAAAAGAGCCTTAGGAAGCGAGCAGGCTTCGGTTTACCACGAGACGGCGAAGCAGTGGTTGGAGCAGGTAAGCGAGCTAACCACTGCGGCGGAGTACTTGCGCTATCAACAGGTACTACGCACCACGATGGGCGATAAGCAGGTCCTGGAAGAACTGCTGGTAGCGCGCCTGGCACCGGGGGCTGCCCTGGAACTGTGGCTGACGGGCGAAAAGCTGCCCTTTCCGCAGGCAGAAGCGCTGGCACAGTTCGCTACCTTACCGGCCCGCGAGGGTGACTTGGTAGCGGCGCAACTGGACGAAGAAGAATTGGGCAACGTAGCCGGCCTACTTACTGCCAGCCATAGCGCGGCTACCCAAAAGCGGGCCTGGCAATGGCTGCAGAGCCGGGTGGCGCGCACGTTTTCGGCGTTGGCCCTAGACTTAGAAAGTAACCGGGAAACGATACACGAAATAGCCTGGGGCACTTTGGGGGCCTGGCACGTTGGGCAGGGTAAGGAAGAGGTGGCAGTGGTGTTGGAGGAGTTAGCTGAACGAGTTGCAGCGGGTTCCTACCTGACGGTAGGGCACAACGTGCGGGGCTTCGACGCGCCCGTGCTGGCGGCCCACGGGGTGATGCTGGCAACTGCCAGCTTGTGGGACACCCTACTGGTAGAAATGGCGCTGAGCCCGCAGCTACAGACCTACGCCCTGCGCACGGCCCACACGGCAGCGGCCGATGCGCAGCTGGTGCTGGACTTATTCGTAAACCAAGTGGTGCGACTAGTGCTAACGGAACCGGCGGATTGGGAGCTACTGAGTTCCTTGTTTGCCACCGATATACGGGTAACGGTGGGAGTTATGCGCGACGAGCTAGCCAGCTGGCCCTGGCTGCAAGAAAGCCAGCCACAGCTTTGGCAGGAAGCCTGGGAGTGGCTGCGCCCCCAACCAGCTGACTCGACGTTGCGGCAACAGGTGCAGGCCTGGGTGGCCGGGGCCGCACCGGGGGCGATACTGGTAGCGCCGCGTGAAGCGTGGGCCGAGGCCCTGCTGCGTAGTCCGGTGCAGCTTTGGGCCGATGAGCAAACTGCAGTGGGCTACCGGGCACTGCGGCCGGCAGCCGTGGTACAGCAGTTGGCGGCGCATCCGACCGAGCACGTGCTGCTTGGTCGTTTTATGGCGCACTGCCAGCAGCAGGGCTGGCCGGTGCTGGGGGCCAATATGGCCCCGGCGCTCCAAGCCCGGCTGCGAGAGCTGAAAATTGATTTGGGCGCGTGCCTGCTGACTTTGCCAGCGGGAGCCAGGGCGCGGGGGCAGGGCGTTTGGGGCCTGAGTGTGGAGCAGCTGCGCCATGAGCAAGCCACCTTGCGGGAGCAGACGGACTTGGCAATAGCCGTGGTAGAGCCTGACCTGATAACGCTAGGCAACAAAAAGGAACTGCTTCAACTGCTGGCCGATGAAGTGCGCAGCAACGCGGCCACTAGTGCCGAGTGGCTGAAATTTTCGGGTGGGCAGAGCTTTATAGCGCTGACGCGCACCCAAGCCCGGCAGCTAGGAGCCGCCCCACCCGATGACTACGATAACTTTTGGCTCGAAAAGCACCAGTATGGGCAGTATCGGGTGTGGGCCAGCTTTGGGTGGGAAAAGCTGGTGCAGGAGCTTGCCGCGCCCGGGCACCCGGTGGAAACCATAAGCAGCCAGGCCCGCTCCTACCCTGCCCGCCAGCTGCGTAGCGCCGGGCCGCCCACGCAACGGCTGCAACAGCAATTGGGGGTGGTGCCGCTGAACCCGGAAACCATTTACCGGTCGCGCTACTGGCTGCTGCAAACCGAGCTGACGGTAGGAATAGCTGAACGTGGCACGCAGCCGCTGCCCCTGGTGCTGCTGGTACAACGGCCAGAAGAGGTGGGGCGACTGGAAAACTACTTCGGGCCGGACGGGCGCGGCTTCTACATTCCGAGCCGCGAGGCGCAGCTGGCACGGCGGCTCGAACTGCTGCACCAGCGGGGCGAAGGCCGGGGACTGCTGGTAGCACCGGTGAGCGAGGCAGCGGCTATTCTGGAAGCCAACTACCTGGGGCCGTTGCGGGTGGTGCTGGACAGCTTCAACCTGCTCGAAAACTATTACCTGGCCCAAGGCTCGCGGCTGTTTGAGGCGGCCCGGCGCGCCGTGGCCGAACAGACAAAGGATGGAACAGAGGAAGTTGACGAAGCTGAAAGCACGGCCACCAGTGAGCTAGCGGCTGGCTCCGATGAGGACGCGGAAGCGGCAGACCTGGGTATCCTGGAACGCAACCTGTTGTTTTTGCTCGAATTGCAGCGGCCGCTGGTGCAGCGCCTGCGGGCGCTGGTGGCCGACGACGATACCCAAAGCCAGTTGTGGCTGCTGGACCCGCGCCTGGCCGACTTTGCTGGCCTGGCCCGCACCTGGCAGTTTGACCGGGAAACCGTAGGGGTGCCGTGGCAAAAGCGGGAGGAATATGAGGCAGCAGCACAGCTGGCCGACCGGCACCTGGGCGGCGTGCGGCCCGACACCGACTTTGCCCTGGACTTAGATAAAGCCCGCGAGCTGCTGCGCCAGGTGTTTTTGCGCGACCCTACGGACCCGACGCGGGAGCGGGTGCACGAGTGGCGGCCCAAGCAACTGCTTTGCCTCGACGACATTTTACCGGCCCAAACCGACCTGGTAGTAACGCTGGCGACGGGCGGCGGCAAGTCGGTGCTCTTTCAGGCCCCGGCGCTGTACAGAAGCAGCTATACCAACCGGCTGAGCATCGTGGTGACGCCGCTGCGGGCGCTGATGGAAGACCAGGTAACCAAGCTGTGGGAGCTAGGATTTTACAGCAGCGTGGAGTGTATCAATTCCGACAAGCAGGACGAGTTGGGGCAGATTTACCGGCGCGTAGCGGGCGGCGAAATTCAGCTGCTCTTTATTACGCCCGAGCGGTTTCGGAGCAATGGTTTCAGCAAAGCTTTTGCGCAGCGTTTCGCCCTTGATGGCGGACTGGAATACGCAATATTTGATGAGGCGCACTGCATTTCGCAGTGGGGCCACGAGTTTCGGCCCGACTATTTACACTCGGCGCGGCATGTGCAACGGCTGCGGCTGGGCGCGCTGCAAGACTACGAGCGGCGGTTTCCGATACTGCTGTTTTCGGCCACGGTGACGGAGAAGATTCTGGCTAATTTCAACAACTTATTTCCTGACCATGAAGCTACTCGGTGACCTGGGCTCCAACCCGGTGCAGGCGCACATCGAGATGCGCTTTAAGGCGGTGGCCAACGCGCCGCAGCAGCTGGATGCGGTACTTGATGACCTGCGGGCGCAAGCCTTCGACCCGGCGCGCAGCCGGGTGCTGGTGTTTGTGCGCACACGGCGGCAGGCCGAAGAAACCACGCTGGCCCTGAAGACATTAGCCGAGGAGCGCCACCTGAGCTGGGCCGGGCAGGTGGATTTTTTTCATGCGGGCCTCGATGGGCACGACCGGGCCGACAAGTATGCTGCCTACAAGCCACCGCGAGCGCAGCAGCCAGTTGATAGAGAAACCGACGAAATAGTGGTGCTGGTGGCTACCAAAGCCTTTGGCATGGGCATGGACATCGGCAATATCCACTACCTCTACCACCTGGGGCCGTCTTCGACGTTTGAAGACTTTTTGCAGGAAGTAGGCCGGGCCGGCCGCGACGAAACGTTGCGGCAACAAGCCGGCTTTACCACAGGGCGGCCGATTCGGGCAATGTGCGTGGCTACCCGCGAGGACTTTGGCAAGCTGCGCGACCTGCAGCACCGCTCGGACCTGAGCTGGGACTATCTGGCGCGGGTGCAGGATAAGGTGCACCAGTACGTGGCGCGGTTCCGGCCGCTGGCCACCGAGCCGCCCGTTGCCTTCCCGCTGCCGCTGGACTTGAAGGTCGAAGAGGACGGCGACAATGCCGAGGAAGCCAACACGAAGTTTCGGCTGGCGCTGCACTGGCTGGAAGAGCTAAAGCGCCTGCGGCTGGGCATGTACACGCCGGCCAGCCTGCCCCTGCGGCTGCTGGAAGAGCCGGTGTACTGGCACCTGAACCAAGGCGAGCGGCAGGAAGTAGAGCAGTTTGTAGCCAAGCTGCGGGCTTCGCCGCTACGGGCCGGCGACGGACTGCTACTGCCCGTGGCCGAACTGCTGGCGCTGGCCGGCAAGCGCCGCTGGAACGAGCTGACGCGGCTGCTATACCAAGCGCAGCGGGTGAAAGCGCTGTGCATCGAGCGCTACCTGACCCTGACTATTACCGACCTGCGCCGGGCCGAGCTAACGGGCTGGCGCGACCAGCAAAGCTGCCAGGCCGGCCGGCTGCCGCTGGTAGAGGGCGTGTTTGCCCTGGCCCGGCAGCTGCTGGAAGGCGTGCGGGCGGGCCAGCAGCGCAGCCTGGATGGTGAGGAATGGGACCGACTGGTGCGCGAAATAAGCGACGAGGAATTTCGACCCCGCCAGCTTTATTGGGAAGAAGTAGACAAGAACAAGCGCAAGCTGCTGCCGGTAGAGGCGCGCAAGAAGCTGGTGACGGACTGGCAAAAGAAGCGGGCCAAGTTTGCGCTGAAGCTGGTGCGCCTGCTGCCGCATACCCGGGTGCAGTCGGAGCTGAACCGCCGCCACCGCCACGAGCCGCGGGTGGTGCAGCTTATTTACAACGGGGCGCAACAGGCGGGGCAGTGGCGGAAGCCGCTAAGCGAGCTGCAAGCGCACCTCACCAAGCTGCTGGCCGTGGTGGTGCGGGCCGAGAAATCCAAGTTCAACTACGCCGACCTGGTGTTGGCGCTGGGGCTGGAAGACGCGCCGCCCGACTACCTGAACAACCTGCTTTTTCTGGCGCGGGCGTTGGGCTATTTGCGGGGCGATGGGTCGTTGGTGCCGATGGGCATCGAGCTGTTTCTGGACAACCTCGCGGCCCCCGACCGCAGCGACCGGGCCTCGGATGACTACCGGGTATCGGTGGAGTTTGAGGAAGGTCTACGCCTGAAAGAGCTGCGGCTGATAGCCCTGCAGTGCCTGGCCAACCTGCGGGTGCCGGAGCGGCAGGACGGGTTTATCAAGCGCTACTTTCAGTGCGACAGCAGCGAGGCACTACTGAAGCTGCTGGAGGAATACCTGCCCGAAAACCACCCGAGCCTGGCCGCTTTCCAAAAAGAAGCGCTGGTAAAAGCCGAAGCCAACCTGAGTACTGAGCAGCGGGAGGTGTACGATGCGCCGCTGGGCGAAAACCTGCAAGTGCTGGCCGGGCCAGGCAGTGGCAAAACCCACACGCTGACCCTGCGCGTGGCCCGGCTGGTGCAAAAGAAAAAGGTGCCGCCCGAGCAGATTCTGGTGCTGGCCTACAACCGGGCCGTGGTAGTAGAACTGAAAGACCGGTTGGGCAAGCTGTTCAGGGCCTTGGGCTATGGGCGGCTGATTCAGCGGCTGCACGTGCACACGTTTCATAGTCTATGTCGGCGCTGCCTGGGAGCCGAACTCGACGGCCGCGAGTTTGACGAGTGGGTACCGCTACTGGCGCAGGCTCTGGAACGCACACCGGGCCTGCTGGAGCGGGAGCTAGGCCGCATCAGCTACGTGTTTGTGGATGAGTTTCAGGACATCACCGAGCTACGCCTGCGCCTGTTGCAACAGTTGGCGCCACCTGTTCCGGCTGAGGGCGACCCCGTGCGGCTGTGCGTCATTGGCGACCCTAACCAGAGCATTTACGGCTACGAGCGCGTGAACGAGGGTGGGGCTATCGACCCCTACCCCTACTACGTAGAGTTTCACCAACGCTACCAGCCCAAAACGCTATACCTGAGCAATAACTACCGCTCCTACCCGGCTATTCTGGAAGCTGCGGCCGGCTTGCTGGCAGCCAATGAAGTACGCTTCCAGAAAATGCCAGCCTTGCAGGCCGCACGGCAGCCGGGCCACCCCCGCACCTATTGCGAACTGCTTGACTGCAAGACCGAGGCAGCCGATTGGAAAGCCAAGCTGCGGGAGCTATTGGCGGAGGAATACGAGCCAGGCAAACCCTACCAGCAGGTAGCGGTGATGCTGCGCTCGAACGATGAGGTACTGCGGGCCTTCAACGCCTTGCGTCAGGAATGTAGCTTGCCTGGCCGGGCGCTGCCGCCAGATGTGGAGCTGCGCATTCAGGGAACGAGCACCTCGCCTCTGGCCTCGCGAGAGTTTCACCAGTTATTTCAGGGCTTGCGGGCTACGCCCGATGCCTTGCTGGAAGCAGATTTTACCGAGCAGTTCAAAGCCCGCAAAGAGCAGGCGTTGGCCGACTACGGCCACGTATGGGACCCTTACCTGCTACACCTGGCCCACTGCCTGCTGGCCGAATTTCGGGCCGTCCACGAGGGCGAAGCGCTGCACCAGGACTTGCTGGATTTTATTCAGGACCTGGCGCGGAAAGACGACGGGCACTTTGCCAAACTCTACGACAAGCACCGCGATACAGTAGCACCCGGCCAGCAGCGGCGGGAGGTGGTATTCACAACAATGCACAAAGTGAAAGGCCTGGAGTTTGATGCCGTTATCCTGCCGCCCTCGTATGCCGATTTTGGGCTGGACAAACGCACGGGCGAACCGGCTGCCAACTTATCTGACCTGGTGGAAGAAGAGCGGCGCTTGCTGTACGTGGCCTACACGCGAGCACGCTACCGGCTGGTGGTACTGACCTACGAGCGGGAGGCGGCGGTGGCGGCTGGCCAGTTCTACACCCTCGGCGAAAGCGCGCAGCAACGGATAGGGCGGGTAGTAGCGCCCGGCATTGACAAGCTGTTTATTTCGTGGGGAGCCGACGAAAAGAATGCTTACGCTCATGCGGTTATTCGGGATAAAGTCAAGGTTGGCGACCCGGTAACGCTAAAACGTAGCGGTAACCGATGGCTGCTCTTTTGCCAGGGCCTTGTGATTGGTCAGCTGGAGAAAAATCAGTTTGCTGACGCACCACAGTTGGCGCAGATACAGGGGCTGGCCGTGTCGGGGGTAGCCTGCTACACCCTGGAAGAGCCTATAGCTTACGATAAGAAGCAGAATCCACCTTCGAGTTTTACGGAGAAATACTGGGGGCCGACTGCTAAAAGCAATGGCTACGTCTACCTAGTGGACTTCGCTGGGTACTATAGAGCAGAGTAGTGACGAGATGAACGCAGTAAATCTGTCTCACTTTCGTATCTTGTCTCACTTTTCAAGATGAGATAATAAATGAGACAAGCACCGGAAGAGAAAGCCCTGCTAGAGGCGGCCATAGCGGCACTGAGCGGTCTACTTTCGCCGCAGCTCTCCGTAAAGCTGACAAAGGGGCGCACTCCAACTGCGGGGAGGCTGCGCGTGGGGCAGCATGCAGAATTTCAACCGGTGGTGCGGCCGGGGTGGCGGGGGCCGAAGGCTGGTGGAGAGCTGGCGACGGGCGAGGTGCTGGTGGTGCCCTACGTGAGCGAGGCGCAGGGCGAGCAGCTGCGGGCGCAGGGCACGCGCTACCTCGACCGGGCTGGTAATGCCTGGCTGGCCGATGCTGCCCATGATACTGCGGTGTTGGTGCAGGGGCGGGCGCGGCCCCGCGAGGCCCGGGCAGCGGGCGGCCTGGCGTTTGGCAAAACAGGCGTGCGGCTGCTGTATGCGCTACTGGCCGAGCCGCAGCTGGTGAAGCAGCCGTACCGCGCTATTGCGGGGCGGGCGGGGCTACCGGTGGCGACGGTGGGACGGATGCTGCTGAGCTTGCAGGCGCAGGACTACCTGGTGAGCGAGAAAACCAGGCGGCTGGTGCGGGTGCCGGAACTGCGGCGGCGCTGGGTGGCGGCGTATGGCGAAACGGTGCGCCCGAAGCTGGTAGCCGGCCGCTACCGCTGGCTGGAGCCGGGGCAGGCGCGCAGCGGCTGGCAAGCCTTGCCCCTACCAGCGAATACCTGGTGGGGCGGCGAGCCAGCGGCGCACCTGTTGCTGGATGGGTATCTGCTGCCGCAGGATTTTACGCTGTACTCGACGGCGGCGCGGGGCGAGCTGATGCGGGCGCTGCGCCTGGTGCCGGACCCGGCCGGGGCGGTGCAGGTGCTGATACCGCTGGAAGGCGGTGACGTAGCGCAAGCCCGGCCCGACTGCGTGCCGCCGTTGCTGGTGTACGCGGACTTAGTTTTGAGCGGCGACCCCCGTAACCAGGAAGTAGCCGACCGGCTGTATGCTCAATATCTCAAACATTCCGCCTGAGCGGCGGCAGCCGCGAGGGCTGGACCTGGTGATGCCGGTGCTGAGCCGGGGGCTGGCGGCGCAGGGTGTGGATTTCGTGCTGGTGGGGGCCGTGGCACGGGACGTACAGCTGGATGCGGTGCTGGGCAATGGGCCGCGCCGGGGCACGAGCGACTTGGACCTGGCGGTGCTGGTGAGCAGCGAGGAGCAGTACGCGGCGCTACGGGCGTGGCTGGTGGCCCACGAGGGCTTCACGGCTCCGAGTAGCAGCGCGTTTTGCCTGATTCATGGGCCGACGGGCGTGGTGGTGGATTTGATGCCCTTTGGCGGCATTGCGGAGGCTTATGGGTCGGTGCGGGTGACGGGGCCGGGGCTGACGCGCATCTCGGTGGCGGGCGTGGCGGAGGCGGTGGCGCGGCCGGCGCTGCTGGCCGTGCCGGAGGGGCCGCCCTGGCGAGTGGTGTCGCTGCCGGGGCTGGTGGTGCTGAAGCTGCTGGCCTGGCAGGACCGGCCAGAGCAACGGGGCAAAGACGGCAGCGACCTGCGGCTAATTGTGCAGCATTACGGGGAGCTGGCGGATGCGGAGCTATTTGAGCACCACGCCGACCTGCTCGACCTGCCCGACGACACGGGCGGCTACCTCACGCTGGCAGGGGCGCAGTTGCTGGGGCGGCAGGTGCAGCAGCTCGTGGTGGGCAATGCGGCGTTACGGGCGCGGGTGGCGGAGCTGCTGCGTCGGGAAGTGGTGGCCGAAGACGCGAGCCGGCTGGCGGAGGCGATGCGGCTGAGCACGGGGTTTACGGACAAGGCACCGACGCTGGACTGGTGCGTGGCAGTTCTGGGAGCAATGTGGGCCGGGATGGCGGAGGGACTGAACGGCTAGCGATAAGATTACTGGCACTCGCCATATCTCCTTTTATTTAGCCTAGCTGATAGGTCTAAAAGTAGGTAACCGTACTGTGAGTGGTGTGCTAAAGGCACTCTGCAAACCAGCACTATTGACTAAAACTATTGGTGATTTTTCAAGACTCAATGCTTCATTTGTAGTACTCCCCAAAAGCTGGACAGGATAAGCGGGCTAGCTTAGCTCGATTATGACCCCCAAACGCACCCGCCGTCGCTACACGGCTGACTTCAAAGCCGAAGTGGCCCTAGCTGCGCTCACCGAGCGCCAGCCCCTGGCTGAGTTGGCCGCCCACTACCAGCTGGCCACGGCCCAAATCACGCGCTGGAAACAGCACCTGCGCGAGCAAGTTGCCCAGGTGTTTGCCGACGCGCCCGCCCCCCAGCGCCCCCGCGCCCGATGTAGAGCCGCTCTACGCCGCCATTGGCCGCCTGCAACTGGAAAACGCGCTGCTAAAAAAAACGCTGCCCCGATGAGCACCGCCCAGCAACGCGCGCTGGTGCAGGCCCCCGCCCCCGCCGGTGGCTCCGTGGCCGCCCGCTGCCAGGCCCTGGGCCTGGCGCGTAGCAGCTTCTACTACCAGCCCTGCGGGGAAAGCGCCTACAACCTGGAACTGATGCGCCTGCTCGATGAGGAGTTTACGCAGCACAACTTCAAGGGCGTCCTGGGCCTGCGTGACCACCTGCGTCTGGCTGGCCACTGCGTCAACGCCAAGCGGGTGCGCCGCCTCGTGCGCTTGATGGGCCCCGAGCCGGTCTATCCCAAACCGCGCTTAAGCGTGCCGGTCCAGGGCGTTACGCCCTATCCGTACTTGCTGCGCGACCGTCCCGCGACGGCCCCAAACGAGGTGTGGAGCACCGACATTACCTACGTGCCGATAGCCAAGGGCTTCCTCTACCTGGCCGCCGTGCTCGACTGGCACTCGCGCTACGTGCTGAGTTGGCAGCTCTCTAACACGCTCGACGTGGGCTTCTGTCTGCGGGCGTTGGCCGATGCGCTACGCGTAGCCCCGGCCCCGCACATCTTCAACTCCGACCAAGGCAGCCAGTTTACTTCCCTGTCCTAGGAGTAGGCTTTGCTGGCCGCAGGCTGCCGCATCAGCCGCGACGGCCGGAGGCGGGCCACCGACAATGCCTTCATCGAGCGCCTCTGGCGCACCGTTAAATGGGAGCATATTTACCTCAATCCCGCCAACGATGGCCACCACCTGCATCACCAATTACACGCGTACTTTTCCTACTACAATCACCGCCGACCCCACTAAAGCTTAGGGGGCCAAACGCCGGCCCACGTCTTCGCTCAACCTTCATTTACAAAAACATAACCATATTTCTTAACAAGACCCGCTAAACTGTCCAGTTTTTGGGGAGTAGTACACATATTACTTAACAAGCCCCGCTAAAGTGTCCAGTTTTTGGGGAGTAGTACACCTATCTGGTGATGCTATTATCTAGGAGCTTGGAGCTGGCTGCTTGTGTCCTGGCCCACGTAGCCAGTTAAGGAAAAGTTTGCGCTAACACTATGAGTATTACGCGAAGAGTGGACGCGGGACAGTGGGACGGCGGGACAAGGCACAGTAGGGAAGATACTTTGAGGAAAGTGCCGTAGCGCGCTTCTTTTCGCCTTGACTATTTTCTGGCAACGCTTAAAATGCCCGCAAGTGCATAACAGGCTCTAATATGACCCTACTCACCTCACGCTGCGTACAGGCATCGCAGGCGTGTATGTAGGTGGCTCTTGGTTGCTAGGCGAGGCCAATGGGCCAGCCCGTTGCCCCCGGCCAGCCTTCTACCCCCGCCCCCTGGAGCCAGATGAGCTGAAAAGCTCTAGGTCGCTGCCGCCCAGCACAGTTAAGAGATATTTTCACCAGACTACCTCACGCGTTAGCAGCCAACAAGCATGCTCCCGCCCTCTGGTTTCAGCCTCTGGCCACCCGCACCACGAAATCCGGACTATTGTACAGCGAAGACTGGGTAACTGACCCAGTGAAGCCGGCGGCCCTGATGCGCTCCTCGGCCTGCCAGCGGTCAATTACGGTCATCCAGGGGTCCAATTCAACAAAGTCAAAGAGGGCATCAGGGTCGATGGCGACGGGGTGCAGCGGGGAGCCGGCCGGCGGGGCCGGCGAGGTACCGGAGCGGTTCTCGCTGTAAATCATGCGCACTTCTTCCTCATAGCTGAAGGCTTGGCGCTTCACCAGCAGGGTCTGCGGGTAACGAATGTTGGCCATCTGCTCCGAGGTATTCATTTTTTCCGGCTCACTGAAGTACGCCTTAATTTCCTCGTCGGAGCGGTACTCCACCTTACCCACAAAAAAAGTCAGTGTGTGACCCGGCACAGTGGGGTCGTAGAACTGCCCCATCAGCTTGCGCACCGTCGTGGCCACCTTGAACGCGGGCGGATAAGGAGCCTCTGGGTCGGGGCGCTCGCCGCGGTAGTTGCGCCACAAGCCATCGCATTCCTTCCGCATAGTCCAGCACTGGCCATAGTAGCGGTCGCGGATGGAGGCGGCATTGATGATGGTACCATCCTCCAACTCCCACCGAGCGCTAAGCAGAAAATTCTCGAAAGGGTCTTCCCAGCAGCGCGGGCGCACCAGCATTAACTGCCGGTTCTCCAGCATCTCGTAAAAGCGCTGGGCGTTGAAAATTCGGTAGATGGGCGTGTCAAGCTCCAGGTTGAGTACGTTGTTGTCGATGTACTCCGGCAATAAGTCCTGTGGCGTTTTTCCTTCGACGTTTTCGAGGTAATCTAGGCGGCGGTTAACAGACAGGTGCTGTTTCAGCGAGAAGGGATTCATGGTAAAGAAGCTTATAGGTGAGGTCTCTTGATAACCCGCATTACGGGCCGTCGCGGAGCAATATACCCCTACATACGAAACTGCCGACAGTGGCACCCTACCTAGCTGACCGGTTACCTGTAAAAGCGCGGGAAGCACTTTGCCTGTTTTATGCAAACAGCTACCGGTCCGGCTACCTCCAGATGGCCACAGTAGCCCTTAATCGGATACCAGCTGCGTACTTTCAGGGCTCCATTTCCTATCCCGCTTTCAGATTACGCCAATGGCCCAGGCAGATTTCATCGACCGGTTACTTTCCCGCATACCAGCCCTGGCCAGGGCGCAGGGAATGCCCGCCTCCCAAGTGGCAGAATTCAACCGCCTGTTCCAACTCTACGAAGCCCTGGATGCTGACGAGTTGCCGGACCGACCGCCCGGCCCCCGGTTAGTGCGGGACGAAACGACCGCCGCGCAAAACGTGCCCCCAGCGGTGGCGACCCACCTGCGCCGCCAGGTACAGCTACAGCAGCGATATCAACAGCCACGCCGGGCCTACCTGCTGCTCACCAGCTTCTACAATGCCTTCTTGGCTCAGCTGGAGCAGGACATCGCCATCGCCCAAGCGAGCCGGAACCTGGGCATCACGGCGGTCACACTGGTGTATGCCAACCGGGTAAGTGAAGTACGACTCAGCACCTTCGACATCCAAGACGTTAGCCGCCGCCTGGAAATGGCGCGGGCCGCTTTCGCCGGTATCGGCCGCTTATTATTCCCAGCTACCTTCAATCCCAATGACTTCTTCCCGCAAGGCTAAGCCCAAGCCTAAATCCAAAGCTCCCCCGCTGCCGGTAAGTGAGCGGCGCATCCTGGTAGGAGTGCGGCGGGCCTTCCGTGCTCTGGCCCCCGCCTCAACCCTGTTGCCTGTCACGAGCAAGGGCAACCGCTACGAGCTATACACCTACCTCTGCCTGGCGGAAGTCATTGAGGCTACCGCACGAAACTTTCACATTCACAACCCTAACGGCGGTACCACCTTTCAGTTTAAATGCAGCCCCACAGCGGTGAGCAACGCCTACAGCTTCTGCACTTTCCACCAGAACGGCCGGGACTACGAACTGCGCAACGGCATCGAGTACGCCGGTCACCAAATGCGCCACGAAATTGACATCGCCATCAGCACGCCCCTGGCTCCGGGCACCTATCCCCACCCACACGAGCTAAGGTTTGCGGTGGAGTGTAAGTACTTCGCCGACCTCAACGGGCTAAAGGGCCAACTGCGGGGGCTGGTTGGCGGGGTACTGGACTTGTCGCCTCCCGACCCTGCCCGTCCAGACTGCTTGCTGATTGGGGCGGGCTTTCAGAGCCATTTTGCTTGCCAGCACTCGCCCCACCAGCGCACCGACTTTATCGATTTTCTGCTCAGCTACCGCGTTGCGCCGTTATTCAATTTTCACCCGGCGGGCAAGGATATGCCCCTCATGCGGCAGTGGGTTCAGGACTTCTGCCGCATCCTGTGGTGAGCGGTGGCCCATCGGCAGCATGTGAGCACCCGGATTTCGCGTAGTTCCAGCACCACGTTGGTGCAGGTTAGACTTACATCGGAATTGAGGCCCACTTTGAGTAGGAAATCGCTGCTCAGCACCTGGTCAGAGGGCAAGGCGGAAGCCAGTGAAAAGATTAACCTCCACGCCGTACACGAAATTTTGTGCCTGCGGATTGCTTGAATCCAGCACCAGTTGATTGCAGAAGTAGAGCGGGCATAACCAAAAATCATGGGCGTTTTTCTCACAAAGTCGGGAGGAGCGAAAATAGCTAGCCTTTGATTGGTGAAAATAGTAAAAAATACATTTCATTATATCTTGCATAGGTAACCGGATGGAGACAGTGAGGAGAGCGAAAAACGGCCATATTCTATTCTAAGACAGCCGCCTGTGCAAATTTCCCCTATCGATACTTTCTGTTCCTATCTCTTGTGCTACCCCTGCTACGGTACCCAGTCGGGGCCGCTGCCCCAGGGCGTGCGCCGGAACTGCGGGGCCAGGCCGACCTGGGCCGTGAGCACTTGCGTGAGCAGGGCCTCCACGCGGTCCAGGTGGTCGGCCAACACCCAGCGGGCCTACGCCGCCAGTCGCCGGCGTAGGCCCGCTGGGTGTTAGCCGCCCCGCGCAAGCTGGCCTCAACGTAGTGGCTAGCCGGGGCCGTAAGGTGGACCGGCAAGCGGCCGGCGGTGGGGGTAGCGGGCAGGTGGCTCACGGTGGTGGGCGTGTTATAAGGAGTAGAGTTGTAAAGGGCGTGCATCTTACGGTTTGCCAACCTGTGCATCAAACCAGTTGATGGCCTGCTGCTGCGTGACTGCATCCGCCGCACTGAGTGGCTGGAGTTCAAAGGTTTCCGCACCTGGCTCTACCCCGCAGAACTTATCCGGCCCCAGCATGAAGCGTCCATCTCGCTTGTAGAGCGTGCATTCCAGCACCTTATCCAGCCGCAAGGCGCGGGCGGCGTAGTCGGGCGAGATGGCCACGTTGAATCCCTGCCCAGCCGCCATCACGCTGGGATAGTACACGCCGGCCATGTGCCGCTCTGCCGCTACCTCCGCAAATACGGCGGAAAGCAGGTAGTCGCGATGACTCTTAAATTGCTGGGAAGGCTTAGCAAATTCGGCCGCGAAAAACGCATTGGCCGCTCGGGACTGCTCGCGCAGGGGCGAATCCAATTGAGCTGTAGCGTGCTCAAAAGCAGCATACAGTTCCCGGCCTAGTGAGGTACGTTGCGCCAGCTGCTGATTGTAACAGAGCGCCACCATCGGCACATCGTCGGTCGCGACCCAGCTACCGAACGTGATGCCCTCCTGTTGTAAGTCAGGGTTGTTGTTCGGCCGGTGGGAATGCCGCAGGAGCGCGCTGACTTCGGATACCGAAATCATCCGCTCGAACAGATTTTCCTCATTTTGGGGCGAGAGTACCGACCCGTAGAACATGGTCTGGCGCGGGGTGCTGGCCCGTTGGTAGGTCGTGTTGTACTGCTGCGGCTTGAAAGATAGGTCGGCAACCTTGGTAAAGGAGGGGCCGCGCTGGTCATCTACCCCGTTACTGCGGCCCCGCGTGAGCGTTTTGCCGGGATGCAGTGAGTATTCAATGGCCCCGATGCGTTGCAGTTGGTAAATCAGCTTCTTGGCTTCCAGGTAGGGGTCAGTGCTTAAATCTAAAGCCGCTAACCGGGCCAGCGTATCCTTGTCCATAATAGAAATGTTATAGCATCAATTCAAACCGCGACGCAGCTAACTCGCTACTGCGCCGTGGCCCATCGGCGGCCCCGCCTGGAGGCTGGGCAGTCTGGCCAGGAAATCGTAAAGCTCGTATTCTTTCTTTGCCTGCCAGTCGCACACGAATCCCTCCAGTCGCCAGGCTGCCGGGAAGTCGTCCGTTAAATAAATATTATGGTGGAAGTAATTGTAGAAGCAAACATCGGCAATTAGTTGCTTGTCTACTTTCGTGATGAGCACGTAGTGAGCGTACTCAGGAAAAAATTGCTTCAACTCTGTATGCTGGCCAGGAGCTGGGACTGCAAACTCGTTGTCGCCCCTGTTCACAATCCAATTTCTCAGCGGATTAAAGCATTCGTGGGTAACCAGGACTTGTCCTTTCAGGTGCGCCAGGGCGTTGAAAGCAATCTTGGCGCAGCACCGGAAATAGTCATCATTGATAATGGCTGATTGGTGGGTGCGTACATGGCTGCGGTTGGCCCCCGTGAAAGTGCTTTTATCCGTGATTTGCGCCGCCAAGTCAGCCGTCAAGTCGGCCGTGAAGGGGTAGGTGGTGCCGTCTCGGCTGGCGATGTAATAGTCGATGCTGGATTCGAGGCCGGCCTGAACTCCCAGCAGCACGGTAGTGCCTAGGGGCGGATGCTTAATTAGGCGAACCCGCTTTTCATCAAAACGCAGCAGCAACTGCTTGAATTCCTGTACCTGCTGCTCGGTGGCTTCCTTCGACAAGCCAATGGTGCACGAGGCATCCTGCGTGTCGCACACAATGTGCGGAATTTCCACCGGTCGACCGGCCTGGATGTAGCCCAGCGAAAAGTCCTGCTCGTCGGGTTGTCGGCTAAAAACGCTAACCTTGGATTTGGTGGCTTTGTCCGCACTCAGACTACCCCGCTTCCCCGGCCCGTGCAGCTGCCGGGGCAGCGCCAGGGTTGAGCTGCGTAGAAAGGCCAGTTCCAGTACCGAACTCTTGTTATTGAATTCGGCGCTGACATAATCTAGGGGCAGCTTCTGCATTCCGCCCAAGCCGGCTGGGATGACGTGCTCCGCACTGTTATAGTGCAGGCCGGGTTGCTGTAGCAGATAGATGCACATGATACGATAGGTGAGGCCGCCGGCTAACCTGTGACGGGTAACAGGTGACTCATGTCCGCGATATAGCCAAATAAGAAAACCGCTGGCAAAGGGCAACTGAGTCTTTCGGGGCTGGTGTAGGATACGGCCGCTACCGCCTGGGCTACTCCTTATTAAATACGAAGCAAAAAGAAGCGCTAATCAAAAGTAATTTATAAGGTCTGATAAGTCGAGTTCAATCGCAGGAAACAAATTTGTTCCACGAAGGCTACTATCGAACTGCCTGCTGTCGATGACTGCTTTCAACAAAACGGAACGGTGAAGCCCCAACGCTTTGTTTTGTGCCGCAACGCCTCCCTACCTAAATTCTCTACCATGCACCAGCCGGATAAAACCTGGTATGATTACGTCAACCTGCACGCTAACCTGCCGGGGGCCCGTGCCGCCTTTGAGCCGGATTGCGAGTGGCTCCTTAAAATGGAAAATCCCGGCCGGCTGGTGGAAACGGTACGAGCCGACCCCGGCGACGAAGGAATTGACGTGCTGGTTGGCAACCTCGGCCAGGAGCCGATTGACGTATATCAGTGCAAATTATTTCTGGGCGCGCTGGAGGAATCACAAAAAGACCAGATTCGCAAGTCCTTTAACCGGGCAATTAATTCCCCGGAATTCAACATTAATAGTTGGACGTTGTTCATAACTCTGCCGGAGCTTAGTCTGGCAGAAACAAAATGGTGGGGTGAGTGGAAAACCAAGCAGGAGCAACGGTACCACATAACCCTTACACTATGCGACGGCACCGAATTAATTCGGCGCTTTAAGCAGGCGAGTATTTATGAACGGGTTTTTAAAGTTGAGAGTGCGCTGCAATTGGCTGAAATGCACCAGGCGTTAGTGCAAGACAAAAAATTAGAGCAGGTAACGCAGCTGCTGGAGAAATTAGCGGCGAAGCCTTCTTCCGCCGAGGCGGAGGCCCTCCTCGATGTAGTGGAGCAGCAATTTATTCGCCGGTATAACCCGCGCACGGCTCTGCGTTTATTAACCGAACTGGGGAAGTACGTGGAGGAGCGCTACGGCGATAACGCGCCGCTGCTGGCCCGCTTCGCGCACCTGCTGGCGCTGGCGCACCGGGAATGCGGGGAAAGCACGGCCGCCCAGGCCCCCGCCCTGCGGGCCTACCGGCTGCACCAAGCCTGCGTACCCTACGCAGCCCGGGCCGCGCAAGTGTACGCCGAGCGCGGCGAATTGGCTACCGCGCAGCAACTGGCCGAGCAGTTGCTAGACCAGCAGCCCCTGCACCCGGTGGCGAACGCGGTGCTGGCTTACTGCCGCCGCGCGGCCGATGGCTGGCCCGCCCTGGCGGCAGTGCCCGCAGACGTGGCGGCGGAGCCGGATTTTCAACTGCCGTTGTGCGAACTGCTGCGGGAACTTAGCCGGCCCCTCGCCGAGGCGGTGCTGGGAGATGCGTTGCGGGTCTTCACTCCCCCGGCCTCGCTCACGTTTGACAACCGGCGGTACTGGCTGCTGGTGGCCCGCCTCCTCATTCAGTTTGAAGTGGGGGCCGATATCTACCAGAACCCCGAGGTGGCCCCGGTGCCGGTGGCCCAGGCACCCCCGCCGCTCTACCGGGCCTACGAGCTGCTAGGCAGCTACATCGAGCAGGTACGCGGCACCGAAAAGCTGGCGCTCAACGGCGACCTGCTGTTTCTGCGGGGGCTGGCCAGCTACTACTTCAGCGGGCAGCCCACCGAGTTTGACGACTACGAGGCGAACTTCCTGACGCAGCCCGACGAGCTGCGCCAGCGGTATGGGGGCAAGTGGGCCTGGCTGCTGGCGGGTTGGAGCACCCCGGCGGCCGTGCTGGCCGTACTCGATACGCTCGATGCCGGGCAGGATGCCAACGTGGACTACCTGCGGTTTGTGCAGCTGCAAGAGTTGGGCCGCCAGGCGGAAGCCCAGGTTAGCCTAGCTTGCAACCTGAGCCGCGCCGAAGCGATTGACGAGGTGTATTACCTGCGGGCCACTATCTACCTAGGGCTGTTCTGCCTGACGGTTGCCGAGCGCCTAACCTTCGTGGACCAGTGCCGGGAGCGCGGCCAGCTGACGCCGCTCCTACCGGCGAAGCTGCTGGCGGCAGCGGCACTGGTACCCGACGAAAGCCGCTGGCCGGAGTTGCGCCTGCTGCTAGCCGAAGTGGCGGAGCTGCTGCCCCCGGTGCCCGACCCGCACTACGTGCTGGACCTGGCCCAGCTCCGCTACGCCGTCAAAGACTACGAGGCCGTTATTGCTACGCTGCAATTGCTACCGCCCACGCTGAGCGGGGCGCTACGGCAGCTGGCCGATGGGCTGCACATCAGCAGCTTGCACCGACTCGACCAGCATAGTGAAGACCTGCTACAGCGACTGGCAGCCTGGCGGCAGGCCCGGCCGGCCGAATACGAGTTTTGCCTGATGGAACTGGAGCTGGCCGACCTACTGGGCGACCGAGACCGGCGGCTGGCGGTGGCCGCCTATGGACACGCCGCGTTTCCAGGCGATGCGCAGCTGTGGTGGCAGTACGTGCTAAGCTTGCACCTGGCCGGGCATCCCGAGCAGCTGCGGGCGGAGATTGAGCAAATCCGGCAGCTGCCCCAGCCCTTGCCCCGGCGCTACCTCTTCAACGTGGCCAGCCGGGCCGGCTGGACGCGCCTGGCCCGCGAGCTGCTGTACCCGCTGGCGCAGAACCCAGCCGACCTGCTGGCCCGCGACCACTTCAACAAGCTCTCGGTGCTGGGCCAGGAAGACCCAGAGCCGGAGCCTACCGAGGCGGCGGTAGGCACCACTGTACTCTTCACCGTGGACGGGCAGCCGCGCCCGCCTCTAACCCTGACCCCGGAGGCCGTGCGCGGTGAGCACCACCCCTTCGCCGCCCGGCTGGTGGGGCGGCAGGTGGGCGAGGAGTTTGCGGTGCCCGATAAGATGGGCGGCCCGCCCCGGCAGGGAAAAATAGTGGGGCTGTTGAGCGCGCACACCGCCCTGTTTCAGGAAATCGTGCGGCAGAGCGAGCGCAGGAGGGCGACTTCAGTATGCAAACCGTCAAGTTCAACTCGCCGAGCTTTGCCGAGCTGGAGCGCGTGTTCAGCGAGAAGTTCGGGGCCGGGGAGCAGGCCCGGCGGGCACGCATTGAGCAGTTGCTGCGCGAGTGCGCCCGGGGGGAAACCGGTTTCTGGGTAGTGGCCCGGGGAGTGTGCCGCGGCAACGGCCTGGATGCCTACCAGTTGCTGACCTCGGCGGAGTCGGCCGGCTTCTACGTGGTGCCCCTGGTAGCATTCGAGCAAACCTCCATCTCGCCCGACCTGCACTACGTGCTGGACTGGTCCACACTGCCGCTGTTTTACCAACTGCACGAAGCCGGGCTGCTGACGCTGCCGGCCTCGCTGTGGGTCGCGGCGCAGGTGCTGGAGTTTTTGCGGGAGTTGATTGCGGAAAAAGAGCGGCAGCCGGTTTCGCGCATGAGCTTGATTATTTCGGAGCGGTCAGTTCGGCCCGTGCAGTACGCCGAAAACTACCACGCCGACGAACTGGCTTTCCTGCATAAACTATTGGCGTGGGTGGAAATTAATTGCCAGACCCGATTGGTGACCGAGAAATTGGATTTGCTGCGAGAAAGCAAGCGTAATGAAGCCTCCTGGTTAACGGACGATGAGTACGGCTTTTTTATGGGAGCCATTGACACGCAATTTCTGGTGGAAAAACCGGGCAGTGTGCTTATTTCCGACGACTTGGTTATTACTGACCTGGCCCGGCATAATAGAGCGCTGGTCAGCTCGGAAAAATACCTGCGTACGTTTGCCGCCGATTTTAATACGGCCATTTTGCCGGTGCTGCTGCAATACCGCTATGTGGGACTGGCCTTTGACCCGGAGATGTTGTTTAATCTGTTTATGGGAGCCGGCGGTACGTTCACGGGGCTGGCCTACCGCTATTTGCAAAGCCTGCCGCTGGCCGTGCAGGCCGATATCCGGGCGCTGCTGGCCGTACATACATTCTTGCGAAATCTCTACCTGGTGCGGAGCCTGTCACCCGAGCAAATCAGCGCCCACGCTGTGACGGTCTACGTCCACGCGCTGCGGCACGTGAAGCTGGTACCGCAGGTGCAGGGCATGATACAAAACTGGATTGCCCGAATTTTTAACCTCCTGCCCCTGCACAAGGCCAGTATAAAACGGGATTTCGCCACGGCCTGGAAGCAGCTTACGGCCAGCTGCCTGCTGCTGCCCGACTAGCGCCGCCGGCAGAGGACGCTTCAGTTGCGGAACGTGATAACATCTTCGCGCAGCAGGTAGGCTGCCGACAGGCCAGCATCGGCCATGCTGGAAAGCAGCCAGATAAAGTCGGCTACCAGCCCCGGCTGTGCCTTGATGGCCCGCAGGTGCCGGTGAAACAGCCGCTGGCTAAAAGCAACGGCCTGGTCGGTGTACAGGGCCGGGCGCTGCGCCGGGTGCGCTTTGGCCAGGGCCACTACCGTGGCCAGCGCCCCGGGCAGTAGCGTGCGGTCGCCGGCCGTGGCCAGCACGTGCAGCACCGAGCGCAGCTGCACCGGGCCGAGCTGCTGCATGGCCCGCCGGTAGTAGCCGTGGCTGAAGGCGAGCGGAACCCAATCGGTGCGGCCGGGCAGCCACCTGATGTCCAGCAGCGCCTCGGGGGCCAGCCGCAACGTGGCCGGCGTACGCAGCCGCGCTAGCAGGTATTCCCACAGCTGCCAGAAGCGCCGGATTAGCTGGGTTTCGGCGGCGGATAGTTCATCGGGCGGGCCGTCGGGCAGCGCGGTAAGCTCCAGTATCGTGCGGTGCAGCACTTGCTGGACAAACCGGTACAGGCCCTCGCCCGGCCCGTATTCCTGCGGCGGCAGCTGGTCGAGGCCGCTCAGCAGCACTTCGAGCGCGGCCAGGGCATTGGCCTCGTCGGTGTGCAGCAGCAAGTGCGGCAGGTTGTTCTGCATGGCCTGGTAGTCGTCGTAGCGCAACTGCTGCACCGGCTGCGGGCGAGCGGTCCCGTAACTGCGCGATTTTTCCCGTTGCAAGTCGCTGACCGTTAGTCGCAACAGGTGCTGCGCGTAGGCCAAGTAGGCCGGGTGGGTGGTGGCCGGTGGCAGGAGATACAGGGCCGTCAGCAGGTGGTACGGCACGTGCGTATCCCAGCTTAGCTGCGCCGGAACTACCGTCCTCGCCGGCTCAGCGGCCAGCTCGCGCAGTAGTGCCCGGCTGGCCTGCTGCCGGTACTGACGCTGCGCTTCCCACTCCTGCTGCTGCGTTAGCGAATAGCCTGGCGGGTGCTCCGGCTCGTGGCGGGCTTGGGCGTAAGCCACTAGCGCTCCCCAGCAAACCGGCAGCAGCTCCGGAAACTGGCTGAATAGCTCGGTGCGGCAGTGGTGCAGCAGTTGAGCAGCAATCCGCTGGTAGAAATGCGTCGTCAGTGCCCGCAGCAGCAAATGCCGGAGGTCAGTGCGCTGCCCCTCGTCCGGGGCCAGGCGGAACAGCAGTGCAAAGGACTGCACCACGAATTGCTGGTCGAACGGATTGTTCAACTCATGATTTGACTCTTCGGCCAGGCTGTCGTGGGCGTAGGTGACGCAGTAGTCCAGGGCGGCGCACAGGGTCTGCTGGCACCAGGCAAGCTGTGCGGGGGTGAGCTGCCCGGCAAAATGCCGTAGGCCGAGCAGGGCCAGCCCGGCCGGGCGGTAGTCCACGCCAGGGCGGCGGCCCGGCTGGGTATAAGTCGCGTACAGCTGCTCCCACTCCCCCCAGTCGGCTGATGCTTCGGGTTTGTTTTCCAGTAGGTTGCTAATCCAGAGCCTACCACGGGCGGCCTGGCCCCACTCGGCGAGCATGGGGGCCGCCGCCGCCTGTTCGGCCTGCACTGTCTCGTCGTAGCGGGGTTGAAGCCACACGCGGTTCTGCTCCGGGTCGTAGCCGGCTGGCCCCCACTCGCGCGCATCCAGCTCGCTCAGGCACTTGCGCCAGAAGAACTCCGTTTGCTCGGTCAGGCCCGCCCGGTACTCATCTAGGATGGCGTGAATCTGCGGGGTAAGCGGCCTTTGGGTGAACTGGTAGTCGGCCACAAAGCTCACCAAGCCTTGCTCGTAGCGGGTGCGGTGCGGCAGCTGGTTGGAAGCCTGTCGTTCCAGTTGGGCAAAGCGCCGGTCATCGGTGAGGAATTCCGAGGAATAGAGCTGCTCACTCTGTGCCCGGTGTACGTCCCACTCCACGAATTCCGACACCGTTAGCAGCGGCAGCCACTCGTCGCCTGCGGCCTCGGGATAGGCCATTGTGACGCTCACCAGCACGGCCGACAAGGCCACGCACCGCGAATTGACCAGCACAAATCGGAAGTACTGGCGCAGGCTCTCAAAGCCGGATTCGGCCGGCTGGGCGGCCAGCTCTAGGAGCAGCTTTTCCGCGCTCATCAGCACGGATTCCACCACATGGGGCAAAACGCTGTGGCCCCGGTAGGCCGGCCAGAACCCCGCGTTGCCCCACTGCTGCACCACTACCCCGCCGGCCGTCGTAAACGTCACGGACTCCGCGTTCGGGTAGCGGGCGCGGTAGTGGTCAATGCAATAGTTGACGAAATCTACCACGAACTGCAACCCGACTGCCGGTTGGGAACGCAGCAGCAGCCAGATGGGCGTTTGATAGATGCCGGGCGGATAGTCATCTACCTGGTGGGCTATTCCAAATTCTTCTTCCTCGCGGTCTAGCGGGGAGGTATATCGGTAAGGGTCTGTTGGTTGGGGCCGGGCTCTCCAAGCGTGGTTAGCCACCTGCACCACCAGCTGCGGCAGGTAGTAGCCCAAGGCGGCGGTGGCCGTACCGCTCAGGCACGCCTCCCGCACTTGGTCGTAGAACTGCCGGACCCGGTAGTGAAGAGTGGGGTCGGTACGCTCGGCCGCCAGCGCCCGCTCAAGCAGGGCCTTTAGGGCGGGCTGGGCCACTTCCGCCAGGCGCAGGGCCAGCGTCAGCAGACGCTCCCGCTCCCGCTTAGCGCCCTCGGCCAGCCACCCCCCGCTGTTCTGCTCCATTGCGGCCAGCAGCCGCCAGACCAGGGCGCTGGCGGCCGGGGCCTCCGAGGGCAGCGCGGGCACGCCCCCGGGCAGCACCGCCTCCCAGTCCAGCAGCAGCCCGGCCACTAAGTGTTGAATAAGCAGCGGCAGCGTGGGCTGCCGGGCCAGAAATTCGAGGGCCGCCGCCCAGCCCGCTCCCACCGGAAACAGCAGGAACGCCGGCTCGCGGCCGGTGGGGTCGGGCTGCTGGCAGGCGGTGCGCAGCAAATGCAGGCACCGGGCCAGCAGCCGGGCTTCGTCGGTCAGCAGCTCGGGGGCAAACTGCTCGAACAACACTTGCGCCCGCACTGAGCGCAGACCGGCCACTAGCAACTCGTCGAGCCAGTATGACTCGATGGCGGGCGAGGCCAGCGCCTGCGCCAACAGGTCCAGCAGTTCGTCAGCCCCAGCCAGCAGCCCCTCCTCCACCCACAGCCGGAAGCCGCGCCGCAGGGCCGGCTCGCTACCGATGGTCGGGAAGAAGCTGGTGGCAGCAACGCTCTCGCGCCACTGCTCCCCGATGTAGCGGACCAGCGCCAGGTCTTCCAGCACGTCGTGCGTGGGGGCATAGCGCCACTCATCGCCGTCGCGGCTCAGCAATCCGTCGTGGGTCAGGGCTTCCAGCGCCGCGCGGTCTGGGCTGTCTACGCGCACGAACAGCGTCATCTGCCGTGCCCGCCGCAGGGCCACAGCCAGGAAGGCATCGTTGCGCCGCTGGGGCAGACCCTCACCCGTGCGGCTGGCATCCTCTACCACGTAGCGCCATAGTTGGCGCTTGAACTCGGCCGGGGCAAGCGCTGAATAATCGGCGGCGGCCCGGCTAAGTAGGGTCACTGACAACTCCAGATACTTGAGGCTGCGCAGCAGCGGGCGCAGCTGCGCATTGGCCAGCAGCGGGACCAGTGCCGGCACCGCCGCGCTGACGGGCAGCAGCTCGCTGGCTTCAAGGCCCGGTACTACCACCCGGCCGGCGCTCGGCAGGTTGTAGCGCTGCACTAGCAGCTCGGCCGCGTACTGCCGCGCCGTCAGCACCAGCTGGCAGCGCCCCACCGTGGGCAGCTGGGCCAGCAGCTGCCCGAACGCGCCGTCCGGGGCATCTTCCAGCAGCTTTTCGGCGCTGTCCACGAGCAGCACCTTCTCCGGCAGCAGGGCTAGCGCGGCCAGCAGGTCGGCCAGGCTGTCGAGGCTACCCAGCGGGTCAAATACCTGACGCAGATGCGGCACGTTGAACTGGTCAGCCCGAAACACGAAGCATGCCGCTGGGTCGAAACGCCTAGCCAGCACATCCCAGGTCAGGGCCGACTTGCCCACGCCGGCCTCGCCTGTTACCAGTACCACAGCCTGCTGCTCCACAGCCTGCTGCACTTGCTGCCGGGCGGCCGGCCGGGCCAGGTGCACCCCCGCCACAGTATGGCGGAACAAGCTCGTAACAGCTTGGCTGTCGCGGGCCAGCCGGGCTACTACCCGCGCCAAGATATCCCGCCGCGTCGGGGCAAAGCGCTGGTAGAGGGGGCGCTCGGCCAGGCTGGCTGGCGTAGCGCTGCCCCCGTTGCTGTTCAAGCGGTCGGCCTCTTCCTTAGCCTCATACCAGATATCGGGGGCGGTGCTCGCCGCGCCGTCGGCCTTGGTCATCTCAATCAAGTGCAGCAGGGCCGCCTCGTCCACGCTGCCGGTGCTTTGGAAGTCATAGTCGAGCAACTCGACGCAGCGCAGAAAACGCCATAGCTCCTCGTCAGCTACCGCCGCCCCGCTGATACGGGCCAGCACGGTGCGGAAAATGTTCAACCGCTCCGCCTTGGCCTGCACGCGCCCTACTTCCCGCAAAAAGCCCGCGCTGTCGGCGTGGTGGCGGGCCCAGTTCAACAACATCTTTACGTGGTTGTGCTCGGCCCCAGTCAGGTGACTCTTGACGATGACTAGGCGGTCGTAGGCCGGGTCGAACCGGTCGGGCTGCCCGTAGTCATGCCAGAATGCCGTGAGCACCTCCTCAAACAGCTTGTCGTGGCTGCTGAGCGTAAGGTTATACTTGATTTGCAGTAGCAAACGATGGGTCTGCCCGGTGGGAGTTTGCACCAGCACCAGCAGGTCGTCGGTCTCGTAGCCGAGCTTGGTGGTTTGAAAATCCAGCCGCTCCACCCGCCCCCCTGGTACGCAGGGGGCCGGCCCACCCGTGAGCAAAGCCACGAGAAACGCGGCCTGCACCGCCTGCTCGAAATTGGTGCCCACCCCACCCTTTGACGTAACGCTTCCTTTTGCTGACATCCCGAAAGCTAGCATCCAGTCAGGATATTCAGGCGTCGTCCACCAAGGCGGGTAGGGCGGCCTGTCAACTCAGTATCTGCAACGTCAGCGGCTCGTTTTCATGCTGGCAGTTGAAGCACAGCACGGGCGCGTCGGCCTGTTGCGCATCATCGAAGTGGAAGGTAATATGGACGGCGTTGCGGCCGGTGAGTGGAGTGGTCCGGCCGGCTTCCACATCGGCTGTAAGAATCAGCTCTATCATGCAGGCCTGCTGAGCGGGTAGCAGCACCGGCTCGGGCAGCGCCAAGCGGTACGTTGCTCCACTGACCGGCAGCGCCAGGTGGTGGAAGGCCAGCGGCCGCAGCACCTGCGGCTCGGGACCCAGGCCCGATAGCCCCGAGTACAGGTGTTTAGCCCGGCCTGAAATGGCATGTAGCACCACTGCGTGCGGCGAGCGGTTCAGCAGCGTGAGGCGCAGCACCGGCGAGGCCAGTAGCAGAGGGTTGACTTGGAAAAAGGCGTACGGCTGCCCAGCGTAGGGCTGCCAGTTGCCGGTCGGCTCGTGCAGCACTACGGCCGCCACCGTCAGCCCGTTGCCGGCGGCTTGCTCCTGCTTTTCTTGCGTGACGAAGGTGACGGGACGCTTCTTTTTCATTTTTACTACTCGGTGGTGGTAGATGCTTCGGCCGGCATCGTAAACGCAATGCGCAGCATGTCGGCCTCGGCCCGGAAGCGGGGGTTGTGCCAGCAGTCTTCTGGAGCGGTGTACAGAAACGGGTTGCCGAGCGGAAACAGCTGGCAGGCCGCGTCGTCCAAAGCCCGCGTTACGAATAGCAGCTGGTAGCGGCCGGGCAGCTGGCGCTCGGCAAAGGCCAGTTCGGCCCGGCTCAGGTAGCCTTCCAGCGCCGGGCCGGTGGTGCCCTTTACTTCTACGTATACCGTTTCCCCCGCCGCGTCGAGGTAGCGCAGGTCGTAGTGGTGGCGGTCAGAGCCGAGCCGGTTATAGGCCGGGTGGGTATCGGCTACGCGCCGGGCATTGGCCGATACCCACGTTACCTCGCCGTAGCCCCGCGCCCGCAGCCATACCCAAACCCGCTCCTCGGCCCGGCGGCCGACGTGCTCACGGTTGAGCTGCGCCTCGCGGGTGCTGCTGCTTGCCCCACCATCACCACTCGCCGCCTCGCCGGCCGGGCGCGGGGGCGGGGCTACCAGCCGGCCGACGGGCTGGGCAAAATCTGGCGGATTGACCGGGAGCGTAGCGTGGGCTGCGGGGTCAGCCGCCGACTCTGCCACCCGCCGTTGTTGCTGCCAGTCGCCGAA
This sequence comes from Janthinobacterium lividum, assembly GCA_050954465.1. GTDB lineage: Bacteria > Bacteroidota > Bacteroidia > Cytophagales > Hymenobacteraceae > Hymenobacter. The sequence continues at coordinate 40,042 of JBPBPU010000130.1, forward strand.
GGCCGCCGCCACCTCGGCCACCCGGCCGAAGTACAGCAGGCTGTCGCGGCTTTCCTGCTGCAAAAAGTCATCCAGCAGCGCCGCGTCGGTTGGCGAGGCCGCCACTTTGCGGCGCAGGGTCCGGAGCGCCTGGGTGTATTGCGAGTGCGGGTCGTGCGGGGGCGGCAGGGCGGGGCAGGCCAGCAGGCACGGGGCAAAGGCTTCGGCGCAGCGGGCGGGCAGCAGGGCCGCGTAGTCGGGCTGCCAGTGGGCCGGCGGCGTAAGGGGACGGCTCAACTGCTCGTAGCGGCGCAGGTAGCGGCGATAGTCGGCCTGCTCGGCCGGTAGCGGCTGTAGGCTGGCGTGCAGGCGCGCCGCAAAGTCGGTCCGGCCCTGGTCGCGGGCTTGTCGCCACTCGGCTTCCAGCAACTCTTGGAAGTGGAACACCGGCCGCAGGTGCTGGTGCAGCGCGGCGGCCGGCAGACCCAGCGCACGAGATAAGTCCAGTAGCAAGGTCCGCGTGGAAGCCTGCTGGGGCAGCGGGGCCCCACCAGCCGCCGCGAAGGCCGCCGCCACTCGGGCTGGCAGGTCCGGGGGCAGGGGCAGGTCGGCCCACAACTCGTCCCCGCAGGCCCCGCCCTGGCCCAGCGCCTGCCGGATGCCCTGCCAGAAGTTCGCTGCAGCCGACTCGTTGGGCGGCAGCAACTCGGCGTGCAGCTCAGCCAGCCGGTCGGCGCTCAGGTCGTGCTTGCGGTCAAAGGCCGTCCAGTCGGTGGTTGTCAGCACGTCCGGCAGCAGGTGGCGCAGGTAAGGCAGCGAAAACTCAAATAGTTGGGGTAGCAGCGCGGCCAGCGCCTCGGCGGTGGGCCGCCAGCCTGCCACCCCACTACCCTCGCCGGCCTGTTGCACGTACAGCGTCGGGTGGATTTCGCCCGCTGCAGGTGGGGCTAGAAAATACGGCTGCTCCAAGTCGAAAGTCACGTTGTCGGCGGGCTGACTGCTTAGCCGCAGGCGGAAAGCCACCAGCAAGTGCGGGCTGCGCCGCACGGGTACCGCACCGAGCTGCGCCAAGTCGGCGGCGGTGAAGCGGCGCTGGCGGTAGGTTTCGAGCAGGGCCACCAGGCGCGGCAGGGCGGCCGGGGCCACCAGCTTGCTGGTGCGCAGCGGCTCGGCGGCCGTTGCCTCGCCCGGCTGCAAGGTGCGTTCTAGCACTGTAGTGAAGCGCCGCCCCAGGTGCCGGGCCAGGCGGCCGAAGCCGGTAGCATCGCGCAGGGTGAACTGGCTGAGCAAGGCCGGTGGCAGGCTGACCTGCTTTGCCGGCAGGGCCTGCACGTCGCGCAACAGCTGGTCGTAGGCAGGCTTGTCGTCGAGGTAAAGCAGCTCGTGTGCAGGCCGCCAGTGCAGGCGTAGCGTATCGTGCTCGTCGGCCTGGGCCAGCCACTGCAGCTCGCGCAGCGGGACTAGGGCTTCCTGCTGGGCCAACGGGCCGGACAGGTCGTCCCAGTACTCCAGCAGCTTAGCCAGCAACTGGTTGTAGCCTTCCCGAAACTCGGCGGCCGCCTCGGCCGGCGGCATGGGGTAGCGGGCGGGCAGCTGGTGCAGGGTGCGGCCCAGCCGGGCCAGGCCCTGGCGGGGCGACAGGTGGCGTGAGGTGAGGTGGGTCAGCTCCATCGCGGCGCAGAAGCCCTGGTGCTGGTCAGGGTCGAGGTGCCACACCGGCAAAAACTCTTCTACCCGCCGCCAGCGTCCGCCCACGCCGGGCGAGAGGCCCACCAGCTGGGTTACCGGCTCGGCAGCGGTGCGGCCGGGCCGCACTACCCACGCGGCCGTGCGTAGGTAGTGGGTGACCCCGCACCACTCTGGCACCTGCTCGGCCGGCGCGAAAAACCGCTGGCTACCCTGCGCGCTGCCCACGCTGAAAGGACGGCCTAGCTGCTGCATCAGCCAGGCGCGGTAGGCGGGCCAGTGCTCCACCAGCTGGCGCGTGAACCACTCGGTAGGCTGGGCCGGCACGTCCAGTACCCGGTCGTGGCGCAGCACCGGGTTCGTGCTGCGGTTGAGCCACTCGCGGATGGAAGGGTTGCGAGGGTCGTTGGCGGCCAGGTAGCGCTCGGTGTCGGCTACGTACAGGCCGGGCTTGTCCCAGGCCCCTACCTTTCGCAGAAAATCGTGCCATTCCGTGTCATCGCCCGTTAGTAGGGGCCAGCGGCTGCGGTCGATAAACAGGCCGGCGGGGTAGAGCTGAAGCAGTTCGGGGCTGGGCAGGTACACGGGGCGCTGCCAGGGCCGCACCCAGTTGCCGTCTTGCACAGGCAGCCACACCTGACTTAGCCACGCGCCGGTGGGGGGTACTTCCCGCGCCAAGTCTTTCAGCGCTCGCAGCACGGGGGACCGTAGCTCAGGCGGCTGCCCTTCGCCCAGCAGCTGTAGCAGGTGCGTAGCCAGGTTCTCGGGCTGTAGCGGGCGCAAACCCAGCCGTGCTTCCAGCGCACGCAGCAGCGGCTCACCGAGGGCCAGCGCCGGGTGCAGTAGGTGCAGGTATGGCCCCAGCGGGGCGGGCAGCGCCGGCCGGCCCCCGGCCCGGGCGGCGTAGAACACCGGGGTCGGACCGGCGGCCACTAGCTTGCCGGCCTGGGTAAGCAACAGGCGGTAGGGCCGCAAATCCAGCGTGGGCTGGGCGGCGATGAACTTGTATAGCTGCCTAAAAAACTCCGGGTTGCCGCGCTGCCGGCGGCACTCCTGCGCCAGGGCTGCCCCTAGGTTAGCCGGGGTCAGCTCTGCCACGTCCAGCTCGTTTTGCAGCCAGGCGCGGGCCAGTGGGTCAGCCACGGGCACCAGGTATTGCCCATCAACCTGGCCAGCGGGTAGCAACTGGCATAGGGCCGGCTCGGCGCACCGCACCTGCGCCGGTTTCAGGTAGCGCACCGGTTCCCCCGGCCGCTTCAGCCGAATGAAGGCGGCCTGCTGGAGCTGCGCCTGAGCTGCGTTGTAAAGTGGTCCTAGCTCTTCCTCATTGCGGCGCTCGTAGCAGAGGATGGGGACGGGGTCGTAGCCGACTGCCGTCAGGCGGCGCACCAGTTCCCCGCCGATGAAGCGCCCGATTTCGGTAAGCAGAAAGGTGTTGGTCGGGCACTGCGCCTGCAACTGCACCCGGGCCGGGTCGACCAGGAAAAAGGAGTGAATCAGGAAGCGAAAGCCCGTGAGCAGCCGTAGCGGGTAGTAGAGGTAAAGCGCGGGCGGCTTGGGTGGGAGCACGAAGCGTCCTTGGGCATCAACGTCGAGTAGCAGGCGCACATCCACGTGCTCCATCTGCGCCAGGATGGCCTGCTCGTCTGGGCTGGCAGTGGCTACTACCTCGGGCGGCAGCGCCAGGGTGGTGGCGTACTGCCGGTAGCGCTCCACAACCAGGCCGTCCTGCCGCACATCGAGGCGGTCCTTGCTGCCTTTGATAAATTCGTAGCGTACGCTGCCCGTCGGTCGATGCACCTGTAGTTCGCGCACGTAGTTTAGCAGCACGAGCTGGCGGGGGCGCAGGCCAGTCAGGTCGGCCTCCACCAGGGCGCGGGCCGCCGCGTTGCGCAGGGGCAGCTCCACCCGCGTGGCCACGCCCCGCGTCAGCTCCTGCGGGGTCAGGCAGCCGGGGGCGTAGTGCGGCAGGTAAAACAAGGGAAGCCGGGCCGGAGCCGGCTCCCCCGGCGGCGGTGTGTAGCGCTCCTGCGTGCGGGTTGCGTCGAACAGCAGCGTACCCCAGCGGGTCACTAGGCGTGGAGCGTCGCTTAGCTGCCGCACGGCCTTAAATCCTAGTCCCTTGTGTCCGATGGTGTTTACGCCCGGCTTAGTGCTTTTGCCAAAGCGGGTTAGGCCCTCCACGCCGGCGGGGGTCAGCGGTGCGCCGGTGTTGCGCACCAGCAGCCAGGCAGCTTCTTCGCGCACCACCAGTTCTATTTCCAGCGTACCTGACTGGCCGGCGACCTGCGCCGCGTCGCGCCCGTTCTGTAGCAACTCAAATAAGCTACGGCCCGCGTACGACTGCTGCACGTAGTCCTCAATGTGGGCCAAGTCTTCCAGTAGCTCCGGCGCGGCCACGCAGTTGCGCCGGTACAGCGCCTCCACGCGGACTTGTAGGTCATCATTGGTGCGAAAGTCGAGGCAGACGGGCAGGGACATAAGCAGTTGGTGCTAAGCAGGCGGCAAATTAGCAGGCTGCCCGGCTACCAGCTACTTATTACTACACCGCTTACCAGGGTAAGCCACCGGGTGCTTTACTTTGCCCTGATACTATTCAGCTGTTATGGAACTAACGCTACTTGATGGGGAGCGCCTGCTGCACCAGTCGTCTGACCACCTGGTAAGTCTGACCACGCACCGCGTGCGGCTGCACCGGACCACCGGCTCTTCCAGCTACTTGGTGTCCATGCTGCTGGAAAAAGTCAGTGCCTGTGAGATGCGCTACCTCAGTCATCCGTGGCTGCTACTGGTGGGCGGCCTGCTGGCCCTGGGCGGTGTGGTAGCCCTGTTTCAGCGGGCCGAGCCAAGTGTGGTGGCCCTGCTGCTCCTGCTGGGTGGGGGCTGGTTATTGCGTACTTCACCTCCCGGCGACACGTGGTGAGCATCACGGCCGATAGTGGCACCCGTCTGAGCTTCGAAACCAAGGGTATGCGGCGGGAAGCGGTCATTGGCTTTCTCGACCACCTGGAACAGGCTAAGAACCAGCGAATGCTGCGCCTAGGCCGCGCCGGGTACTAAGAGGCTATCCGAATAGGGTAAAAGAGGTTGTATTTTTGGGGTATGGCTACGACACAAGAATTTCGCATTTCCGATACGCTCTGGGAACGCCTCTCGCCCAAGCTACCCGTCCATGTCCCCAAGGCGCACCCCCTAGGCTGCCACAAGCAGCGGGTGCCTGACCGGCAGGTGCTCGACGGCATTTTCTTCGTGCTGCGCACGGGCTGTCAGTGGAAAGCGCTGGGTGCCACCGGTATCTGTTCCGGCTCTACGGCCCACGCCCGCTTTCAGGAGTGGGTGTAGGCCGGCGTCTTTGCCCAACTCTGGGACATGGCCCTGCAAGACTATGACGACTTGATTGGCCTCGATTTCGAGTGGATGGCGCTGGATGGCTCGCTGCACAAGGCGCCGCTCGGGGGAAAAAAAAACGGGCCCCAACCCCACAGACCGCGCCAAAGGCGGCGTCAAGCGCAGCCTGGTGACGGAGGCGCGGGGCATCCCGGTGGGGATGGTAGTGGAAGGAGCCAATCGGCACGATATGAAGCTGACGGAAAGCACGTTGCAGAGCCTGCCGCCTGCTGCTGAAGCCGCCCGGCAGGCCCACCTGGCTCGTGGAGGTGAGCAGGGCTTATGCCTGGACGCAGGCTATGACTACAACCAAGTACGGGAGGTGGTCGTGGCCCTGGGCTACACAGCCCACATCCGGCCGCGGGGCGAAGAGGTAGCGGCCAAAAAAGCCGGCCAGAAAGCCCGGCGCTGGGTCGTGGAGCGTACCCATTCCTGGCTCAATCGGTTCCGCCACTTGCTGATACGCTGGGCTAAAAAGCCCGAAAACTACTTGGCCATGCTCCATTTTGCTTGTGCCCGCATCACCTGGTATAATTGTCTTTTTGGGTGAGGCTTATTCCCTATTCGGATAGCCTCTAAGCCAATACGAACCCAGCCTAAGCCGTTCCTGGTGAATATCTTTGACCGAATGGTAAACAGGTTTTATTCGCTGGCCTCAGCTGGCACAACGCCGCACCCCTTCGACCTGCCCGACCTGGGTACCACCCGCACCGAGCTTACGCCCTTCGGGTTCTTGCGTGACGATGGCCGCCTGGAAGGTTTCGAGCCGTTTGAGGTAGCCGTGCGGGCTGTTGACTACGATGAGGCCTTCCTGAAAAAACTACTGGCCAGCCAGCCGGTCTACGCCGCAGGGGAACTGCTGACGTACCACTTCGATTACTTTCTGCGCGTCCATCCCACGGGGTCGGAATTCCTCGACCACGTGGCCTACGTGCTGCTGCCTAAATTGAAAGTTATTCCCAGCTCAATACAGGCTATCTTGGTGGAGAGTTGGCTCACTACTCAGCAAACCATGATGCTCAGTCACTTCCGGCAGCAGCGCCTCACTTTTCTGGCCGAGGCCTACAAGGCGGCCTGCGAGTACGCCCCCGACCAACCTTTGTCCGTTACCATCCCCCCGTTTAAGTTAGGCCAGCGCCTGGGAATCGACCGCGCCAGCGTATCGCGCGTCGTCAACGAGTTGGTGCAGGACAAGCTGCTTAACTCCACCCTGGGCATGCACTTTATTTACGTAACGCGGGCCGGGGTGCGCGAGTTGGAAGGCCATGACGAGCGGCCTGCTCCCGTGCAGCAGAACTTTCATTTTGCCCACGGCAGCACCCCCAGCATCGCCACCGGCGACCGGGCCGTGCAGGTCACCAACACCGGGGCGGGGGGCCAGGTGAACGTGGCCAGCGGCAGCGTCGTGCAGCAGACCGTAGCGGGCCAGTTGCCCGTTTCGCTGCCTGACCTTGTGGCGCAGCTGCGCGCGGCTTTCGCCACCGAGCCGAAGCTGGCTTCTTCCCAGGAAGAAGCCAGCGAAGAGTTTCAGCGGCTGGAAGCACAGCTACAGCGCTCCGAGCCGAAAAAGAACCTGTTGGCCCGTTCCTTTGAGGTGCTGCGCGAGCTGGCGCAGGATGGCCTGGGCAGCGTGACGGGCCACGCGGTATTCGAGTTGCTGCAACACGTGCCAGCCCTGCTGGGCGCATAACGGCTAGGCGAACTGCCCGCTGATGAAGAAGAAAAATACCGAGCCGCTGCTCATCCTACCGAGCAACAGGTAACCGAAATACTTCCTAGTATAGCTGACCTAGTAGTCGATTCTGCTGGTAGTCTTGAAGTTATCGTGACGCAGATTGTTGAGTCGCTCTCACTTGGAAAAGTTTGAGAAGTAGCGATTACCTTCTGTCTATCCTATGAACACTGACAAACTTTACCTGTTCCGCAAGGATACGGATGCCAGCGCCGCAATGCGTGGCTACCAGTATCAGGTGTTTAAAACGTTGGAAACGTGGCTCGATAACTTCTTAAGTGGGCGGGAAGAAACTATCTACTGCGATTACGAAGAGGACATCTTTCAGCACGATGAGGTGACGCGGGCGGCGCGGTTTCGCCAGCTCAAGCTCTACTCGTCTAATTTTTCGTTCAGCAGCGAAGAAATTCAGAAAGCGCTTGCCCACTTTTTCATGCTGCATGTCAAAACCGACCCGGCAGTAAAGGATAAAGAGTTCATATTCGAGGCCAACAGCAGTATTGCCGGCAATTGGCCTGGCAACCAGGCCGACCTTCTGCGGCGGTGGGTGGCCGCCCAGGATGCCTTACCCGTTGCGCTGCTGAGTGAGTGTGCCCAACAGGTGCAAGACACGGTGTCGGCCTACATTGAAGGCCAGGCAGCGGAAATGGCCACGCAGCTGGCAAAGCGGGCGGCCAAGTACCCTGGCGACCCGCAAAAACTGCACGTAATTGAAGAGTCGCAGAGAAATTTGCGAGAAGCGTTAGCTGTTTTTAGCCAACTCACCAAGCAGGACTGGGAAGATTTTACTCGCAGCATCAAATGGTATTTTGAGGGAGTTGGTCCTGATGAAGCGTTTGCCAGCGCTGTGGCTCGCGTCGATGAATTAATTGCAGCGCTGCCTTTTGATATTCCCCAAGAGCGTCAGCCAGGATTGGCTGGTGTGCTATGCAAGTGGGTAGTAGTCAAATCTTCGGCCCAAACGCCGCCGGAACGGCGACTAACCGCGGAGGAGTTGCGGGGCCTTCTTTTGCAGTCGGGTACGAAGGAAGAGCAGTGGTACCAAGAAGTGTATAATCGGTGGCACCAAGCGGGCCGCCCCAGCGATTTTCGGGTCGGGGAATTTTACGAGGTGTTGAAGGCCGTTAAAAGCTGCCGCTGGCACCCGCAGCTCACGGCACACGATGAGTTCTGGCTGGGCCTGCTGGACTGGTACCTAGACCAGCTAGTAGGGCGACCAGCGTTTCGGCGACGGGCACTCTATGAGCGCCTGATGCTGCGCCTGCGCCTGACGGAGTACATGGTACCTCCTCGCGGAGACTTATTCGGTTGTGAGAATCAGTTGCGGGAATATTTCAGTCACTTCTCCGTCTTCACCGACGCGACTGATTTTGAAGATGCCCAAAGCCTCCTGTTCATCACGTGGACAACCAGCGTCACGGGAAAATCGGACTTGAGCCGCGAGGAAGCTAACGCCTGGGTACGTCAGTACCACACCCAACTTAAGCAGCGCCTCGTCACTACCACCGACCCTTCGGAGCTGTGCCGGCTGCTGGATGCCCGCTTCGGGATGTTGTTTGTCCTGCATAAGCGCCGTCGCACGGAAGAAAACATTCCGGAAATTATGGCTCCGCTGGAGGAGTTGTTTCAGCACCTGCAAGCTGCCCGGCTCTACAATGCCTCGCAACTCAGTACACGCCTCCATACCTACGTCCGGCTCCTGATACAGTGGGATGAGGCAGAAAACGAGTTGATGATTGAGACGCTGCAAGACTACTTGCGCCGGCTGGATGAAGTAGTAGGCCAGCGAGCCGGAGCGCACAACGCCGCTCGCAAGCTGGTGGCAGAAGGAGTAGAGTACCTGAAAAGCCGAAAACCGACGGCTTTGCTGCGAGCGCTGAAGCTGTTTCACGAGGCCAAAGACCGCTGGTTATTGGAAGAAACATTCGAGGGATACACACTCGCGCTACTCAACATCTCGCAGGTATACAGCGGGATGAACCTGCATCTGGCAGCCAAGTATTACGGGTTGTGGGCAGCGTGGGTCAGCCTGCAAAAAGGGGAGCGGGAATTGATGAAACGTATTGCTCAGGGCTACGGTATGGCCTTCCACGCCGATTTTCAACAAGGAGCCTGGTTCAGTGCGCTGTTGGATTTTGAGCGCTACATGATAGCATACCATGAGTTCGATACGGCACCCCTGGACGGAGAGCACGCCGAAATGTCCCGTAAAATCATTTTCGACTATGTGATGCTGCTGTATGCCGCACCTGTGCTAGACCCCGCGCTGCAAGTGCTGGCTAATGTAAAACTGGCGGCTACTGGCTATCTGAAAGAAGAACTGGACGAGGTATTGCACTTGGTACGTAGCGAGATACCAGAGGCTACCCTACTTGATGCGCTGGGCAGAAAGCTTACCGACTCACCTCTAAATGACGCGGGTCCTCAACGTTCCATCCAGTTTCAGGCTCTGGGCTTGATGTGGCGGATTGATTTCTGCAACAGCTACGAAATGACAGCGTTAGCAGAAGAATTCGGGGCCGTTTTGCAGATACTGCTGGCTGAAATCGCGCTCTCTAAAACGGACTTCCATTTAACGGGCGGCGTTGTAAAACTGGAACTCGAAACCTCCGCCCAGCCTAAGCCACCCAAGCAATTGCCCGATAATGCTGGCTACCGGTGGCAAGCTTTTGTGCAAGAAATAGAAACAACGGACTACGAACAGGTTAAGCAGGGAGTCGCCTGGGTAACCATTGCCCTGAAGGCCGTTCTACAGGAAATCAGCCTGCTTCCTGATGCTGAATTTGACCAGGCTTTCTGGCGGCTATTCGAACAGCATAATCTTGGCACGAAGTCGTTGCAGACCACTTCCTACCAGCGCATGTACCGGTTGCTTTTCCCCCATGTTGGCTATGAGGAATTTCAACGGCAAGCGTTCAATTCCAGCGGCCCGCTTGCTGGCTTACCGGCGGCTAACCCGTTTGTACCCCGTACAGTAGGTATAAGCAAAAAATACAATCAGGAAACGGCGCTGAGGAATATAAGAAGCCGCTATCGTAACGCAAAGCCTAGCATTTACCTGACCCTAGGTCGTCTTAAACAAGACCTAGGCTACGTAGCCTGGTTGGCGGACTTGCGGCAGGCAGGGTGGCAGGATTGGCAAATCGTAATAGCTATGATGAATTTCATGGTTAGCTACAAAGCCAACAGGGTGCTGGAAAGCGAGAGTTTTGAGTCTGAAGAAGCCTACGTGAAAGCGCTTCAGCAAACCTTCGCAGACCTATTAGGTGAAGATGAGAAAGATTCTTCGGTTGTATTCCCACTCGCTGCCTTCCAATCACCTGATTTCCAGCATAAACTCGACCAAACTGCGTTTCTAGCCTTGCCTGCATTCGGTCTGGAGCGGAAGTCCCGTTTCCCCAATTTTGCGGCCGTGCGAACATTTCTAAACGAGCGCTTCAATATGAGCCAAGATGCGGTAGACGACCTCAATCCATTATTGTAAGACTCATTAATAGGACTTACGCACGGGGCGTACTTTAGACTAAAAATGGCTCCTGATGTTAACTCAAAGCACGTATATCGATTTTCTACTTAACACCCCGCGAAATTACACGGGGACGCATTTGGCGGCGCATCTGCCAGAGGTGAGCCATGACCAGGTATACCGCTTTTTACGTGACAATGATTTTACCTCTAGTCAGTTACGTAGCCTGGTGCAGCCGTTGTTAGCGGATTCACCAGAAGCCTTTCTACTGGTAGATGCTAATGTACAAGACAAACGGTATAGTCGATTTATTGAAGTAGCCAAACGACAGTATTCCGGCAACGTGCATGGCATGGTTACCGGTATCGGCTTGGTCAAGCTGGTGCATAGCAGCGGGGAAGCAGCTGATTTCATGGCATTTGACTTTCGGGTGTACGCTCCTAGTCTGGATGGGCTGACGAAAAACGACCATTTTCAAGCGATGTTTATGCAGGTCGTAGCGGAAGGAAAAATCCAAGCGCGCACCCTCCTTTTCGACAGTTGGTACGCCAGTAGCGACAACCTGAAAGTGATTCACCGGGCCGACTGGACGTTTTTTACCACGTTGAAAAGCAATCGGTTAGTGAGCTTAAGCAAAGAAACAGGGTATCAAGCCCTCGATACGCTGGAGCCGCCCGCCGGTGGCTGGAGCCGGGGGGTGGAGGTGCGGGTACACCAAGTACCCTTTGGGCTAAAACTATTCAAGCTGGTTGCCACAGACGGCAGCATTTAATGGGTGATTACCAACTACTTGGCAGCACATCTGAATCGGGAAATGGTGATTGACGCCGTGCAAGTGCGCTGGCAGGTGGAAGAATTTCACCGCAGCTTTAAACAGTTAACCGGCTCCGAGAAATGTCAATGTCGCAAAGCACAAGCTCAACGAAACCACTTGACCTGTTGTTATTTAGCCTGGGTTTCGTTGCGCCAATACGCCCGTTCTATTGGCCGAACAATTTATCAGGCGGCGTGCTTGCCTTGGGCAGAATGGCTAAGTCAGCAACTACAAAATTCTTCTATTTATGTTTTATTACCTGCGACTGCATAAGTCCTATTATAATACTGACAATCATTCATTGGACCTGCTTTCTAACTGATTCTGCTGTTTTGCGCATCTTGGCGGTCTTATTTTCCCTACTATGTCTCGTGCTGGCGGCGCTGCTACCCTGTCTGGGGTAGCGTATCAGGTTTTATATACTGCTTTCCGCTTTGCGGAAGCTATCACGGAGGAAGGCATCGTTTCGCTGTGCGCAGAGGCTCATCATGACGTATTACCCATCCTGGTCGATGGGCCAATATTCCTTGCGCAGAAGCCTGCCATTGATGACTTGCTCGTCGTTCATCAATGTGGTCTGACCGAATATATCAGCTTAAAATACCGGGGTAGCCACGCCACCTGGGACGTCAAGCAGTTGCGCGACCGGGGCATCTGGGCCGACTTTCTGAAGCAGCACGAGCAGCAGCCTGATGCCCGGCTTCTGCTCGTGACGCAGACGCCCATCGACCCAACGCTGGCACTGTGCCTGGAGCGGGCTAAAACAGCTACGCTCGACTTGTTGGAGCATGACTTGGGCCCCGCTGCAAGCAAGCTTTTTAATACGATTGAAGAAATACTGCGCATGCTGGCTACGAGCGATATAACTCGTGCGGCAGTTCTGAGATTCCTACAGCAGGTCGAGTTGATAATTGCTCCGGCGACCTATCTGGAGGAGCTATTACTTCTGCGCCTGCGGCCGTACACGGCGGACGCCACAGTGGCAAAAAACATCCTTCTAGCGCTGGCTTTGCGGGCAGGTGCTGGCTCACTTGAATTCACCCCCAATCATATTCGAGCGGAGCTTACCGAGCAGGGGCAACCGCTTATTTTACCCGCTGCTGCTGCGGAGGTAATGACACAATTGCAGGTGGTCAGTACTACGCTGACGGCGGTACCGGCGACAATTGGCGTAGCTCCTCCCCATCACATTGCCCGACCAGAGCTATACGACCTGCTGGAATGGATAAGAACCCCGCTGCCTACCCGGCAGCCCGGCCAAACGGATAGCGCCCTCCGAAGCCGCGTTATTATTGGAGGGGCCGGAGTAGGCAAAACGGTGTTGCTGCGCGACCTCTGCCTGGCGGCCCAAACCCTGCATATGCCCGTTTTGGGGCTAAAGGCCGACCGTACGAAAGGCAAGAGTAAAGGCGAACTATTGCAGGAGATTCAACTAACTGGCTTGCAGCACCCTTTGCAGCCAGCCCTAGCCACGGTTGCCACTCCTGAGCGGCCGGCGGTGGTTATCATCGACCAGCTCGATGCCCTCTCCATGTGCCTGTCAATTGACCACAGTTATCTCAATAGCTACACCGAGCTGATTGCTGACCTGGCCCAGTTGCCAAACGTCCGCCTCGTGCTCTCGTGCCGCACCTTCGATTTGCAACACGACCCCGAGCTGGAGCTTATCCGGCAAGCGCCTCAAATAGAGGTGCCGCTGCTGAGCTTGGCGCAGGTAGGCGCTGCCTTGCAGGCGGCGCAGGTGGCCCCTACCCTAGCGGGCCTGGCCCCCGTGCTCCAGGAGCTATTACGGGTGCCACTGCACCTATACCTCTACTGTGCCTTGGACGACGAGGCGCGCGGTGGGGCACCCATATCGAGCGTGCAAGGGTTATACGAGCGGCTTATCGACCACTTCCTGATAAACCGCACCCGGCTGCCGGCCGGCATCGATGCCGGTCGAATTAAGTCTTATTTGACTAATATGGCCCAGGCGATGCAAAAAGGTCAAACGCTAACCCTAGCCAAGTTTTTGTACAAGGATGCCGATGAAGAGGCGTTTCAGTACCTGAGCAGCCGGGGCATCCTGGCCGAAACCGGGCGAGCAGGGCAGCAAGTCACCTTTTTTCACCAATCCTTCTACGAATACCTGTTTGCCCGGCACTTTGTGCTATCGGGCCAGCCGCTCGCCGGCTTCGTGCTGCAATCGGGGCAAGACCTATACCAGCGCTCCCTAGTTCAGCAGGTGTTAAGCTACTTGCGCAACGTCGATATTACCGCATATGGCACGGCCCTGCAGCAACTGCTCAGCGGGGAGCGGTGCCGCACGCATATTAAGCTGCTGCTTACCCAATACCTGGCTTCACAGAGCCAGCCCTACGACGAGGAGCGCTCGATTGCGCACGCGCATATCCTGACCGATGCGTTGCTGCTACCTGCCTTTCTGGAGGTTGTGTGCGGCCGGGCTTGGTTGAGTTGGCTGGTCACGCCCACCATATTTTACCTCCTGGTGCCGGCTCCGATACCGCTAGACCACGGCCCTGGAGGGCACGCCATCTTTTGGCGGCTAGCTCAATATGCTCCCGATTTGGCCTTGCAACAGGTACATGCCCTACCCGACAGTACTTATAAACTTGACTGGATAAGACAAGTGCTGAGCACCATCAAAGCCTTCGACCATGCACTGTTCCCGTCTCTATTCGAGCAGGCATTCACCGCCGAAACGCTCATGCAGCAGCAGTTCTGGTTCTGGCACATCCTGAAGGATGCCAGTGCCACGCTGCCCGAATGGGTGGCGCGGAAGACCTATGAGCAGCTTGCGCACTGGCCTGACTTGACCCGTGCCGATGCCCAGCACGAAGACCATATGCAGTCGGAAACCTTCAAAAGCCTGTATAAAGCGTCCCCAGCCGTGTGTTTCGCGCTTTGCAGTAGCCTGCTCCGTACCTGGATAAAAGACGCAAACCAGGCCCGAAACCCAGACTTCGTTTTCTATCGCAGCAAATATCCATTGATAACGCCGCCGTATTTCCTCCACCGGATGGACCGGGACTTGCCCGAACCCCACAACGCGCCGGAGGCCGTGCGGCACTACATAGAAACGTTTTTAGCGGAGCAGGCCACCCTACCAGCTTCGCCTTATCACAAGCTGCTTGCCAAGTGGCTACACAGTCGGCAGGAAATTCTGTTTCGGCACGCGCTAGCAGCGGTGGCAGCAAGTCCAGCGGTATTCATCACGCCGTTGGTTCGCCTTTTCAGCAAGCCGGGCTGGCTGGCAATGGCATCACGCCGAGGCTGGATTGGCTATACTGCGCTTACCCTCTTTCCTGCCATTTGGGACGCTGCTTCGTTGGAGCAACGCAGTCAGTTAGCCGCTGCATTACTCAGCAACGACACACTAATTGAGGAGAGATATGATGAAAATGGGCAGCGCAAAGTATTGAAACAATTCGGCTTTGTCACTCAGCGCTTTTTGCTAGCCTTAACAACGCATAGGCTCTCCGGCTTCACAAAACTAGAAGAGTTGCACAAACAGCTAAGCGGCAAGTGGAGCAATATTCCGAATGAGAAACCAAGGCCTTCGGGCAGGGTTGTAACCGGCGGCGACCCTTCGCCAGCCGAGCATTGGAAGATTGAGGCAATAACTTCAGCATGTTGGTTAAAGGCATTACGCAAGTACCGTAACAAGCCCAACGATTTTTGGCAAAGAGGCGGCACATATGACGGCTTGTGCCGACAACTTGGCGAGTTAATCAAATCAAGCCCAGCTGATTGGCAACCGTTACTACAACACCTGCTTGATAAGCAAGATGAGAGCGTAGAAAGGCTGCTGCCCGCCTTCTACCGCGCCGCGCCTACGCTGGCGGCCCCGCTCATCGACCAAGCCCTGCAAGTTGGCCTGCTCACGGCCGAAGTGGTGCGTCACCTGCGCCGACATGAGGTTGATACTGCTGGCAAAAAAGTAGAAGCCTTGCCAACTGACATCCGCGCCGACCTTGCCGAAATACGTACCAAGCTCGATTCTTTACCTACTTCCTTCAATGACAAAGAAGAGCCCGAGCTTCTTATGCAAGCACTACGCGCACCAGGCGGCTCGGCGGTGTACAACTTGTTGTCCGAAAAGCTTCCCGTCGAAGTAGTACTTGAGGTCGTAGAGTTGTTGCACACGATAGCCGTTCAAGGCTCTTTGTACGTGCGAGCAGCGGCGGTGCATTACGTAGCCTTGCTGCTCAATGCGCAGGTACCGCCCGAGCAGGTAGTAGCGCTTTTTCTCAAGCTCGTGGGTACCGATTATCAGCTTTTGGCTCCCGGCCTGTGGTCGCTACAATACCTGATATGGCGCGATAAGGATGCTTTCCTACGGCTTTTTTCTCACGCACTTGCTACCGAGCAAGCGCGTAAGCCTATCACTAAATTACTGACTGTGCAGTGGGGGCACAACGAGCCCGGCGCATATGAACTGCTGGTGCAGTTGTGGGAGATTGACCCCAATTTGCGGGCTACTTCCCTAAACCAGCTGCGAGAAGGCTCTGAAGACTGGCCCGACAAGCAACTTCTTTTCAGTACTTTTTCCCGTTTTTTAAGCGGTCCCCTGACCGATAAAATGCGACGGTCCTACGATTCGCTGTTTGTTCACTTGCCAGTTGAGGATTTTGACCGAGTCTATCCACTGCTGCCCCCTTACTTGGCCATCTGCGCTTCGGACACCGGGCGCGAATACCATTTCGTAGTAGAGTATTTGGCTAAAAACATCAAATATCACCCCGTTAAATGCATTGCCGCGTTAGACACGCTGTTCTCCCAGATTCCGGTTACCCGAAGCTACTTCGCGGCTAAGAAGGCCCTGGAAGTGCTGATAGAAGCCTATACCCGCCTTCCCCATCATGCGTTGGGCAACGCTGATGCGGAGGCTGCCCTTGACCTATTTGACAAGCTGCTGGCGCGCCCCGATTGCCGAACAGATTTGGATAAAGCACTAAGTCAAGTTCAAAGTGCCCGTTGACACTCTCACGATAAGAATTTGGTCATCAGCGATTCGCTGCACCACATCTGCATGTTCTACATGCTAGCTAGCATTCCATTTCTAATTTATAACTGGTGGATGAAGAGGAATTTTGGGGTGGTCTAGTGAAGCAGGAGAGAATTAGTGTACTACCCCCCAAAAACTGGACAGTTTAGCGGGTCTTGTTAAGAAATATGGTTATGTTTTTGTAAATGAAGGTTGAGCGAAGACGTGGGCCGGCGTTTGGCCCCCTAAGCTTTAGTGGGGTCGGCGGTGATTGTAGTAGGAAAAGTACGCGTGTAATTGGTGATGCAGGTGGTGGCCATCGTTGGCGGGATTGAGGTAAATATGCTCCCATTTAACGGTGCGCCAGAGGCGCTCGATGAAGGCGTTATCGGTGACCCGTCCCCGGCCGTCGTGGCTGATGCGGCAGCCGGCGTCGAGCGTCCTTCGGCCACCACGCGCAGGGCTTCGGCACCCGCCGCCTGTGGGTCGAGTTTCAGGAAAAAGGCTATCGCGTGGGCCGCCAGCGCCTACGCACCGCCATGCGGGCGCGCGGGCTGCGGGCCTTGCAGCCGCGCGCCTTCACCCCGCGCACCACTGACTCGACCCACGGGCTGCGCTGCGCCCCTCACCGCCTGCTCGACCAACCGGCCCCCATGCGGCCGAAGCAAGTATGGGTCAGCGACATCACGTATCTGCCGCTGGCTTCGGGCAACTGGGCCTATCTGTGCGCTTTCCAGGACAGCTTTACGCGCCAGGTGGTGGGCTGGCAGGTGCGCGAGACGATGCCCGAAGAGCTAGTGGTCAGTGCGTTGCATCGGGCTTTGTTGGCACGTAAGCCTGCTGCTGGGTTAGTCGTGCATTCGGACCGGGGCGGGCAGTACTGCGGCAATGCCTACCGGGCCCTGCTGGCCGAACACGGCTGCCTACGCTCACAAAGTCGCCGCGCCGAGTGCCTCGATAACGCCCAGGCCGAAAGCCTCTGGTCGCGGCTCAAAACCGAGGAACTCGAAGCCCGCGAGTGGCCCGTTTTCCGCGACCTGGCCGATGCTCAGCAAAGCGTAGCCACTTATTTCGACTACTACAATCACGAACGCCGCCACTCGGCGCTCGCCTACCAAACCCCTCAAACCTTTTACCTTCAACAACTTAAAAATACACCCCTAAACTGTCCGGCCTAATCGGACCACCCCACCTTGCCAGAACACGGTGTTACGGGTGTCGAATATACTGGCAGCAAGAAAGTAGTACTAGTTACGTCAGCCGCACCGTCCAGCCATCACGCGCTTGCATAGTAGTGCTGCTACGCAGGTAAAATGTGAAGCCCAGCCCGTTGAGAATGCTGCTCAGTTCCAGCCGCAGGTCGTTGATACCCGTTTGGGGATTCTGCTTGCGTAGCTTGGCGGCTGTGCTTTGGGGAGGGTCCGTAGTAGGCGGCCGCTCCAACAGCAGGATTACCTCAATGACCAGCTCGGCTTTAAACATGCGCGCCGTTACCGGGCGCAACTCTGCGTCGCCGATGCGAGCCGCCGCATACAGGCCGCTTATCGTGTTGAGGGCTTTTTGGATGACGGTCTGGCGCAGCTTCTTGGCTTCCTTGTCGGCCGAGCTGGCGCTGATGCGGTAGTCCTTTACCTCAATCAGCAACAGCCGGTTATCCGGGGCCACCGCGAGGCTTACTACATCTACACCGCGCACGTGTTGCACCTGGTGCTCGATGTGGGCGCGGTAGAAGCCAGCGTTGTCGGCCTGCGTGTCGCCGTCGTATTTGATGGCAGCCCAATCTGGTGGGAAGTCTAGGAAGATGCCTTTTTCTTGCTTAGTGGGCATCTTCCTGGTCGAGTACAGACTGAAAACGGTCGGATTGGTCTAGCTCCGCATCGAGCGCCACGATGTCGGGCAGTAGTTCCAGGCTGTCGCGCATGGTTACCTGAGTGGCCTCGCCGGGATGGGCACTCAGGCCGAAATACCGCACGGTGGTGTGCTGCTCGTGGGCCAAGATGTGAAACTCCTTGAGTAAAAACAGGCTGTGCGTGGCCAGAATAATCTGGAAGCCCTGGCTGGCGAGCTGCACCAGCAAACGTGCTAGCTCACGCAGCAGCGCGGGGTTCAGGTTGGCTTCGGGCTCGTCCCAGTACAGCGTATTTTCTTGGCTTAGGCTGCCATTGGCCAGCAGGTAAGCCAAGGTGCCCAGCTTGCGGTAGCCTTCGGCAATCAGATTGACTTCGAAGCGCTCCCCACCCTGCTGCGGGGCCAGGTAAAACCGGCCATTGTCGGCCTCAATCCGCCCCTGGAGCAGGTTGCCAATACTGGCCAGCACGTCTTGCGCGTAGGCGGGCAGGTTTTTGAGCAACGGTACTACCAGCGCCCGCGCCAACTCCGTGTAGGTCGAGTCGAATAGGTCAGCGTACTTGTCGCTTAGACCAATGATTCCCGGCATCAGCGACAACAATTCTTTGGCCGGAATAAATATCGGTTTTTCGGCTTGCATCCCAATAATGCCAGGATGCAGGTGAGTAAGACCGGTTGGGTGAGGGGCAAACGGGCCAATAGCAAACTTCAGTGCACCTACACCCTCTTTCTCAAAATGGGTTTCGAACTCCGCTTCGATAGGCAGTATTTCGTCAGTAGAAGTAGGATGGCGTACCAGATTAGTCAAATCACCAATTAAAAAGACTTCAGCCAAGCGGCTTGTCATGCCGAATGCAATGGAATTGTCTAAATGACCTAATTCAGAGGGTGAAGTCGACCCTTTCATGTTGCGCGGAACTGCGGCATAAGCTGCTTCCGCTGCATATCCCAACTTCAGCACCTGGCTCTTGCCTGTGCCATTGGTGCCCACAATGACGTTCAGGCCAGGACTAAACTCAAAGTTAGCTTCGGCAAAAACCGTGAAATTCTTGACGTGCAGGCGTTTCAACATAGGATAAAGCTACTAAAACGAGTTGGTGCGTTAACTGTAAAATACCAATATCATCTATTCTCCCGCCCCATAGTCCTCAAACGCCGCCAGCATCCCGGCGTTCAACTCGGCGCGGTAGGTGCGCCAAGCGGGCATGAACTGGTCGAGCAGTTCCTTGAAACGGGCGTTGTGGTGGCGTTCGAGCAGGTGAGTTAGCTCGTGGACGAGCACATATTCGAGCAGGTGGGGGGCTACTTTGGCCAGTTCCAGGTTGAGCCAGATGCGGCGGGCCTCAATGTTGCAGGTGCCCCACTTGGTTTTCATCAGCTTGATGGCCCACTCGGCGGCGTGGACACCTACCGCGGGCTCCCACCGGCCTAGAAGAGCCGGGAGTTGGGCCTTGAGCTGCTCGCGGTACCAGGTGTGCAGGGTGCGCTGACGCTGCTCCACGGTGCTGCCGGGGCGGGTGTAGAGGTCGAGAAACTGGCCGCCGCGCAGGCGCACGGTGGGCGCGGCATCGGCTTCATGGACTTGCAGGCGGTAGCGGCGGCCCTGGTAGAAGTGGGTTTCGCCCGACACGTAGCGGCGGCTGGTTTGGCGGGGCTGGTCGGCGAACTTGGCTTGTTGCTGGCGTATCCAACTCAAGCGGCCAATTATCAAGCGGCGTATCTGCTCGTCGGCGACATGGGCGGGCGTGGCTACCCGGATGCGGCCGTCGGGGGGCAGCACGGCCAGGTGGACGTTGCGAATGTTCTTGCGCACCACGTCCACCTCCAACTCTCCTACGGCTAATTGCGTCGTCATGCGTTAGTACTCTCCTTGCTGAATAGCCAGTTCTAGGATTCGGTCAATATCGGCCGGGTCGGGCAGCAGGTTCTTGATAACCAGGCGTACCCGCTTGAGTTTGAGGCTGCCCGGCACTCGCCAGTTGTCTTCCTTGTTTTCGCGGATGCCCGTGTCCAGGGCCACGGCCAGCGCCTCGTGGTGGCTCAGGTTGTCGTAGAAGGCGCGGCGGGCGGCGGTGTTGATGGCGGCGGGGTATTGGTCTTTGGGCGGGTTCTTTATCTTCTGGCACAGCTCAGCCATCTCGATGAGGTACTGCTCGTAGTGGGCATCTTCCTGTTGGCGGCGGGCTATCAACTCCTCCAGCAGTTTCGACATGGCTGTGAAGTAGAGGGGATTAGTTGGATTTTCGTCAATAATGAGCCGGCGCACGTTGTTCTCGATGGTTTCGGCCATCGCCTCCTTGTTATGCCGAATGTTCTTGGGCAGGCTCTTAGCAGCTTCGCTGACTCCTTTAGCCAGTATCAGCTCGATGAGGCTCATGTCGGGGAGGTCGCCCAGCTTCTCGGCATCCTCGGCCCGCACGTAGGTGTCGAGCAGGTAGCGCATATCGGCCTCGTAGCGTTTGAGGTCGGGGGCCTCGGCGGCGCGGATTTTCACCTCCTCGCGCACGTCGGCGTAAAAGCCCACTAGGTCGTGCAGTTGGGCGGCCTCGGTCATGGTGTAGTCGGCTTCTTCGAGGTCGTCCTTCAGGTCATCGAAGGTGCGCAGCAGGGTGCCGGTGTACTTGTAGAGGTCCCGGCGGCGGCCGGCCCGTTCGCTTAGCTCAGTGGGAGTGGCCGAGGTGCCGCAGAAGTACTGCTGGTAAGCGGGCGAGTCGCGGGGCGCGGGCACGTCCTGACACAGCAGGCGCAGCTGCTCCAGCACTACTTCCAGGTCGGCGCGGCCTTCGTCGATGCGGTCGGTGAGCAGGCCCTGGATATCCTCGGCTTTGTAGTCGGCGAAGGCCTCGCTGGTGTAGTCCTTGATGGTTTTTTCGAGGGCTTTGAACAGGTCTTTGTAATCGACCACGTAGCCGTACTGCTTGTCTTCGCCATCGAGGCGGTTAACGCGGCAAATGGCCTGAAACAGGTCATGGTCGCGCATCTCCTTGTCGATGTAGAGGTAGGAGGCGCTTGGCGCGTCGAAGCCGGTGAGCAGCTTGCTGACCACGATGAGCAGGCGCATGTTGGCGGGCTGCTTCTTGAACAGCTCTTTGGCCTCCGTCTCGAAGGCCTCGGTGGTCTGGCCTTGCAGCATATCGGTGTACACCTTGTGCTTGAGGGCCTGGTTGGTGAGGCCGCCCTCGCCGGTGGTTTCGCCTTTGAGGTCCTTGATGCTGGGCTGGTAGCTGGTGATGATGGCGCACTTCGTGAAGCCCGCGTCCTGAAACAGCTCGTAGTAGCGGCAGGCCCGTTCGATGTCGGACGTGACCAGGATGGCGTTGCCGCGGCCGGTGCGCAAACGCTCCTTCTCGCTCATATCGCGCACGATGTCGTCCACAATGCGGGTCATGCGCTCCTTCGAGCTGAGTACCTTCTGCATGGTACCCCAGCGCTCTTTGAGCTTGATTTTGGCAAAGTCGTTGGCCTCAGCCGTGATTTTGGCGAAGCGGTCGTCAATAGCCTTGGTATTCTTGGGCAGATACTGCTCCACCTTGCGAGCCTCGTAGCGCAGTTCTAGCACCACGCCGTCGCGCACAGCCTCGTCTACGCGGTAGGTGTGGATGAAGCGGCCGAAGACTTCGAGCGAGGTCTGGCGGTCTTTTTTGAGCAGCGGCGTGCCCGTGAAGCCGATAAACAGGGCTTCGGGCAGCAGGCGCTTCATGGCCGCGTGCAGCTTGCCGCTCTGGGTGCGGTGACACTCATCTACGAACACGAACAGCCGGCCCTGGGGGCGAAACGCGGCTCCGGCCTGGCCGGCGGCGCTCATCAGGTCGGCGATGTAGGTGGCCAGGTTATCCTCGTCGGAGCGGTTGCCGAACTTGTGCACCAGCGAGCACAGCAGGCGCGGGGCGGGCTGACTGAGCTGGCGCAGCAGGTCGCGGCCGTTCTGGTCGGCGCGGTAGATGGGTTCTTCGGCATCCAGGAACACCTGCTCAATCTGCTCGTCCAGCTCCTTGCGGTCGGTGATGATGAGCACCCGCGCCTGGTTGTCGAACTCCAGCAGCCATTTGGCCAGCCATACCATGGTGAGGCTTTTGCCGCTGCCCTGGGTATGCCAAATGATGCCGCCCTCGCGCTCGCCCACCCGCCGCTGGGCGGCCCGCACGCCGAAGTACTGGTTGGGCCGGCACAGCTTTTTGAGGCCGCCATCGAACACGATGAAGTCGTGCAGCAGTGTGAGCAGGCGCTCGCGGCTGCACAGGTAGCGCAGACCCTCATCGAGCTGAAGCGGGATGATGCCGGGGGGCGGGGCGAGTAGCTCGCCGGCCTCGAAGTCTTCGCGCCACTCCAGAAAATACTTCTCCCGGGTTTCGGTGGTGCCGTAGCGCAGGCCCTCGGTGTCGTTGCCAGCCAGTACCAGCTGCACGGGCACGTAAAACTCCTCGATGAACAGCTTTTGCTGGTTGTCGAGGTTCTGGCGGATGGCCTCGGCTACGGGCACGGTGCTGCGTTTCAGCTCCAGCACTACCACGGCAATGCCGTTGAGGTAGAGCACCACGTCGGGGCGTTTGGTGTAGGCGGGGCCGACTACGGTTACTTCCTGGGCCACGCCCCAGCGGTTGGCGGCCACGCTGGCCCACTGCACCAGCTGCACGGTGCGGGGGGCCACGGCGGGGTCGGGCTGCACCTTCACGCCGTAGCGCAGCAGCTGGTACACGGCGCGGTTGCGGGTGTAGAGGCTGTCGGTAGAGTTTTCGGCCACCTTGCGCAGCTTGCGGATGGCTTCGGCCACCTCGGCCTCGGCGTAGCCCCGGTCGTGGCGCAGGTATTGGCGTAGGGTAGCTTCCTCGATGCCGGCGCGGCGGGTTTCGTCCTGCCAGTGGCCCAGGTACTGGTAGCCCAGTGCGTCGGTAAACAGCTTGACTACCCGGTCCTGGGTGGCCTTTTCGACCTGCCCCACTTTCACGAAGGTGCTCATACGGTAGAAGGTTTGGCCGCCCCGGTCAGGCGGATGGTGCCCGTGAGTAAATCCTGCATCAAGCCCTGTTTTAAGGCTTCGGTTTTGGCAATTTGGGCGGCGAGACTTTCGATTTCAGCTGCCATATTATTCAGTACGCTCACAATTGCACGCTGCTCGTCAACGGGCGGCAAATATATTGGCAATATTTTTACTATTTTGCCCGTATAGCTCTGCTGTTTAGTGCCTTGGCAATAGCGAAAAGCTAATTCGTCGCCGTAATTCACATAGTAGTGAAATAGGTAATCGTTTAGTAACTCTTTGCCAGGAAACACCGCCATGCACGACTGATTAGTTGTGGCTTCCGTTCCTAAAATGGCGCAGCTACCTCGGGTGCCTGCTGCCTCAAGGCCAGTTATAGCCATCAAAAATGTCCCCTTAGGCAGAATGGACAAATTAGTGCGCTTCACTGCCAAAGGCGAAATGTGTTCAATGGTGTCGGTAATGATGTTGTAGTTCAGCTCACCACTCGTTACCCACTTGATATTGCCATTATAGTAGTGCTTATTGCCTCTAAAGGGCGTTGCGCCGCTAGAAAAGCCCGTTGCTACCTCCCCTAACGTCTTCTCCTGCCATTCGCCCGAGAAGCCGGGCAGCCGCCACGCCCGCGTGAGCAGGGCGGTTTGGGTGGCTTGTTTAAGGTCGCGCTTTTTGGCCAGCAGCGCCCGCTGCTCGCGGAGCAGGGCATCCACGGCACCTAGGGTGTCGGCAATGGCTTGCTGCTCGGCAACAGATGAGGGCAGAGCAATGTCCAGTTCGTGTAAATCATTCCGGTTTACGCCAGGCACACCGCTTTTACCACTGTGAGAAGCAAAGTCAATAGTTCTCAGCAAATGTGATATAAAAAGTGGGTTATTGCCTTTGAAATCTTTGACATACAGAGTAGTATTTAAAGGCCAAAAATCTTGCTCCACATAATAGACCTCACCAATTGTTCCGTATCGTCCTGTTACTACTCCTGGCGCAATTACAAGCGCCTTATTATGAGTATCTGATGCACCTGAAGACGAAATGATGGGAACGTTACCGGCTGTCCTATTCCGGTAAGGCAGGTCGAACCCTCTTTGTAGTTGAATGACATTCCCAAGGTTAGTAACGGTCCAATCCTCAGGAACTACGCCGGCTTCTGTTTTTATATAACCTGGTTTCATAGAGGTGCGAGCGGGGGTTAGTTCCAGGAAAAGCCCATTGCCTGCAAGTGCTGGTGCACCTGTTGGGCCAGCGAGGCTACGGCGGCTTCCTGCCGGGGCAGGGACGTGGCGTAGCGGGTGGCCAACTCGGCGAGGCGGACAGCCAGGCGCTGGCTCAGGCGGGTTAGCTCATGCTCGACGTGGTGGTGCAGGGTGCCCAGCCATTTGTCGTGTACCAGCAGGTCGCGCACCTCGTCGGGGCTGAGGTCGGCGTACTGTTGGCCCAGCTTGTCTTCCAGTTCCTCTTGGTGCAGCCGCACAATTCTCCACGTCTTTTCCTCGATAGATAGCGTTAGGTCAAGGCGGTGCAGCGCGGCCAGTTCGTCGCTCCATAGTCCAGCTTCTTCGGCCACCGCGTCAGCCGGTTCGGTCGTGGGAGCAGCCGCTTCAGCCTCGGCAAACAGGGGGCCGTTGGGCTCGGTGGTTTTGGGCTTGCGGCCGCGCCGGGCGGGCGCGGCTTCGGGGGCGCTGGCCAGCAAGGCTTTGAGGCGGGCGCGGATAACCTTGGCGGGCAGGCGGCCCTTGTCGTTGGTTAGCTCGCTCAACGCCCCCTCTTCGGCGCTGTAGTCTTCTTCCAGCTCTTCGCGGGTGCGGGTGGCTTCCTCGGCGTGGGCCAGGGACTCGTCCAGGGCGGCTTGCTCGGCAGGCAGATAGCGGGCTATCAGCAACTCGCGGGGCAGCAGCTCGCTGTTCCACTGGCGGCCTTTCAACTCGGCCCGCACCGTCCAGCCGTCTTCTACCACAGCGTACACGTCGTCCTGCATCGAGGCCGTCCAGTAATCCATCAGGCGCTGGTACACGTCGTAGCCGTCGAGCAGCGGCAGCGGCTTAAAGGTGGCCAGCAACTCTTCGGCCAGCGTGTGCAGTAACTCCTTGGGCCGCGTGTCGGAGCCGATGGCCCGCAGCTGCCCATCGGCCTCAGCGGCCCACTCGGCAAAGGTTTCGCGCACGCGGTGCCCAAATTCCTGAAACTCGGGATGCGCGAAAATGGTGGGCCGAACAGCGTCGGGGGCCACGCGCAGCTGGTGGTAGCCGGGGCGGTCGGCCGGCCCAATCAGGGTGGCCCGCAGGCTCGGGTACACCTGCCAGTAGTCGGCCAGCGCGTCGAGGTCGGGAGCGGGCAAGCCGCCGCGCAGGTGGGCCTCAATGTCGTGGTGGTCGGCGGTGGCCGGCCCCTCCACGTAGCGCGGCAAATTCAGGTTGAAGTTGTTGCGGGCGATTTCTACCACTGGCACCAGGCGGGCATAGCCTGGCTCGTCGGCCTGCCGGTTAAAGATGTCTACAATGCGGTGCATATCCTGCTCACGCAGGCGGTTCTTGTTGCCGTCCTTGATAAAGCCCCGGCTGGCATCGACCATAAAAATGCTGGTACGCTCGTGCGCGCCCTCCTTATCCAGCACCAAAAGCGCCGCCGGAATGCCGGTGCCGTAAAACAGGTTGGCTGGCAGCCCCACAATGCCCTTGAGCAGCCCCCGCTGCACCAGCTGCTTGCGAATCGTACCCTCGGCATTGCCCCGAAACAGCACCCCGTGAGGCAGCACCACCACGCCCTTACCCTTGCCATTGAGCGAGCGCACCACGTGCAGCAAAAAGGCGTAATCGCCATTCTTAGCTGGCGGCACCCCGAAGCCCGCAAAGCGCCCGTACTTATCCTTGGCCGGGTCGCCCAGCCCATCGAGCCACGACTTGGTGGAGAAGGGCGGGTTGGCTACCACAAAGTCGTGGGTTTTCAGTTCGTTGAGCGGCGCGTTCCAGGTAGCCGGCTCGCTCAACGTATTGCCTTTGGCTAGTTCCGCGCCCTCGTAGCCATGCAGCAGCATGTTCATGCGGGCCAGTGCGTAGGTGGCGTTATCGCGCTCCTGCCCGTAAATGCTCAGGCCTTTGGGGGCCGCAGCGGCAGCTTTCAGCAGCAGCGAGCCGCTGCCGCAGGTAGGGTCGTAAATCGTCTGGTCTTTGCGAGTGGCATGCTGTACGCCGGCCAGGTTGGCCATCACCAGGCTCACCTCCGACGGGGTGTAGAACTGGCCTTTGCTCTTGCCGCTCTCGGTGGCGAAGTGGCGCATCAGGTACTCGTAGGCATCGCCCAGCAGGTCGTCGCCCTCGGCCCGGTTGCGCCCGAAATTGAGCGCCGGATTCTCAAAAATGGCCACCAAGTCGGTGAGGCGCTTCACCATCTCGGCCCCTTTACCCATCTTCTCCTCGTCGTTGAAGTAGGCCACGTCCAGGATGCCGCGCAGGTTGTTGGCCGTGGCCAGCTTGCCGATAATCGTATCGAGCTGCTCGCCGATGTCCTTCTTCCCTTTAGCGGCCACCATGTCGGCAAAGCTGCCGCCCTTGGGCACTTCCAGCAGCGCATCGGGGTCAGCGGCGGCTTTGTCGCTCACGTATTTCACGAAGAGCAGCACCAGTACGTAGTCTTTGTATTGGGAGGCATCCATGCCGCCGCGCAACTTATTGGCACCCTCCCACAGCGAGCTGTAGAGGGCACTTTTCTTGAGGGCCATAGGGGTGGTAAAAGGGGAAAAGCCTGCTTGGCAGAGTCAAATCAACCTAAGCGAGGTACTAAAAGTAGTGCGGCGGGTGGGGAGTTGCTGGCAATACTACCAGCGAGAAACTAGGCTCCAGAGGGCCCTAATAATTGGTCAATTACCCGCCTCATTATAAATTAAAATATTATATTTCCCCATATAAACACCACTGGAAGCTATTCGATACCAAGTCGACGAGCTTCATCAAGCAGCAGTAGCCGAACCAAGGCGGCAGTAGTTACTCCGCGGCGCTTAGCTGTACGGTTAAAAAGCTCCTTCTGCTCTTTCGACTCGCACTCAATGCTCAGCAATGGCTTACGTACTGGTTTGGCTTCTTCGCTCTTCATACAGCAAAGATAGTCTTTACAGTAAATTATAAGAAACGGCATCAAAAGACAAGCAAAAATCTTGTGTTTTGTGTGTTTTGTATTATCTTTGTCCTGTTCAAGTCGAACAACTCACCCCGTAGGAAGCGAAAGAGGCCACCCCCGGCAAGGGGATGACCTCCGATATAGCACCTGTATCGAGCAGGTACTACGGTTGGGTTCTTGCAAACCTTACCCCAAAATTACATGACAAAGCATGTAACCGGGCAACCTGTGCTTGGCGAGTTACGCCAGGCCCTCTGCGCCGTGCTCTTCGGCAACCCGCTCCTCTCGCCCCTGGAGCAACTGCTGGCCAATCACCACATCCACGAATGTGAGGACGCCGCGCAACTCGCCCGCTGGCTGACCAACACGCCGACCGCGCTCGCCCGCCGTCAGCCAGTTGGCTCTTCCCTCGCTGTTTCCATTCCTAGCCATGTGGTATAGCAAACAGCTGCGCCTCGTGCGCCGGGCCCGAAAAATAGGCAAGACCCAGCAATCCGACCTGTTCGCCATCGAGATGGAAGGTATCGTTTCTATCACCCTGCGCTCGGCTACCGGAGAGTTGACCATCCCCATCGAGCGGGCAGCAGGAGCCCAGGTCGTGGATACGCTGCGCGATACCCTGCGCGACCGCCGCCGCACGCTGAAGCAGGAGGCCCGCCAACTCCGCCAGGACTGGCAGGAAAGCGAGAGGCTCCACGCACGCAAGAAACTCGCGGACCGCGACCAGCTGCCAGCGGACGGACGCCCACCTCAGTAGGTGCTACCCTCCTCGGGTTAGACCCAGCCTGCACCAGCAGGCTGGGTCGGTATGCTCTACTTTTTTCAGTTGTCTCTCTGCTTTTCCCACCAGTGCCTCGTCACTGGCTGTTCGTTTATGCGTTCTTCTCTCACTCTTTACCCCGAGGCCACTGCCGGACGCCTGCCCTACCAGCAGGCGACGGACGCCCAGCGCACCCAGGCCCTGGCCTATCTCCAGCAGCGACTCGGGCAACACTTCCCCACGCTGCTTCCTCCCACCTGGGCCCGCGCCCTGGCGGAGTTCCAACCCGACCTGCTGCTGACAGCCACTCAGGTGCAAGTAGCTTATGACTCAGCACCTGGCTACCTCCCCGGAACTGCCGGTCCTCGACCCACCTGTTTACGGCCTGCCTGCTCTTGACCTGGCCCACTATTGCCTGCACAGCAGTGAACTCGCCGTTCGGGTACTGGCCGAGCTAACGCCCGGCACCGGCGGCCCCCAGCTCACCGCGCTGCTCACCCGCTTGTGCCATCCGTGCGCGCTGGCCGAGCGGGTAGTGCAGGCTTGGCGCTGGAACCTGGCCAGCTCACCGCCCCTGCCGCCGGGCCTCCCCGGCGCAGACCCCGCCCCCGGCAGCCCCGAAGTAGTCCAGCGACTGCTGCTACTCGGTGGCCAGCAGGGCGTTGCTTCGCGCTAATAGACCCAACTGGACAGGCAGGTTTTCCTGAGTAACAAGTTTTATTGGCCAGGCCACTGGTTACTGGGTAGCTGGTCGCCTTGTAAAGGGCGCGCTACCCGGTAATACCCATAGACATGCGGCCGTTCCACTTCATCTTTGCGTTAAAACAACTCCTAGTGTTCCCATTGATTTACCCAACGTTCTCGCCGAGCAGGGTGCTTTAATTCGCCGGAACGACCTTTTAGCCGCTTTTATCGCCCACCTCCTATGGCTGAAGCAACCAAAATGCTTACGCATCTGCGCGTAAAGGGCTTCCGCTCCATTGCCGACCTCGATATTGCCATTCGGCCCCTCAACGTGCTGATTGGGGCTAACGGGGCGGGTAAGTCCAATTTTATCAACCTGTTCCGGTTCGTGCGGGAAATCGTGGACGAGCGGCTCCAGCTCTATACAGGCCTGCGGGGCGGAGCTGACCGCATTCTGCATTATGGCCGCAAAACCACGAAGGCCCTGGAAATTCAGGTGGATTTTCCCCCGAATGGGTACGGCGTCAAGCTGCTCCCCTCCGCTAATGACCGGTTTGTATTTGCCGAGGAATATGGTGCTTTCCAAGTAAGACCGGATAACCCGAATCCCTATGCGGAAGACCTGGTCACTGCCGGCGCGACCGAATCCGGCTTAGCGGCCTATACCCGTCGATGGACCTATGGCGTCGGGCACCACGTCTACCGGGAGTTACAGAACTGGCGGGTCTATCACTTCCACGATACCAGCAGCAGCGCGCCGGTCAAGCAGTCCACGCCCCGCAACGATACCCTCGTGCTGCGGGAAGACGCGGCCAACTTAGCCGCCATCTTGTGGCAACTGCAGGAGCAACAGCCGCTGGTGTACCGTCTGCTGGTGCGGACCATCCAACTGGTAGTTCCCCTTTTTCAGGATTTTTTGTTCCGGCCGGGGCCGGACATCCAGCAAAGCGTCTGCTTGGAGTGGCAGGACAAGAACCAGCCGGATACCGTCTTCAACGCCCACGACTTATCGGACGGCTCGCTGCGCTTTATCTGCCTGGCGACCCTGTTGCTGCAACCCACCCTGCCGAAAGTAGTGCTGCTGGATGAGCCCGAACTAGGCTTGCACCCCGCCGCTATCGCGGCCCTGGCGGGGCTGCTGCGCCGGGCTTCCGACCGGGCTACCGTCCTGGTCGCTACCCAATCCGTGAACCTGGTCAATGAATTTGACCCGGAAGACATCATCGTGGTGGAACGCGATGCCCAGGGCGCGTCTACGTTCACGCGCCAGACGGCGGAGCAGCTGACCAGCTGGCTGGAACGCTATTCGCTGGGGGAGCTGTGGGAGAAAAACGTACTAGGAGGACGCCCGTGAGTATGATTCGCCTCAACATCACTACGGAAGGGCAAACCGAGGAAGAGTTTGTCACCCACCTGCTGGCCCCGCACCTGGCTGCCTTCGGCAAGCAGGTGAGCTGCCGCTCGCTGCGCACCAGCAGGGGCCACCGGGGCGGCTATTCCACGTTTGCCAAAGTAAAGCGCGACATTGAGCAGTGGTTTAAGGAGGAGCCGGGGGCCTGGCACACCACGCTGCTCGACCTCTACGGGCTTAATCGCCAGTTTCCCGGCTACGAGGCGGCGCAACAACTGCCGCCTTATTAGAAAGTAGCGCAGATAGAAGCGGCTTTCGGTGCGGAACTCGATTTCTGGCGCTTTATCCCCTTCGTGCAACTGCACGAGTTGGAAACTCTGCTTTACGCCGAGCCAGCCGTTATGCAGCAGGTGCTCGGCATGTACCGAACGCTGCCGCCCCAGCATTTCGCGGGCATCCTGGCCGTGTGCGGGGCCCCGGAACTCCTCAATGATAGCCGCGAAACGGCACCGTCCAAGCGCATTCTCCACGTGTGCCCGACCTACGACAAAATAACGGAAGGGCTGCTGATACTGGAAGAAATTGGCTTGGCGCGTATCCGTTCCCAGTGTCCCCATTTCGATGCCTGGGTTACCCGCCTGGAACAGCTTACGTAGGCCCCAGTATTGGCGCTATCCTGCCACTACTGATAAGCCCAGTAACTGCTGATGGTTACCCAGCATGCGCGAACCAGGAGGAGGTGGTCGTTGTTTTGGTGACGCACTTACCCGTTATATTTGTAACAAACCCGCTTAGGTTTCTAGTAGACCCAAGCCTCGCCAATCGCCATGAACTCGCGTAAAGTATCCGCTCGCAAGAAGTCGCACCGGATTGTCGCTTTAGACATTCGTCCCCGTGGCTTAGCAGCGCCCCAGGGGTCTGCTTCCTCGCTTATGTTCTTCCCGACCGGGAAGCCAGGTAAGGTAAAGCGCTTGGAGATGACTACGAACGACCTGAGAACGCTCGGTCATGCGCTACTCGCCGAACAGGCTCCTGCCCCCAATGCCACGCTTATCAACCTTATGAAGCAAGCCAACGCATGGCTGTAGTCCAGCACCAGGAAGCTGCTGAATTAACCTTTAGAATAGAGCCGCTCGCGCTGTCCCACGACCGAGCGGCTTTTTCGTGCCGGGAGCAGCTCCTAACCGACTATATCACGGGGGACAAAGCTTGGCGAGACGCTACGCAGCGAAATGCCAGTGTCTACTGCCTGATAGATGATACGGCTGCCGTAAAAGGTTACTATACGCTCAGCGTCGGAAGCATCGCCCGTGACTCTATCGCCCGCGCCTTATATGGTGCCAAGTGGCAGGATAAGCGTAGCGATAAGTTCAAGGTGTTTGAGCGCTTTCCCTACCCAGCAATTGGCGTTATCGTGCTGGGCCGCATCGCTATCGATACCTCCTTGGCAGGCCGAAAAATAGGCTCCCGACTTATCGGTCACGCCTTGCGCGCTGCGGTTGCCTTATCGGAGAAAGCAGGGGCCCGGCTTGTTTACTTGGATGCTAAAAATGAGGCGTTGGTTAAGATGTACGAAGCTATTGGCTTTCAAAGCCTACCGGACAATCCCCTAACCATGTTTATATTAATAGACACCTTGGTGAGTGCCGCCAGTCAGACAAATTAAACGGCCTCCATCTACTACAAACAACCCCGGCCTACCCAAGCCAGGATTGTTTGCAACGGTCTGACTGGCCCGCATAGGGGACGGTCCGGCCTCTGCTAGAACGGCGCTTAGCGGTCGCTATTGGGGAGTGAACACAGCAATTCCCCGTAGCGCCGTAGTGGCGACTCTTGACTTCGTTTAACAGGTTGGTACAGAGGCCGCTTTTGACGCTGCAGCCGGTGTTGCTTGCGTAATTTCCGAGCGGTGGAAACACCGGGCACACTAGCTTCTTGCTACTCCTTACCCCCGCTACTTCTTCCGTTCTTTGAGGCGCGGTAGTGCTTCAATCCAGCGAATAGCCGCCTCGACGGGCTCGTTTGATTGGGCGAAGGCCGTGTTATGCCCCAGGGCCGGGAACAGCTGGTACTGGTAAGGCTTGCCCTGGGCTTTGAGCGTATCGAGGTGCTCCATCGATAAGCGCACGGGTGCCTGGATATCCTGGCCCCCAAAAAGCCAAAGCCCCGGAATGGCGAGCGTGGCAAGGGTAATGCACACATCAGTGTCGGCGAACTGGTACCGGTCCGGGTCGTTACGCAGGTGCTCGCGGGCTTCGGCTTCGGTGTGCGTGTCCCAAAAGTGGCGATTTCCTTGCGTAAAAAACTGGAAGCGCAGCTGCTCGCGCACGCTCACTACGGGGCCACTGAAGAGCACCATAAAGCGCACCGCCCGGTTTTGTTGCGCGGCCAGCGGAATGACCCAGCCCGCCTGACTACCGCCCGCCAGGCCTACGGGCCCATGCCGGGCGGGCAGCCGGGCCGAGAGCGCAGTGGTGGCGGCGCTGGCATCGGCCGCCAGCAGGTTGAGGTTGGCAGCCTCCACGTTGTTGGTGCCGACTTCCGGCCCCACGTACACCCCACCCGATTCGCCCACACCGCGCTTGTCATACGTGAGCACCGCGATGCCGCAGCCGGCCAACCGTGCCGCTAGTTCCAGCAGGCGCTTTTCCTGCCCCGACCCGTGGACGAGCACGACTGCCGCCACCGGGTGCCTGGGGGTTAACATCGTACCCGCCAGCGTAATGCCAGCACTGGTGAAGGTAACGTCTTCGGTGCGGAAAGCCGTTGGCTGGGCCCCTACTTGCCGAATGGCGGCCACGACAACTAGCCCGATAAAGGCCAGCCACCGGCGATAACAACGCCTCCGGGTGGGGGATACAAAGAGGTGGTTTTCCATTTTATGGCCGTGGAGAAAAAGTCGGTTGCTGCGCCCGGTTACTGGTGCCATCCCTATTTGGGGGTGGGTAGGGCCCTTAAGAGGTAGTAAGCGACCACCAGGCTCAGGCCGGCAAAGAAGAAGATGGTGGCTGGATACACGTAGCTTTGGCTTCCTACGAGCTTGGTCAACCCAGCTCCCGCCGCAATGCCGGCCGCAATGCCCATACTCAGAATGCCGAGCAGCAGCAGCAGGGGCAAATAGCTCCTGGACTGCGCAAAAGAGTTGGGAGCCAGGCCCTTCTCTATCAGGGCCAGGCGCTCTTTGGACCGGGTCGTGAGGTAGTAATAAGCAATACCGAACCCGGACAAGGTCAGGCTGAGGACAATGGGTATCGCCGCGGCAAAGGAATTTTCCATGAGAGAAAGCAGGAGTAGTTTTCCCTTAGACTACGGCGGGCCACCTCCGGTCACACCCTGTGACCGGAAGTCGCCCGCCGTAGTCTAAGCCTGCACATGGATTTCTTTCACCCTCCCTCCGCGGAAGACCTGCTGCTGCGGCAAGCGGGCCTAGGGCAGCCGCAAGCCCTGGCCCAGCTCGTGCGGCGCTACCAGGCGCTGGCCTATACCGTGGCCTTGCGCGTGGTGGGCAACCAGCAGGATGCCGAAGAGGTCGTGCAGGATGCCTTTCTCAAAGCGTTTGCGGCCCTGGCTCAGTTTCAGCGGGCGGCCAAGTTTTCTACCTGGCTCTACCGCATTGTCTACAACACGGCCCTCACTAGGAAGCGCAGCCGTCCCCTGCTGAGCGACCTGCCGCAGCTCCCCGAAACGGCCGCCGAGCCCGCCACCCCCGCCGATGGGTGGGCAGCCGTGCGGCACGCCGACCAGCAGAAGTACCTGGCGCTGGCCCTGGCCCGCTTACCCCCGGAGGATGCCCTGGTGCTCACCCTGCACTACCTGGGCGAGCAAAGCATTGCCGAGATGTGCGTCATCCTGGGCAAAAAAACCTCGGCGATTAAAATGCAGTTACTCCGCAGCCGCCAGCAACTGGAACAGGCGCTTACCCAGCTGCTCCCCACCGAATTTCAGCACCTCCTATGAGCCAGCCTCCCGTCCCCCCCGAGCCGCTAAAAGCCCTGTTGCAGGCGCACGGCCTGAGCCAGCCTTCCGCTGCCTTCTCCGCGTCGCTGACGCACCTAGTTGTCGCCCGGTACGTACTCCCCCGGGAGGAGCCGTTTCGGGCCGGGGCCTGGCTGGGCACCGCGATTCTGCTCATATTGGCCTGCCTCCTGGTGCTCGTCACGTACGCACTACCAATAGCCATTTCCGCCGTCCTGGTCACCTCGCTGGCCGCCGCGGTGCTGGGCGTTGGCGGCGTTATCTGGCTGCTGGAGCAGCACCGCCAGCACCTGCCTGCGCCGGAAATAGGTTGCTAAGCCGCCAGCCCAAAAATTGCTTGCCCAGGCAACCCACTTATGCGATTTTTTCTGTTTTTAGGCTGGGGCTTAATGGCCACTTGGCCAGCACCTGCGCCCCTGGTGGTTGCGCGCAACTACCAGCCGTACTTTGAGGCCCACGACGTGGTAGGCTCCTTTTTGCTGCTGGATGCGGCAACTAACCAGTACACTGCTTATAATCTGGCGCGGTGCCGACAAGGTTTTTTGCCCGCCTCGACGTTCAAAATCCCCAATACGCTGATTGGTCTGGAAACGGGCGTGTTGCGCGATACCAGCGATGTCTGCCACTGGGACGGGCTGCCTCACGGGCGGCCCGAATGGAACCAGGATATGACCTATGCGCAGGCGCTGCGCCGCTCCTGCGTGCCCTGCTACCAGCAACTGGCCCGGCGCGTGGGGGTGGCTCAGTACCACCTTTGGCTCCCGCGCTTCCGCTTCGGGCACCCAACCGTCACGGCAGCGACCCTCGACAACTTCTGGCTAACGGGCGCTTCCCGCATCACGTCCTTCGAGGAGATAGCTTTTTTACAGCGCCTGCAAGCCAATCAGCTGCCGCTTTCGGTACGCAGCCAGGAACTGACCAAAGCGCTGCTGGTGCTGAAGCGGGGACCCGGTTGGGTACTGCGAGCGAAGGGCGGCTGGTCGGTGGCCCCCGGCTACAATAATGGTTGGTGGGTGGGCTGGGTAGAAAAAGCCGGGCGCGCTTACTTCTTCGCCCTGAACATGGAGCCCCGCGCCCACGCCCCGGCCGGGGCAGGCTTTGCTCGCGACCGCCAGCTGATTGCCGAGCAAATCCTACGGGAGGAATTTCAGCTGCTACCCTAAACTTACCGCTCGCCTGATGTACCGATTTAGAGCGCTGGGAGCCCTGGGCCTGCTTGTGAGCAGTTGCGTAGGTTCACACTACCCTGCCCCCCTGGTAACGGCGCACTCCCTCGCCAGCTTACCCCTGCAAATAACCACGTTGGAGCTGGTCGATTCCAGTCGGCACCGCCGTATTCCCGTGGTCACGTACTCGGCGGCGCCAACTGGCCAGCCCCCGACGGAACGCAAGCTGGCGTTGCTGAACCACGGCTACGGCGGGCAAAACACCGCGTACCAGTTCGTGGCCCGCAACCTGGTGGCGCATGGCTACTACGTGGTCAGCATCCAGCAAGACCTGCCCACCGATGAGCCGATGCCCCTGACGGGCGACATCTATCAGACCCGATACCCCTTTTGGGAGCGGGGCGTTCAAACGATGCTTTTTACCCGCCAGGCCATCTACCGGCGTAACCCGGCCCTGAAACGCCGGCACTTACTACTCGTGGGCCATTCCAACGGGGGCGATATGGTCATGCTCTTTGCCCAGGAACATCCCCGGCTGGTCGAAAAAGTTATTTCGCTGGATAATCGCCGGGTGCCCTTCCCGCGCCAGCGCCGGCCGCGGGTGCTTTCGCTGCGGTCGAGCGACCAGGTGGCGGACCCAGGGGTTGTGCCTACCCCCACTGAGCAAGCGAGGCTCGGCTCCCTAGTTGTTGCCTTGCCGGCTACCATCCACAACGATATGTGGGACGGAGCAACCGAGTTACAAAAGCAGGAGATGAACAGGTGGATTTCCCGGTTTCTGGAGCAATAGGCCACATTTTGAACCTCTTAACGTGCTGCCGTTTGCTGAGAAGCCCTCATATAGGCCGCCACTTCGCATGCGTGCTGGTCCGGGCTGCCGGCCAGGGCCTCCCGAATGCGCTGCTGCTCGCCGGCGGTCTTGTTCTGGCTCAGCTTCTGCTGGCCCTGCAGGTCGGTAATGGTTAGCTCAAACGCCACGATGCCCTGCAGCAGCCCGGCCTGGAAGTCGGGCGGCATTCTTTCCCACTGCGGCTGGTAGCCGGGCTCATACTGGGCAATGGTGGCGGCCATAATCTCCAGCACGCGGGCCGGCTCCGTCACGAGCCGGGCGCGGCCGGTGGCATGCACGGCCAGGTAGTTCCAGGTAGGTACGCTGCGCTGCTGCTCGTAGTGGGTGGGCGAGATGTAGGCGTACGGCCCGCTGAACACCACGAGCACGGAATGCGCTTCCAGCTCGTGCCACTGCGGATTAGCGCGGGCCATATGCCCCACCAGGCGCAGCTCGTGCCCCACCAGGCGCAGCTCGTCGCCGGGCGTGGCAACCAGTAGGGGCAGGTGGGTGGCTATCGGCATCTGGCCTGTGGCCGTAATCAGGGTGGCAAAGCTGTAGCGCTGCATAAAGGCCACTAGCTTGGCTTGGTCGGTAAGGCGGAAAATAGGTCGGATATACATGGCAGCTTACCTGGTGCGCTTGAGTAGAAAGCCATTGTCCACCGCTGTCATGCCCGCCGTGGGGTAATAGGCCAGGGCGGCCGGCACGGAGAGCAGCAGCAGCATACTTTCTTCCCCCACGGCCTCCTTGCTCAGGGCCAGCAAGCGCCGGCCAATACCCTGGCGCTGGTACTCCCCGCGCACGGCCAGGTCGGAAAGGTAGGCGCAGTAGCAGAAGTCGGTCAGGGTGCGGGCCAGCCCCACGAGCAGCTCCCCGTCCCAGGCCGTGACGAGCAGGTTGGCATACTCCAGCATCTTAGTCAGGCGGGGAAGGTCGTCTACGGGCCGCACCAGCCCGGCGCTGCGGTAGAGGTCGGCGACTTGCACCGGGGCCGGCCGCCGGTCGCGGGAGTAAACAGGAATACGCATGAGCAGGCGGCTTGAGGTCGGAGGATGCGCCAAAACTAGTGGGTAGCTGGTCGGTTAGTAGGAGCCAGTTTTTAGAAAATCACCCGACCAGTTATGCTGCCCTACCAAACCCTGCTGCGGCTCGACCGCTCGGCGGCCACTCCCCTGGCCCAGCAATTGAGTGCCGCGCTCATCGGCCTCCTTCAGCAAGGCTTGGTGCCGGCGGGCACCCGGCTACCCGGTACCCGCACGCTGGCCGGGCTGCTGCACGTGCACCGTGAAACGGTGGCCACTGCCTTCGAGGAGCTGGCGGCGCAGGGCTGGCTGGACATCCAGCCCGCCCGGGCGGCCGTGGTCAGCCGCCACCTGCCCGAAGTCAAGGCCCAGCCGCTGGCCCCCGTACCGGCGGGCATCGCGGCGCAGGCCGGCTTCACCTTCCCACGAGGGGCTGCTACGTCAGCGCCTACCCGCCCCCCGGCGCTAACGCTCGATGAAGGCTCTCCCGATGGCCGGCTTGCCCCACTGGTGGCACTGGCCCGCAACTACCGCCGCGCCAGCCAGCACCTGGCCCCGCCCGCCGCCCGGCTGGGCTACGGCGACCCGAACGGGGCGCTGCGGTTGCGGCAGCAACTGGCCCACTACCTGCGTGCCACGCGCGGGGTGCCCGCGCAGCCGGAGCACATTTTCACCACGCGCGGCAGCATCATGGGCGTGCAGCTGCTCGCGCAGCTGGTACTGGCTCCCGGCGATGTCGTCGTAGTGGCCGAGCGCAGCTACCAGGCCGCCGAAGCCATTTTTGAGCAAGCCGGGGCGCGGCTGCACCGGGTGGGGCTCGACACGCAGGGCCTGGTAGTGAACGAGGTAGCGGCCCTTTGCCAGCGGCAGCGCGTGCGCCTGCTCTACCTCACCCCGCACCACCATTTCCCCACCACCGTCACGCTCTCGGCCCCGCGCCGGATGCAGCTGCTCGCCCTGGCCGAGGCCCACGACTTTATTATTCTCGAAGATGACTACGACTTTGACTACCACTACGATGGCAGCCCCATCCTGCCGCTGGCCAGCGCCGACCGCCACGGGCGGGTGCTCTACGTAGGCTCGCTGAGCAAGGCGCTAGCACCGGCCCTGCGGCTGGGCTACGTGGTGGCCCCGCCCGATGTCATCGCGGCGCTGAGCCCGCTGCGGCGGCTGATAGACCGCCAGGGCGATGTGCTGCTGGAAGAAGCCGTGGCGGAGCTGCTGGCCGAAGGCGAGTTTACGCGCCACCTCAAGCGGGCGCGCCGCCACTACCACCAGCGGCGCGACCTGGCCTGCCAGGTCCTGCGCGAAGAGCTGGCGGCGTGGCTCACGTTCACCGTACCAGCCGGGGGCCTGGCCATCTGGGGACAATTTCAGCCGGTGGTCAAGCTGCCGCAACTCGTGGTCTACTGCCGGCAACTTGGCCTGGGGATGAGTGACGGCACCCGATACGGCGGAGAAGGGGTGAGCGATGGCAGCCTGCGGCTAGGGTTCGCCTCGCTCACGCCGGAAGAGTGGACCCGTAGCATCTCCCTGCTCAAGCAGGCTTTGCAGACCCTGTATCCTTCGCCCGCGCACTGATGGGGTAGCTATGCCGGACTGGGGCGAACTTACCCCTAAGTTAACAACCAAGGAATTTACCAGGGGAATGGCTTCTTTGACGAGGCCCTGATTGACGTGCACTCTTCAACTGAGGCGCTTGCGCTGAAGGTCTGACTTAAGAGGTGGAAACAGTGGGTGCGCCAACACTGGCGAGCGAGTAATCTGGGGGACAACCTTCTCGTCAACATACGCCCAGAGGTGAGCGGTGCTGGCGGCGGCGCAGTTGCCCAGGTGAGGGCCGACCTGGCGGGTCAGCAAGGGTGCCCGTTGCCTATCCCGGCCCTGCGCCTGACCCTTCGTAAGGCTAATCGGTGTCGGCGACCACTTCGTTGATGGCTGTGAGCCGGGCTACAGCCCGGGCCAGGCTGGCACCCGTGCCGTCCAGTTCCACCGACACCAGCAAGGGATGCTTCACCGTGCGGGCGAGTCCTGTCCCCGTACGCGGGGGCTCCTTACCGGAAGTGCCTGTCATCGACTGGGAGCTACCCGCCCCCGATTGGCTGAGGTCTTCGCTGCGTAGCGCCTCTATGCTGACCTGAAACAGCTGGGCCAGCTTGGTCAGCGCGTCGAGCTTGGGGGTGGACTTACCGTTCTCATAGCGACTAATGGTATTGTAGTCCGTGGCCAGCTTGTCCCCTAATTCCGACTGGGATAGCTCCGCCCGACGCCGTAAAAAGCGCAGGTTTTTAGCAAAATACATGGCCATGCGAGAAATTTTGCAAAAATAAGCGCTTGTTTCTCTGTATTTTACTACAAGTTTGCCGAATTTAATGCGCGAAATAACAGCTTTATGCAGCATATTTGCAGCATCTCGCAAGCCTACCCCGGCAGGCAAGCTGACCTTACCCACTGCCAGAGCCTGACTTTGGGCTTTTCGACGAAACTATCTTTTTCACCTATTCCTCTCTCATCCTAACCCTATTTATGACTCCGCTCACTCCTCCTGCCTGGCTGCCTTACAGTGCAGCCACGGTGTTCCAGCGCACGCAGGCCCTGCAGGCGGCCCGCCGCATTCTGGATGCTGCCTACCCCTTTCTCAGCGGTGCCCAGTGGCAGCACGCGCTGGCGCACCTGCAGCTCCCCTTGCAGCAGGCTGGTGACCAGGTTAGTTTCTCGTCCGAAGCCCTGGCCACGCTGGTGCAGCACTTGGAAGCCCAATACCGCGCCGCGCCGCCGGACCTGACGGGGCCGCCACCTCCCCGACCCGCCCCCCGGCGCATCCGGGAAAAGTCCCGCAAGCAAACGTATGCCGTCCCGCTCAGCCAGATTGAGCAACTCGCCCGCGTCAGCTACTGGTGTCGGTGGCCCACCAGCCAGTTGGTAACGGAGGCGTTTGCCCAACTGCTGAGTCAGTACCCCGAGGCCCAGCGGCCCCTGCCAGAGCAGCAAGGTTCAGGGTAGACTCCCTGGCCCACGTTTGCCTAACGCCCTACTGGTAGCAGCACAACTACCTGATTTGAATTGATTTAGTGCTTTTAACACGCTTTTACCCTACTGCCTTATGTCCGCTGCCTTCCGTTTTTCATTCGTTCCCTTAGCCCTTTCGGCCAGTGCTCTACTCGCGAGCTGCTCCCAGTCTACCCCAGCCACAACGGCCACCAGCCCGGACGGGGCTGCTCCCGAAGCGTTGACGCAATTTCCCTTTGGGGCCAAGGTGGATTCGCTCAACGGCCTGGCCGGCCACACCTTCGGCCAGTCACTAAGCGCCTTCCCTAAGATGGAGATGTACCCCCCCGAAGCTGGCGAACTCACGCGCACCTACCACCTGCCCAAGGGCCCGGCCAGTGGCTGGTTTGCCAAACACTATCAGCAGGTGCCCTATCAGTACTACTCCTTTCTGGATGAGCAGTTTTGCCGGTTCCGGGTCGTCGGCAACCCGGTTACGCTGCGCGCCGAAGCGCTCTACCTACTGGGTGCCGGCCAGGAGCAGGGGCCACAAATCTTCTGGGAAGGCAGCCGGGCGCGGGCGGTGTACTCAGAACAGGCCCGCGGCCTGGACCGCGAGGGGACGCTCGATGTACTCAGCAAACCCCTCGAAGCCGCACAGGCCGCCAAAGCCCAGGCCAAGCTCAAGGCCGAGAATGCCCAATAACCAGGCTCGGGTTCGCCAAGTCCTGGCCTTGGGTAACGAGCTAGGCCAATAGGCGCTGCTGGCCGGGTGAGCCAGGCAGCCCACTCTCGTGCAACGGCCGGCGCTCGGGTGGGGGCTAGCCAGTAAGCCGCTGTCCTCCACCAACGGCAGGTCGTCGCCCGCCTGCCCACCGCGAATGCCAGCCACCACCGCAAGGTGGTGAGCGCTGGCAGCACTCGCTGACTACCGCGTGGCCAGCAGCCGTCTGCGGCACCCACGCGGCAGGCCCCCTCGGCCCAGCAACAGTTGCCTACCCCCTCTTACGTTTTCAGCACTTATTTCTGATGCATCGAATGACTCCTTTAGCTATCCTGGCGCTGAGCAGCGCCCTTCTTACCAGCCTGGCCCTGCCAGCCCACGCCCAGATAGGGGGCAAGTCGGTCCCCACGTTTACTACCACGGCCGGCACCCTGGTGCACGTCGGCGACACGCTGCACCTGGGGCGAGGCACCCTGCCTACCGGTGAGTTTCAATTTATTTACGTGCCGGACAATGTGTTTACGGGCAGTAAGCAGGTCAACTTCAGCTCGCAGCTCAACAACCTCACCGTGCGGGTCAAGGACCTGCGCTTCCAGCACTCGAAGCTCTACGGCGACAAGACGGTGGCCGTCATCAAGGCCAACACCCTCAACGGGTGCGTCGACCTGAATGCGGCCGAAGAAGCGGGCGAAATCATCACGGCCCATACCCGGCGCGCCGCCGTGTCGGCCGCTGCTCCCGCAGCTACCCCGCCGACCACGAGTACGGCTGATGAGCTGCTCAAACTCAAAAAGCTCTACGACCAGAAGGTGTTGACCAAAGCCGAGTACGACGCCCAGAAAGCGAAGCTGTTAAAGTAAGCGGACTTAGCCCAGCGCCGGGGGCTGCCACGCCTCCCCCACTGGTAGGAGTGACCACCCACTGCGCGGCGCAACTGCGAAGAGGGCCAGGCTGTCCCCTGGCCGAAAGTGGTGGTGACTAATCTGGAACCTGGCCGCTATTGGTAGCGCCTTACGTAGTACCGGACGCTGCTAGCTGCTGTACGAAGCGTACCCTTGCCAGCTAACAGTACTAGCTGCACGCTGCGAACTGGACCCGGTGGATAGCTTAATAGCCTGCGACTAACAGAGGGCTTGCTACGGTAGCCAACTTGCTATTAACTGTTAGGGCAACCACCAGGACACAGGCACCCAGGGGTTGCTACGTCAGGCAAAACCTTAGCAGTTTTTGCAGTTCACGTAATCCACCGCTGCCAGTTGTTGGTCACGCTGTCGCGCTTCGCAGCAGGGCACGATTTTGCAGCCTTGGGTAGGGAGGGCACCAAGCGCAGCTGCGCCGACAACTTGCATTTTACCCGAGGGTCCTACGTTCGCGACCACCCCGTACCTCAATCGCTAGCGCTGATAGCTAACCGGCCGCTTCCTGATAATCCGCAACATTCTACGCTGGTGAGTGCGTGTGGCCCCTAACTAGTGGAAGCGCCAGACTCACATCTCATGCTCGTAGTCCTGCACCTTTTCTTCTTCGCTGCGCACATCCTGGGTATGCCCTTTGGCGGCCATTGCGCGGGTCAGGCTATTCAAGGACTGCTGCAACGACTGGAATGCCACCGGCAATTCTTCGTTATTAGCCTCTCTCGCTGCGGGTACCTCGGTTAGCTTCGGGATGGCAGCGGGTATCTCGTGGAGGTAAAGGCTTTTTTGCACGAGGCCGGTACGCAGGTACTCGTGCGGGTCGGGGGTATGAATACCTTTTTCGGCGTTACGCTCGATGATACCCAGGCGGCTATAGAACACATTGTCGTAGCTCCGCTCCTTTGCCGCCGCCTTCACCAGCGTGGGGTCGAGCTTTTCCGTGCTATCCAACTTGCCGTTCACCCGCGCTACCTGTACATCAAGGCGCGCATCCTTGACTGCCATCTGCTCCAGGGTCAACGGTTTTTTCTCCGGTTTGGCCGCTGCGGTTTTTGCCTTTATGTCCGCTGCCTTACCGGCTACTTGTTCCGCAGCGGTCAGCTCACGCCCCCCAATTTGCTTGCTACTTGCTCGACCTAACTCCTTATCCATTTCCACCGCCGCCCTTCCCTGAAATTCCACGCGGTTGAATCGAGCCGGCGTACTTAATGGATTCAGGGTAATCTGCTGGGCCGCGTCGCGGGCCGATACAATGACGTGAATGTGGGTTTGCAATCCGGGCTTTGCCTCACCCTGGGGGCCGGCATCGGTGCCCCGGTTTTTGCGTTCCTGGTGGATGGTCGCGGCCCAAACCAAATCGCTTTCCCCTAACTCGCGTCCGCCTTTGAGTGTGAAGTTTTTCGCGTACTGCTCCATCACGTTTTGGGTGTAGCGCTCCAAGACTTTGGGGTCGTTGCCCATCTCGCCCAACTCCTGGGCACTTGGACTCAGCACCAGCGAGTAAAACTTGGCATCTTCTTTCTTCAACCCTTTGTGTTTGTTGTCGAGCATCGTCACCACCTCGTCGGCCGTGTAGGTTCCCTTCTCGGGTGAGCCAAAGAACTTCGCCTTCTCCGCAGTTTCCTTGGCCTCTTTTTCAGCCAACTCCTTCGCTTCCTTCTCCAGGTAGTTGGTCGTGCGACGCGCACTACCCGAGTTGGCGTACACCTTACTTCCGTTCGTTGGTGGGTGAATTATCTTGACGTACATCGCACAAGGGTGGGTAGAACTTGCCAGGTAACTGTCCTTATAACTTCGGTTGTAACTGGGTTATAGCCGCTGCTACAACCGAAGTTATACGCACCGCTACGCTTTAAGCGGGGTGTCAGGTGTCGCAACTTTGGCAGTAGGAATGGGCGTAACAGCCGGGATGGGGGTGCGCTGTGGCTGGGTTACTGTAGCCGTTTTTAACAACTCACGCATTTCAAGTACGAACTGTTCATCCCGTTGCTTATTGAGTACAACCGATGATTTGCTTAACTCGTCGGCCGTATAGGGCTGCGTTTTACTGCGCAGGATAAGTATCTCCAACAGGCGGCGGTTCATAAAACTCTCCACGTTGGCTTTGACGATACGCTCCAACATCGGGGCTAGTACCCGAGACTCAACTTCTACCTGATGCGCCAGAATATTGGCCTCGATACGCTCCAGGTACGCGAACGTGTTGGCCTGCTGGCCCTGCAACAATTTGTACAGGATGCCCTCGAAGGCCCGCACGATGGCCACGATACGGTTGCCCACGTCGGCCATCCACTTGCGCGTATTCTGCCCATCCTCCCCTACTTTCTTGCGCACGCTAATCAACCCGTTCATCTCCTGCGAGGTCGGGTCGAGCCCACTTTGGGCGAAGTAAGAAATAGCTGCGCTCGCGTAGCGGCTCTTACTTATTTTGAGTTTTTTGGCTTGGGCCGCCACTTGTCGGGAGGCGTCCGGCTCCAGGCCAACGGTGAATCCTTTGCTCTTTGACTCCTTCTCACTGGCACTACTGGCCTTGGGGGTGGGTGACGGTTCCATCTGAATCAGATACTAGGGTTTTTTAAGAAAATTACGCTAAAAATCAAAACATTACACCTGCTTTTTAAGCAATGAGCTAACTAGCTGACAATTACTCGCTAGTAGTAGACTATTTTACCCCTACTTTTTAGGCTAAAACTATTGCTGCTGAACTAATTAGGGTACTAATTTTATGGACTAACTCTGTTAGTCCCTGATAATCAATGCGGTAGCTTTGATTTGAAGGATTCCTCTTGCTAAATACTCTATTGTCGTTCGAAAGGTTAGCACTACAAATCCCTCAGCTACATCAGCCGCCTCAGCATCCACTAGAGCTAAGACTATTTTTTTGGTGCTTCCCCCACTGTCTCGTGTCCCCCAATATACTCTAGCCTCCCCTCTGCCCTTA
This sequence comes from Janthinobacterium lividum, assembly GCA_050954465.1. Lineage (GTDB taxonomy): Bacteria > Bacteroidota > Bacteroidia > Cytophagales > Hymenobacteraceae > Hymenobacter. The sequence continues at coordinate 84,383 of JBPBPU010000130.1, forward strand.
AAGCTATTTCAGCCGAATCTATCGCCTTGCATCTCTCCCCTACTTATGAACCCGCTTCAATCCAAGAGCGCACTTTTTCTATTTTTTCGATTTTGGGGTTGGTAGTAGTCAGCAAAAAACGGCAGACCCATTCCCCCAGGCCTACCCGAAATTCCCTATTTTAGAGCCGCCTCTATTTTTGCTTTTCACCTTTCCAGCCCAACGACTTTTAGCAACCTCCACACAAAACTCCCCGAACGTGCCCTTACAAAATCTGAAGCCGAGCCCCTTTACCCCTAGTCGAATCCTGATGCCTACTGCTTACCAGCCCCATCCAGTGTCCCTCGTAGCCTCCTTTCAGCCACTACGACTTTTCTGCTAGCGCGCATTTCTACCGAGTGCCCATTTTTCCGACCTACTACAAAAACGCCTTTCCTAGACCTTATCTCCCTGGCTTTTCACTCATCCCGACGTAAACCAATCTTTCCTTTTTGGATGAATCTACCTCTACCTGTTGTTAAAAATTTGGGGGCTTTTCAGATTCAGGAACAAAGCAAGATGGGCAAGAAAAAAAACAAGCTCTCTCGATTTCGGGGCTTAATCAGGTGTTGGAAAAATGGGGGTAGTACTGATTTTGGATTACTGGCCTTGTCTACTGGAATGGATAAAGTAAGGGCTGAGTAGTTTTGGAATTTAGTTATTAGTAAGGTACTAAGCTGCCTACCACTACCTGCTTGACCCAGTAGCATCCTCACAGCAAAGGTATTTTTTACCGCTTCGATTCCTGCCAGTACTTCCTTAACCAGCCACCAGTCCCCTCATCCCGCGCATAAGAAACAGGAAGCAGCCTCCCCAGTCTCCCCGAAGATTACACCGATTCCGCCAAGCCAAGCCACCAGATAAGTTGAGTAAATTAGCCCAAACAGTCTGTCCGCTTTTTACTATTCTAGCTTATCTTTGTGTTAGCCCAATTATGGGAAACAGTTCTTTCACTCCACCTTAACCAGCCCCTATATAATGGCTACCACCCCCCCGCTTGACGCTGATGGCTCTGAAAATACGGAACCAAAAGAGAACACAGGCCCAACTCCATCCCCGAAGAAAAGCAGCAAGTCTCAGAACCTGTCGCCCATTCACCCTACCCAGTATCGGGCTATTCGGTTCGTAAGTTTTATGTTGGAAGAGGGCAAACACGAGATAAGCCCTGAGGACTTTATTCAGGAAGCCCTCGCCCGCCACCTCAACCTATACCAGACAAAGCGCGGAATAGAATTTCCGGCGAAGATGTTGGCCGAGCTTATAAAAATAGGCTTAATACCAAACAAGGCCCCGTTGGAAGAATAAGCAGCCAACAAAAAAAGCTAGTCAGCAACGACTAGCTTTTTTTGTTGGCTGTTAGTAACGAGAATCAGGACATTAAGCGCGCTTGCCTTTCTAGCAACGACCTTTCCGCTGTTCTCCGAGCCAGCTACTTTTCGTGGTGAACGCTTTTTCACTGGGCTGGTTTCTGACGCTTCAGTTGCGTGGTTAGCTAGTGAGAATTGTGCCTGGACTGGATTGGCGGTAGAAGTCGTTGTGGTCGGTTCCGATTGTGAGTCCGTCAAGGCTGTTGTGCTGGAGTAGTCAAATCCGTGGAAAGTATCTGACTGTCCGGTGGGTCTGGTATTTTAGAAACGTCCACTTTTTCTATAGTCTGCGAAACGAACTAGCCGAAACGCAACCAAGGGATAGCTAGCAGCATCAGGCCACTCCTGGTCCGTCACGAAGGTTGAACTAACTCCCGTTCTCAGCGAAGTCAACTCGGCAAACTGTTGCTCGCGTTCCCAGACCCCGGCAGCAAGCTTGGTGGAGTAAAACGAACAAATATCCGCAGCTTCATTTTTGATTTTCACCTCTGGCACATCGGCATTCCCACCGGGCCAGTGGCAGAGAAAATAGTTTCCGCTGTCGCATCGAAGGCAATGTTCAGGTGATGACCAAGCTCCACCTTGAGCAATTTGACTAAGGAAGCAGTGAGCTTCGCCAAGGCTTTTTTAGTAAGCAGCAATTTGGCTTCTTCTGTTTTAGGCGTGTTGAAGAATACGAGTTTCATAGGCAGGGGGGTCTGAAAAAAAGGCAGCGGGCTGGATTTGGGGAGAGTTTTTCAGCTACGCTTACTAAATGGCTGTAGCGCCCGCAAGACGGATTTCTCTTGGTTGCCGTCGGCCAGCATCTGCAACATGTCAGGCACATCCACGGGATGAACGGGTTGGTTTCGTCCACTCAGAAAACTCACGCCGACGAATAAGTCCCGGTCGGTATGCGTAAAGTGAACGGCGTAGTAGCTGTTGCCGCCCGGCACTTCGTAGCGGTTAAGTAGCACCAGTTGCTGCGGCTCCAGGTGGTGCTTGGTGCAGATAGCGGCGGCGAGTGACGCCAGGCAACGGATAAGTCTGCTGCCCTTCGTGTCGGTGTGCTCGGTAGCAATGGCCCGGTTGTGGTCGCGGTGAAACACGAGGTCGCAGCGCGTTGGGTGGTGGGCAGCGTCGTAAAAGTGGAACGGCGTGAGTTGTTCAACTCCCGGCAAGCGCAGTAGCTGGTGCATTGGAAAAAGAGCGCTGGGTTGCACCTGCACCGCGTAACCCGAGTATACCTCACCTACCACGAGGCCAGCCCGCTGCTCCACAAGCAACTGCCGCTACTGCGCCACTACCTGCTGGAAACCGACCATACGTACCCGGTTCACTTCCAGTAGGCTTCGCTGCACCTGGCCAGCCTGCGTCATCTGCTGGCTGCCAACGTTCGCCGCAGTCAGTCCTACCTCAAGCAGACTCCTGGTGGCCGGTTGCTGTACCCAACACGGCCGGGACGCTGGCAACTGCTTGGCCAATGGCCTTGCCAGAACTGCCCGGTACCAGCTTTGGCACTGGCGTGCCACCCACCACTAGTAATGCAGGCTTCAGGAACGCCCTGGCGAAAAGCGCTTAGGGCCGCCCGGTTATGCCGATGAAGAACTCGGCTTCACTCACGCCATACTGCTGACAAAGCACGACCAGCGTTACCACCGTCAGCTTTGCCTGCCCGGTTTCGAAGCGCCCCACTTGTACGCCGGTTACTGCCTGCACCTCGGGCAGGGTGTAGCCGCGGGCTTCGGGCAGCTGGTACAGCCGCTGGGCCAGCTTGCGTTCCAGCTGCTTGGCCGATAAGCGGGCGAGCGACATAGGTAACAAGGAGTAGTTTTCCGCAAAACTAGCGGCCACCAGGCGAGGGTCTGGCGACTGCCGCCAAAGAAAGGCAGCAGCGAGCAAGCAAGAAAGATTACGTCACTACCAAGTCGTCCTCCACGCCCACCGCCAACCAGCGGCTGGTGAAGGTGCCGATTGCCAGGTTCCCCACCCGTCTACCTAAGACCACTCACGCCCATCCGGGCGGCAGCGTGACGCCGAGTAGTGAGCATCAAAATGCGCGTTTACTGATGCTTACCCTGCATTGGCTCATCAAACTAGCTGGTAGAAGCCGGAGCCACCGCCCTATCCGAGGTGTAAACCCAGCGGACGTTGCGCGAACAATGATGCCTGCCAAACCGCGAGGCCCGGCGCTTGGCCCGCGAGAGCCGCTCGACAGCCGCCGCCGCCTGCCAGGCAGGCAGTAGCGGGAAGCAACGCCGGCGGCAAGCCCCGGTTTGGGAGTAGGCCGTGTGCCGGACCTTCGCCCGCCACCAAATAGACCGGCACCGCTTTCGGCGCGTGCTGCGCCCGCCCGGACGGCGGGCGCAGTACGCGCCGCTCGTGCGGGCCGCGCGACCGATTCGAGCCGCAGCAGCGCGGGGCCCCGAACCGGCTGCATGGGCCCGGCCGGGCAACCCCTAGGATAACGCGCAGGCCGAAGCGGAGTGGAGCACCCTCAACCGGAGCTGCTGCCGCACAGTAGGGCGTTTGTCAGCCTGGAAGAAGTCTGGCTGAAAGTGGTTTAGAACCTCGACACTTACTTCAACCCCCGACCGCCGCCACCAAGCCCTGGGGTACCATGCCCTCACCAGGTTGAAACCGAGCTACTCAATAACCAACCGCAGTTGTCCGTCCGTTTTCACTGGACCACCCTAGACCAAAGACGCCCCCAGCTGGTAGTATGAGCAGGCGCAGTTCCAGCCGCCTAAACTTACCCACCTCCAACTCGCGTATTAGCTAAGCCCAGGGGCCGCCCATGGGTATTTTTGCCGGAGCGTGGGGGCCTTCAGCCAGCCCGTACCCGCGCATTCTCATCGCCATGGTGCCCTTTCTCTTCACTCCCCTGCGGGCTTTTCACCAGGACTCCGCGCTGAAAGCGCGCTACCTGGCCCGAATTCAGGCGCACCAACGGGCCGGCGAGGTGGTGCGCGGCCGCGGCCCCGGTGCTCCCACCGACACGCCGACGGGCTGGTGCGGGAGCGCCGCGGGCTGCACCGTGCACGTAGCCGATGCTCCCTACACGGCGGCCGAAACTCAGCTGGGGGTGCCCCGCCTGCTCGTCCAGCTGGAAGACCTGCTTTTTGAGGGACTCTCGGCCGAGCGCAGGCAAACGTGGGCCAGCGACTTCCTGCAGGCCGTGCCCGTAGGGGCCAACCTGACGGCCGTCTGGCCGCAGTTGGCAACGTGGCTGCTGCTCGATGCCAACGACGGCCTTCTTCGACTAGCCAAAACCGACGAGCAGCGCCAGACCATTCGGGGCGCGGCAGCCCTCTACCAGCAACCGCTGCTGGGAGCCGACGCAGCGCCGGACGAGTGGCAGGCCACGGTGAACACGGCGGAAACCGTGGCCTATGCAGCCCTGGCCCAGGCCATGACCGCCCTGAAAACCTATGCCGCTTCGCTGGCGGCCAACGCCGCTGCCGAGGAAGACCTGGCGGCTGCCCAAGCCAACAAAGCCACCCAAGCGGCGGCCGAAACTACCCGGGCCAGTGCGACGGCGGCCGCCCGCGCCGCCGCCCGAACCAAAGCGCTGGGGCTGGGCTCAAAAGCGGCGGCCAGCGCCGCTACCAAGGCGGTGGCCAGAACTGTCGCGACGGCGGCCGCTAAAACCGCCGCCCTTGACCGGGCCGCAGGCTCCGACACCCTCCTGGCGGACGTACAAGCCGCCATCGCCGCCAACGTGGAGGCCAGCCGCGCCGCCACTCAAACCGCCGAAGCGGCCGTGGCGTGGGCCGCCTACGCCGCCCTGGCCGCCGATGCCGAGCGGCACGTCGCGGCCGCCGCTACAGCCCAGGTCGCCGCTGACGACTACGGCACCGTCTACTCACTTCAGGCGGCCGACACGGCCTACGCGACTGCCTTCCAGGCAGCTCTCACCTGTGTAAAGCTGTATACCACGCCGGGTTTCTTCAACGGGCGGGCAACTCCTATGCAAGACCACCTGGCTGATAAGCTCCTGGAACTGCTGGCGGCGGCACCAGCCGCCGCTGGCTGAGTGCCCTGGAATGGAAGTTGCCACTCAATCCACCAGCAGCTGCGTTACGGCAGCGGTGTTGCGCGCCCACTCGGCGGTATAGGCTTCGTCGGCGCCTGGGTCGGGCACTACTTGCAGGCCCTGCGCTTCGGCTTTGAGCAGCAGCAGCTCGCCCAGGGTGAGCTTGCTGTCGAGCTTGCGCAGCAGGGTCTGTACGCCGGACGCATCCAGGTTTTGCACCACCTGGCCCGCAAAGGGCATTTCCAGCCACACGATTTCGCGGCGGGCCACGTCGAGCACCCCAAACACCAGCCCCTTGGTGAGCGGGCTCGTGATGCGCACCTGCTGCTGCACGGCCGAGGGGTCATAGGCCACGCCCCGGGCCGAGATGCGCAGCGGGTGGGCGCTGCTCATCCAGCCCACCACGAGGTTAGGCAAGAGGCTGCCGACGCTGTAGGCGTTGCAGACGAAGGTGACGTACTGCACCTGCGCGTGGTGCAGCGCGTCGAGGTTCAGCTCAATGTACTCGGCCGTGCCCACTTGGTGGGGGATGTGCTGCACGTCGCCGCTGTGCTGGCAGCCGGGGGCCGTAAGCTGCGCGTAGGAGCAAATTTCGGCGTGGTCGGCAAAGGCCAGGTAGCAGCTCAAGTCCATGTCGAGGTGCTGGGCGGGCAGGCCCGTGCCCCACTGCATAAACAGGCGCACGGCCGCGCCCTCCACCGCAAAGCGCGTGCCCTGTAGGGCGGCAGGCAGGTCCTGCACTGTGTCGCTGCGCTCGCCGATGGCCACCGGTATCTTAAACAGCCGCGGGTCGATGTAGAGGGTACGGTGCGGGGTAGGCAGGGCAGCAAAGCGGCGGCGCATGGCCAGCTTAGCCAGGTCGGCCACGGCAGCGCGCATGGCTTCCAGCTGCGGCTCGTCGTAGAGGTCGAGCAGCGGGTTGGGGCCAATGCGCTTGCTCACGCCGCCGAGCGGCTTCACCAGGCGCTCGGCACCTTTGGTGAAGTAGTTGCCCGCGTACATGTGCAGCGTGAGCACAAGCCGGGCCGGCACTTGGTCGATGATGGCGGCGAAGGCGGCCACCACCGGCGCGGCCCCAAACCAGAGCATATTGGCAAAGAGCGAGCGGGCAAACAAGCCCGGCCGCTGCTGCAGCAGCACCAGCGTGGGACCCTCCTGCGAGCGCAACCGGTAGTAGCTCACGCGGCCCTGCCACACCTCGTAGGTCTGGCTGTGAAACAAATCGAGGGTTGCGCGCAGCTTGGCAAACTCCGCCCGCTTGCTGTACTCGGCCAGGCGCAGCGCCCGAATGAAGCGCACCCACATGCCGCGCTTGGGGTGCATCAGCTCGCACAGCTCAGCCGGCGCCTGTGGCAGCTCATTGAGCCACGCGGCCACCCGGCGGCCCTCGCGGCGGCTGTACTTAAGCTGGAGGCTGGCCGTGGCCTGGGCTTTGGCGTGGGCGCGGCGGTCGAGCGGCGCGAAGTGGTGCGCCCCGTTGCGCTGCTGCCGCCGCCGGATGGTGCCGGGCTCGAGGAGCTGCGTGAAGCCTGTGTGGCGGTACCAGAGGTAGCGCAGCACGTCGGTGGGCGAGGAAAGCAGCGGCTGCACTTTCTGCCAGCGGTTGGCTTGCACGTAGGTATCAATCACGGCCAGGCGGGTTTCCTTCATGGCAATGGGCACGCCCACCGGCACCGGCATCTCGGCCAGCAAGAGCTTGAGGCTGTCGAGCTGCGTGGCATCGAGCGCCGTTTTCGAGGCGAGCAAATCGCGCAGAAAGCCCGTAGCGTCGGCCTCTGTCCACAGCTCCAGCACTTTCAGCCTGCTGCCCTGGCCCAGGTGCCGGATGGTGCCCTGCTGAAACAGCGTGCCGCAAAACGGGCATCCGTTGTAGCGCTCCAACGGAAACGTGTGGGCCGGAATGACGTGCCCGCAGGGCAGCGCCGTGCCGGGCGCCTGGAACACGCTGGCAAAAAAGGTGAGCACGTAATCGAGCGGGCGAGCGCCAGTGGGCGTTTCCCAGTTTTTGACCAGCGGCGTCCAGTTTTTGCGCACGCCCATCACCTGCCCAAACACCGTCAGCAACCGCTGCTGCTCGGCGGGCGTGGTTGCTTCCAGCGCCCGCAGCAGCGGCTCGGCCACGCCGTAGCCCAGCCGGGCGAGGTTGGCCACGAGCAGGGCGGTAGCGTCGGGCAGGGCCACGGGCAAGGCCCCGCTGCGGGCGGGGGCCACGTACAGGGCTTGCTGCCGCAAACTCACTTTTACCAGGTTGGCGTTCATGGCACCACTGCGAGCAAAGACGAAGAGAATAGGGCACGGCCGGCATCACGGGCTCCGGCAAAAAGCAGCGGGCGGGCCACGTTCCTGGCTAACAGAAAGGTAGTCCGCCCGGCTCTTTGGCAGGCGTCGCCTCGTCGCTTCGGGGGCTGGTTTTCCCAACTAGTGCTGGGGGTGAACCAGGTTATGGAGCAGCTGTTTTTCCAAAAAAGAGAAGTAAGCTGCGCTTGACCTGGCACCAAGCCACGCAAACGACGCAGGCGGCCGTTGCGGCGGCAAGATAGCAGCTTTTTCGAGAGGCGCACCAGGCCGGCGCTATACCTGCCGCAGCCGCAGCACGCCGGGCAGTTCCAGCCGGGCCGGCAGCACACCGGTACGGGCAAAATCGGCCCACAGCTGCCGCACCGGCCGGCCAGCCGCCTGCACCGCTTCCCAGCTGGCCTGGCCGAGCAGGGGCGTGGCCGCCCAGCTCTCGGGCGTGCCCAGCAGCAAGGGCAAGTCCACGACGTGGGCCGCGCCAAACGCGCTGCCGGGCGGCGCATAGTTTACCTGAAACAGGTAGGCCCGGCCCCCACCCCGCGCGTGCCGCCGGGCAAAATCCCGCGCCGGGGTTTGGTAGATGCGGCGCGAAGTAGCCCTGACCAGCCCCCGCGACAGCATCCCGCCTAGCAGCGGCAGGCTCCCCAGCCGGCTCAGCCCAGGGTCGATGACGGCAAAAAAGCGGGTTTCCTCGGCCGTGGTGCCGATGAGCACCTCGACGGGCGGGGCTGCGGCAACCCAGGCCTGCTCCACGTCGGCTTCGGGCGGCAGGGGCGGCGCGCCGTACTGCGGGCCGAAGGGCATTGCGCCCTTCAGCCCAAACCAGCGCGCCGCTTGCACCACGGCCCGCTCGCGGGCCAGCACCTCGCCGATGGGAGCCGTGGGTGAAAGCGGGCCCGCCGCCGCTTGCAGGGCCCGCGTCAGGGCCTGGCGGTGGCGCGTGAGGCCCAGCGGGGCGCTGTGCAGGATAACGCGCCGGAACAAGCCCCGCGCCTCGGGCACGAGCAGCAGCTGCGCGCAGGCATCGGCCCCGGAGGAGTGGCCCAGCAGCGTGACCAGGGCCGGGTTGCCGCCGAACGCGGCCCCGTTGCGCTGCACCCAGCGCAGGGCCGCCAGCAGGTCGAGCAGGCCCAGGTTGGGCGGGGTGCCGCCCTCGGCACCCAGAAAGCCGAGCAGCCCCAGCCGGTAGGTAACCGCGATGAACACCACGCGCTGCTCACTTACCAGCCGGGCCGGGTCGTAGAGGGGCAGGTCGCCGGCCCCACTCACGTAGGAGCCCCCGTGCACCCAAACGATGACGGGCAGCTGCTCGGCAGGTTGCAGGTCGGCGGGCAGCGTCAGCGAAAGCCGCAGGCAGTCTTCCGAATAGGTGAGCGGAGCAAACAGGTTGCCCAGCACCTGGTCGAGCAGGGGGTCGGCCAGTTGCGGGCAGGCCGGGGCCGGCGCAGTGGCCAGGATAGGCGTAGTAGCTGCCGGCTCGGCCAGCGGCCGGCCAAACCGTTCGGCGCGGGCGTACCGGATGCCCGTGGCCCGCACCACGGCCCCCTCGCGCCAGCCCACGATGCGGCCCGCCGGGGCCTGAAAACAGGGTGCATCAGGAGGAAACATGGGAGAAGAGGCTTTGAAACAGATTTACTGGTTACTGACCGCCCCCGCGTAGCCAAGGACAATCTGGAGTGATACTTGCGCAACGGCAACCAGTTACTGCACTGGTAAAGCAAGCAAGTCGACCGAAAGTTGCCACCCTGGCCGACGGCCAGCAGGGCCACCGGGCACGCTGTACCTTCGGAACAACACCTATCTGCTAGCTGAGCGGCTCACTGACGCCAGGCCTGATGGGGAGCTTCCTCTTCTCCCCCACTGCCTCACCCGGAGTGGAAGGGCGGGATGCCGGTTACCGCAACAGGGCACCTGCTACCTAGCGCCCATCCCAGGAAGCCGCCCTACTAAACGAGTTGCAATGGCCTACCGCGCCGCAATCAGGCAGTACCTTGCAGGCCGTATGGATGTTGCCGCCACCATCGCCCGTATTCTGGCCTCGACCCACGCCGGGCAGGTGCTGCCGCGCACCGGCTATCGCGCCGAGTACCACCGCCTGGTGCGCCTGCTGCACCCCGACGTATGCACCCTGCCCGGCGCAACTGATGCCGTAGCCCGCCTCAACACCTACGCCGCCCAACTGGCCGCTCTCGACACGCCCACCGACGACGCCGGGCCGCTACGGGTGCTGCCCGACCAGCGCCTGCGCTTCGCGGGCGACCCGGCCCTGCTGCGCCGCTCGGCTACTAATTTCCAGCGTCTGCTGGCCTTGCGCGACCCGGCCTCGGCGCACTTCCGGCAGTATTTGCCCACCAGCCTGGCCTGGGAGGGCGAGGCGCTGCTGCTCACGCCCCCGGCCCGGGTGGTGCCGCTGGCGGGCCTCACGCTGCCGCCCGAGCACGTAGCCTGGGTGCTGAGCCGGCTGCTGGAACTGACGGCCTGGCTGCACCAAAGTAGGCTGGTGCACGCCGGGCTGGTGCCCGAGGCCCTGGCCCTGGCGCCCGACACCCACGGGCTGGTGGTACTCTCGGCTTACCACCTCACTTCGCTCGGCGGGCCGCTCACCACTATTTCGGGCCAGTACCGGCCCTGGTACCCCGATGCCGTGTTTACCGACAAGCGCGCCACGCCGGGCCTTGACCTGACGCTGGTGCAGCGCACGGCCGTGTACCTGCTTGGCGACGCCTCGGGCCACGGCGTGCGCCTGCGCGGCACCGTGGACGAGCGGTTGCTCGCCTTTCTGCTCACGCCCCACCACGATGCGTACGCCGCCTTCGACGAGTACCGCCGACTGCTGCGCCAGCTTTATCCTGTTTCTACGTTTCATCCCCTAACCCTCTGACTGCTATGGGCTACTCCCAATGGTCTGACGACGCGTACAAGTTTTTGAAAAAGTCCCGTACCGGGGCTAGCACCGACGACTTGTTCGCCAACAACCGCGCCGGCCGCGCCAGCAGTCGGATGCTACCCACGGGCCTGCAATACCGCGAAAGCCGCGACTCGGCGGAGCATCCCGAGTCGCTGGCCGTGGCCGTGTTTCTGGACGAGACGGGCAGCATGGGCCGCATCCCTGAAATCCTGGTGCGCGAAAAGCTCGGCGCGCTCATGAACACGCTCATCGGCCACGGTATCGCCGACCCGCAGGTATTGTTCGGTGGCATCGGCGACCACCACTCCGACAGCTTCCCGTTGCAGGTGGGCCAGTTTGAGAGCGGCACGGCCGAGCTGGACCAGTGGCTGACGGAACTGTACCTGGAAGGCAACGGCGGCGGGCAGCAGCGCGAGTCCTACTCGCTGGCCTGGCTCGTGGCCGCCCGCCACACCTCGTGCGACTGCTTCGAGAAACGGGGCCAGAAAGGCTTTCTGTTCACCATCGGCGACGAGGCCGCCTGGGACGTGCTTGGGGCCGACGCCCTGCGCCGACTGCTGGGCTACCGCGAGGCCAGCGACCTGACCGACACGCAGCTGCTGGAAGAGGCGCAGCGCACCTTCCACGTTTTCCACATCCACGTGAATGAGGGCAGCTACCAGAACAACCCGCAGATTCTGGGCTACTGGAAAAAGCTACTCGGTGAGCGCCTCATCATCCTCGACGACTACAACGCCATTGCCGAAACCATCGCCACGGCCGTGGCCCTGGTGCATGGCGTGCAGCTGCAGGACATCGTGGCGGGTTTCGACGCGGCCACGGCCCGCACCGTGCAGCACGCGCTGGGCTCCGTGCAGCAGGGGCTGGCTACCACCGGGCGCGCCGGGGGCTTTTCGAGCGGGGCGTTCAAGCTATAAGCCAACGCGCAACTTTTATGTCCACCGCGCATATCGTGCTGGGCCTGGGCTACGGCGACGAGGGCAAGGGCCTGGCCACCGACTGGCTCTGCCGCCGCCACCAGCCGGCGCTGGTGGTGCGCTTCAACGGCGGGGCGCAGGCCGGGCACACGGTGACGGAAGCCGGCGGGCGGCGGCACGTGTGCAGCTCGTTTGGGGCGGGCACCCTGGCTGGGGTGCCCACGCTTTGGGCGGCCACCTGCCCGTTTGCCCCCGGCCCGGCCCTGACCGAGCTGGCTGCCCTGCACCGGCTGGGCGCTACCCCGCACCTGCTGCTCGCTGCCGACTGCCCCCTCACTACGCCCTACGACGTGCTCTACAACCGGGTGCTGGAAGACGCCCGGGGCGCGGCCCGGCACGGCAGCGTGGGAGCCGGCTTCGGGGCCACCGTGGCGCGGCACGAGCACCCGGCCCTGCGCCTGAGCGTGCGCGAATTGCTAACCCCGGCCGCGCTGGCGGCTGGGCTAGGCCGCATCCGGGCGCACTACCGGGCGCAGCTGGCCGGCGAAGTGCCGGGGTTTGCCTTCGACGACTTCGACCACGACCATACGGACCAGCAGTTTCAGCAAGCGGCTGCGCAGGTGGCCGCGTTGCACCGGGCGGGCGGGGCTGTGCAAGTGGTAGACACAGCCGCCGTGCTGGCGGGCGTGGGAGCGCGGCCCCTGGTACTGGAAGGGGCGCAGGGTATTTTGCTGGACCAGGAAGCTGGGCAGTTTCCGTACGTGACGCGCAGCTACACTACTAGCCGCCACGCGCTGGCCCTGTTACGAGACCATCTGCCCGGCCACGCCCCGCACCTGCACTACGTGACGCGGGCGTATCTCACGCGCCACGGGGCCGGCCCGCTGCCCCACGAGCAGCCCTTGCCGCTGCGCCTTACGACAACTGAAACCAACCAGTCTCACGCCTACCAGGGTCATTTCCGGCTAGCTCCGTTGCACCTACCGGGCCTGCGCCACGCCCTGTCCGCCGATGCTCGTCACAGCGCCGGCCTGCCGCGCCACCTGCTCATTACCTGCCTCGACCAGACGCCCGGCGGCCAGCTGCTGTACGCCAATGCCAGCGGGGCGCTGGCTACCGCCCCGCCGGCCGCCCTGCCAGAGTCGCTCGGCACCAGCTTTACCACGCTGGCCCTGGCCTACGGCCCCACCGCCACCACCGTGCAGGGTTGAGCCAACGCCCTGGCGAAAAGCGTTTAGGGCCGCCCGGTTATGCCGGCGAAGAACTCGGCTTCACTCACGCCATAGTGCTGACAGAGTACGACCAGCGTTACCACCGTCAGACTGGCCTGCCCCGCCTCGAAGCGCCCCACTTGTACGCCGGTGGCGGCCTGCACCTCGGGCAGGGAATACCCGCAGGCTTCGCGCAACTGGTACAACCGCTGGGCCAGCTTGCGCTCCAGCTGCTTAACCGGCAAAAGGGCGAGCGACATGGGTGATAGGGAGTGAAGTTTTTGCAAAACTAGCGGCCACCAGGCAAGGGCCTACCTGCTGCCGTCAAAGAAAGGGCAGCAGCGAGCAAGCAGCCGAAGCCACGTCAGCGCTGAGTCGTCAGCCACACCCAGCGCCAGCCAGTGGCTAGACTGGTGGCCCAACGAACAGGCTGGCACAACTGGTGAAATAGCGGGTACTCACGCCCATCCTGGCGGCAGCGTGACACCCAGTACAAAGTCCGCCAGCGGCTCCGCGCTCACAAAGCTGCGCAAGAGCACGGGCCTCTGCTCCTCGTCGATGCCCACCTCCACAAAAAAGCCGCGGCCTTCGTCGGCCAGGTGGTAGAGGTTCACGCCCCCTTCCTGCTCCCACCGATTGGCCAGGAAGGTGCCGTACTGGAATACCCAGTAGAGCTGCACCACCGGGGATAGTAAACGGAAGGAATAGAAGGTCACGGGCGCAAAGTAACTGGCCCGCCAGCCAGCAGCTGCTCCTCCCGCTCCTACTGGTCCTCTCCACCCTGGTGCCGGCCCAGACTCCCTACCCCCGGTACCCGGCCCCTACCCGCCACGCTGCTCCCCGTCCGGCCGCCGCCCCGCGGGTGTAGGTCTGCGGCGGGGGCTCCGCCTACGCCTACCACCGTCGCGCGAGCTGTGCGGGCCTCAACCGCTGCTCGCACGGGGTAAGCGCCGTATCGGTGGCCGAGGCGGAGGGCAGGGGCCGCCGACTGTGTAAGAAGTGCTAGGAACTGACCAGGTACGAAAAAACCCTGCCGAACTATCGGCAGGGCTTTCCAGAAAGTGTTACGTGTCTGTATGATAAAACAGGCGGGACAAAGCTACTCCGGCTTACTCGACTACCAGCTTACGATACGCAGCGACGCCCTCGTGCAGCACGCGCACGGTGTAGAGGCCGGCACGCAGCGCCGGCACCGGGAGCGTGTGGGGGCCGGCAGCCTGCAGCTGCTCGCCCGTAATGGCGACCACCTGACGGCCGAGGGCATCAAACACCTGGGCGCTCACCGTGGCCGTAGTCGGCAGGTAGTAGGAAAGCGTAGCTGTTCCCGCCGTGGGGTTGGGGAATACGGTCAGGGCCAACTCACTCGCGGCCGTGGTGGTAGCGAGCACGAAATTGCGCGTGTGCCAAATCGGCGAGGTGACGATGCGGTCCCCGTCGGCCTGCACGATGACGGCGTAGTAGTAATAAGTGGTCTGGTTAACCTGCTGGTCGGCGTAGCTCAGCGTCGTAGCACCTGCTGCCGCCGTCGCCACGACCACCGGGGCTACGCCACTACCCGGTACCCCGCGCAGGAGCGTGAGCGACGCCACGGCTTCGGCGTCGGGGTCCGTGACACTTACCTGCACGGAGCTGGTGAGCACGTCGGTGAAGATGGTGCCCATCGGTTGGGTGTTGAGCGTGAGGCTGGCCTCCGCGTTCCAGTCATCGCTGGCGTAGAAGTGGCGCTGGCGCATGGCTTCCAGCAAATCGGCCCGGGTCAGCGCCGGGGCCAGGACCACCAGCCGGCCGGGGGTGGTACGCTGAAAAGTCGTGTTGTGGTTATCGTGGTCGAGCGTGATGCCCGTGTGGTAGCCCTTGGCCAACAGGGCCGTGAACGTCGCCTCGTAAGTACCGGTCGAGGGATTCGTGTACGTCACGTTGGTTGACGTAGCCGGGCCCGAGCGCAGCACCGTGCCCACAATGGCGGAGTCCGCCCGGATACTGAACGCCGCCGACCCGGCCAGGTTGCCGTAATCACCGCTTTGGGGGTGGGCCAGGGTAGCAAAGGCGCCGGGGCGCTTATTGATTTGCTTGAACAAGCTCTGGTAGTCATTTTTGGCTACAAACACGTCGTAGTTGCCCGCTTCCCAGCCCAAGAGCTTATCCACCCCATAGACTACTACGTGGCCCCCGCCGCTGATTACCCCCCATTCCATGCCGTATAACGCCACAAACGTGGGGGTAGTGGCCTGCACGGCTTGGGCCAGCCCGATGGCGTAGTTCGGCAGACTCATGCCCGCCTGGCTGTGGTTGTGCTCCGAGATGCCCAGAAAGTCCGAGTGCAGCGAAGCTGCCGCAAATTGGAAGTCCTGGAGCGGCGTGCCGGTTGCATCCTGGTTGCCGTCACTGAAGCTGGAGTGCGCGTGGATATTCCCGCGAAAGTGCAGCAGGGTGCCCACCGGTGGGGTGGGCAGGAACAGGGCGGCCGTGGTCGGCGTGCTGGTCACGTAGTACTGGATGGCGCACCCCGCACCGTTGTACTCGTAGAGGGTAGCGATATAGGTAGTGCCCGGGATGAGGTTGGTGACCGTGACGCTGGTGCCCGTGCCGGCGTAAACGGCATACGCGCTGTACGCGCCGGTGGTGACGGAGCTGCCGGCCCCGTAGCTGGCGCTGGCTGTGTAGGGCGTGCCGGCAGCGGGAGTAGGCAGGGGCGAGGGGCTGGCGCGCACCAGCACCAGGCGGCCGCTGCCGTTGCCCGGCGTCCAGCTGAAGGTGATGCTGCTGCGACCCGCCGCGACAGCGGTGGCTTGGGTGGGCTGCGTCGTCGGCGCGGTGGCCAGCACGCAGGCCGCCGTGGTAAACGTGCCGCTCGCCGCGGTAGCCTGCAGGTAGTTGGTGGTGCAGCTCGTGCCGTTCAATTCGTATACCTGGTAGGCGTAGGCCGTCGAGGGCAGCAGGTTGGTTACCGTGACGGTAGTACCCGTGCCGGCGTACACCACGTAGCCACCCGTCCCCAGCGGAGTCCCGCTCCCAAACGTGGCGTTGCCGCCATACACGCTGCCATCGGTGGGGGCCGTAGCCGCCGCGCTGGCAGGCCGCACGACGACCAGGCGGGCCGCCCCGTTGCCGGCCGCCCAGCTCAGGGTCGCGCTGGTGCTGGTGAGCGCGGTGGCGGTCGGGGCAGTCGGGGCCTGCGTGGGCTCCGTATCCAGGGTGCAGGGGGCGGTGAGGTAGATGTTGTCGAATACGGCGCTCTCGCTGGCCGTGGTGGCGTGGTTCCAGAAGCAGCCGATAAAGGGCAGGGCACCCTTCACGAAGGCTGAATCCTTGCGGATACCAATTCTAGCGTAGGTAGCTGTAGGTGGGTCATCGAAAGCAGCCGTGTTGGCGTCTACTTCCAACGTCCAGTTATCCTCATCGGGGGCGTAGAGTACGCGCACCGTGCTGTAGGGACCGGTGCTGCCGCTGGCGGCCACCAGCACTCCAGCTAGCGTTTTCAGGTTGGTGGGCGCGATAAGGCCCCCGGTGAAGCGCACCAGTTTGAGCGAGTCCGAAGCGCCCGAGTTGCCGTAGACCACCGCGTACCCGTTGGTGGTGCTGGCTGTGAAATCGGCCGCGCTGGCCGCGACCACGAAGGCCACCCCGTAATTGTTCGACGCAAAGCCGCTCGGATTGGGCCGGCTCTGCTGCATGTTAAAGAGCCAGGTGAGCTGGTTAGCATTCTGGCGCAAGACCGGATTGTAGCGATTGGACACGTCGCGCGACACGAAGTCCTTACCCAGCACGCCGCTACTTAGCTTGAGCTGGTTGCTGACGATGGCCGCCCCGGTGTTCGCGGTGGTTTCAGTTTCCAGCCACCCCGTACCCACGAGCTGATTGTCGGCCCGGTTGAAGTTGTCAAGCAAAGTGGGCGGCGGGGCCGTGGTGGTCTGGGCCTGGGCACTCGCCACGGCCAGCAGGCAACCACTGCCCAGCAGCCAGGCTCGAAGCGTAGCGGATAAGGTCATAGGAAGTTGGAAAAGAGAGGAAAAGGGGGTGACAAAGGTACGGCGGGCCTTGCCGTGCCTGGGGACGTGAAAAACGTGAAGCCACCAGTTTCCTTCCTTCTCCTTTGCGTCACGGCGCACCCGCCCGTGCTGATAAGCAGAGAACCCATCGGCGGGTGAGTTGAAAATACTATGCCCACGAAAAAGCCTCCAGGGCGCGGGGCCGTGGGGGCTTTTTTGTGGGCATAGTGCGCCGTCACTTAGGTAAAGGCCAGCTGCGACAGTTCACGGGCCAGTTCGTGCAAACCGGTTTCAATCCTGGCCCGCTGCTTGGGACCAGGTGTCTTCTTGCCGCTGATATACTGGCTGATAAGCGAGTTGTTCATGCCCACGAGCTTGCCTAGGGCCGAAATATTTACCACGGGGTAGGCATCAAAAAAAGCGGGGATATCGAAGCGGAAAGCCACGGCGAAGTCGGCCGGAGTTTCCCCCGTCACTTCGCACTGGTCGACCAGCGCCTCTTGCGCGTTGGCGTAGGTTTCCTGAATAGTATCGCCCTCGGCCAGGAGGCTATAGCCCTCAGCATAGGCGGTGTAGCCATCGGCTACTTTTTCGATTAAAAAGGTTACGGTCAGCTTCTCCATTTTTTCGCGTCAGTTTACGGCGTCAGTAATGCGTTGGTGGTGTAGCGTAGGAAGACGAGGACTATTTCAGCCCCGCGTCTTTCAGAATGTTATTTAATGTGCCTATTTTCAACTCCTTGTTACTACCGTGGGGAACTGTCAGGGGGCGGCCTGATAGCGTTCATGCCGGTGGGTGATGTGGTAATACTCGATACCCTCAGCGTACACAAAGCAGCCGGGCTGGCGGCGTTGGTCGAGACCTAGGGAGTACGCCTGCTGTAGCTGCTACCCTATTCACCCGATTTCACTCCCGTTGAGTTGGCGTTCAGTAAGCTCCAAATGCAGTTGTACGCCGCCGCAACGCGCACCCGTGAGGCGCTGACGAGTGATTTGCTGGCCACGCTGGCTTGAATAACGACGGAGGATGCCCAAAATTGATTTGACCACTGTGGCTACCACGTACACTGCCTACAAAACTACTCTAAATACTTAATGCCTAAGTGTTTATGAAAAATTGGCGACTTTCACAGATATTGTTATTTTATGATAAGACAAAGTTTTTAACAATAAATAAAATCCATACAAATATATTTTATTTAAGAAATTTATCTGTATATATTTTATTTATGTTATATTTTTGAATATGCTGCAAAGACAGCCCGTCCGTTGGTGCCGTGATATGTTTTATTTCCTTCGCCTATCTGGAATGGTAACGCAACTTTGCGTTAGGCCTGACCACTCAATGGCTTCGCGCAACCTTTTTATAAAAATAAGTAAATATATTTATTTTTGTTAAAACAACCAGCTCACGTTTGACTCAACGTACAAAAGCAGCAAACTACTTTTCCTTACTGTTGAGCTTTTTTTATGGCGCTAAATCCTGTTCGAAAACATGGAAAACAGGCTGGATATGGCGTTTTTTGTACCTGACTAAGTACACATCCCCCCGTCAACCACTTAAATTAATTTGTTCATTATAAGCATTTTAAATAAATTTTTTTTTTGAACAGAACGGCCTCGCAAAGCTGGCTGCTTTTACTGGTCTGTTTACGGCCTTTGAGTTCTGGTAGAGGTGCCTAAGATAGCTTTTCCATCCGGAAATAAGCTTTTTCACCTTTCCAACAAGTAAACCTCTAAAAAAAAATCAACCCTTATTTAGAGATTTTTTAAAAGTTCTTTAAAAGTTCTTTCTTATTTACAGTCTGGTTTTGCTCGATTTATTTCTGATTGTCAGATACTTGCAAAATCACCTACGTACAGGTCCCCCCGTTAAGTAAGTACAAGTCCCCCCGTCAAGTGAGTACAGGTTCCCCCGCCAAGTAAGTACAGATTCCCCCGTCAAGTAAGTACAGGTTCCCCCGCCAAGTAAGTACAGTTTAAAAAGTCTGTACGTAGTTGTGCATAACTTTGCCCTATGGCTGACAAGCACGCTACCCCAAAACCCGTTCTGCTGACCATAGGCAATGAACTGGCCTACCAGCATAACAATTTGATTCGCACCCCTTTGAAAATGGGTTTGATAGAGAGTCGTATTTTTATTCAAGCGCTCTCTACTATCAATGTGGATACGCAGGCGTTTGTCCCGATTCATATCCCAGTGACGTCCGTGATGCGCGAACTGAAGAATGGGGCTGACTACGCGGATATCCAGAAGGCCTGCGATGCGTTAGTAGGCCGCGTCCTGGACTTGGTGCCAGCAAATGAGGCGCAAACCCGGACGCACAAAATACCCCTGATGCAGGAGGTGCTGGCAGTCGATGGAACAGGAAAAATCAGCGTTACCTTTAATAATAAAGCTCAGCCCTATTTACTGCAATTAAAAGCCGGCGGTAACTTTACCAGCGCTGACGTTGCTACGTTGCTCGCCTTTCGAAATCCAAATTCCGGCCGCCTGTACTGGATAATAAAGTCGTGGGCGGGTCTGGGTAGCGGCAGCACCCATACGAAGGAAATAACGCTGAGTACGCTCAAGTCCTGGTTGCTCGCCAACGATAAGCTATACCCAATTTATACGGAATTTAAGCGCCGGGTACTTGACCCCATCGCGGCGGAATTTAAAAAAATAGGCTTTAACGCGAGCTGGGAGCCGGTAGTGACTGGCAAGAAGACGACTGGAATACGATTCACCATTCCTCGCAATAAGCCGAAAGCGAGCCCAGCGAAGGCAATTCCGACAGTTTCTTCAGAGCCTGGTCAGGCGGTTACCACTACTTCAACGACGAGCAGCAAGCATGAGCTCTTTTATCAGAAGCTAAAGCAAACGTATGGTTTGGCGCCAGGGCAGGTTCAGGTAGTCACGCACTACTTAGAGCAGGGCAATAAAGACCAGTTAAAGGACCGTTTTAACAATGTGACGAGCTTTCTTAGTGGGCTCGATAAGATGCAGGCCAAAGGCCCGCTCGGTAATTACGTTTGGACTTGCCTGCAAAACAAATATCCATTTTTAAAAACGCTGCACACCCGCCTCACTACCGCTACGCAAGTAGCCGAAAACACTTGAAAAATGGGGTTGAATTTCGCTAGAACCCTGCTAAGGAAAAATCGCACCCGGCGCATAGGAACCGCAGCGGCTTGACCATCTTCAGGTGCCCGTATTTACCATCGCCACGTAGCGCTTCCATTTTTCACTATGCTTCCCCCTTCCCCTACTACTCCTGGCCCAGCAGCTGCTCGTAAACAAGCCCTGCAGGACCAGGTGCTGGCTACCATCAAAAGCCGGCGGCTAGCGGGCATTGCCCTAACCATGGGCCTGGGCAAGACGCTTATCGGTCTGCGCGACATGGCGCGTCTGCTCGCCACCGAGAAGCTCTCCTCGTCTGGTAAGGTCTTCCTGGTAGCGGCCCCTACGCAGGCCATCCTCGATACCTGGCTTCAGGAAGCGCATAAATTCGGCTTCGCACCTTTACTCGACCGCATTGACTTTACGACGTACCGCTCCCTGACCAAAACGCTGGGAGCTGGCTCCTATCACAAGCTCTACCTCGACGAGTGCCATGCTCTCAAAGCCTCGCACGAGCCCAGTCTAAAGGCCCATGTCACCCGTAAAGGGCACATCCTGGGCCTGACGGGTACGCCGCCCGCGCAGGCCCACAGCGAGAAGGGCCGGCTCGTGGCCACATACTGCCCCATCGTGGTGGACTACACCACCGACGAGGCCGTACTAGCGGGCCTGCTCAACGACTACCGCCTGGTCGTGCATCGCCTGCCACTGCGCACCGTGCGCGACTACGAGCTGACGACCAAAGCGGGTCAGCAGTACACCACCAGCGAGCGCGAAAACTACCAGTACTGGACGAGCCGCCTGGCCCGGGCCGAGGCCGGAAGCGATACGCTGCCGCTCGAAACGCTACGCATCCTGCGCATGCAGGCCCTGATGCACTACCCTGGCAAGGGCCACTACATGACCCACCTGGCCAGCCAGCAGACCGAGAAGGTGCTGCTCTTCACCTGCACCCAGCAGCAGGCCGAGCAGCAGAGTCCCTACACCTACCACTCGGCCAACAAAAGCAGCCAGGCGAACCTGGACAAGTTCAACAGCGGGCAGATTCAGCGCCTGGCTTGCGTGGCTCAACTCTCGGAGGGTATCAGCATTGCGAATCTGCGGGTGGGCATCATCTGGCACGCCTTCGGCAACGAGCGCAAGGCCGCCCAGCGCATTGGCCGGCTGCTGCGCCTCAACCCCGACCAAACGGCTACGGTGCATCTGCTTGCTTACCAGGATACCGTTGACGAGCACTGGGTGGCGCAGGCGCTGGATACGTTTGACCCCGCTAAAATCAGCTACATCGACGCCGCCGGCTACGACCTGCTGGGTTCCGAGGTAAAGTTGCCCTAAGGATGCTGGTCAGGAAAGCCGAGCAGGTTTTCGAGCCGCTACGAATACTGCCCTTTGCCCGCACCAATGCACTACTGGCGCTTTAGCTGGGGCTGACGCGTTTTTTTAAGATACCATGGGCCGAACTGGCTGACATCTGGGCGCAAGGCATGAGTTTAATTGATTTACGCTGTCCGGGGCGCCCACATGGAAGCAGCTACCTTCCTGCTTGCCACAGCCAACTGCTATATGCTAACCCGCTCAAGGCGCTGGCCATAGCTTCGCCCATATCCTGCCGGAACTACTCGTCACCAGCTTTGCCGCCCTGGGGCTGGCTTACGGCCCCAGCGCGGCTACCGTGCAGGGCTGAGCGAACGCACTGGTAGCAGCAGTCTAGAGATGCCCGGTTATTCCGTCGAAGAACGGGGCTTTACGCACGCCCTAATAGGGGCAGAGCATTAGCAGCAGTACCACCGTCAGGTTAAGTCTGCCCAGCCTCGAGACGTTTCACCTGTATACCAGTCGCCGCCTGCACCTCGGGCAGGAAGTAGCCGCGAGATTCGCGCAACTGCTACAAGCGCTAGGCAAGCTTGCGTTCCAGTTGCTTGGCCGATAAGCAGGCGAGCGACATGGGGAGCAGGCAGGGATTTTACGCAAAAATAGCGCCCACCTAGCGAGAGCCTACTTACTGCCGCAAAGGCTCGCTCGTTAGGATTCGGCTAATTGCCCTATACTCCCACTCTATCCGGAAGGCTGCCGCTTGTGGGCGGGCTGTAGTCCCAAGGTAGCGATGGTATCTTTCAGTAGGGTGACCAGACTGTTTACAACTCGTCAGCTAGTACAAAAACCACGAAGCCGGGGCCGCGTAGTTGAACAGATAATGCTGCCGGTTGAGGGTACTTGATTTGCCCAAAGCTTCTCATGCATTCCGGCACTCCGGGCCAAGCTACCGCACCTGAAAATTACGTAATTTTTTATAAGGTGAATATATAAATTTTATCCGCCCCCCCCCCCTTAGTGTGCGAAGCTCTGGTTTGCAGCCGTTGAGGCAAGCTAACTGCTCATTTTATCAACTCAAAAAAAGGAGAAACTCATTCCTTTTTATTAAAGAAGAATTAATAAAATTAAGGGGCTCATAACTACTTGACAACCAATTGTCTGCGAGGTCAAAACAAGAAGAAAGTACCAGCAGACAAGAAAGAAGTACTGGCTAGACACGGCAAAACAAGAAGAAAGTACCAGCAGACAAGAAAGAAGTACCGGCTAGACACGTAAACAAGAAGAAAATACCTGTCAGACGCAGCAAGCAAGAAGAAAGTACCTGCCAGACACAGGTAAGCTGAAAAGCAGCTGCTGGTCAGACGCGGCAGGCAAGAAGAAACTACCGCCTAGACACGGCCGGCCTATCTGGGCCGGCCGTAGTACATTCGTGTAAACCTTAACTAGTTTCTGTGGCATCAAGTCCTTATCCCGGCGTTAGTTACGATAAGCTAAACGGACGCTGGAAAGCTCGGGCTAAAGTCGATGGCCGGTGGGTGTCGGCGGGCTACCACGCCACCGCCGACCTGGCCCACGCGGCGGTGCAGCAGGCCCAGCAGGCCGCCCAGGCGCAGCTAAGCGACCAGACGGAGCCTCCCTTGCCAGACAACCATGCGGAGCTGGTAGAGCGGGCGCAGCGCAGCCGCTCCATCGCGCAGCACAACCTGCTGGTAGAAACGCCCACCACCAAAACGCTGCTCGAAGCCAAGGTATTCGCCCTGATGCTGCGCAGCATCAGCAAAGACGAAAGCGAGCCGATAACGGCCGTTATTCCCCTAGGTGAGCTATTCCCAACCGGCAGCTTTGGCGGCCAGCAGCGGCAGTTGCTGGAGGATGCCATGGTGCGGCTCATGGCAGCTTCCGTGCGCATTCCGAAGCTGAACGAGGAGGATTTTCACTTGGTGTCGTTGTGCGATAGCATTCGGCTCGACTCCGAAAAGCGCCTGCTGCTGGCCACCTTCGGCCGGGCCGTGCGGCCGTACCTGGTCAACCTGGTCGGCAATTTTACGACGGCCGACATCGACGAGCTGTTAACCATCAAAAGCAACAGCGCGCACAAGCTGTACTGGCTCATGCGCAGCTGGCAGTTTAAAAGCCCGCACACCGTGACGGTGGAAAAGCTCAAAGCCCTGACCACTGGCGAGGGCTACGACCAGTACGCGGATTTTCGCAACAAGGTCCTGAAGCCCTCAGTTGCCGAACTCAACGAGTTGAGCTTCGACATTACGTACACGGAGCGCCGGCAGCGGGGCCGGGCCGTCACAGATATTACCTTCAACATCGGGCGCAAGGAAAACCCCGTGCAGCTAACCCTGCCGCTGCCGGCTGCGGCCGCAGCTCCCTCCCCTGTTCCGCTACTTTCACCGTTGCAGCAAAAAGCGCAGACGCGCCTGCAAAAGCTTAAATTGACCGAGGCCCAGACTCGGAAAGTGCTGCAAGTGCTGGGAAGCGAAGAAACGCAACTCACGAAACTGCTCAAAGCAACGTTTCCTGTGCTGCGGGATTTTGAAACGAAAGCCAAACCAGGGGAGAACGTAGCCGCCAGTGCCATGAGTGTCCTCAAGAGTGAATTCCCCACCATTTGGGCGGCCGAGCAGCCAGGTAGGCAGTAACCGCTACCAGCCAGCGTTGCGGGGCTGGCACAGTGGTCACGGCGCTATGGCGGCCGCGCTACCGCGTTCGCTGAGCCAGCACCCTGCCGGGGATGCCTCTGGTGTTTTCGCCGCCGCGACCTGCGCGTTACCGCCCGGTGTGCTGACCCGATGTGCTGAACTAGCTGTTGGATAAGCTCTACCAGGCTGTCCCCCGAATCGGCACCGCCTCAAAGGCTATGCCCCTCCCCTATCCACCCTTGGAAGCTATTCCAGCAACTTGCCCCGTAGCTTGGCCCGCTCTTTTTCCGGTAGCTGCTGC
This sequence comes from Janthinobacterium lividum, assembly GCA_050954465.1. Classification (GTDB taxonomy): domain Bacteria; phylum Bacteroidota; class Bacteroidia; order Cytophagales; family Hymenobacteraceae; genus Hymenobacter. The sequence continues at coordinate 108,471 of JBPBPU010000130.1, forward strand.
CGGGCTTCCGGCTTATCCGCAAAAAAGGCGCTGAGTGCCTCATCTAAAACCTCGTGGATGGCCTTGCGCCCCCAGTACTCATACTGCCGCAGCTGGGTGTACACAACCGGCGTAAGCTGGTTGGTAAAGATTATCCGGCGTGCCGCCGGAGCAGCCACAGCGGGTAGCTCTTCAGCGGCAGCAACTGGTGTGGCCGCCGTAGGCGAACCGTAAACCAGTTGGTCTAGTGGGTCGGGGGCGGCGGGAAGTGGGCGGCTCATGTTACCGACCATGTTCAGCTTGCCGCTTTTTTTAGAGTTGTTCATCTGATGGAAAATGAGTGAGCAAAAGACGCTTGGCTACCCGCTGCACTTGAACGGCTATCTGACAAGGCAATGGGCAGTAACTATTACTCGTATTGCAAATATTGCTCACATTTTTCATATTGCCAATATTGCTCGTATTTCGGCCGTAAGGGCCTGGTAATCGGCAGCCCCGTTGGATGCCGGTGCCCATTCCCGAATGCTTTGCCCCATACTCTGGGATTCAGGTAGCGCGACGTTCTCGCGGATGGTGGTCTGCATGACCAGCCCCACCAGTTGCGGGTCCTGCTCGATACTGGCTACTACCTGGTGGTGCAGGGCGCGGCGGTATGAACGGGCATATTCCGTGAAAAAAATGCCACTCACCCGCAGCAGCGGTGCAAAGCTCTTGTGCAACCGGACGACCATTGCCTGCAGGGCAGTCATGCCTTCATTGGCAAAAAACTCCGGCTTAAGGGGAATAAACACGTGCTGACTGGCTACCAGCGCGGCCACGGTTAAGGGCCCCAGGTTGGGTGGCGTATCAATGATTACTACTTGCACGGGTAGCGTAAAATTCTCCGTCAGCATCTCGCGCAGGGCAAAGACATAATCGGGCTGGCTACCCAGTACTTTTTCCTGGCGTGCCAGGTCAGTGGTAGCCCGCAGCAGCCACAAGTTGGGCAATGGGTGTTCCACTACCTGCAGCAGTGACTGGCGGCCCTCCAGGACACTGCCCAGCCCCCCACTCGCCATCGCTTCCACCGTCGCCGGGAAAGTCTTGGAAGCATTGGCTTGCGGGTCAGCGTCAATCAGGAGCACGGCTAAGCCCTGTGCGTGCAGGGTATGCGCCACGGCCAGCGCGGAGGTAGTCTTGCCGACACCGCCCTTGTTATTGGCGAAAGATAAGATTTTCATGGGCTAGAAAGAATTTACGAGTAATATAAGCAACACGGTACTAGTCATAAGGCTTGCCAATATCGTATTGCTTGTACAGTACAAACATACTAGCAATACGGTAAATATCTGATAAAAGGTGGTGCTTTCTCGTCTTGGTTAATAAGATGGCAGAACGACCAACTTGGGTAACAGCAGTGATTTAACATGGTTTGTGGCTTATTATCAGTAATTTCATGCATAAAAAATTGCTGGTATTTATGAAAAATACCAGCAATACAGTAGGGTTGTGAAAGTGAGGAAGGGGAGTTGATACAAATCGAAAACAGGCTTAAAGTAGCTTATTGCTAGTATTTTATATAAATACCAGCAATACTAAAAATACCTACAATACCAGCAAATGCAGCAGAGGCAGTTCATTGATTACCTGCCAGAGGCGCTCACGCGCACCACCGTGCTGCGCGAACTGCGGGGCGACGACAGCTTTTCAAGGGCCGCAGCCTCCATTTACTCATTATCCGCCTGCGCAGCTACCTACGCCACGCCCCAACGTGCGGCAAGTCAACATCCGCGGTGTCAGCAATAAGACACTCGTAGGCTTCCAGCGCGTTGGCGCGCTCCCCGGCTACGTGTAGGAAGGGCAGGTGCTCGACGTAGGTCGCAGCACCCGCCGGATTAGGGGCTCATCGTTGAGCAGTAGGCAGCGGATAGGGGCATATGGTAGGGGAGGGGGTAAATGCTGATAGGCAGTGCTTATCGCTCTCCCCAACTCACCTCGCGAGACCCTTGTGAGACATAGCCCCTTTCCCGTGGAGAGGCTGGACACCGATTACCAGGCGCAGTACGTGGCCGAGCGGCGAGTCGCCGTGCTCACCCGCTATTTCGCCGGGCTGGTCATTCTCATTTCCGCCCTAGACCTGCTGGGGCTGGCGGCCTTCACGGCCGAGCGGTGGCGCAAGGAAATCGGCGTTCGCAAGGCACTGGGCGTTAGCGAGCTGGGCATCGTCTGGTTATTCCGGCAGCCTGATTTGGCTGGTCGTAGTGGCCATTATGCTGGCGCTGACCCTGAGCTACCTGCTCATGGCAGCAAAAAGGGCTTTGCCTACCGTGTGGCATGGCAGTGGTGGTACTCAGCGGCAGCTGGAATAGGGGGTCGGCTCATTGCCTGGCTCACGGTGAGCCTGCTGCCTGGCGGGCAGCTTACCGTCTTTTAGCCAGCCTTTTCTGCACCCGGCCGCTCGGCTTTCGCATGCTACACAGGTTTCGGCCGGGTCCGGAAGATGTTCGCTTCCACCCAACTCTGCTTCCACACCGGCCATAGCTGCGCGAACTCGTCAGCGTCCACCTTATAACGCTGGCCGAATGCGGCCTTGGCCGCGGGAACAGTCATTCCCGTAGCTACCAGCCCTAAAAACTCGTAGTGTTCGGGTTGTAGGTCGTACACCGCTAGTTGGTAATCGTGCCGTAAAACCACGCAATAACTGGTGCCCGCGAAAGGCAGGTCCGGGCGCTCGCCTTTTTTGAACCGGGTGTAAAACGTATTAATCGGGAATTGAAACTTGAACAGGGTGCAAGTGGGCACCAACTCGATTTCATTTTCCTCGTCGGCAATGCCCGCCAACTGGTAGCCTTCCTCGGCCTGTCGGTCAAAGAGTACAGCCAGGTCATATTCAAACTTTGCCAGCTCGATAACGAACTCAATCCAGTCTTCCTTTTCCTCATTTAGTGCATCGGGCCGGTTGGCCTGGAGATAAGCTGGGAAGAGCCGGCCAAGCTCCGACAAGTTGTAATAGCTTGATGGCGAAGAAGTCAGGTAATCGTCGGCAAAGGCCCGGAAAAGGTCTTCCCCCAGCGCATATTCCAGCGCGCTGAATTGCTGCGCCATGCAGCTACGCAATCTGGAGCTATAACTGCGTTGATAAATGGCCAGATGCTCTTGGGCGGAGAGCCTGCTCGAATGGTTTATTACCGATTCAACCGCCGAGGCGCCAAATGTCGGCGAAAGCAAACCCTGGGGGTTGGCCTCCGTTGTTTGCTGCGGGTCGAGCAACACCTGTTGCATCCAGCGCTGAAAGGCCGTTAGCGGCAAAGAATTGCTTGCTTCCAAAATAATCTGTGGTTAGGAACGCAATTCTGGCACCACCACATGTAGGGGGTTGGATACCTGTTCCGAACCGACAACCGGGACCTGGTCGCCCGTGCCCGGAAAGGTAGCCGACATATAGGCTCGCGCTTTCAGTAGTTCGGCATGGTATACCTCGAAGGCGGGGATGTTGCCGTCCCATTCCAACAGCACCGAAGTGCCCCCGGTAAGCGTATAGGCCAGGTGAAATAGCTGCCACACCGGGCTGTTCACCTCCCGGTCGTGCGTGTCGATGATGTAGTTGCCGCAGTTTTGATGCCCGGCCAGGTGCAGCTGCACAATCTTGTCGTGGGGCAAAGCCCAGATGTATTCCTGCGGGTCAAAATCGTTGTTGAAGGCCGAGACGTACACATTGTTGACATCCAGTAGCAGCTTACACCCCGTTTCTTCGGTCATGCGCGTTAAAAACTCCCATTCTGGCATGGTGGAGTGCCGGAACGTAGCGTAGGTACTCGGATTCTCGACAACCAGCGGCCGTTCCAGGTAGTCCTGCACCTGTTTGATGCGGTCGCAAACGTGCTGCAAGGATTCTTCGTGCAAGGGCAGCGGGAGCAAATCGTGAGAATTAATGCTCAATACCCCCGTCCAGCACAGGTGGTCGCTAATCCAGGCGGGTTGTACTTCGGCGGCCAGCGCCTTCAGGCTTTTGAGGTAGCCGACATTCAGGGGGTCGGTACTGCCAATGGACAAGGATACCCCGTGCATAACCACGGGGTAGCGTTCGGCAATCTGCCGGAGCACCTGCCGCGGACGCCCGTGCGAATCCATGAAATTTTCCGAAATCACTTCAAACCAATCCACTGCTGGCTTTTCGGCCAGAATGTGGTTGAAATGCCGGCTTCGCAGGCCGAGCCCAAGCCCTAAGTTGGGGAATGCGTTAGTAAACAACTGGCTGGCAATGAGCTACTGTTTCGGATAGTTCACGAGCGCTTTTTTCGGCCATTTTCTGCACTCGTTTCTTGGCGGCTAGTGCTCTGTCAGCAGGATTGGCCACGTAGGAGCATTGCCGGTCGCCGCTCTGCCCACAGGAGGAATTATCAGCGGAAGCTGGCTGCCCCTTAAGCTGATTGATGTACGCATTGCTAGGCCCGTAGGGCCCGGCCGGTGGGGGGCCGACAGGCTGCTGGGAGGCCGCTCGCTTTTCCTCGAACCGTTTGCGGGCCAGTTGCCACACGCTACGCCCCCGGTTGGGGCCCTGGGTGATGAAGCGGGAATCCAGAATGGGAGCCCCGCAACTGCCTTGGTAACGGCAATCATTTTGGGACGGAAAACAGAACTCTTCCGTGGTGCCGAAAAGGCCGCAGCCGCCCTGGCCCTTGCACTCGTTGAGGGTATGGCAGGAGTGGACTACGGTGGAGCAGTCACCCATGCCGGCGCAGGTGTTAGCACCGGAATAGCCCTGATTCTGGCAGGAATTAAGCCCCATGCAGACATGAAGCTCTAAGGCTGGTTGGATGTTTTCCATGAGCTGGACGCTTTAACGGGTGAAGGAATGAGGTTAAGCGGGTGATATTAAGCAGGCACGGCTGGCACGTTAGGTACCACCCGGTGGTTTAGTCTTACGTCGGGCAAGGAGGGCCAGTAGGCCGAATACTCCGGCTGGGTGGTCCAGCCCCAGTTAGTTGGGTCAGCCTTCGCCAACTGCTCAACCAAGTCCAGAATCTGCTGCTTCGGCGATACGGGATTGGCTCTTGAAAAATCGAAATACTCAAACGTCAGCGAGCCAACGTAGGTCTGCTGGCCCCTGATGTAGCTATACCCCCTGATACCGTTGCCGACCCCGCTCAACAGCCAAATCATCGACTTGTGCACGCCGTACAAAAATACCCGGAATTGCGTATCCTCATCGGCGTAATAACACGCCTCAATCATGAGCAGGATGTACGTAAAAACAGCATTGCCCAGCTGCGCACAAAGCGCCAGGGCAACGTTGCCGGATTCGTGGTAATCAACCAGTTTTGGGTCGGATGCCTGGTTGCACACAAAGTAGCTGAAAAAATCGTCTAGCCCGCCGATGCCCGCAAATTTTTCCTGGTAATGCACCCCGAGGCTGTACGCTTCAAGGAATTTCGCAAAATGCGACAGCTCTTTATCGGCCGTATCATCGTAGTCGCCAGGCTTGAACTGGACCTCCCCATTTTTCACCCGCAGGGGAATGGGCATATGATTGGGACCGAAGTGCAGCTCGCTCTGGCCAGGCTTAACATTGCCTTCGCCCTGGTGCATGATTTCTTCTATCGCCGCAATGGCGGAATGGGCGTCAGTCACCCCGATTAAATCGCCGCTGTCGCTGCTGCTGGCAAACGTGGGGTTGTGCGCCCGGTCGTAATAAACCGTATTGATAGAGTTTTGCGAATAATAGGGCCGGTGCTGGGCCACCGCTTTCGGGGCCGAAACCAGCTGTGGCTTAGCCAGATAAGGGCCGTGGTAATGCTCCCGGATACAGTGTTGGATAGCAACGTAGAGCCGACCTATCGTCTTGTATTTTTCGATATCCGGCGCCTTTTCCAGCGTATCGACCGGGTCCTTGAAGGGCCGCGGGCTCTCGATTTGCAGAAAGGTCGACAGCTGGTCCAGGCTCAGCTTGGCCGCGTTAATGGTAAATTCCGGTTCGTGGCCGTCGAGCATCGTGGGAAACACCAGGGCTTCGTTGATGCTCAGCAAATCCGGCGGCGCGACGATGGCTTGCTTCACATTGCAGGCCAGGGCCAAATGCAGCATCTCTTCAATGACCACGCTCATGATGAGGGCCGCCGTTTTGTTGGCATAAACCAGCACATCCAGCTTAAGCTCCTGGGCCAGCTGGTCGACCTCAGCGGCGGAAACGCCCGGCGACGTGGCCAGCTGCGCCTGCAACTTAGCGTACAGGGCGTCCTGGTCCAGGCTCCGTTTGATGGAATAGTACGTCGACAGGTAGGTGGGAATGGTGGCCAGTTCAAGAGCAATGGCTTGTTGCATCACCTGTTCGAAATTAGCGGGAGTTACTGCCTGGGGAATGGTGATTAGCTTGTGCGGAGTCATAAGCTTGGTAGCGGGGTGGCGGGGTGGTGAAAGAGGAAGATTCTATCGGTCGGCTGGCCCTTATTTTAGGCTGATTGCAGCTCCAGGGTCGCCAGCGAAATGTGGGGCCACTTGATATCGACAACCTGACCGGACTGACCACCGGCAACCGGGAAATCCAGAATAACCGTTTGGATGTATTGCAGCAGCTGGGTAGTGGTGTTGTCCGGGTTGAGCACCGTCATCAGCCAGAAAATCCCGGAGAACGTCGTCGCGTTCGCATTTTTAGCGACGAACGGGATATTCGTGATGCTCCCGGCATCTTTAAGGGCATCGGGGTTGCTTACACCCTCGATTGGATTCGCATCCAGAAATATTACCGTCATCTCCGTAATATTCTTCCCCTTAATAGCCGCTTCCAGGATAATAGTGGGGTCCATGACGGCCGCCTGGGGAATGCCATCGGGCACCTTTACCGGGTTTTCCAACAAGGAGAGGTAGGTGGCCCCCGTGACGTTCACCCGCTTGCCGTTTACGACGGTAAACGGCGTCGGGTCCGGCCGGTTGATGCTAAAGTCCGGCCCTTGGTTGTGGAGGGTCGGGGTAAAGCTGCCCTGCGCCAGCAGCGAGTCGCCGTGCGGAATGGAGCCCAGCCGTGCTACGGAGGGCGCAACGGCCGGGTCGGTACCGGCCGGCAAATTCAGCAGCAGGCCGGTTTCCAGATGGATGCCGTTGTTGCCTGCCGGTAAATTCACGTCTGACACCTGCTGCAGGTAGTGGAGCGACAGATACTCAATATCGCCCTGCACGTTCCCCCGGTTGATAATTCCGCCCGGAATTTCGGTAATAGTCAGCGTTTCGTGGGTATTGTTGAGGATAAGCTTGAACTCGTCGACGGGCGGCTTCACGTGCGGGACCTGATTATGGTTAGGTACCTCAATCAGGTTGAAGCCGGGGCCGGCCCAGGTGCCGGGAAAGCCGGCCAGTGGCCCGAGCGTGAGCCCATCGGAGGCGGGGGCGGCTTTCCCGGCAGCGGCATCCGGCTGCCCGGCGCGCAAATTTTCCGTTGGCGGCGTGGCGCGCACACTTTCCAGGGATATGGGTTCAAACGAGGCCCCTACTTCGGCCTGCTGGACGCCTTTCTCTTTCGTTTGCTCGTCCAGCTTGGTCAGGCCGCCGAGGTTTAGGGAAGCTAATGGGTTGTTTTCAGCGTTTTGCATGGTGGTCGAGAAGCTGGGTGATAAGGAGTGAGAGTTGCCGGGGTTTTTGGGCTGCACCAACCCAGCAAAAGAGTTGCCTGAAAGTATGCCCTAATCCGGGTTGGATGAGCGTCAATACGGCGGCTAAAGATTTAGTCAACAGTAAGTTAACTAGGTAGATATCCTGGTAGCAGAAGCTGGAGCTAGCCCGCACCAAAGCTAGCTGGTGGGTTAAAACCGGCCCTTAGTGCCAGCACTAGTTTTTGAAAAGTAGCGCTGGGCTGGTACTACCCTCTGCCTGACCTGCCCCCAGGGAGCCGCCAGGCAGGTAGCGGATTCGGCAGTCAGCGGGCAGTTTTGCCACCGGCCGGGCAAAGCCTGGGTAGGAGCCGCGAAGCGCGAGCGCTTACCCGCGGGCGCGAGCAAGCCGGAGCACCTGCCTTTGAGGCCGGCAAAGTCTGGGAATAAAGGCTAACGCGATACTAGTGCTCCACCAGCTTAATTTCGATTATTAACTTTCAAGGCAAATTGCTTGATTGTCTTTGTGTTAAATAAGAATTAACACTCGAAATTAAGCTGGTGGAGCACTAGTACCAGCACTAGTTTTCAAGCTACTAAGCACCGAAAGCCTGGTTTTTTCGCACGGGTGTTCTAGCTTGCCGGCCACTCACGGAGCTGCCGCTACGGCTGCTTTCCCAGCCAACTTTCTCACCCTTTCATTCTTCTTGCCATGAGCGATACGAACAAACTGCGCGAGCTGCGCCTGAACTCCGGCTACGAGGAGGGCCTCGACCTCGACGTGGCCATTGTGGGGGCCGGTACCTCGGGCCTGTACGCCGCCTGGCGCCTGCTCACGGGCGGGGCTTCTGCCCGGCGCGTCCACGTGTTTGAGATGAGCGACCGCATTGGCGGGCGCCTGGAGTCGGTGCTGCTGCCCGAATCGGCGGTGAGCGGCGAGCTGGGCGGCATGCGCTACATGACCTCGCAGCAGATTGTGACCCAGCTGATTGAAAACGTTTTTCAGGCCGACCTCACGCACGTCGAGTTTCCGATGGGGGAGGCGGCCAACCTGCTTTTTTACCTGCGCAAGCAGCAATTTCGGGCCAACGCCTGGCAAAAGGCGCAGGACAACGGCAGCAAGTTTGAGACCCGCTACTACCTCGAAGACAAGCACCTGGGCTACAGCCCCGACCAGCTCTTCAACCGCATTATCTACGACGTGCTCATGGCCGACCCGTGGTTTGTGAAAACCTACGGCGACAAGGTGAGCCAGCAGTCCTTCTACAACTACGAGTTCAGGCTCGACAGCCGCGCCTGGGACGTTATCAAGCCCCGGTTGGTGTACAATTTTCCGGGGCCGTACGAGGGGTTGAAAGTAAACGACATCGGCTTCTGGAACCTGGTAAAAGACCAGGCGACGGCCGAGGGCTACGCTTTTCTGGACCAGGCGGGCGGGTATTATTCCAATACCATCAACTGGAATGCGGCCGAGGCGTTTCCCTACATGGTGGGCGATTTTTCGAGCGCCACCGCTGCCTACCGCACCATTGAGGGCGGCTACGACCTGCTGGCCTACGCCCTGGCCTACCACTACCTGCAAGCCGACCGCACCGAGCTATGGACCGAGAACCAGCTGGTTAACATTGGGTTGCCCAAAAAGGGCTCGCCCAAGTACACGCTCACTTTTCACAACCTCAAAGCCAATAAAGACTGGACGGTACGGGCCAAACAGCTCATCCTGGCCATGCCCCGCCGCTCACTGGAACTGCTCGCCCTCAACAATCCGCTGTTGCAGCAGCCCGGTTTCACGCACCAGCTGGAGTCGGTTATCATGGAGCCCTCCTTCAAGCTGCTGCTGGGCTTCGAGAAACCCTGGTGGAAGCCCCTGCTTAACACTACCTCGGGCCACTCCATCACCGACCTGCCCATGCGGCAGTGCTACTACTTCGGCACCGACCCGGCCAACGGCCACTCGCTGTTTCTGGCCAGCTACAACGACATGCAGACGGTCACCTTCTGGAAGGCGCTCAACGAAAACCGGCCCCAGAAACGACTTTTCCAGCCCAGAGCCACCCGGCTCACGACCCAGAAAAGCTTGTCGTCGCCCCTGCTTACCAAGCACCTGGCCTTCCAGGTGATGGTGGACGAGGCCATGAACCAGGTGCGCGAACTGCACCAGAACCCCGCCATCCCGGAGCCCTACGTGGCCTTGTACAAAGACTGGACCGACGACCCCTACGGCGGAGGCTACCACGCCTGGAAGGCCGAGTACGACATCAAGCAAACCATGCAGTACATGCGCAAGCCCTGGCCCGAGCAGCAGATTTACGTGTGCGGCGAAGCGTACTCCGACCAGCAGGGCTGGGTGGAAGGAGCCTTCTGCGTGGCCGAAAAAATGCTGCGCGACTATTTCCAGCTCACGCCCCCCAGCTGGCTGCCCGCCGATAACTACTTAGGTTGGTAACTACTTGTTCAACTGTACGCTATGCACACTACTTACGATGCCATCGTTATTGGCGGCGGGGCCATTGGGCTGGCCGCCGCCCACGAGCTTTTCCAGCGCCAGGCCTCGGTGCTGGTGCTGGAAAAGCGTGCCTTCCTCAACCAGGAAGGCAGCTCAGCGGGCTTTTCGCGCCAGTACCGGTTGCCCTACCCCAAGGCGTACATGGTGCAGATGGCGCTCGACGCGCAACCACTCTGGCAGGCCCTGCAGCAGCACACCGACCAGGTCCTGCTCGACAAGGTGGGTACACTCTGGTTTGGGGACCCGCAGGTGGTTTCGACCGAAGGCAATATTGCGGCGGCCGAAGTGGCCCTGCAAAGCAAAAACGTGCCGTACCGCTCACTCACGGCGGCGCAGGTGGAGCAGGAGTTTCATTTTCGCAACCTGCCGGCCACCTACACCAGCATTTTTCAGCCCGACGGTGCCAGTATCAACCTGGCCCTAACTCTACGCACCTTGCTGACCCTCAACCGCCGCGCCCCCTCAGTCAGCCTGCGCGACCAGGCGGCGGTGACGGCCATCAGGCGCGAGGGCGAGTCGTTTCGGGTGACGGCGGGCGCGACTACGTATGCCGCCAAAAAGCTGGTCATTACGCCCGGCCCGTATATCAACGACATTCTCAACCTGCTGGGCTTCAACATCAGCGTTACGTACTGGGAAATGTCGTCGGCTTATTTCCGCAAGCGGAGCCCGTCGGTGCAGTACCCGACCTGGTTTATATTCCAGCCACCCATTGAAGCCAATGGGAATGAGTTTTACGGGTTTCCGGGTGTGAGCTGGGACTACCCCGACTACATTCGTGTGGCCCCCGATTTTGTGCTGGAACCCCTCAGCGACCCCTGCCAGCGCACGGGCATTCCTAATGCCCAGGCCCTGGCTTACACCGCCGACTGGGTTAAAAACCACATGAGCGGCCTCGACCCTACGCCCTGCCACACCTCTACCTGCCTCATCGCGCTGAGCAACCTGAAGAACAAAGAGCTGGTGCTGGATTTTGCGCCGTCCTACGTGCCCGGCCACCGCGATATCGTGGTGTATGGTACCGGTTGGGCCGCCAAGTTTGTGCCCCTGCTGGGCAAAATCCTCGCCGACCTGGCCCTCGACGGGCACACGGCCTACGATATCGCGCCGTTTCAACTCGGCCCCAAGTACTTCGACCGCCTGCTATAATGGCACCCAAAACAGGGCGTCTCGTCGTTACTTGTTTAACGACGAGACGCCCTGTTTTGGGTCGCTGCTTTCGCAATTCACCTCGTGCTGAAAAGCCAAAGCGATTCACTTCAGACGTGGACGTAGAACGAGGGCTGGATGCTGCCAAAGCCATCGGCCAGGTGCCCGTAGTTGAAATTGACGCTGCCCGCCTGCGCCGTAGCCGGGCCCCGGTCGGTAACTTCCCCGGCCCGCACGATGGCGGTATGCCCGTGGCCGGCCGGATTTTGCCAGAGTGCCACGGCCGGCTTGCCGGCGTTGGCGTACTGCTGGGCCGTGGCCGCATCGGCGGGCTGCCAGCCGTGCGCCGGGATGCCGTAATGCAGCATCCAGACCTCGCCGCCGTTGATGTTGATTTCCGAGGCCCCCGGCTGGTTGGGGGCCGCGATGGTGCCATCGGGCATAATCCAGTGCGGAATGGGGCAGTCCATAGCCCGGGTCACGTCCCAGACGAAGATGTTGCAGTAGGTGCAGCCCCCACCCGGCAGGTAACGCGGGTTATAGCCCACGGCCAGCTGATCGATAACCTGGTCGTAGAGCAGCTGGCTCCGATTGGCGGCTGTGCTGGTGACGGGCGGAAAAATCAAGGCCGCTTTATCGGGATTCGTAGTGCCGGGGGCGGGATGGATGCCATCGTAGGTGCCGGCCAGTGCGGCTGGGGCAGAGGTGCCAGCCGGGCAGGGGATGTTGATGCGCTCGCCCACCTGCACCAGGTTGGGGTTAGTAATCTGCTGGTTGGCATCCAGCAGCTCGGGCAGGGTAAGGTGGAAGGTAGCGGCCACGGCGTCGAGTGTGTCGCCGGGTACCAGTTGGTAGGTTTGGTTGAGCGTCGTCATAGGTGAGGGAGAAGAAAACGGGTAGAATGCGGGTAGAATGCTGGATAGCGGGTAGTTGAAACTAGTGGGCCGGTGCAAACCGGGCAGCGGAGGCCAGCTGCCAGCGTAGCCCGGCAAAAAGCAGGGGAGCTTCGGCCGGGCCTTCCCCGTTCGAGAAGCGGTGGCCAAAGCCAGTGGCCAGCCACATGCCCTCTATCGTCTTAAACTCAACCCCGCCGCCCCAGTCGCTGCGCGACCTGGTGGTGCCGGGCAGCGGGTTGCTGTAGTTGGTGCCCGTTAGTTCGAGGTAGAAATTGAGGTTGGCGGAGCCAAATACGGCGCGGGCTCCGTACAGCAGTTGGCCCCTGCTCTGAGTAAGGGTGGTGAGGGCCGGTACCTGGCGGGCATAGGTATAGCGCACCTGGCCCAGCAGCAGCCCGGCCGTGCCGCCCAGCGGTAGCCCCCCCGTGGCCCACGCGCTCCAGCCCAACTGCCCGTTGGTAGGGGCCGGGGCCAGGCGCGAGTCAGTGAGTCGCCAGCCCGTAGCGCCAGCTACGGTCAGGCTGGCCGCGTTCCAGTGGGTGTTGTTCCAGCGCTGGCGGTGGCGGGCCAGGCGGGCAGGCAGCGCCTGGCTTACCTTGGCATCGCTGGTTTGCTGGCGGCTGAGCTGGGTGAGCTGCGCCTGGGCGGTGGTGAGTTGGGCTGCCGCGCTGCTCACGGCACTGGCTGCCTGGGCAGCCCGGTTGTTGGCCTGGGCGGCCCCGGCCCCGGTAGCGGCCTGGGCCAGCTTCTGGAGCGAGTCGGCCACCTGCTGCGCCCGCGTGAGCCGCCGTTGCAGCCGGGCCATGATGGCATTGGTGCGGGCCGTATCCGGTGGGGCATACTTGGGGAGCGCCTGCAGGAGCAGGGCGCGCACGCTGTCGGTGTAGGTCGTAGACCGCATGGGGTCGCTGCCGTCGAAGAGGGTCAGGCGCAGCCCCAGGCCCAGGTCGGTAGCACCCGTAGTGCCTGCTACCCGCACCGTGCCCAGCGACACCTGCGCGTTGGAAATGAGGTACTGGCCGTAGTTGTGCTGGTAGTCGGCCAGCGTCACGGCCTTGCCCAGCAGCGCTGCTGGGGCCACCGCAATGGCCAGGCCCTGCTGCACCCGCCCGGCCGTGTCGATGGCGTTGACCAGCTCCGTGGCTAAGGCTCGGGGCGTTACCGGGCGGCTGATTTTGGGCGAGCCCGCGTCGATGAACGTGAGGGCCGGGACTTCCGGCATGGCGTAAGGGTAGTGGCGTGTGCTGCCCGAGTCGGCGGCCGGGGCGGGTGTTTGAGCGGCAGCGGGCGGGGTGCGGGCGAGAAAGGCCAGCAATACCAAGCCCAGGAAGGCTTGGCTCAACCGCCACGGGCAGAAAAAGGACTGGCTCATACCGCGAATAAAATCTGGCCCTGTACCAAGGCGTTACCCGCATCGTCCAAGCTGCCAGCCAGCGTGATAGTGCCAGGTGACAGCAACTGGCCTTGCTGGCTGAGCGTGAGTACTACTTGATAAGGCTGGCTGCCAATGCTCGACAATTCGATGTAGTAGATAACCTGGGTGCCAGCTTGCGGACTGGGCACCTGGAAGGGGTAGGCAGCCGGAGCAAGGGGCCCTTGGTCGGTGCCCGTGCCTAGCTCCGTCGAAAGAATGTCGTCGGGGTTTTGCCACCAGAGCCGGTAAGCAGCTACTACCGGCAGGTTGGTGCCCGCCACGCTAGCGTCACCGCTACGGGCAAGCCCGCTAGTATTTTAAGGGTCATCTGAGAGGAAAGTAGAACAGGTGAAAAAACAGTTGCGGCCCAGCGAATAGCGAAGCAATTCGACGCCGGATGGTAGCGCCCAGCTACTGCGGTCGAGGTCAAGCGGCCGGCATCGCCCTCGTATCGTCGTTCGCTGGGGGCGTATCATCCGTCGGAGCCACCGGGCTGCTCGCCACCTCGCTAGCGGCAACCGGAGTTGCGGGAATTACCACCGCCACCGGGGCGGCCACCACTGGCGCAGCCACTACCGGGGCCGAGTTGGGATAGATGGCTGCCCCGTCGGTTGGAACTAGGGCGGCACTAGCATCCGTTCGGTTGCCTTGCCACTCCAGGCCCAGGTAAGTCGCACTGCTCACGGCCAGCAGCAGCACCTGATTGTCGGTCCAGACGGGCATGGCTACGCTGTTGTACACTGTGCGCACGAAGAAATACCCCATTAGCACGGAGATGACAACCTGCTGCAGCCGGTTCATGCTCACGCCGTGGGCGTCGGAAAGGATATCGGTGAGCCAGCCCCGGCTGGCCAGCCACGGACCAGTAGTAGCATCGGCCGGGGGCGGGTCGCGCCGGATAAGGCCGTTTAGCGCTGCCGTACCACCACTGATACCCAGCAGCGAGAGCGACGTAGTGGAAATGTCAGGCATCTCGCCCGAGACGCAGTAAATGACTAGGAAACTGCCCAGGATGATAAATGTCCACCACGCCATCTGCATCTTGGCCAGGCTGAAGGGCGGGTGGGCAGCTACCACCGTGGGCAGCGGGGCCGTGCTGCTGGGCCGGGGCAGGGTAATGCGCAGCAGCCAGGAACGGGTACCCAGCACCAGGAGTCCCGCGCCCAGTACCAGGCTACCTAGGATGGCAATCCAGAGCGTAAGCGGCTCAATCAGCTTAATGCGAATGGTGCTGCCCGTCCGGTTGGGGTGCAGCTTGGTAAATATCCGGTCCTCGTAGCCCAGCCCGAGCTTGCCCGTGTACGAAGGAGCCCAGGGCGACTGATACGCCACGTCCCAGTAGCGGTAGTTGCCCACGTTGCGCTCCAGCTTGAATATCACTTTGTCGGGAATGCCAATCGGGTACTCGTCCAGCAGCGCCGCCAGCTTGGGTGCGAGGCTGGCCGGGGCCGCCGAGTCGGGGTGCGCGGCCAGGGTCTGGGCCTGGCGCCGGGCTGCGGCCGTCAGCAGCTTGTCGGCCGACGACTCATCCACGTACAGCGCCAGCGGCGGCATGTTCAGAATGGGGGCATCGTCGATGTAAAGCACCAGGTCACGCGCCTTGAGGTGGGCTTTCTGCGGGTCGAAGCCCTGCGCAACCAGCAGACTTTCCTGCAGCTTGAGCCAGCGGTTGAGCCCCGTCACCTCCAGGGCAATGGTGTTGCCGAGCTGAAAAACGGAGTCCTGCGTGGGCGTATCCGTCACGTAAATACGTTGGATAATGGGTTGCTGGGCACGCGCAGTTTCGCCGAACAACAGCCCCCAGGCTACCAGTACCAGCCAATACCCAGGGTGGGCCTGCACAAAACGAGTCATAAAGTTGCTACGAAAAACAGCGTGGAATCTAGCGGCATTCGGCATTCAGGCGGTGTAGGGAATGGCAGCTACGCGCCCGAGCCAGGCCGGCAGGTAGCGCTGCATGGCATTGTCGGGCACTAAACGCACACTTTCCAGCATGCTCACCAGGGCTGGCGGAGCCACGGAATGGCCGGCCCGGTACTGATAAAAGGCTCTCCGGGTAGCTACCAGGGCATCATAATAAGCCTGAGAGGGTGCGGCGTTAATCGCTTCGAGGGTGGCCGGACCAATCTGCCCGTCAAGCGCGCCGCGCCAGCCAAAGCAGGAGGCCAGCACGTACTGCGCTAGGTGGCCCACCCGGCCTACTCCACTGTTGACGCCGATGTCGCAGAGCTGGCTGGCAATGGCCTGGTCGGTGATGCCGCCCAAATGCAGGTTGTCCCAGTAATTCGCCTGGTAAAACGACTGCACGAGCTGGCCCAGGTGCGCGTCCCGCTCCAGAATGGCTGTGGCCAGCTCGTTGCGCGGGTACACCTGGCAGTCGGCGGGCCAGTCGGGCCGGGCTTTGTACGCGTCGAGTAGCGGCCAGCCCGCCCAGTGGGGATTAAACACCCGGGCAATGCCGCGCCAGGTTTCACCGCCCGGGTCGTTGGGGTCGTGGACGTAGCCGCCTTCGTTGGCTACCAGTAAAGGAAAGTAGTTGGCAAAGTCCGCCATAGCAGAAGCAGCAGAAAGGAGAGGAAGAAACAACAAAGCCTGGCGCGGCAGCCAGCATCGAAATCAGCGCTAAGCCAGCGGTGAAGCAAGCTTCCCAACCTGCCTTGGTAAGCTACCCCAGCGCTGCCGCGAGGCACCGCTAACGGCCGGACTGGTCACCTTTTTTAAGCGAGGTCCGCACCGGGCCGGGCGGCCCGTGCCGTTTGGCGGCGGGCTTCCGTAGCCGCTGGGGCGGCGGCCAGGCGGGCCAGCTGCGGGGCCAGGTCCTGCGCGGGAATCACGATTTCAACCAGCGTAGGCTGGTTATTGGCCGCCAGCATGTCGGGCAGTTGGGCGTGTAGCTCGGCCACCGTGCTTACGCGGAAGCCCCGTGCGCCGAAGGCTTGGGCCAGGGCCAGGTAATCCCAGCCCGGCAGCTGGTCGAAGGCCGCGAACTCGTGGCCGGGCGCAAAGCCTGTGAGGTCGACAAACGCCTGCTCGATGGCGTAGCCTCGGTTGCTGAGCACGAACACCACGGCGTTGCTGCCCTGCCGGGCCAGGCTCGATAGCTCCTGGCATACCATGTGGAAGCCGCCGTCGCCGGCCACTACCAGCGGGCGCTTGCCGCTGCCCAGTTCCACGCCCAGGGCGCAGCCGGTTTCGTGGCCCAGCGAGCCCCAGGCCGCCTGCGCCACGAAGCCGTTGCGCGGCAGGCCATACAGGTTGCCAAACACGTAGAGGGAGGTGCTCTCGCCCAGTATCAGCACCGTGTCGCGGTTCAGATTCTGCGCCGCCAGGTAGCTGGTGAGCGCGTCGTAGAAGTTGTTGTAGGTCAGCTCTGGGCTGGGCGCGGGCAGCGGGTCGGGTGGGGCTGTGGGCAGCGCGGGTACGCGCGGCGGGCCCGCCTGCTGGTAGCGCGCCAGCAGGCCCTGCAGAAAGTCGGGCAGCGTGACGTGCGGGTAGGGATGCGGCCCGATGCGGGCCTGACTGACCGTCACCTCCAGCATGGTGCCGTACGAGCGGGCCATCAGGTCGAGGTAGTCGTCGGTGATGATGGTGCCCAGGGCCAGCAGGCAGTCGGTCTGGGCCATTACGGCCCGCGTGCCCGCCGGCGAGGCCGGCCCGGCGTAGGTGCCGATAAAGGCCGGCTGGCTTTCATTGAGCACCGTTTTGCCCAGGCTGGTCGTGGTGAAGGGCAAGCCGCTGGCCTCCACCAGCGCCTGCAAGGTATCCTGCAAGCCAAAGCGCTGGATTTCAACGCCTGCCCACAGCACCGGCAGCCGGGCACTTTGCAGGCGCTCCCAGGCTGCATCGAGCAAGGCGGCCAGGGCAGCAGGGTCGCTGGTCAGGGCTTGCGGGGCCAGGCGGCCCTGCGGCTCGGCGCAGGGCTGGGCCCACATGTCCTGAATTACTTCGAGGTACACGGGCCGGTGGTGGGTGAGCAGGGCCGTAAGGGCCCCGTCAATCTGGGCCGGGGCCGCGCTGGCTTCGGTGACTACTTCCGAGGCTACGGTGACGTGGGCAAAAATCTGCTGGTCGGCCCGCAACTCACCCGTGCTGTGGTGAAACAGAATTCCCTGCTCGCGCTCCAGCCGGCGGTCGGCAGTTTTAGGGCTGGCCGAGATAACCACCACCGGCACGCGCTCCACAAACGAGCCCGCCACGCAGTTGAGCAAGCTAAACGAGCCTACCCCGTACTGCACGCAGGCCGCCCCGATGCCCCGGTAGCGGGCGTAGCCGTCGGCCGCGTAGCCGGCCCCCAGCTCACCAATAGTCGGCACCCGCTCGATGCCGGGCGTGGCATCGAGCGTGGTCAGAAAAGGCCCCGCGTAGTCGCCGGGCACGGCAAAAATGTGCGCCAGGCCCAGCTCGCGCAGGCGGGCCAGCAGGTAGTCGGAAACGGTAAACGGCACGGCGACAGGGTAGTAAAGTAATTAACTGGGCTGAATGGGGGTAAGGCAGCTGGGTGTACTCCGGGCCAGGTCCTGGGCGCAGTGCGCGGCCGGGATGCAGCCGCTGGGAGTCTGGTCCTCAGGGGTGGGGTTGGGGGGCGGCAGCAGCGGGTAGGCTTTAGCGGGCAGCCAACTGGGCTTGGGGAGCTTCAGGTGGGTTTGGAGCATGGTTTCGGCCGTGTCGAGCGAGCCTTCCACCCAGCCCTGGTCGTAGGAATAGGCCTCGCCCACGATGTGAATGTCCTGGTCGGCCAGGGGCTTGAGCATCTGGTGCATGATGAGGTCGAGGCGGTAGTTGGCCTTCCACTCGTGCCAGCCGCCGCCGTAGGGGTCCTCATTCCAGGTATGGTACACGGCCGAGTAGGGGAGGGGCACTTCGGGCAGGGCGTGCACCTCGGCCACCTGACGGTTGGCCACCCGCACCATCTCGTCGGTGGCCCGGAACTCCATGGGCGGAATCACCTCCGTCACGTCGGGTTCGAGGCAGGCGGGGCGGTAGCCGGGGTAGGCCGCGCCGCGTTCCAGCCCCTTCCAGAAGGGCACCGTGCCGATGTCATTGTAGCTGGCCATCAGCAGCGAGTTCATAAACGGGTTCCCGTCTTTCTGCTCGCCCTCGGTGCCGAAGTAGTATACCTGGCGCACCGGCAAGTCCGTTACCGAGCGGCCGGCCACCAGCCCCAGCGTGCGCCACCACGGCCGCTCGTAGGCCAGAAACAGCTTGAACGCGCTCTGAATCAGCACCGAACTCATCAGGTGCTTTACCGTGGGATTAGTGAAGAAGTCGCTCTTAATCAGCTCCAGGGAGCGGCGTGGCAAGGCCAGCACCAGCTTTTTGGCATGCACTTTCAAGGTCCTGGCATCGGCGGCCACGCTCGTGCGGTGTGCGGCATCGGTGTGGGTTAGCTCGAAGTGCAGGGTGTAGGGAAATTCGCCCGTGCCCAACTCGATTTCGGCCAGCCGGTGGTTCATAAACAGGCGCTCGCCCCGGGGCAGCGTGCCCGCGAACTCTTCGTTGAACTGGCGGGCCAGCGTGATAGGCAACTGGTCGTAGCCGTCGCGCAACGTCAGGAACTTGGTTTGGTCGCTGTACTCGGTGGCGGGCAGCTGGGTCACGGCGTTGGCGTTGGCTACGTTGGCCTCGTAGCCGCCCGCGTCCTTCATAAACTGGTAGCCCTCGTTGCTGAGGCAGCGGTACATCAGGTCCCAGAAGCCGTACTTCCAGAGGGGCTTGCCGAAGGCGCTCACTTCCATCTGCTCGCTCAGGCTCAGGCTGCCCAGCTGCGGGTACACGCCGTTCATCACCTGCACCTGCAGGTTGGTGGGCCCCAGCCCCCGCTCGCTCCAGGCCAGGTTGTAGGGCACCTTGGTGGGGTCGGCCAGCTCGCGCAGGCGCAGGTGCTTGCCGCGCAGATAAAAGAGGTTGCAGCTGGTGCCCACCGGGGCGGGGGCGCCCATCGGGAAGTCGGCAGTCGGCAGCTTCAGGTGGTCGATGAGGTGGGCTACCGTCAGGTGCTGGTCCGGGATGTAGCGCATGCCGCCCACTTCGGCCTTCACGTGTGGCAGCCCCGGAATGGTCACCGAGTAAAGTCGCCCACCAATGCGGTTGCTGTATTCAAACAAGCCCACGCGGGCCTGCCCGCCCTGCTGCTGCTGCAAGCGCCAGGCGCAGTAAGTGCCGGCCACCCCGCCGCCGATTACGGCTACGTCAAGTTCCATATAGTCTGTTGGCTAAAGAGTTAAAGTAGACAATAAGCGCTTATTGCGGCAGCGGGCAGGCCCCCAGCCTTTGCAGCACGAAGTCGGCGGTTTGCAAGGCGCCTTCGACCCAGCCTTGGGCATCGGAATAGGCTTCGCCGCAGATGTAGAGCGGCTGCCCACCCGGCAGGGGCTGCACCATCTGGTGCTTGACGTCCCAACTCTGCACCCCGATGTTCCAGCTGTTCCAACCGCCCCCAAACGGGTCGTCGCCCCAGTCGCGGAAGGCAGCTTCCTGGACCTTGGGCGAGTAGGTAAGCCCGTGTACCACGCCGAGCTGGCGAGCCACTTCGGCTACCATCTCAGCCGGGGCCGGGTACTGCTGCCACTCGCTGGCGGGTTCGGCGGGGGCCGTAGCGGCGGGGGCGACAGCAGCGGCGGGGTCTGCCCCCTGGAAGGGCTGTTCGGGGGTGGCTATTGGCTGGCCCGCCTGCCAGGCCTGGCGGCGACGCGGGCGCAACCCGTCCCAGTAGCCCACGCTGGTGCCATCGTCGTAGCTGGCCATGAGCATGGCCGGGCCCGCCTGGGCCGGGCTGCCATCCGTGTTGGGCCAGTAGTAGGTCTGGCGCACGGGCAGGTCGGTGACGGTGCGGCCCGCCTCCACGGGCACGTACTGGCCCGCAGCGTTGGTGTAGCCCGCATTGCGCCACCACGGGCTGGTGTAGGTAGTAAAGAGCTTGAACAGCGGCCGGGGCGTGACGCTGCCGATGAGCTGCTGCACCCCGGCGCCTTGCAGGGGCGGGCTGTGGGGCGTCAGCAAATCGAGGGCGCGGCGTGGCATGGCCAGGATGAGCTTACCGGCCTGCAGCTCGCCGCCCCCGGTCAGCTTCAACTCGAAGCCGCCCTGGTCGGGGCGCTCCGTGAAGCCCTCCACCTTGGTAAGCAGCCGCACGTCGCCCCCCGCCTGCTCAAAGAGCCGGGCCAGGGTGCGCGGCACCGTCTGGAAGCCCTGGCAAAAGCCCTTGTACACGGGCTTCACCCCAAAGTCGGACAAGTACCACGGAATGGCATCGGCCGCGTTCCAGTTGCTGAGCGTGGAGCTGTAGCCCCCGGCATTGACCCCGAGTTGAAACGCCTCGCTGCTGATAACGCGCAGCAGCAGGTTCCAGAAGCCCAGCTCGTAGATTGGCTGGCCCTCGAAGGTGGCGTGGCGCGTCATCCAGCGGCGCTGCTCGTCGCTGAGGCCCGCCTTGGTAATGCCCGGCACCAGCTGCTCGATGGCATCGGTGATAATGGTGCCGGGCGTACCGCCCTTTTCCAGAAACGAGAGGTGGTAGGGCACCTTGCCGGGCTGCGTGGTGAAGTCGGCCAGGCGCAGGTACTGGCCGCGCAGATAGGCCAGGTTCTGGGGCTCATCCACCGGAAAATCATACAGCTCAATCTGCTGGCCGGGCGGCAGCAGCTCGTTGAGGCGCTGCACCAGCCCACTGATGCGGGGCTGAATAGCCGGTAGAATGCGCATTCCGCCCAGCTCAGCGACCATAGTGGGGATGCCCGGCGGGCGCACCGACAGCAGCCGCCCGCCCACCGCGGTGCCGCCTTCCAGCACCACGATGCGCTGGTCGGGGTAGGTTTGCTTTAATTGCCAGGCGCAGTACACGCCCGAAACCCCCGCGCCTACAATGGCGATGTCAACCTGCTCCATAGGGAAAAGTAAGTGAGTAGTAATGATTTATTTAAATAGTTGCTTTGCGCTGAACTGGTAGCAGATTTAGCTGGCTGAGGAACGTGGCCGGCACTGGTGGAAACCCGGCTGCCAGCAGCAGCTAACACGTTTTCATGCAGTGTATTAGCGCACAGAAAATGGCCCGGCTGCCGGGCCAGCGCTAGGTTGCGCCAAAACTAGGTAGCGGGTTAACCCCCGGCATTAGTGCTACTACTAGTTTTTCAAAAACTAGTGCTGGTACTGCCTTTTGCCGGGCTGCGGCCGCGATGGCAGCTCGGTAGTGGGCCAGGGTAGCAGGCCCTGGCGCTGCGCAAAAAGCACCAGGCCCAGCGTGGTGCGGATGCCCGTTTTGTGCAGCATCTGGCTGCGGTGATACTCCACCGTGCGCACGCTGGTACAGAGGCAATTCGCGATTTCCTCGTTTGACAAGTCCTCGGCTATCAGGCGCAGCACTTGCAGCTGCCGGACCGAAAAGTCGCCGGTGGCCCGCCGCTGCGGTAGGGCCACCGGGGCAGGCAGGGGCAGTTCACACTCCCTGTGCTGCCCCTGCTGCAACACCGCCCGAACGCTGTCGCAGACCTGGGCAGGCGAGGCTGCCCGCGTAAGCAGACAATTAATCTGGGGCTGCAGCAGGCGCAGGCTAGTCAGCTCGGAGCCAGTGGCCGGGTCGATAAATACTGCGATGCTGACTTGTTCATGCTGCTGCCGCAACTGCTGGAGCATGGCCGGCATATCGGCTGGAGTCCTGGCCAAGTTAGTGGCCAGTAATACCAGGGTGGGCCGCCGGTGAGTGGCTATCGCCAACAACTCGTGGGGGGTGGCGGCCTCATACACCGGACAATTGGCAAAGGTCTGCGCCAACACGTCGAGCAGCCCCCGCCGGAACAGGGGCAGTTTATCCGCAACCAGGATGCTGGTTGCTTGGCCAGGAGCAGGGCCAGCAAGTTCGGGCGTTAGTGGGGGCGCAGTCGCTGACTGGTCGGGCAGCGGACCAGAAAATTGATAATCCGTTTTCATGGTGCAAGCATGTTTTCATGGCGGTTGGCGAGGCAGGCGCTGGGAGAGTCCCAACCAGATTGATGGGACAGGATAGCGAAGCGGCAAGGCAGCTTTCGCACTCCTCTTCAAAGGCCCCGGACAGGAGCTGGGTGCTCTGAAGCGCAATAGGAAAGATGCTAATGCAAAGCAACGAATACTTCGCTTATCCTACAAGGGGCAGATTAAGCTCATCAGGGAAGATGAAACGCCAATCCAGCCCGTGAGGGCACTTTGCAGCTAGTAGCTAGTGGCTTTAAAATCCGCATAAAACGCCTTGTGGTGCCCTAAAGGCACCTTTGTTTTCTCCTATAGGTGTTTAGCTGAAAAACCCGTGATTCTACGTGCGAAAACGCGTAGAATTGCGCGCCCCCCCCCTGTTTGACCACGATACCTTTGTCGTGGTTATGGCCTGGGCCACCCGCCGCTTCCGCCTACTCACAAGAAGGGCTCTACGACACGGGGTCTGGCCTATAACCGCCAGTTTGATTCCAGTTATTCCACTACAAGGCGGACTCCCGAAAAGCCTCAAAAAAGAGTAGGGAAATCAACTAATTTTTCAAAAACACCATGGACCAAAGCACGGAAACCAAAGTCTTAAATGCACTGTATGACCGCCTTTTTCAGGCCGTTACCTACGCTCCTGACAGTCAGGTGGCTATGTTTGACAAAAGCACCACCTTTATTCAATTTGCCAAAAACCAGGCATTGAACCCTAAGGATTTTGCTAACCCGGTGTCGCCGGTGAATCCCAACGGCAGCTTAAATACCTCCGAGCTGTTCGCCCGCATGGTGGACATCCAGCCGGCCCTTAGCTCCGACTACGCGCCCACTACCACGAAGGTGAGCGATACCTACCAGACAATCGTGGGAAGCGCCAACACCAAGCTCCAGCCTGACCCGGCCCAGAAAGCCCTGTATGACCAGGCCTACGGCTACCTGAATAAAACCGTAACGATTACGGATTTTACGGGTGCCGCTACCACTTCTGTGCAGCCCACGGCGATTTACAACGCCTACCTGACCAATAAGACGGCCTACACCACAGCCTTGGCCGCTTACCGCACGGCCTACCTGAATTACAACCTGGACGTAATTAAGGACCAGCGCGCCTGGCAGGCCAATGAGCCCATGCTGGCCAACGCGGTCAGCAGCACGTATGCTACCTGGCGGGCTGCCGGCGCCGCGCAGGTCGAGCAGGCCCTGGCCGCGCTGGCTTCTTCCATCAACAATATCGTATCCAGTGCTATTTCCTCTGCTCAGACTGGTATGCAATCGAACAAGATGGCTTCGAGCATCGGCAACCCGTCGCCGTGGTACATGGCCTACGCTACGCCCACCAACTGGTACGACGACAGCGCCCTGCCCAATTTCTCCACCTTGACGCTCACCAGCGACAACCTCGCTACCACCACCAGCTCGAGCTACACCGATTACAGCGCCGGGGGCTCGGCTAGCTGGGGCCTGTGGTCGGTTGGCGGCGATGCGTCGGGGCATCATGAAGATGCGCACTACCACATGGACGCCAATACGTTTGGGCTGTCCGCTAAAATCGCGGTAGTTCAGATTAACCGGCCCTGGCTGAACGACCTGCTCTTCAAAACGCAGGGCTGGTCCTTGCTGGGCCAGGGGGCCGACAAGATTTCCAACGGCACCTTGCAAAACAACAGCGGCGGCCTGCTGCCGCTGATTCCGACGGCGCTCATAATAGCTCGTAACATCGAGATTACGGCCGACTGGTCGTCGGAAGACAAGCAGCACGTCGCCGACAGCATCACTACCCACGCCAGCGTGGGCTGGGGGCCGTTCGCAGTAAGCGGCAGCTACTCCCACGGCAGCAGCTCCGACTCTTTTGCCTCCACGTTTGACGGTGGTACGCTCAAAATCCCCGGCATGCAGATTATCGGCTTCGTGAACGAAATCGTACCGGCTTCGGCCCCGCTGGCCGGGTAAGCGGCTACTTCAGGCAGCCTGGATAGCGGGTTGGTTACTACAGTACTTGCAGTAGCCAACCCGCTACCCAGGCTGCTTTTGTATTATTAGCTGGCAAAAGCTGGCAACCCCTTACGGAAGCTACTATGCTCGATAAAATCCTGGCTCAGCTAACAGCCGATATTTCCAAGAATAACGTTCAGCAAGAAATGAGCGGCAAGCTCAATCGGGCAGTAACGGCCGAAGCCGGTGCCAGCCTGGCGGCGCTGGCCAGTACTGCGCCGGTATTGCAGTTGAATACCACCCCGGCCCCGATTGACGTCAGCCAGTATAAAAACCCCTTCGGGCCTGCCAATCCTAACGGGGACTATATCAGTTTGTTTAAGTTCGTCAGCCTGAACAACGACGTTCCCGGCTTCACCAGATTCTACGCGCCTAGTGGCCGCCGGCTGGATAGCACCTACCAATCGGTGGTCGGCGGCGCATCCGTTGTGCCCAGCGCCACCTTTACCAACGCGGCCTTTGCCGGCGCCGGTGCCGCCCTGACCCAGGCAAAGCTTGCTGCCCTGGATGGCACCGGCAACAGTTGGTACCCGGTGTACGCCAACCCGATAGACTGGTATGACCTGGTTACGCAGGAGCAAAATTTATTTGCGACGGAAATAGACCTGACGCAGCCGCAAACTTCCTTTAGCAACCAGTACGTAGTCATTGACGACGGTACGGGCAGCGAATTGACCTGGAACCAGCGGGACATCGCCGGCAACCCGGCCGGCATAGCCTTGAGCAGCAACACCAAAGTCAATAAAATACGCTTCAAGTTTATGCAGGTGCAGCTGAACCGCCCCTGGTTTAACCTGGAGCTGTTCAGCATGGGCGGCTGGAGTTTGCCGGGTCAGCAGCCGGGCTTTGTATCGAGCGGTAGCCTGGCCGGCAACAACGGGGTGCTCCCGCTCTATACCACCTCGTTTATCATTGGTACCGACCTGGAGATAGAGGCCGACCTGGATTCGAGTGACCGGAGCCTGGTGGCGAAGACGCTTAACGCCGACGGCATCATTAACCTGGGCCCGTTTGCCATTGATACTTATCAACCAAACCAGGCCAGCAGCGATAGGCTGACGAATGGTGGCTACTTCATCATTGCCTGGATAAGCCAGCTCGTGGCTGTTGCGGCCCAGCCGGCCTGAGTCAGGGCCGATTGCTGAGACCGCGTTGAAGCGGGTTTCCAGCACTAGCAGCAGTGGCTGGCTGCGCTCAACAATACGGTGGAAAAAAGCGCTGGCCAGCGGCAGGCCCGCTCGTTAGGTCGCCGCCGCTCGGGGTACTTAGGGCACAGCAAGTAGAAGTGCGTGTTTTTAGAAACCACGTAGTTTTACGCAGTTTCCAGCGCCTGCTACCCCCTTCATTTGCCCTGCTCAAACCCGGCTACTCCAAGGCCATGCGCTTGCGTTCGTGGACTTGTTCCCGCTTAAGTTTCTGGATAGTCCCCTTTTGCCCTGAACGCAAGGTAATCAGATAAGACTACATTTATTGCTGCAACACCTTACTTTCCTTTTTATTTCCTTCAGTACTTCTTCATGGCCAACGACTCAAACACTCCCCTTATCATCAGCTCCGAAGCATTTAACGGCGGCAGCCTACGCTGGCAGCAACTGGTGGGGCAACCTGATTCCCAAGAGGCGTTGAATAATTGCTTTAGTACAGATGGCAGCCGCCAGCTGTATCTCAGTATGCCGGTCGATTGGGTGCGGAGCTTGCTCTCCGCAGTAGGATGCGTGGGAGTAAATATCCGTTTTTTATTGGATGAAAATGCGGCCTTCCTGCTGGCCCTTTATGCCATCGACACGCAGAACAACCGGGTATCAGCTTACTACGCCCTAAACGCCCAAACAACCGCCTACAGCAACCGGATGCCTCAGGGGAACGGCAAAGAACTAACCGACGACTTCCTTTCGGCTGGTGATGAGTCGAACGGCCAGGTACCCCATGCCATGGCCAAGGAGTGGCTAGACTATTGGAAAGCGGCGGACCAGTTGACATCCGGGATGTTCGCCACGCAGTATGGTTTTCTCAAGGGATACAACTTTGAGCGGGACGACCTGATGGACAACCTCTTCAACGTGGTAGCTGGCGAAGAGCAGCAGCTGCGGGTTTATTTTGGCTTGCACAAGTACTACGCCCACGACCACGACGATGACCCCCTGCCCACTTACACCTTCGGTCTGGTACTGCGGCTCGTCGCCCCCGACGCCGCCAGCTCCAGCGACCCCTTCTACGACATGTCGGCTCCCTGCCCGCCCGTACGCTAACTGCGGCTAAGCGGGGTTAACAGCTTCCACTCATTCTAAGTTCTTTGGTGCCGGTGCGTGATATTTTACACCTGTCTATTCAACAGCTAGTGTTCCGACTAACCCCGATGCCGATGGCAATGGCGGCACTTATTGGCTTGGCACGCTACCGGCAACTCACCCCCAACCTGCGCTACCTTACCCTTAGTATCATTTGCTTCCTGCTACCCTTGGATTCGGTCGGAGTACTCCTCATGACCCTGGACCAGAACAACCTGTTTCTACTGCCAATTTATAGCATTGGTGAGTTGTGGCTACTGGCGCTGGTGTACCGCCAGACGTTGGAGTCGCCTGCGTTCACCCGAGTTATGCCGTGGCTGGTGGGAGGCTTCACCGCCTACGCGGTAGTCGATAGTTGGCTGGCGGGGGTGATGGAGTTTCGGCCGTGGCAGCAGGTGTTGCAAAGCGTGCTGATATTATGGTTACCCGGGCTTTATTTTCGCAAGCTACTCAATGAATTGCAAGTAGTCAGCTTGCTGCGGGAGCCGATGTTTTGGGTGTCAACCGGCTTGCTCATCTACTTCTCAGGTTACCTATTAATTGCCCTGTTTAGTGATTACTTGCTATACCACTATTCCTGGGAACTGAACATGAACGTGTGGACAATAAATTCGCTACTGTTTATCATCCTCTATTTCTGCTATTGTCGGGCGCTATGGTTAACCCCTCAGAAGTAGGCTTTGAGCGGTTGTTGTACAGCGGTATCGGATTTATGCTGCTCATAACCGGGGCCTTTATGAGTTTTCTGCTCGCGTACCAGCGGCGTATGCTCAAGCAACAACTCCGGCTGCAGCAGGTGGAAACCAAGTATCAGCAGCAATTGCTGGTAGCTGCCATTGAAGCGCAGGAGGGAGAGCGGGAGCGTATCGGCCAGGACCTGCACGACAGCCTGGGTTCTTCGCTGGCCACTGCCAAACTGCTGGTCAGTCGGCTGGAACATCTGCCAACGGCGGAGAACCCAACCAGCTTGCTTGCCCTGCTGGGAGAAATAATGGGCACGATGGTTTACGACGTGCGCAGTATTTCGCACAGCATGTATCCGGCCATCCTGAACCGGTTTGGCCTGGCCGATGCTATTCAGCACTTGGTAGATACCTGCAACGAGGTGGGTGAGCTGCCCGTCTCGTTGCAGATGAGTTATTTTCAGTCCCTGGACCTGGCGCAGGAATTAGCCCTGTATCGTATTTGCCAGGAATTGATAACCAACTCTTTGAAGCACGCTGAAGGAGCAACTGTTCTGCTGGTGCGCCTGCATCAGGATGGTTCGCAACTCGTGCTGGTGGTGGAAGACAACGGGTGTGGCTTCGCCCCTGATGCTACGGGGCGCAATCTGAGTGACGGAGTTGGCCTGCGTAGCCTAGATGCCCGCGTACGAATGCTGCGCGGAAAACTGCGCAACTTAGGCGAGGCGGGCCAGGGCACCCATACAGTTATTGAGATACCCTTGTACGACACGCCTCATTAAAAGCCAATGGAACCAGTGCTTTCCGCCATTCACGTGGCCCTGCTTGATGACCACCCGTTGTTTCGGCAAGGGCTCCGTTATATTCTGGAAAGCCTGCCTTACGTGGAAAAAGTAACCGAGGCGGCCGAGATGAACGAGCTGCTGGTCGTATGCCGGCAGCGCTTGCCCGATGTGCTGCTCCTCGACCTGCAAATGCCCGAGCTGGATGGCGCTGAAGTTGCGCAGGCGCTTTTACAGGAGTTTCCAGACTTGAAAATTATCGTGCTCTCGATGTTTTCGGCGGATAAGTACATCACGCAGATGATGAAGCTGGGTGCGCGCAGCTACCTGCCTAAGGATGCGGGCCAGACGGAGTTAATTCAGGCAATCAGCGAAGTGCTGCAAAGCGGTTACCACTTCACGCCCCGGATGTCGCGGGCCCTCACGCGGAGCATTCAGCAGCCAGCCCGGCAAAGCGTAGGCAAACTGTTCGGAGTAGTGAATTTTACGGCGCGGGAAAAAGAAGTACTGCACCTTATTTGCAAAGGGCTTACCACGGCCGACATTGCCAACCAGCTCTTTATCAGCAACCGTACCGTGGAAGGGCACCGGCAGCGGCTACTCGAGAAAACGGAGAGCCCAAACATTGCCAGTCTGGTCGTATTTGCGGCAAAAAATGGCTTCCTGGAGGTATAGCCCACCTGGCTCCTTGCTATGCAGGCCGGGATGCTTCTTCGACTCGCACCTGGCAACCGCGACGGAGTAGTGTGTTCAAGCCGGCTTTCTTCTTAAATAGCCCGCCTGAGCATAGTTCAGGCCACACCAGAAGCGCCTATAATTCACAAAAAAGCCCCGCAACGCGGGGCTTTTTTGTGAATTATAGGCGCTTCTACCCAAGGCAATAGGGGAACACTGCCACTTGGCAACGCCCCCGCACAGGCACTCAAAACCCAGCAAGAATGAGTACTCCATGAAGCACAAACCTACCAAGTGCCTGATACCCGGCAACACGTAGTTTTACCTGATTTATGGTCCCCGGAATTTTACCTGGTTTCTGCTTGACGGCACACTAGTTCTGGCGTGCGGGGCCGGCCAGGGTTGCCTGTCTTAGGCGTAATACTTATGCCTTGACATAGTCCCGGTAAAATCCGACTTCCCGCTCGGGATGGCAAAAAGCCGTTGCCTGCCTCGGCCAGGCAAGTACGGCGCTGCCGCTGCCACGCAAAAAAAGCGCCGACCTACAGGTTGACGCTTTTTTAAATTTGGGGAGAATAAGTCACTGCCGGTAGCGCTGGTAGGAGGCAAAGCTACCGGTAGCTAAAAGATTACTGGCGGCGGCGGCGCAGCCGTCGCAGGCCATACGCTACCCCGGAAGCGAGTAGCAGCGACGCGCCGCCATCGAGGGGCACGGCGGTGGGCGGTGGCGGGCCACCGGTGGTGCCGCCGTTGCCGGGTACGCCCTGGGCGGCGGCAGCGAGGGTGAGGAAAACCCCGACCACTACGGGCACCAGGCGGGAAGTCAGGCAGGTAGGGAAAGAATTGCGCATAAAGGGAAAAGAAAGGAAAAGCCAGCGGAAAAACCCTCTTCAGCTGCCCCCGCCAGCTGGCAGGGGCAGCCGAACACAGTGGCTTAGTCGACGGTGAGGCGGCAGGTGAGGCCGCCGGGCAGGCCGGCACCGGTGAGGCGCACCAGGTAGACGCCCGTGGCCAGGCCCTGGGTGGAGAGACTCACGCGGGTAGTGCCGCTGGCCGGGGCCGGCAGGCTGGTGTGGCCCACCACCTGGCCCAGAGCGTTGAGCACGGTGGCCTCAAGCTGGCCGGTGCCGGCCGGCAGGCCCGTGACGGCGAGCGTGACGGCAGCTTGAGCGTGGCTCATGGGGTTAGGGTAGAGCGAAACCAGCGCGGTTTGTCCACTGGCCGTGGCCAGGGCGCTGCTGGTGCGGAACACCAGCGAGAAGCGTCCGGCATACGGGGCGTTGGCCGCCACCGTGAAGCTGTGGCTGGGGGTGGTGCTCAGGTCGGTGAGGGTGCCCAGCAGCGCATCGCGCAGCTGCACCGTGGTGCCGCCGGCCAGCCCGGCGAAGTTGAGCAGCTCGGTGGCCGTGAGCGTGTACGTGCCGGCGGGCAAGCTTACCCAAAGCGGAATCTCGGTGGTAGTAGCTACGGCCAGCGGCGAGCGGGCATCGATGCTCAAACCCACGGGGCTGGTGCCGGGCGTGACGGAGCCCAGGTAGTAGCCGCTGGGGTTGTTGAGCTTGTAGGCATCGAAGCGGCCGTCGAAGGCATCGGTAGCCCCAGCCTCGAAGTAGACGAACGTCTCATCCTGGGCCGTGGCCACGGTGGCGGGCAGGCTGCCCAGGCCCAAACTCAGGCGCACGAGCGGCCGGGTCTCGCCCGTGCGCTGGAAGGCCGGGTTGGCGTAGGTCGTCACGCGGTTGTTGTTGTTGAGCGTGACGGAGCCGGTGGTGCCGGGCGTGCTGGTGTGCACGAAGAAGCCCTGGCCGCTGGCGATGAGGCCGGTGCCCGCGCCCACGCCGTTGTTGAACGACTTGTATTGGCCAGAGTAGGCGCTCAGGCTCTGGAAGACGTAGGCGGCGGCATCCACGCCATTGAGGCTACTGCCCACCCCGGAGGTGGCGTTGCCCACCGTGCCCCAGTCGAGGGGGGCGGGGTAGGGGTTGCCGATGAGCGCCCAGCCGGCCGAGGCCGCGCCGGCCGTGTTGGCGGCGGCGTAGGTAAGGCCGTTAATCGTGCCGGTGCCGTTGTTGAGCTGGCCGGTGAACTGCACCTTCTCGGTGTTGCCAATCTGCACGGCGTAGCCCCGGCCGGGCGTCAGAGTCGTGTTGGTGCTGGCCGGCGACTGGTAGCCTTTGTCGAAGTCGGAGAAGGAGACGGCGGGCGAACCCGCGATTTTGCTCTCGTCGTAGCTGAACACGTTGGGGTAGGTGGCCAGGGTGAGCAGGTTGGGGTCAGCTGTGTTGTAGAGGGTGTTGGTCTGGGCCGTGAAGCCGGCCGTGTTCAGGCTGCCCACGGTGGCTGCCTGCACGGGCGAGCTGTAGTGGCGGTAGCCCGTGGTGCCGGTGTTGCCGCTGGCATCGATGTAGCGCTGCACGGTGGCGTTGCCCGTTACGACTCCGCCGCTATTCACGACCAGGGCCGTGCCGGTAGCGTCAGATTCGAGCGTGAAGGTGTTGCCGTTGGTGGTGAACGTGCCGGTGAGCGTGAGCAGGCGGCGCACGCTGGCCCCGGCACTGGTATTGAGCTGGGCGTTGTTGCTGCCCACGGTCAGGTTCCAGAAGCGCACCTGGGCGCTGCCCAGGAGGCTGGGGTTGGGGGCGCCGCCGCCCAGAATGGCCGTGCCGCCGGTGGGCAGGAAGGTGCCGTTGTCGGTGAGGTTGCCGCGCACGTCGAGCGTGCCGCCGCTCATGCTGAGCGTGGCCCCGCTGTTGAGCGTCAGGTTGAGCGTGGTGGCCGTGCCGGCGCTGATAAAGGGCGAGAAAACGGTGCCGTTGGGGATGGTGGCGCTCAGGGCAGCCGTGGGCACTCCATTCGTCCAGTTGCCGGCGGTGAACCAGTCGGGGCTGATGGTGCCCGTCCAGGTCGTGGCGTTGGTGTAAGTGAGCGTATACGCTGCCGAGGCCACGCTGCCGTTGCCGGCCGCATCCTGGGCCGCGTTGGTGGCAATGGTGACGGTGGTGGCGGTGCCGGCCGTGGTGGGCGTCACGGTAAAGGTGAAGCTCGTGCCGGGGCTGGTGCCGCTGGGGGCGGTCGTCACGGTGCCGTTGGTCACGCTGATGCCGCCGGTCGAGAGGCCCGAGACGGCTTCAGAAAAGGTGACGGTGAAGGCGAAGGGCGAGGTAGTGCTGCTGCTGCCCGAGGTGCCCGCCGTGCTGGTGAGGCTGGTTACCGTGGGCTGCACCGTATCCACGGTGAAGGTGTTGGTGGTGGAGTTGGCGCTCACGCTGCTGCCGCTGGTTTGGGCCGTGGCGTACACCGTGTGCACGCCCTGGGCCAGGGCCGTGGGCTGGGTCAGGGTCCAGTTGTTGCCGGCCGCCGCCGCCGTGGCCGTGGTGGTGCCGATGGCCGTGCCATCCACGTACACCGTGACGGTGCTGCCGGCCGGGGCCGTGCCGCTGTAGGTGGGGGTGGTGGTGTTCGTCAGGCTGCCGTTGGTGGGCGCTACCACCACCGGGGCCGCCGTGACGGGCAACTGGTACTGCACGCTCACCGCGTTGCTAGCCGAGTTCTGGGTATTGTTGGCATCATTGGCCATGCCTGCCGCCACGCTTACCGTTACCGTGCCCGCTCCGCTGGGCGTCACCGTGAACGTGTAGGGGCCTGCGCCGCTGCCGCTGAAGCCAGCCGGCGTGCCGCCACCTGTCACCGTCACGTCCGAGGCCGTGAAGGTTGTGCCCACGCTCTGCGAGAAGTCCACTCTGAAAGGAATGGGCGAGGTGCTGGTGGGGCTGCCGGAGGTGGTGCTCACGGTCGCCGTCACGGCCGGGGCCGTCACGCTGAACGAGGCCGAGGTGAAGGCGTCGTAGGGGCTGCCGGTGGCGGTAGGCCGGATAGAGCCTAGAAAGACGTTGCCGATGCCGTTGTTGAGAAACACGTTCACCAACTGGTCTTCCGCCCCCTGGGACTGGTTGCTTCGCTGGGCGGCCACGAATTTCACCTGGTAACTGCCGGTGGGCACCGCCAGGTTCTGCGTGATGCTGCCGCTGCTGCTGCTGGAGGTTTGCACGAACCCGACGAAGCTGCCTTGGCCGGAAGCCGGCGGGGTGAAGCCGCTGCCGCCAATGCGGGCTATGCCGGCCTGCGAGGTGAACGTCCAGGGCGCGGCCACCAGGCCGGTGCTCGGGTACAGGTAGTCGTTCGAGCCCAGGTTGTTGGTTTCAAAGCTGCCGTTTTGCAGCGCGTTAGCGGCGACGGTACTCGTGCCGTTCTGCACTACGTTCACCCCGTCCACGAAGGCCGTTACGTCGCTTTTGTTGCTGGCGCTGCCGCCTCCTTGCAGCACCAGCTGCGGCTGGGCGGCGAAGCTCTTGCTGATGGTATAGGCGGCGCTGCTGCCGCTGAAAGGCGTATTGGTGACGCTGGGCGAGATGCCCGTGGCATTGGCCACGTTGAGCTGCAGCGTGCCGTCGCTGGTGCCCGTGTTCACCACCACCGTGTAGCTGGCGCTGGGCCCCGTGGCGGGCGATACACTGGCAATGCCGGCCCCGCTGGTGGTCGGGTTCAGGCTAAAGTTGCTCGCGCTCACCCCCGACACCGGGGCCGAGAACGTCACCGTGAAGCTTACCTGGGCCGTGGCCGTGCCGTCGGCCGACTGGGCCGTCGTGGGCGCGAGCTTGCTGATGCCCGTGACCGTGGCCGTGGGCTGGTAGGTCAGCGAGTACGCCGACGAAGCCACGCTTTGGTTGCCGGCCGCATCCTGGGCCGCGTTCGCTGCGATGGTGACGGTGGTGGCGGTGCCGGCCGTGGTGGGCGTCACGGTGAAGGTGAACGTGGTACCGGGGCTGGTGCCGGCGGGGGCGCTGGTCACGCTGCCGTTGCTGACGGTGATGCCGCTGGCCGCGAAGCCCGCCACGGCCTCCGAGAAGGTAACCGAGAAGGCGAAGGGTGTGGTCGTGGTGCTGGTGCCGTTGGTGCCCGCCGTGCTGGTAAGCGCCGTTACCGTCGGGGCCGTCTGGTCGATGGTATAGGTCTGGCCGGTGGCCCCGCCGCTCAGGCCGTTGCCGGCCGCGTCGGTGATGCCCGTGCCGCTGGCTTTCACATTCACGCCCAGCGTGCCGTTGCCGCTCACGCTGTTCACCGTCACGTCGTACACGCTGCTCGAAATCATGCTGATGGCCGCGATGGTGCCGTTCGTGCCCGAAGTAGCCAGCGAGAAGGCTCCAGTCGAAACCCCGTTCACCGCCTCGCTGAAGGTAACGCGGAACACGAGCGTGGTGGCGTTGGTGGTGGTCGCCGTGGGTGTCTGGCGGTTGCTGGACGACACCGTGGGGGCAATGCCGTCCACGAGGATACCCGTGGTAGCGGGCACGCCGTTAAGCGTGAGCGTGGCGTTGTTGGTCGCCACGTCCTGGATGGTGCCGCCATTCAGGGCCAGGGCCGAGGCCAGGGCAATGCCGTTCGCGTCCAGGTCGCCGCTCTGCACGGTGTAGCTGAACACCAGTGCCGTGCCACCGCTGCCCGACACATAGCTGGCTTGCTGGCTGGTCGAGCCGATGGTCAGGCCCAACTGGGGGGTGCCCGTCACGGTCACGGCTTCCGAGAAGTTCACCGTGAAGCTCAGCACCTGGCCCGCGCGGTAGGTGCCGTTGGCCGGTACGCCCACGCTGCTTACGATGGGGGCCGTTTTGTCGATGGTAACAGCCGGCCCGGCGTAGGGCAGCGTGGTAGAAATGCCAGGGCTGATGCCCGTGGCGTTGGCCAGGTTCAGCGTAAACTGCCCATTGCTGGTGCCGGTGTTCACCACCACCGTGTAGGTAGCGCTCGGACCCGCCGATACGCTGGTAATGGTGGCCCCGGTCGTGTTGGGCGAGAGGGTGAAGTTGCTGGTCGTCACGCCCGATACGCTGGCCCCGAACGTCACCGTGTAGCTGATGCTGGTGGCGTTGGTGGGGCTGGTGGCAGTCGTCGTGATGGACGAAACCGTGGTGGAAGTCGTGAAGGTGACGTTGCTGCCGTAGCCGGTGCCGGCCTCGTTGATGGCGTAGGCCCGCACCGTGTAGGTGGTGCCGGGGCTCAGGCCCGATACCGTGCCCGAGTAGGCCCCCGTCGTCACGCCGCTGGTGCTCACCAGCGCCTTGGTGTTGCTGGTAGTGGGCGTACCCGTGCCCAACACGTACACCACCCCGCGCTCGGTCAGGGTGCCGTCACCGTTCGAGGTGATGGTGCCGCCCAGCGTGGCGCTGGCGCTGGTGATAGTGCTCGGCGTGGTCGTCGTCACCGTCGGCAGCACGGCCCCCGAGATGCGGATGTTGTCGAAGGCCAGCTCCTCGTCGCCGTCGGAGGCCTGCACCAGCTGGAAGTCCAGGGTGGAAACAGCCGCCGCCGCTGGCAGCGGGAAGGTGAAGTAGTGCAGCGCCGTGCCCACGGCCACGCTGTCGGCGTTGCCGCCGCGATGCAGCACCCCGTCGGCCGTGGTGGTAAAGGAGCCGAACTCCGTCCAACTCCCACTATTGCTGGTGCGGTAGTACAGCTTGAAGTAGTCGGCGGCATCCCAGGCCGGAGCCGAGCCCGACGTCGAGGAGCTGCCTACGGCCACCACGAACTTCAGCCCGGTGGCACCGGCCGCGTTCACGGGCGCGAGCTGCACGGCGAGGCCCCCCGTCGGGTTAATTAGCTTGGTGCCCTCGCCAAACCAGTAGCCGCCGCTCCAGCCGGTAAACGTAATGCTGCCGATTTGGTCGGTGCCGGAGTAAGCCGGGCTGGTGGTAGCCCGGAAGAAGCCGGTCGTGGTGCTCTGCCGCACATAGGAGTTGCCGAAGTAGCGGGTGCCTTCCCCGTCGCTGTTGAAGTTTTCGGTGTAGGGCAGCGTCGCCGCCGCGTTGAGCACGGCGACGACGTTCAGGTTGCGAACCGGCGTGTTGCTTTGCGCCGAGCCGTTGCTGAGTTGAAAGGTTATCTGCCGCGTCCCGTTAGGAAGCGTCGAGGTGTTGCTGTTCGAGTACGTTATCGTGCGCAGCGCCGCCTGGTAGGCAGCCTGACTGGCCGTGCCGGTCAGCGTCAGCACGCCATTGCTATACGCGCCGCTGATGGTGCCCTGAGTGCTATAGTTCAGCAGGTCGCCGCTCGTGAAGCCGCTGCTCACGCTCACCGTGCCGCCCGTAATGTTGGTGGCCGAGTTATCCGAGTAGCCGACCGTCAGCGTGTTGGTTACCTGCACGGGGCTGACCTGGCCTTCCGTGTAGGTGAGGGTACTCGTTTCCAGCGTAGCCAGCGTAGGCTTGGCCGTCGCGTCCACGTCGCCTATCACCCGGATGTTGTCGAACGTTATTTCCGGCGCGTTGGCATCCACCACCACCTGCACGCGCAGGCTGCTGCCGGTGCCGCTGATGGGGGCCGTCACGTCCCGGTAAGCCTGGCCGAGCACGCTGTCCGATACGCTGTCCAGCGGGGCGCTGGTGTCTATGCCCCAGGCCCCTGAGGCAGCGCTGCCGTTGGAGTTTACCAGCAGGCCGGCCGTCACGAACGGCCCACCGTCAAACGAGTAGCGCAGCCGGATGCGGTCAGGCGGGCTCACGTTGTTGCCGGTGCAGGTGGAGCAGTGCGGGTCGGCAAACGCCACCACCAGCCGCAGGTTCTTGTAGTTGGTGGCGGGCACGGTGAGTTGCACGTAGCCGGTCGGGCGGATGTTGGGGGCGTTGGCGTTGGTGCCGGCCGAGCTATTGCCGCGCACCCGCTCCCCCGTCCAGGCGTAGCTGCCCAGCTGGTTGCTGACCGGCCCCGAGCTGCCCGAATACGAAGTGGTGCTGGCAGTAGGGGTAGTGAATACCCGGCGCTCGAAGTAAATGGTCGTACTGCCGGAGCCCATCGCGTCGGACACGTAGCGCACGCCCTCGCCATCGGTCTCAAAGTTTTCCTGGGCAATGGTCACGTTGGTTTGGGCCCGCGCCCCGAAGGAAAGCAGGCTGAGCCAGCTAAGCAAGGCCCCTAGTAAGCGTCTTTTCATGGAGGAGAAAACGAAGCGGTGAGAAAAAAGAAGTTATAAAGTTAAGTTAGTCATGGTTGTTAACTCGGCAGCTAGCGGCCATTCACCCAGCACCTCGCCGGCCCCGATGCCCAGCGCCACCAGCTGCGCGCCCGTGAAGTAGCCTTCGTCGAGGGCCACCATATCGAGCCGGATGGCCTCGCCCGGCCCGCAGGCCACCCACAGGCCGGTGGCCGCGTCGGCCTGAAGCACGGTGCCCGGCACGGCCGGGCCGGTATTGGCGGCGGAGTGGGGGGTGGTGCCCAGCAGGCGCAATGGCTGGCCGCGTAGCGTGGCCAGGGCCCCCCGGTTCCAGGGGTTGGCGGCCCGCACCAGCTGGTCGATGGCCCGCGCTGGCTCGTCCCAGCGCACGCACACGTCGGCCAGGGTGGGGCGGGGCCAGTAGCGGGCCCGGGTTTCGTCCTGGGGCTGCGGCGTCAGGGCCGGGGCCTCGCCGCGCAGGCTGGCCAGCAGGCGCAGCGCCACGGCCCCGCCCCGGATGGCCAGCTGGGCGCGGTGCAGCCCGTGGGTGTCGGCCGGGCCGAGGGGCACGGGCTCGGCCAGCAGCACCGGGCCCGTGTCGAAGTCGGCATCCATGCGATGCACCGTCACGGCCCCGGCCGCCTCGCCGTTGCGCAGCTGCCAGAACAGCGGCTCAGGCCCCCGGTAGCCGGGCAGGGCCGCGAAGTGAAAGTTGAGAAAGCCCAGCGGCGGCAAGGCCAGCACGGCGGCCGGCACCCGCCACGGCAACGTGAACACCAGCACAGCCGCCGGTTGCAGCGCCGCCAGCCAGCTGGTGAGGGCGGCCGTCAGGCCTTGCCGCGCCAGCCGCACTACCGGCAGCCCCAGGCCAGCCGCCGCCTGAGCCAGCTGGTCGGCCTCGTCGGGGGCCTGGGGCAGCCGGGGCACGGCCACGCCGGCCACGGCCCCCTGGGCGGCCAGGGCGTGCAGGGCGGGCAAGCCCAGGGCGCTGCTGATAAGAACGGCAAGTTGCATAAGGGGGATGGGACTAGTAAGCCGCGCCGGGGCCCGGGCTGTTGCCCGAAGCCCCGACGCGGCTACTTGCCACCAGGGGTTGCTGCCTTACTGGCGCGAAGGAAAATAGCCCTGGATGGCGATGGCGTAGTTGAGCACCAGCGTCGGCATCCGGTTTTCGTGCGGCTGGCCGCCCACCGGGGCCAGCGTCCCCCCCGCCAGGGTGGCCTGGTTTAGCGCCCCGTTGGCCGTGCCCGAGGCATACTGCGGGTCGCCGCTGTCGCCAGGGTACGCGCCGGCGGGTGGGTTGTCGAGGGCGTCCGCGCCGGCCTGCACGGTGCCCGAAAACGTGTGGGTGTGCGCCGGTATCTGGTCCTGGGTGAGCGCGACGGACTCCGTGCCGCGGGCCTGGCCCGGCACGTAGGTGGAGCCGCCGGTCAGCTGGCCCTGGCCTACTATTGCGCGGCCGCGCAGGTCGGGCAGCGCGAAGGTGGTCTGGCCGTTGCCGCCGAAGGTGGTGCCCAGCAAGCTGAACAGGGCCTGGTTTTGCTGCACGGCCAGCAGCTGACCCTGGCAGTACGCCCAGCCCTTGGGCGCGAACTCAAAACTCATGAGGCGAATTTCGCCGAGAAAGGCATCCATAGAGATAATGCGAATGAAGGGGAGAAAGCGAAAAGGGCCCCCGGTTACGGCCGGCTGGGGTAAATGCCTGCCATGCAGATGATGTAGCTGGTGGCCAGCACCGGCTGCACGTTGGCGTGCGGCTGCGAGTTGCCGGCCGGGCTCGACTGCCCGACGATAGCCCCGTTGGCCAGGGCGCCGGCGGTGCCCGGTGCGGCGCTGTAGTTGCTGGGGCCCTGGCTGCCGAAGTAGTTGCCGCCGGGGCTGGTCTGGGCCGTGCCGCCCGTCAGCACGCTCACGGTGCCCGTGAAGGGGTGCCCGTGCAGGGCTACCTGGTTGGTAGTCAGCGCCACGTTCTCGGTGCCCAGCGCCTGGCCCATCGTGTAGTTCGAGCCGCCGGGCAGCGGGCCCTGGCCCGCCACCACGCGGCTCGACAGGTTGGGCAGCCCAAACGTGGTTTGCCCGTCGCCGCCGTAGGTGGTGCCCACTAGGTTAAACAGGGCATCGTATTCGGAAATGCTCACGAGCTGGCCCTGGCAGTACAGCCAGCCTTGTGGGGCAAAAGTGCCGGCGAAGATGCGGATTTCTCCCAGATAAGGTTCCATAAGGAATGCAAAAAATAAAAGTGAAGAAAGCAGTTAGGGCCGCTGCGGAAAGACTCCCTGGAGCGCGATGATGTAGTAGAGCGCCAGGTAGGGCTGGAGGTTGGGGTGCCCCTGGTTGTTGCCCACCGGGGCACCATTACCCGATACCGAGCCGCCCGCCATCTGAAGCGTAGGCGTTTCGCTATACTGTGGGTTTCCGGTAGCGCCAGCCAGGTAGTTGCCGGCCGGCCCACTCACGTTGCCGTCTAGGCTGCTGACGGTGAAAGTGCCGCCGAAGCCGTGCGTGTGCGCGGGCATCTGGGTCGGGTTCAGCGTCACCGTCTCGGTGCCGGCCTGGGTGCCGAGCGGGTAGCTGCTCAGGCCCGGGCCCTGGCCGGCGTTCACGATGGCGCGGCCCTGTAGGTTGGGCAAGCCAAACGTAGTTCTGCCGTCGCCGCCGTAGGTGATACCGAGCAGCGAGAACAGCGCCGCGTTCTGGTTAATCGGCATCAGGGCGCCGTTGCACACCGCCCAGCCCCGGGGCGCATAGGGAAAGGCAACCGCCCGGATTTCGCCAAGAATTGGGTCCATAAGGTGAAGAAGTAAAAAGGGGAAAAAATGAAGGAAAAACTGGTGGTCGTGAAAATGTAATGCTGTGCTGATTTTCGGCCGCTGTGAAATCAGCCACTCAACAACTGCAACGCCTCCCTACTCGACTACCGTCAATTTAGGCAGCATTACATTTTCACGACCACCGAAAAACTTACCCGGGGTTAGCGAGTGCAAACACGCCCCCTGGCTGGCAGGGCCGCTATCAGGCGGAGCCGACTACACCCGAAGGCTACTTACTGAAGCCAAGCCACCAGGTGAATGCTGGCAGCTGGCGACGGCTGCAAACAACAGGGCAGTTTAAGGACGGAGCTGCGGCGGAATCGAATAGGATTTAATAGGCAAAGCTGGGAGGGAGGTGGTAGATTAAGAAAAGTGAAGTAGAGATAAACCAGAAGCTGGTAGTAGCCCCAGGCTGTTGCACCTAGGGGCGGCTTACTGGCCAACTGCCCTGCCTGCCTATGCAGAATAGAGCAGTAGTGGTGCTACAGATGTGCCGAATGCAACCACTTCTTTTTCAAATGCAACGACAGTAGAAACAAAGGATAAGCAATGCCTAAAATCAGGGCAAAGGTGCTTAAAAAAAATGAGCCGGATGCACGTAAAACTACGGGTTTTTCTCTAGCGGCAACTAGCTTCCGGCAGCTTCTTGCGGTGCTAACTTCTACTTGGCCACACCTGTGTCTGCTGGTTTGCCATATTGCATTCTGGAAAGTACACGGGAATCCATAATTTTAAAAAACACGGGTTTTTACGTGGAAACTGCGGCGCGCTGGCTCCTTCCTTTGCAGCCGACATACTTCATTATTTTCCCTCTCTTTGCTCATGGCAACCCCCCTCACCCTCTACGTCCCCATCAAGCAGGATGCCGCCTCGCAGGCCGCCGCCAAGCAGGTGTACGACACCTTCACCACCGAGGCGCACACCGTCCTCGACCAGTCGAAGATTCTGCACTACGTCCGCCTCGCCCTGGTGCCGAATGCGCAGGGTACGGAAGGCTACCTGGCCCTGCTGCTGATAACCACCTTCGACGGGGCCATGAACCCCTACCTGAACTACTTCTGGGGCCAGCCGGCCGTGAAGGCGGTTTTTGTGGGCATCACGGAGGTAGCGCTCTACCCGCCCAATCCGGCGGTTACGGACCTCACGGGCTTCATCAACTTCATCAACGCCAACAACCTCAACCAGCCTCAGGACCTGTACCAGGCTTATCCCCAGACGGTGATTCAGATTGCGGGCGCCTTCCCACCCACGCAAGCAGCTGCCCAGCCCGCTTAGCCTTATTCCTGGTGATGGGGCCGCCGTCCGGGGCCTCATCGCTAGGACTTTTTTAGCCTTTTTGCCGTCCCCATGCCAGCTACTCTCCTCGAACCCGATAAATCCGTCATTCAAGGCCTGGTGCTGCGCGGCTATACGCACCCGTTTTCCTGCCACCTGCTGTTCGCCTTTCCGGCTACTACCCAGCCGGGGGCGGCTACGGCGGCCTTTTTCCGGCAGCTCTACCCCCGGGTGCAGAATGCCGAAGAGTGGGGCGCTCAAAAACCCGCAAGCTTCCTCAACATCGGCCTCACGTACCCCGGCATCCAGCAGCTTCAGGTATTGGCCGCCGCCGAGCTGGCTACCTTCCCGAATGAGTTCGTGACCGGCCCCTGGAGTTACGCCTCCCAGCAGTCGCTGGGCGACTGCGACGCGATGCCGCCCGAAAAGGCCACCAACCCCGGCAGCCCGGCCACTTGGTGGGGCGGACGCTTTACGCCCGACGCGCTCCACTGCGTAGTTCACGCCTACGCCCTCTCGCAGCCCGACCTGGATGAGCTGACAGCGTTCATTGCGGCGGCGGCCGCCGCGAGCCACGTGCAGGAGCTGTTTCCGCGCGCGGGCAGCAACGAGCGCCTGACCCAGTTCCAACTCCCCGACGACCGCATTCACTTCGGCTACCGCGACGGCATTTCGGAGCCCCGCCTTTTCCTCAGCGATGGCGTAGTGGCCAATGCTACTCAGAGCGATTTGGCCAATTTCCTCATTGGGTATTCGCCGGCCACCTCGCTCGTGCAGCCGGGGCCCACGCTGCCCGCCGGTAGTTCCGCCACCGCCGTGGGCGCGGCCGCCGCCAGGTTCGCGGCCAATGGCTGCTACAATGCCTTCCGCATCCTCTACCAGGACGTGGCCGCGTTCGACGCGCTGCTGGAACAAGCGGCCGAAAAGCTGGGCCCCACCGTAGGCCCGGCCTCCACGCAGGAGTGGATGGCGGCCAAGCTGGTAGGGCGTTGGCGCAACGGCTCACCGCTGATGCTCAGCCCGGAACAGCCGGATGAAGCCACCAGAGACGGGGAAGGGTTCTGCTACCTTGAGCCGGGCACCCCGCCCCCCGGCGACGTAGCCAGCACCTTGCGCTGCCCATTTGCAGCTCACACCCGCGTGGCGAACCCCCGCGATGAGCACCTGACCCCACTCGAATCGTTTCCGATGCCCTTGCCCCCCCGCATTGCCCGGCGGGGTATGCCCTACGGCCCGACGCTTACCGCGACCAACGCCGCCGAAGACCGGGGACTGATTGGCCTGTTTCTGTGCGGCAGTATTACCGGGCAGTTCGAAAAGCTCTATGGCTGGATGAACACCAACAACTTCGCCACCAGCTTCCCCGCTTACCCCACCGCCTCCCAGGATGCCCTGATGGGCAACCGCAACCCCAGCAACGGGTCCGTCAATACCAATTTTGTCGTTCCCTTGCCTAACAGCCCCGGCACGTTTACCCTCACCGACCTGCCGCCGCTCATCGTCACGCGCGGCACGGCCTACTGCCTGCTGCCCAGCCTGACCACCCTGCGTCAGCTCGCGGGTCTGCCCCCGCAGGAGCCAGCGGCTGCCTGACACCTGGCCACTTACTCTCCTCTGTTCCATGACAACTACTAACCCCCTGCTGGCGCCCGTGGAGGCGGCCCTGCCAGCTGGCATCACCCTCCGGCAAATGGCGCTGGCGCTGGCCCAGGGCGTAATGGCAGCTTACGATGCTTACAACAACGGCTCTAACAACCCGCCCGTGCTGCCGGGCTACCAAAGCATTACTCCCATCTACGCCTGGGAAACCGACCCGAACATTAATCCATTTTCGGGGCTGGTGGAAGCCGATGCAGCCGCCCGCACCAGGAAGCAGGCGGCGGCTTACTGCTCGCCACCGGCTACTACCGGCGAGCCGTCTTTTGGCCGGCAGCTGTTCGGTTTTTCTGCCGTAGCTGCCGACAACTCGCACAACATCGTGGTGCTGCGCGGCACCGTGACGCTTGAAGAGGCCGGCTACGACATGCTGGGCTGGGACCACAACGTACCGTGCCTGCTGCCCAGCGGCGGGAGCAACCCGCAGCAAACGTTCGGTAACGTCAATTCTGACCTCTACGACTTCTACACCCACAGCGACGCCAGCCTGGTTACTTCCCTGGCCGCCTCCTTTCAGGCTGCCGTGCAGGCCATCTCCCAGGCCAACCCCGACAAGCCGTGGTTTGTGGCCGCCCACAGCCTGGGCGGGCCGCTGGCCACGCTGGGTGCGCTCGATGCGTACCTGAGCGGCAGCTACCCTGGCAGCAGCAAGCGGCCCGTAGTAGTCACCTTCGGCGGGCTGCACCTGGGCGACCAGAACTTTGCGACGGCCTACCAGGCGGCCCTGCCGCTGGGTTTGCGCTTTGCCAACCTCTGCGACTTTGTGCCCAGCATGGTGTCGCTGGCCCCCAACACCCCAAATGACCCCTACGTGCACGTCGGCACCCCGGCCACGTTTGTGTGGCAAACCTGGGACGATTGGGGCAACCACTCGATGGAGTGCATCTACCTGCAAATGATGCAAACCCAGGCGCACTGGGACCTGATTCAGGTTGGCCCCCGCGCCTATCCGCAGTAGGGGCAGCCTGCTGGCAGCTAACGACAGCTATTGCCTGGCGACTAGTACGCGCCGCAAAGCGGGAGTAGCTGACCACCAAGCTATTGGCTTGGTGGTCAGCTACTCCCGCTTTGCGGCGCGTACGGCGTTAAGGCCGATTGGCTACTCGCCTGGGCTACGTCGTGGCCACCGCTTTGAGGAACGCATAAGCCGTCTGGGGATGGCAAATGTCGGAGTGCCCACTGATGTAGGCGTCGGCTTGCAGGTTGTATACCTTGTCGGGACTAAAGGCATAGGCGAAACCGACATCTTCCAGCTGGCCGTCCGTGGCTTCGGGGGTTTTCTGCGCCCCGTTGCTGCCCAGGCCGCCATACTGGTCGTTGGCATCGCCGATGGCCTGGGCTACCTGGCCCGCCAGGCGCGAGGCCAGCGGATAGAGCAGCCCCACGGCGCGGTCGTTGCGGGTGTGGCTCACCACGAGAGGCCCCGTCACGAGGTGGTCGCCGAGGACCCGCCGGAAAAAGCCCGCGTCCCCGCTCTCGTCGTAGTTATCCGAAAAGCCGTAGTGCGAGAACGCTCCCTGCAGCAGGGTCATCGAATCGACTTTCACACTGGAACTGCTGTCGGCCCCCGCTACCGCCGCCGACAGCAGGCGGCAGCCGAAGCTGTGGCCCACCAGGTGCAGCCGCACGGCGGGCTGGGCGGCCCGCACCCGCCGCAGCAGGGCGTTGGCGGCTCCCTGGCCCACAATGCCCGCCCGGTTTTTCATCTGGTAATAGGTAGTGAGGTTCAGTACGTTCATCGCCGCCGCCTTGATGCCCCCAAACAAGCTGCTCCCGATACCGGACGCGTGCCCGGCCTCGGGGGGCGTGGCGTCGCCGGTAATGGGCTGGGGCAGCGCCGTAGCCGGCGGCGGGGTAGTGAGGCGGGCAAACAGGTCCTGCGCGTCCATACTCTGGAACGCATCGGCCGCGTCGGTATCGACCTGGTTGGAGGGTTGCAGCACCGACCGCAGCAAGTCGACAAACTCGCCCTGGGCCGACTCGTGGTTGGCCAGGGCCGGCACCAGGGCTTGCGCCTGGGTAAGCCTTGCGTCCGCATCGGGGCTATCGAACGTGCCTTTGAGCCGCTCCAGCTCGGCCGTGAGCATGGCGTCGCTGATGGGGGAGTCGAGGCTGGCGGCCCCGCTGGGAATCAGCTCCGCATCGGCAAACTTCTTGGACGGCCACAGGATGCCCAGCACCGCGAAGCGGCGGCCCGCCAGGCCCAGCGGGTTCAGGGGGTCATTGAGCAGGGGCTGCACGAAACCCAGAAATCGCTGGTAGAGGTCGCGGGCGTCGGCCATATCGTTGTTCCAGCCGTGCGAGAGCACGAGCAGGTCGCTGGCTTGGGTAGAATCTAGCCCGGCCAGCAGGGCGTCGG
This sequence comes from Janthinobacterium lividum, assembly GCA_050954465.1. Taxonomy (GTDB): domain Bacteria; phylum Bacteroidota; class Bacteroidia; order Cytophagales; family Hymenobacteraceae; genus Hymenobacter. The sequence goes on from JBPBPU010000130.1 coordinate 153,421, forward strand.
CTTGGGTAGAGTCGGCCAGGGTGCCGTCTTTCGTAAACTCAACGGGGAAAAACGGGAAATTCTGTAAGGTTTCCATAGGGGGTAAACAAGGGGTTGAGAAGGAGATAATTGGAAGAGCAATCCACGAAAGCCTGCGGGCCCCGGTACCCGGCGCGGGCCCACAACCGGGATGCCGCGCTGGGCGCATGTCTTAGCCTAAACGGACTGAATTGCGCGCATCAAATCCACCAGGCCGCTGCCCTGGAAGTATTTTTCGCGCTTCAGGTCCGTGGCGGAGTTGAGGAAGATGTCTTTCACCTGTTCGGGCCGACCAATAAACTCGCGGCGAATGGAGAGAAAGGCGGCTACGGCCCCCGACACGTGCGGCGCGGCCATGCTGGTGCCGGTGTCTTCCACGTAGTCGCGGTCGGGCGAGGGGGTGTCGGCATCCGGGTCCTGCCGCGCCCGGCCCGCCGCGCACGAGAGGATGCGCTCGCCGGGTGCCACCAGGTCGGGCTTGACGCGCCCGTCGCCGGTAGGGCCTTTCGAGGAAAAATACGATACGCCGTAGACGTGCGGCATTTCGCGGTGCGTGGCTCCGACCGTAATTGCCAGGTCGGCATTGCCGGGGTCGTTGATGGTGAGGCCCACCCCCGACGACTTCACGCCCTCAAACTGGGTCTGGACCGTGCCATACCCCGTGTTGCCGGCCGCTACCACTACGACCACCCCCGAGCGTACCAGGCGATTAACCTCCACGCATAGGGGGCTTTGGCCGCAGGCAAACCACTCCGGCTTGAACTCGTAGCCCACGCTCAGGTTTACACCGTGCACGAGCAAGCGCCGCCCGTAGCCGTTCAACTCCTGAATCATGGCCAGGGCACCTAGCAGGTTGCTGACGTTCCCCTTGCCGTTGCTGTCCAGCACCTTCAGGCTAAGTAGTTTGCACTTCGAAGCGATGCCGCTGATGGCAGTCGTGTGTACTGGCACGTAGGTGATGTCGCCCACCTCGTTGCGCTGGCGGTTGTAGGCCCTGGGCTCTTCCTTGCCACCCCAGCTGCCGGCAATGATGCCGGCCACGTGAGTGCCGTGCCCGAAGGCATCGGTCAGGGCCGTAAGTTGGGCCGGGTCAGGGCTTTGCTGCGTCTCGGGGTCAGGCTCCACGGGTGGGGGCGGGGCAGTAAAGTCGGTATGCACGAGCGGCAGTTCCAGCTTGAGCGTGTCGTAGGTGGCGAAATGCGGGTGGGTATAGTCGATGCCGGAGTCGATGACGGCCCAGACAATACCCTCGCCGTAAGCTGAATAGGCCGCTTGGGCCGCATCGCCCTTGATGGTGCTGATGGACTTGTTCACGTGCGGCGTCAGTTCGAAGTCGGACCAGATGTGGTAGATGGCCCGCTGGCCGACGCGGTGGGTACTGCCCGCTGCCGGTGCTGGCGTATCGCGCTGCTGGTCGAGGCGCACCAGCTCCTGAATGACGGCGCCTTCAGCCTCCACAAACAGGTACTGCTGGCTGTATTGATTTTTAGGGCTCAGGTTCGCATTCAGCCCCCAGGCTTTGTGCGCTGCTACCACGCTCAGGCGCGGCACCAGCTCGTTGAGGGTTTTCACCACCCAGTGCAGGGCCCCGGCCCGCTTGCCCGGGTACTCCAGGTTCAGGTCGATGATAACGCTGAAGAGCTGGGGAACTGCGGCAGGCACTGGGGCGGCTCCCTCACCGGGTGGCTGGTCTGGTTTAGCCAGGCGGTTCTGCTCCTCCTGTAGCTGCTGGCGGAGCGGCATGGTGATGACGCTCTGGTGCAGGATGGCTGCGGTGAAGTGGGGGGTTGGGGGCGGTGTTTCCATAGAGTGGGTAGGGTAGGGTAGGTTTCGTGGCGTTCGCCTGGTAGTCAGCCGCCAGGGCAACTACCGACGCGGATTAGCAGAGCGGGTAGTTTCACCGGGGAAGAGCCGATGTCGTTACGGGGTGGTTTTGCCGGCCGCGTCCAGGGCCCGCCAGGTAGCGGGTCCCGCAATGTCATCGGCCACCAGGCTGTTGGCCCGTTGGAAAGCCCGCAGCGCGGCTTTGGTCCCCGCTTCAAAGCTGCCATCGGCTTCCACGCCCACCTTGGCTTGCAATTGCCTTACCCAGTTGCCGCTCGCTCCCCGGCGCAGGGTAGGGCGGCGGGCACTCAGCCCGGGTGCCGCCGTTGGCTCTTCGGCCGGAATCAGCACGGGCGGCGGGGCCGTGCCGTCCAGTAGCCGGGTTACGGCCGCGCGAAACGCGACCATGTCAAAATCGGGGTCCGTTTTGCGTCCCTTTGGCAGCGCGTATTCCTTATGGCCGGCGCAAAACTCGGCTCCCCGGCCAAGGTGCCGGAGAATGGCCGCTACGCCCCGGTGGTAGGCATTGAGCTGCCCGGCGGGCCAGGGAAAGTCGTTGTGGCCGCCCGTATTCTCGGCCTCAATGCCAATGAGATGGGTATTGCCCTCCGTGATGCCTTGCCAGTACCCCCGGCCCGCGTGGTTGCATCGGCCTGCGGCTATCACGTAATAGGTGCCATCGCGCCCCAGACCCAACTGGGCCAGGGGTCCACGCAAGTCGGAACGCCCGTGAAGGAGGGTGCCATACGTCGGCATGTTCTGGTTGCGCGCGAGGGTAGCCGTATGGTGGCAGAGCACCCCATACGTGGGTCCTACGTCGCCCAGACCCCGGGTTTGCCAGCCGGGAGCCAGGGCGACCTTAAGGCCGGCGTTCTTGAGCACAGCTGGCAGCCAGGCCAGGGAATAGGCAGCAGTAGGCATAATCAGGCAACGCCGCCTTCCGCAGCGGGCAGGTCTTCGTCAGGGGTTAGGTTCACGGCCACCACGTCGCAGCCATCGAGGTCGCTATGGGCATCTGCTGGCAGGGTGGCAGTTGCCGGGGTGCTGTAGCTCAAGGTTTCCGGCCCCGGCAAGCTGCCTGCCGGGGTAGCCGGCGGCCCTGGCTGCGCCGGCGGCAGTTGCCGGTCGTCCGAGGCTTCCTCCGGACTTTTCTCGTGGGGCTTGACCGTGGAGCGGATAATCATGATTTTGTTGAGGACGTCGAACCAGAAGGGCGCGCCCAGCATGGCGGCCAGGGCTGTTATCAGCCACCCTGCTACTGGGGCCAGCAAGTCGTTCCAGTATTCGAAGCCTTGCGCCGCGGCCCGCACGTGCTGCCGGGGCGCCCCCCAGCCATTGCTCCATCCGATGGGCAGGGCCAGCGAATCCAGCGCACTTTTGGCCTGGTAGTAGTCAGCCGTAACCGCGCCGGAGTTTTTGACTGTGGCCTGCGCCCGGGCCACGAGGGCAGCGCGGGCCACGTCGTTGTGCGAGAGGTAATCAGTGATGGTAATAGTATTGATATTGAGCGTGATAGCTACCACCAGCGCCACCCAAAAAATAACCCATTGGCTCGAACTCTTATACCAGCCGGAAATCTGGTCCATGCTGCTGTTGTACCAGTCCTGCAAATAGGACTGTACCTTGTTGAGGTCGCCCTGCGCCGAGTCGAGGGCTGTCAGCACCACACGCTGAACGGCCGGGTTTTGCAGGTTGCCGACGTTGGCCCGAATAGACTCCAGCGAGATTCCAGGGGCCTGGTCCGTGCTGCTGTTTACGTCCGTAACGGGGCCTCGGGCGGCCATATCCAGGAGGGCCAGCGCAAAGTTGCGGGTCGGAATATAGGAGGGCAGCGTTCCGCCCTTGGTGAAGGCGCTGGGGCGGCTGGTAGTGCTGCCCGGCGTATACTCGCCAGCAAAAAGGCTGTATATCAGGGGGTGGTTGAAAAAAGCTGCGGCCAGCTTCGTGCCTTCCCGGTCGTGCAATAGCTCCCGGATGCCGTATTCCAGAAACGCCGCCCGGGTTTTGAGCCAGGCGTCCAGGCCCTCCCGAATGACGGAGCACATGATGCTGGTGAGAATGAAAACAAGCACCACCCCGAGGCCTACTTCTAAAATTTGAGAACCGAACATAGTAGTGGAGAGAAATATAAATGGAAGCTGACAGACCACAGCTCCTAACCGGCGCTTTCGGAACCAGCAGCCTGGCCCAACCGGCAGGCTCGGTAGCAGGCAGCAGCTGAACCAGAATGCGGCCGGAAAAACGGCTGTCAGCCGTGCGCATAGCCCGCTACCAGAAGCCCCTGAAAGCTACTCGCTGCCACTAGCCTGTTCGCTGAATACCGGGTAGCCCGGTACTGGGTGGGGGGTGCAAGTTAGGGGACGTATCTGTCAATGGTTCACGTACTTTTACGTGATTTTAACAGCCTGTTTCGCCACGCACTCACCCAAGCCAGGCGGCGCGGGCAACCTGGGGGGCGGCCAATCGACTGCGGTGAGCAGGTGCCCTCAGGCCAGCGTAACGAGGCAGAATAATCACGTACTTCTACACTTAAAAAGGATGGAGTCAGGTCTTTAATTTGCTGGGCAAACGGGTTGCTGCACCAGGACCTGTGGAGCCGCTTTCTGCGTATGCCCCCGCCCGTTCTTTTACCCCTTGCTGGATGCGCGGCTACCTGTTGAGCAGGCTGTGTGCGCTAGGCATCCACCACGTTTTTGGGGTGCCGGGTACCCCGGAGTGTTGCCTGGCTGGTGGGACGTGCTATCCAGAAAACGATGTCACGTATATGGAGTATCCGCACGAAAGCATGGCCATCAGCGCCGCTATTGGGGCAGTGCAGCGGACGGGTCAGCCGGGCGTGGTCATCGTACCTCTCACCGCTGGTACTGCCCACCGCCTCGGTAAGCTGTTTGCTGCGGCCCGTTCGCGTACGCCGCTGGTGGTGCTGGGCTGCCAGCCAAATGAGCGCGTGAGGCAGTGTAAGCTCCCCCTTAAAGTGAGCCAATCAAAAATAGAGGTCAGGCAGTTTGACGAAACTCGGTGGAGGTTAGAGATTTAAGGGCCTGATGGGGCCGCAAGTGGTTGTAGTCGTACTGCTAGAGTTGGCAGTGTTCGCGCACTTGGCGCAGGCTGGTGAAGAGGGTAGCGTTGAGCAGTTCCCGGCGAAACGAGCCATTAAAGCGGTCAATAGTGGCGTTTTGGGTCGGACTCACGGTTGAATCCAGTGCAAGTCAATGCCCTGGCCCTGGCACCAGGTGTGCAGCATCTGGCTAATGAATTCGGGCCCATTGTTGACCCGAATCCGGGCCGGTACCCCGTAGCTGCTGACCAGGGTGGTGAGCAGGGCCACCATACGTGTGGCGGGCAGCGAAAAATCCCCTTCGATACCGAGTACTTCTTGGTTCCAGTCCTCGACTACGTTCAAGGCGCGAAAGCGTCGGCCATCGGTCAAGGCATCACTCCTAAAGTCCAGCGACCAGCAGACGTTCGGCTGCGCAGGTATTCCCAACGGCCGCTTGACCAGCTCGGGCAGGCGTTTCTTTTTCCGACGTTTATCTAGTTGTAAGCTCAGGGCCTGCTAGATACGCCATAAGCGCTTGTGATTCACCACCACTTTGAGCTTGCGCAAGCGGGAGTAGTATTTCCAAAAGCCCCAGCCCCCATGCCGCCTGAACAAGGCCCGCAAGCGGGTCACCAAGTCAGCATCGGTGAGTTGGATTCCCCCACTGCCCCCGCTGGCTGGCGGGGCGTAGCTGCGGCGGGCCAAGCCCACCAGCGCACACGATTGGCGCTGGCTCAGCCCCCGCTCGCAGGCATAGTGGGCCACCTCGCGCCGGGTCGTGGGGGTAACTACTTTTTTCGCAGCACCTCCTTGACCACTCGATTTTCCAGGCTCAACTCGGCGACGAGCTGTTTGAGGCGGCGGTTTTCGTCTTCCAGGTGCTTGAGGTGCTGTAACTCGCTCACACTCATGCCCCCGAATTTGCTTTTCCAGCTGTAAAACGTGGGTTCACTGCTACTGTGCTCCCGGCAAATCTGGGCCACGGTCTGGCCCTAGTACTGTTGGCGCAAAATGTCCAGAATCTGGGCTTCACTAAAACGACTCTTTTTCATAAAGTAGGTGAAAAATATAGAAAATTGAAAGTTACTACTTCTCTCTACTTTTAACTGGCCTACTTGCTGGGAGAGCTTACAAGCCAATAATGAGGGTACAAAAAAGGTTGGTATGCTAAGTAAATTCACTAAAGCTTAGAGTTCAATTTGGTACAAAATTTTAGGGATATTCTGTCTGCTTTCTACCAATTTATACTACATAAAGTTATTATGCGTCAGTATGTTATGCAGTTTTAGTACCTGCAGTTATTGATAGTATTTTCCCCACTGCCTACCTCTCCGTTCCATTGCTGACTTGCCGGGAAGCAGAAGGCACTTCAGTCGAAGCCCTTGCTCCTAGCCTGCGGGGAAACCGGATGCTGACAGACGCCAGTAGCTCGCGCTCACTGCCTAAGCGACAGCCGTACCGATTTTTGTTGCAAGGGTAGTGCAGAAGTCGTATTCGAGTTTCTAAACAATCGCTAGCTGGATGCCAGCATCGGCCAAAGCGTGTTATCGAGTGAGCGGTCTCTAAAAACAACTGTTCCTCAGGAACCAGCAGTTCTTTCAGGGAACTGCTGATACACGTACCGAAAACCCTTGCTTGAAAGAGGGCACTGTGGGGTGGTATAGCTAGACAGGAGAGAATTAGGCACTAATTTCCCCTTCTCATGGAAAAAGCCTCTTCCTCCAAACGGCCGCGCTATGACGCTGCCT
>JBPBPU010000127.1:0-156011 GCA_050954465.1 Janthinobacterium lividum
TCGCGCACGCCCAAGCATAATCTGCTCTAGACAGTTTGCTGCACTAGCCACTTTATGGCCTGCTCCTCGGCATCGAACGAGCGGTAGCGGAGCGGCAGGTCCTGCACGTTGGCCGTAATGGCAGAGGTAGCCAGCCGGGTCATTACGTTGTCCGACACAACGATGGCCCCAAAGCGGTAGCCGCTTTGCTGCACCGCCGCAGGCAGCCAGTGGTGGCTTACCCATTGCTGCTCCTCCGTGGAAAAGGGCACCATATTTAGCTGGTTAGCCAGCATCCGGTCGTAGCCCAGCTCGACTAGGTGGTGAGCGGCAGCCGCCAGAAATGCCTGCACGTCGGCGGTGCTACGGGGCTGCGCACCCCAGTTCAGGCGCAAAAAACCGGCTGGGTCAGCTACGAGCTGGCCCGCTGCATTTTGAAATAAAACTGACACGGAAAGCTCAGATTAACTAAATTGAGGGCAAAGGTACGCGCCCCCGGCACGGCTGCTGCCTCGGTGGGCACCAGTGGTTGAACTGCCAGCCTGCTGTAGGTTGTTCTACCAGCAGGGGCAGCCCCGCTACCTTTGCGGCTTCTATTCATTCACGTCCGGCCGGGCCGGCACTAGCGTTTTTTACTATGGCATTCGATATGATGGGCATGATGGGTAAGGTTAAGGAGCTGCAAGACAAAATGCAGCAAGCCCAGGGCCAGCTCCAGCACCTCACGGCCACCGGCGAAGCGGGCGGCGGCTTGGTTAAAGCCACGGCTAACGGCCACCGCCAGCTTCTCAAGCTCGACATCGACCCCTCCCTGCTCACTCCCGAAGACCGCGAAATGCTGCCCGACCTCGTGGTAGCGGCTGTCAACAAAGCCCTGGAAGCGGCCGGCGAACAGGCCCGCCAAGAGCTGCAGCGCCAAACCAGCGGCCTCATGCCCAACATCTCCGGCCTCGACCTGAGCAATTTTGGGCAGTAACCCTCCTTTGTCCTGCGCCGACGTTGCCATCGTCATCCTCAACTACAACGGCGTCCATTTTCTGCGGCAATTTCTGCCCGACGTGCTTGCCCACGCCGAGGGTGCCCGCGTGCTAGTGGCCGATAATGCCTCTACCGACGACTCGGTGCCGCTGCTGCGGGGCGCGTTTCCGCAGGTGGAGGTGCTGCTGCTGGGCGAAAACTACGGCTTCTGCGAGGGCTACAACCGCGCTTTGCAGCTGGTAGACAGCCCGTATTTCGTGCTGCTCAACTCCGACGTGGCCGTGCAGCCCGGCTGGCTGCCGCCCCTGCGGGCGCGGCTGGCTGCCAACCCGCGCATTGCCGCCGCCCAGCCCAAAATCCTGGCCCACGCCAACCCCACGCTGTTTGAGTACGCCGGGGCGGGCGGCGGCTACCTCGACGGCCTGGCCTACCCCTTCTGCCGGGGCCGCCTCTTCGACACCCTCGAAACCGACCACGGCCAGTACGACGACCCGCGCCCCGTGGCCTGGGCCAGCGGGGCCTGCTGCCTGGTGCGGGCCAGCGCCTGGCACGAGCTGGGCGGCCTGGAGCCCGCTTTCTTCGCCCACATGGAGGAAATCGACTTCTGCTGGCGCGCTCAGAATGCGGGTTACGAAATCTGGTACGCCGGGGGCCAGAGCGTAGTGCACCACGTAGGCGGTGGCACGCTGCCCAAATCGAGCCCCCGCAAAACGTACCTCAACTTCCGCAACGGCCTGGCGCTGCTCTTCAAAAACGCGGCCCCCGGCGAGCTGGCCGCCGCCTTCATTTTGCGCGTGCTGCTCGACTGGGTGGCCGGCCTGCGCTTCCTGCTGGCCGCCAACTGGCCCGAAGCCCAGGCCGTGGGCCGGGCGCACTGGCATTTCGCGCGGCAGCTCAGCTATTGGCGGCAGCGTCGCCGCCTGGCCCGCCCGCACTTGCTGGTGGCCCAGCGTGCCGGCACGTATGGCGGCAGCGTGGTGTGGGCATACTTTTTTGGCGGCAAGAAGCGGTTTAGCGAGTTGGCAATTAAGGAAAAGTCCTGAGCCAACTAAGGAAAAGTCCTGAGCCAACATTTTGGCACACTCGCTACTACCAGCCGTAGCTGCCAGCTTATTTTCGGACGACTTTACGAATCAGCGTAATGTCAATTACGCTGTTGGCGAAACGCCAGATTTTCCCGTGTTGGGTAGCGTAAAAAGCAGTTGCTCCAACTGGCACGGCAGAGGATAATACGTCGTTGCCCCGAGCCAGCACTTCTTCTCCCGCCGCACAAAAGGAAATATCGGGGCTCTCCATAATGCGGATTGCCTCCCGAAATTCCGGATTCAGAATCTTTAAGTCCCAACCAGTCTTAGTTGCGGTCAGTGAGTAATCGGGCTTGTGCAGCTCGATAATCTGATGCTGACTGGACACAACCAACAGCTCACAGCTATTAGGGATTGCCTGCGCTTGGCAAGGAGTGACGAAAGTCACGCTACCTAACAAGGCCAGGATATAGAGCTTCGACCGCACTACGTTAGCTATTTTTCAGCTTACAAATCCCACACGGTGCTGCGCTGCTCACGCATGGCGTGGCGAATGTTCATCCAGAATACGCCCGCGAAGTAGAGCACGACCGGCGAGCCAAACGTGAAAAACGAGGCGTATACGAACGACAAGCGCACGCTGCGGGTGCTGAAACCCCAGCGTTGGGCCAGCACCGAGCATAGCCCGAAAGACTGGGCTTCGATATAGTCGGTAAAGCGCTTCATGGCGGGGGTTTGGGATAGAAGTTGCAACTTTGCCGGGCTAAGATACGCTTAAAACCAGCTAAATACCGTTTGGCTGCTTTCGAGCGTCAGGCATTATTCTTTACGTTCAACCCAGTGGCAAAGTTGGCTGCTGCGCGTTTAACTGCTTGTTAATCAATTTTTAGTTTGCGTTTTCTTCTTTTACCAGCAGGGTCGTTGCGGCTGGCCGGCCTGGCCCTGGCCCTGGTGCTGCCCACTGCCTGCGCTACGCTGCCCGGCATGCTCAAAACGGCCGAAACCGGCCGGCAGGTGCGTGTGGAGCCCAGCCCCATCACGGCCGTGGGCGAAGTAGCCCCTTTTGAAGTTACCGCCAAGGTGGCCGCCGCCCACCTGCACAAGGGTGCCGTGTACGAGGTGGTGCTCACCTACCGCTACGAGCACGACCTGCGCCTCGACACTGTAGGCCGCGTGAGTTTCGGCCAGGCCGACTATACCTACGACGACTCGGTGAAGGGCCGCCTCGTGAGCAGCCGCCGTTTCAGCATTGCCAACACGCCCCGGCACTCGCCCGGCCAGCTGCTGGCGCGGGGGCAGGTGCGCGAGTTGAAGCCGAATGGTAAAGTGCTGCACGCCAGCACCGAAACTGTGGTGGCGCGCGGCATTGCCGACCCCGGCCGACGCGTGGTGCTCGAAGATACCGCCCTGGCTTTGCTGCCCGAACACGCCAACAACACCATGAGCGGCACCCGCGAACTGCCGCTCTACTTCGACCAGGGCCAGTGGTATATCCGCTCCAAGATGGGCCCCAACGTGACCGCCCTCGAAGACCTCATCGATGCCAACCAGCACACCCAGCGGGTGCTTATCGCGGCCGGCCACTCCCCTGATTCGCTCGATGCCGCCAACCCAGCCCTCGCCAGCAAGCGCGTGCGGATGCTGCTATACTACTACAAGGAGCGGGTAAAGAATTTCTCCTATCTCAATAAGGTTGAGCATATTACCTTCGACACCCTCACTTACCACAACAGCTGGGAGCTGTTTCTGAACCAGGTGCAGAACTCGGCCCTCAAGTCCGCGCAACAGGACTCGGTGGTAGACATTATTAACGATACGCGGGGCACGTTTGCCGAAAAGGAAAAGGCGCTGCACAAGCTCAGCTACTTCGATTACCTGGATGAGTACATTTACCCGGTGCTTCGCTGGGGCACGGTGGCCGTCACCTACACGGCCCCCAAGCGCTACGACTCGGAGGTGTATATCCTGAGCCAGAAAATTCTGGAAAAGGAGGCCGCCCTCGACGACCTCACGCCCGAGGAGCTGCGCTACTCGGCTACCCTCACGCCGCTGCTGGCCGAGAAGCAGCGCATTTATGAGCTGGCCGCCGCCACCAGCTCCGACTGGAACGCCTTCTATAACCTGGGCACGGTGCTAGCCATGCGCGCCGCCAAGGAGCCCACCGAGCGCGGGCAGCGCAGCTTCTACCACCGGGCCGCCTTCAACTTCACCCTGGCCGCGCACCGCCACCTCACGGCTGAGCTGTTTTACCGCGCCGCCTCGGCCCACCACCACGCCCAGGAGTACCTGGAGGCCCTCAGTGACTACGACTACGCCATCCGGCTGGGGGGGCCTCGTGCCATGCTGCGCAAGATTTTCTCCGACAAAGCGGCCCTCGAAATTCAGCTCGGCCAGCCCGAACAGGCCCTCACCAGCCTGCGCCTGACCGCTCCCACCTACCAAAACCACATGAACCAAGCGCTCATGCTGGTGCAAAAAGGCGGCTACGACCTCGCCGCCGACCAGTACCGCCTCGCCCTAGCCCTGCGCCCGCAGGCCGCCGCGCCCCACTACGGCCTGGCCGTAGCCGCCGCCCGCCGCCACGACGAAGCCGCCGCCGCTGCCGAGCTGCGCCAAGCGGTATTGCTGGACCGTAATATAGCCACGCAGGCCGTGGAAGACCTGGAGTTTCAGGACTACGTGCAGGGCAAGGCGTTTCGGGAGGCGCTGAAGTAAGGCAATCTTTATCTTGCCAGACAAGGAGCAGCGCAATCCAAAAGACTTGCTACGGCATTATTCCCAGCTATGCACCTCCAAAATTTCCAGCTCTACGGCGACGGTATTTCGCTCGAATGGGAAGGCCACAACCTCGACCTGCACAATTGCTTCGACTTTAAAAGCTTGGATTATAACCTGCCCCAGCAGCAGATGTCGCTACGCTGGCTGCGGTCGCCGGAGGCGTGGGCGAAAAGCACTCCGCTACCCGGCCTGATGCTTATATTCAACAACGTCACGTTCTTACGTGTAAAAGAGCGCGACCCGGCCTACCTCTTGACGGATGATACTTGCCTGGCAAGTATATCCTTTCACCCTGTTGAAGCTCGCGAAGAGTTCGATAACATCTACTTCCAAACCACACCGACTGATGACCTTACCTTTTTCTTTCAAAGTGAGTGGGGCATCAAGGTGAATGCGAAAACAGCTGAGTTAATCCCACTGGCCGAATAGCCGCCCAGCTACCCACCCGCATTGCCCTTACGTAACCCAAGTTGCGGCGTATGCGAACTCCCCTCCTCGGCTGAGGAGGGGAGTTGTTGCCCAACCTGTACCCCGCAACTTGAGTTACGTAACCAGCTTTTACCCTACCAACCTATGCGAGTTGCGCTATTAGCCGACGTTCACGGCAAGGTATTACTGCCTTTTAAGCTGGTTGACCTTTACCAGCAGGAAACCGGCCAGAAAGTAGACGTCATCCTGCAATGCGGTGATTTGGGCGCGTATCCCGACTTGGAAACGCTGGACAAAGCCACCGTGAAGCACGCGCAAAAAGACCGGGACGAGCTTGGGTTTCACGACGATTTTACGGTGGAGAAACCCGAAATAAAGCAGCTGCTCGACCGCCTCGATTTGCAGATGCTCTGCGTGCGGGGCAACCACGAAGACCACGACTACCTCGACCAGCTGGAAAGCCAGCACCCGCAGGAAAGCATGTTTCCCATCGACGTGTACAAGCGCGTGTGGGTGTGCAAAACCGGGCTGCCGCAGCAGTTTCGGGCTGGGGAGGAGGTGTTGAGCTTTGTGGGCGTGGGCCGCATCGGCGACCGCAAGCACCGACCGGATAAGCGCTTTATTCAGGACTATGAGCGGCAAGTGCTGAAGAAGCTGCTGAAATCGAGCGCTGTTTTCGAGGTGCTGCTCACCCACGACAAGGACGACGCCAGCCAGCGTGGCTATGGTATGGCCGAAATCCGCGAGTTGCTCGATAATATGCCGTTTCAGTACCATTTTCACGGCCACACTAGTGAACCGTTTAGCCGTGAGCTAGATGTGAATGGCGTGACGACCAGCGTGAAGATAAAGGAGCTGGAATTTGAGCCCGGCGGCGTGCTACCGGCCGGGTGCATGGTGGTGCTGGAAAAGACGGGCGCGGAGTTGACCCTGACGGTGGTGGACACCCGGCTGACCAATAAACTGCCCAAGCATGGGTGGCGAACTGCTTAAATAGCCAGCTAACACTTACCCTACCCGTTCTCTTTCGTAGCTTTGCCTACCGGCGTGGTGCCGGTTTTTTGTCTATTAATTGATGCGTACCATTCAATTCCGTGAGGCCCTGCGTGAGGCCATGAACGAAGAAATGCGCCGCGACCCGTCGGTATTCCTGATGGGCGAGGAAGTGGCCGAGTACAATGGTGCCTACAAGGTTAGCCAGGGCATGCTCGACGAGTTTGGGGCTGAGCGCGTGATTGATACGCCGATTGCCGAGCTGGGCTTTGCCGGCATCGGGGTGGGCGCGGCGGCCAACGGCCTCAAGCCGATTATCGAGTTCATGACGTTCAATTTCTCGCTGGTCGCCATCGACCAAGTGATTAACTCGGCGGCCAAAATCTACTCCATGTCGGGCGGGCAGTACTCCTGCCCCATCGTGTTTCGGGGGCCCACCGGCAACGCCGGGATGCTTAGCTCGCAGCACTCGCAAAACTTCGAGAACTGGTACGCCAACTGCCCCGGCCTGAAAGTGGTGGTGCCTAGCAACCCCTACGACGCAAAGGGCCTGCTCAAAGCCGCCATCCGCGACCCCGACCCCGTTATTTTCATGGAATCGGAGCTGATGTACGGCGACAAGGGCGAGGTGCCCGAAGAAGAATACATCCTCGAAATCGGCAAGGCCAACGTGGTGCGCTCCGGCAAGCACGTAACGCTGGTGAGCTTCGGTAAGATGATGAAGCTGCTCTACACCGCCGCCGACGAGCTAGCCAAAGAAGGCATTGAGGCCGAAGTAATTGACCTGCGCTCGGTGCGCCCCATCGACTACGACACGCTCATCAACTCGGTGAAGAAAACCAACCGCATGGTAGTAATCGAGGAAGCCTGGCCCCTGGCCAGCCTCTCGGGCGAACTGGCCTACATGGTGCAGCGCCGCGCCTTCGACTACCTCGATGCCCCGGTCATCCGCATCACCTGCGCCGACGTGCCTCTGCCCTACGCTCCCACCCTCATCGAAGCCTCGCTACCGAATGTAGCCCGGATTCTGAAGGCGGTGAAGGAAGTGACGTACTCGGTGGCGTAGATGTAAGAAGTAGGGTGCGGGGTTTGCCCTCGCCCGTCGTTGAACAAACCCAAGTGTTCAACGGCGGGCAGGGGCAAGCCCCGCACCCTACTTTTCTTTTACCAAAACGCTGATTATTAGCCTTAGTGAATTTTTATTTCAGACGGTGTGGACACTGAAAAAATAAAAATCTTAAGAAACAGATTGTCAATGCCATTGACCACCGCCATCAGATTGCTAAAAAGTAATGATGGGGACATTTATATCTGTGAGCAAGAGTTTCACAAAGAAATTATAAGGGAAATCTGCAAAGCTGCTGAATGTGAAGAGGAAACTGCAAAAGAGTATTATATAGCATCCATATATGACTTAAATAAGGCCGTCGAAAAGATTAATCAGAGGGCGGTAACTATTACAACCAGAGTAAACAAGGCTTCCAAAAATGAAATAGGATTCGTTTTATGGCCCGAAACTGCAACTAGAGAAGCTTATAAATCAGCTAAACGAAACGACATATTCATTCCGACTGACGATTTCGATTACATTCTAGAGACATTTGCATCTGCTTTTCCAGTGTATAATCCGCTGACTAAAGAGGTGGAAACCAGTTTTAACGTTTGCGGACTTAATTATTTTGATAATCAAACCTGCACACGAGTAGCTGAGAGAATCAGTAGAATTGAATGCGACGACTTACCTATTAAGCAGTTTCTACAAGACGTAGCAACGTGGCTCAACGACACGTTAAAATATGCAGAGTATATTTTAGTGTACGGGAATCTGTAGGCAGTATTTTAGCAGGCACCAAACCAACGACCAATAAAAAAGCCCGCTTGCGCGGGCTTTTTTATGGAGAACATAGCAACTACTTCGCCTCGCCGCCCGCCGCCGCTTTTTTCTTAGCGATACCAGCTTTCGCGGCAGCTGAACGCTTGGCTTTGTCGGCGACATCGCTCACTTTATCGGCGGCTTTTTTGGTGGTGCCAGCTACTTTGGCGGTGGGGCTGCTGGCTTTTTTAGCGGCGGGTTTTTTGTCGGCTTCGGGGGCCAGGCCCACGCGCTCACGCACGGTGTCGGTGAGGCTCTGGAACTGCTTTTCGAGGCTTTTGCGCTTGGTTTCGCCGCTTTTCAGCAACTCATCCATTATTTTTTTACCTTCTTGCTCCGACATTTTGCTGTCTTTCACAAGTTGGTCGATGGCGGTTTGAATGCGCTTGTTGCCCTGCGAGAGGAAGCCAACGCCGGTATTGATGAATTTCTTGAACAGGTCGTCCATGACTGGAAAGGGAAAAAGTGAAAGGAAGTACGAAGCGGTTACTTGGCAAAAGTAGTATGCAAGCCGAGTAGATTAACGCAAGCCCGGCCGCTTGGTTGGCTGCGAAAAGTAAAACGGAGTGGCACTCCGTTTTGCCGCGCCAGCGGCAAGGTGGATTGTTGTAGATGGAGCAAGCGCAAGCTTGGCGCTTCTCGCCAAAACGGAGTACCACTCCGTTTTACTACAACTACAGCTTATTGCCTCGGTACCCTTTAATGGCCAACGGAATCCAGCCCACCAATGGAATGAAGTACGCCAGTACCAGGGGGTTGCGCCAGAGCATTTTCCAAAACGTGCCGGGGCGGTCGAGATGCAGGTCGAAGTCACGCTCGCCGTTTTTCACGTAGCGGCGCTCAAACTCGGTGAAGGCCGCCGGCCAGGCGAAGGGCAGGAAAAACGGGAAGTAGCGCCGGTTTTCCTTGATGCGCTGCCACAGCTCGCCCCAGCGGTAGGGGTGCTGGCCGTGGGCAGCTACGGCGGCATCCAGCTCGCCTTGTATGCGCAGGCGAATTTGCTCGCTCAGGGCCAGGTATTCGTCGCGGCTTAGCTCGTCGTGTTTCTTGTCGGTAAGGTCGGTGGGGCGGATGCGGGTGCCCATCACGAAGGTGAGTTGCGCAGGCAAGGCCAGGTAAAATGCCCAAGGCTGCAGTAGAACCAGCAGTAGCAGCAGCGTAAGCGGCAGAAACGGAATCCCGATTTTCTTGGTGAGGCGGTTTATCGGCTCAAAGCTGTAGGCATACGGGTTCAGGTACTCAGCATTGATAGTGTAAAAGGGCATGATGTCGGTGCCGTGCTGCAGGCTCAGGCGCAGCATACTGGTGGCCAGGCGCTGCAACTGGTACTTGCGGTTGAAGCCTTTGCCAATGCCAGGCACACCCTCGGGATAGAGCATGAGGTTGTGGTCCTGGTAGTACATCATGGTTTCAAAATTGAGCGTCGTGGCATCTACGCAGCCACATTTTTTCCAGAAGTCCCGCACCAGATACGGGTTCATGAGCGCCGTCTTGCTCAGCAGCGGGGCGGAGAGCGGCCGGGGCAGGTCGCGCTGGTTGGGCAGGTACCGAAACAGGTGCGCCAGCGCCACAATGGCATCCCAGGGAAAGGCCATGCCCGAGTGGTTGGAGGCGAAAACCAGCGGCCGGCGCGGGTTATTAGGCTGCGGATACGGCTCGAAGCCCACTAGCCGCGACCGAAACCACACCCGGTCCAGCAGTTGCAGGATATTCTGGTCTACTGCCCGCGTAAAATCTTCGTCGAAATGCTCGTAATAAATCCGCTGGTTGTCCTGGATAAGCGGCGGTAGGATATCGGTGGCAGCAGCGGACATAAGAAAGAGCAAATGGCGGGCTGAAAGTACGGGCAGCAACCCGTTTGCCTGGCTGCTTCGAAGATAAGCGCATACCTTGTCCGGGAAGTTTTCGATTAAAAACTGACGTTACGCAGTGCGAGAAGTAGCACTCAGCTTTAGCTTGGCGCATCGCCGCAGGGCGGCGATGCGCCAAGCTAACAGTCGTTGCACCAAGTGGCGCGTTCCCGGATTCGCCGCGTGGCGGCGATGCGCCAAGCTAAAGCCGAGTGCTACTTCTCGCACTGCGTAACGTCAATTAAAAAGCACGTCATTTCGAGCTTGCCGAGAAATCTCGCTCGCTTCATCTGCGCCGTTCAACGAGGCGAGCGAGATTTCTCGGCAAGCTCGAAATGACGTGCTTTTTAACCTAATAACTTACCGAACAGCTACTAAATCTGGCGGCGCAGGTGAATGGTGGTGCTGTACAAGTCGCCATTGGCCCGGCGCACCACCAGAAACACGAGGCGACCGTTCTGCGAGTGCAGCAGGCGGCTGATATCGTTGATGGATAAATCGGGGGCAGCTACCAGGTTAATAAATAGCAGCTCATCGCCTTCGCTGATAGCAGCAGCGGCGGCTGGCGACTCGGGCACTACGCGCTGCACCAGGTAGCGGCGGAACCTCGGGCCGCAGGCCAGCAGGTCGAGGCCGCACATATCGTGCTCGAACGGCTCGCGCAACATATTGGTAGCCCGCAGCAGCAGGCGCTTGTGGGGGTAGTCAATTACTACCTCAAAGCGCTTGAGCACCTCGTAGCCCAGGTTGCCCTGCCGGCTGCGCTCGCTCGGCGGCAGGCGCTCATGCACCTGGGTTGAATCGGGGAAAGAGGTGAGCACCTGCGGCAAGTGGTAGCGCCCCAGCTGCACCGAAGCTACCCGGCCCAGGTAGCCGCTCACCAAACCCGTGAGGCCCCGGCCGAGGTCGGTGCGCAGGCGGGTGGCCGGCAGGTGCAGGCGTCGGTCGGCGCTGGTTTCGAGGCTCAAGGCATGGCCGGCACCGGTATCGAGCACCAGGCGCAACGGCAGCGAGCTGGCTGCCGCCAGAGTTGACAGTTGCGATATTTCGGCTGTGAGGTAGGCTTTGTTGTGGTCGATGTCGAGGGGTATTGCCGACCACCGGCGGCCCTTCGGGGCACGGTAGCGGGTGGGGTCGTAGCACACCAGGCGCCCCTGCTGCGAGTGAATGGCCACCACCAGCGACTGAAACAGCTCGGCCCCCAGCAGGCCATGAATGGGCGTACCCGCGTAGCCCGATAAGTCGAGCACGTCGCTGCTGAGTACCAACCAGGTAAGGCGGGGTGCTACCACCCCGGGCAGCTCTACTCGCACGCCCGTTGTTTCGTAGGCCCGCAGGCCGCCCTCCTGCCCTCCTACCCCACCGATGCGGTATTCGGTGCCCCGCACCAAGTGCAGCGAATCGGCCACGAGCGGGTCGGTGATAATGCTGGTGCTGACGCCGGTATCAAGCAGAAAATTGTACGGGCCGTGCCCATTGAGCCGGGCCGATACCACAATCAGGTTGCGCTGGATAGCAAAGGGAAAGCTCACCTGCCGCTGCCCCGGCTTGGCCAGCTGGAAGGCATGCCCCTGCGCGGGCTGCGCCGCCCCCAGGCGGCTCACCGCCAGCAGCAGTACCAGCCAGAGCCAGCCCTCATACCTACGCAACGACGGGCACCCCATAGCACACAGCAGCTAGTCGATTGGAACAGCTAAAGCTACAACATTTTAGCTGGTCTGGCGAAGGGCACCGATGTGGGTTTTTGGTTGCTGGCTACCTGTTTGAAAGGTTGTCTATACATTCTGCGAGTGCCTGCGGGCAAGTGGTGCCATCTTACCTGCTCCCAGGAAGAAACCAGCCCCTATCTTGCGCCATGCCTCACTTGCGCCCGCGTCCTATTCCGTCGCCCAAGCTGCTCTCGCCCCAGGGGCGGGCACTGGCCGCCCTGCAGCTGGCCAAGGAAACCCTTACCATTGTGCTGCTGGGCCTGCCGCTCCTACTAGCGCAGCCAGTACTGTTTCCGGCGGCTATTCCGGGCATGGTACTTTATGCATTCCGGTGGGTGATGGTGCTTGGGCAGGTGCGGCGGCGGGCTGCCACCGCTGTGTGGCTTTTTACCCTTGTGGATGAGCTGTGGGGCCTGGCCGTGTACCTGCATGCCGTGGATGCGCCCACCGCCCGGCAGTTGCGCTACCTCAAGTGGAGCTACGGCCTGGGCATGGCCTTCACCCTGGCGGCGCTGCTCGAAATCGGCTACCGCCGCTACACCGAGCGCCGCCGCCTGCGGGCGCTGGTGAAGGCCACGTAGCCCAGACCGGGCCGCCAACGGCGCGGGTGCGGGCTACCTCGCACGGGGATACGCAACTAAAGGCCGCGCTACGTGAGCCGGGCGGGTATCTTTGCCCTTCTTCGCTTCTGCAAAAAACCGCCGTTCATGGCCGACGAAAACCCGCCGCTTCCTTCTGCTTCCCGCCCGGCTTCGCTGCCGCTGGGCCGCCGCCCCGGCCGGGGCACCCGCCGCCTCGTGCGCGTGGCCTGGACTACTTTCTTCATCGGGCTGGGCTTTTTTCTACTGTATCCGCTGCTCATTAAAAGCAATTTCCTGTACTTGTTTGGCAAGTCGCCGAGTCTGGAAGAACTGGAAAATCCCAAGGTAGAGCAAGCCTCCGAAGTATTTACTTCCGATGGGGTTTCGCTGGGGCGCTATTTCCGCGAAAACCGCTCGCCGGTACCGCTCAAGGATATGTCGCCGTGGCTCACCAAGGCGCTCATTGCCACCGAGGATGTGCGTTTCGAGCAGCACTCGGGCATCGACGCGCCTTCGCTGGCTTCGACTATCTACTACGGGCTGCGGGGCGACAAGCGCGGGGGCTCTACCATCAGCCAGCAGCTGGCTAAGAACTTGTACAAAACCCGGCGCGGCGACAGGCAGGGTGGGCTCAGCCACGTGCCGGGCGTGGGCGTGCTCATCGCCAAAACCAAGGAGTGGCTCACGGCCGTGGAGCTGGAGCGCCGCTATACCAAGGAGGAGATTCTGCGCATGTACTTCAATACCGTAGAATATGGCTCCAACGCCTTCGGTATCAAGGTGGCGGCCAAAACGTTTTTTAGCACTACCCCCGACAGCCTGCGTCCCGAGCAGGCGGCCGTGCTTATTGGCGTGCTTAACAACCCCACGGCCTTCAACCCGCGCTTCCACCCGCAGGCGGCCCGGCGGCGGCGCAACGTGGTGCTCCAGCGCCTGGGGCAGGCCGGCTACCTGCCCGCTGCCGAGGTGGCGGCCCTGCAGGCGCAGCCTATTGCCCTGCGCTACCAGATTGAAAAGCACGTCGATGGCCCCGATACCTACTTCCGCAGCGCCATCAGCCAGGCCGCTAATAAGTGGTGCGACGAGCACGGCTACGACCTCTACCGCGACGGCCTGCGCATCTACACCACCATCGACTCCAGGATGCAAGCCCACGCCGAGGAATCGGTGGGGCACCGCATGAAAATGCTGCAACAGAACTTCGATAACTTCTGGCGCAACCGCAACCAAAACCCCTGGGTAGACGAGGACGGCAACGAGCTTCCCGATTTTATCGCCACCCAAATGAAGCGCACCGAGAGCTATAAAAGCCTGGCTGCCCGCTACAAGGGCCAGCCCGCTCGCCTCGATTCGGCCCTGCACGCCAAGCGCCCCATGAAGGTATTTACCTGGAAGCGCGACGACCACGACACCACCCTCGTCATGTCGCCGCTCGACTCCCTGGCTTACTACAAGCACTTTCTGCAGGCCGGCATGCTGACGATGGACCCCTTCACGGGCTCTATTAAAGCCTGGGTAGGCGGGCTCGACTACCGCTTTTTCCAGTACGACCACGTGAAGCAGGGCCGCCGCCAGGCCGGCTCCACCTTCAAGCCTTTCGTGTACCTCACGGCCATGGACAACGGTTACTCGCCCTGCGACCGCATTCGCGACGAGCGCGTGACCATCAAGTACGTCGAAAATGGCCAGCCGATGGAGTGGCAGCCCGACAACGTAACCCGCTCGTACACCGGCATCAACATGACCCTGCGCTCGGCCATGGCGCGGTCGGTGAACTCGGTGACGGCCCAGCTGACCGAGAAAGTAGGCTGGGGCAAAGTGGCCGACTACGCGCACAAAGTAGGCATTACCAGCCCGTTGCTGTCGGTGCCCAGCATCGGCCTGGGCTCGGGCGGCGACGTGAGCGTGTACGAGATGGTGAACGCCTACTCCACGTTCCTGAACAGCGGCTTCCGGTCTACGCCGCGCATTATTACGCGCATTGAGGACCGCAACGGCAACGTCATTCAGCAGTTCGACCCGGTGCAGAAGCGTGCTATTTCGCCCCAAACGGCTTGGCTGATGCTGTATATGCTGCGCGGCGGCATGGAAGAAAACGGCGGCACCTCGCAGGAGCTGTGGGATTTTGAAAACCTCTGGCGCAAAGACAACCAGATTGGCGGCAAAACCGGCACCACCTCCAACTACTCCGACGGCTGGTACATGGGCCTCACCAAAGACCTGGTGTCGGGGGTGTGGGTGGGTGGCGAAGACCGCAGCATCCACTTCTTCAAAACCAAGCAGGGCGAGGGCGGCCACATGGCGCTGCCCATTTTTGGCCGCTACATGGAACACATTTACCAAGATAAAAGCCTGGGCTACGACTACGGGCAGTTTCCGAAAGCCCCCACCGACCTCAAGCGCAAGTACGTGTGCTACACCGAGTACGAGCCGCGCCACCGCCGCGCCGCCCGCGACTCCGTGGCGGCTGATAATTTATTGGAGCAACTGAACGACAGCACGAAGTGAGTTACAGAGACTAGCAGATGGAATATTTTTATTTAGCCTCTTTAGGGGGCGGAAGCATCGCCGTTGCTTGCCCGCCTGAAAATACCCCCCCTGCTTATCTTCTAGCAGACGCGCAAATTGGCAAGAACAAATTGCCTTTTGATTTAGCTCTGAAAAATATTGTCTTCGACAAAAATGGGTCGAAAGAGTTAGACAACCTGCAATCACTCAAGCACATTTGGCTTGACTACCAACCAAATTGCCTGGCGTGGCCCATTTTTTCCGACAAGCTAGCCGATATATTATCTTCTAACGCTAGTCCAGAAGCGGATATAAACTGGATTGATGTTACCATAAACAAAGGGACGGAAGAGTCAAGAAAATACCACATACTCAGGTTCAACAGCCAGCAAGAGGTGTTGAATCGTGAGGAATCACTATTTAGCGGAAGCTCGCTAGATTTTTTAGTTAGACCCGTATTTGCAAGAGAATCGATAAAAGATTTAGCCTTGTTTTGCAGCCTTTATACATTTCCGACTATAACGGGGTCGCTTTATGTAAACTCTGCTATAAAATTAGCAATTCGCGCTGCCAAGCTGTCTGGAGTAATTTTTGAATATGCACGAGTATTGTAAGCTGTTTTTCAATAATCTGGAAATTATTCTCACGTTCACCAATTCATTATGCCCTCGTACAGCCAAGTAACGTTCGACTACCTGCAAGAGGAGTTGAAGCTGACGGTGATTCAGCAGGCTTTTCTGCCGGACGAGGTGCCGAACGTGGAGTTGCCAGCCTGGCTGCTGGGGTATCTGCGCGTGAACCAGGCCGCCCCGGCAGTAACTAAATCGGAAAAGGCAATGTCCGAAATGGTGATTGCTCCGGTGCTGTCGGTGGTGAAGGAAGCGAACGCCGACAAGATTGCGCTGTTTTCCGGTGAGCCGCTTTATCACGAGGACCTGGGTGGCGTCTGCGATTTTATTTTGGCTGCCAATCCGAAGTCATTCACGCCCGAGCCGCCCATTATGGTGCTGGTCGAAGCCAAAAAGCAGGATATTCTGGGCGGTATTCCGCAATGCATTGCCGAGATGCGCACGGCCCAACACCTGAACGTGCGCAAAGGCCGCCCCGACCTGGTGTATGGCTGCGTGACTACCGGCACGGCCTGGCAATTTATTCGCCTGGAAGGCACCACGGCCGAAGTAGACCCGCAGGCGCTGTTTAATTCCAATCTCAAACGGGTCGTCGGTACGCTGCAGTGGATTGTCGACCAGTTCGTATAAACTGCTACCCTCATGATTCGCACCGTTATTTTCGATATGGACGGCGTCATTATCGACACCGAGCCGATTCACCATTTTGCCTTTACCAAGCAGTTCGAGGAGTTGGGTATTCCCGTGCCCGATACGCTCTACGCCAGCTTCCTGGGCTCGTCTACGCGCAACGTATTCCAGCGCCTCAAGCAGCAGTTCGGCTTGCCGCAGGAGGTAGAAACCCTCATCCTGCGCAAGCGCGAGCTTTTCAACCAGGCGTTTGATGAGGACGCTGGCCTCGACTTGCTGCCCGGCGTGCGCCGCCTCATCGAAGATTTGCAGCAGGCTGGCATTCAGATGGTAGTGGCTTCATCGGCTTCCAAGGCTACCATTGGGCGCGTGTTTCGGCGGTTTGGGCTGGCACCGTATTTTACGCACACCGTGAGCGGTGAGGATTTTGCGCAGTCGAAACCTAATCCGGAAATTTTTCAGCACGCGGCAGCCCTATCGGGTACGCCTGTGGCGGAGTGCATTGTTATCGAAGACTCGGCTAATGGCGTGGCGGCGGCCAAAGCAGCGGGCATCTACTGCATCGGCTATGCCAGCCCCCACTCGGCCGGGCAGGACTTACACTTGGCTGACCGCGTTATCCAGGATTTTAGGGAGCTGTCGGCAGCGGGAATTGCGGCCATTGGCGGGGTTTAGTGAGCCCTATCCAGTTGGTGCTGCATATTTTGGCCGAACTCCCATAATTCAGCTATCGGGACTACTTTTCGCTGGGATTTAGCTATATTTTTTCCCTCTTCGGTAAATAGAAAGGGATAAAAAGCGAAACCCTCATTGCCCGTTAAAGCGCTTGCTTCCTGCTCCCAGCCTTGCCAGCGCAGGTCGTGGTAAAACTCGGCTAAATCACCGGAGAAACAAAAAACCAGGAATTCAGAATACGTTTTGTCAGTGGCTTGCCAACGTAAATCTTCCGGGGCAAAATAAAATATTTTCCCTACCGATTCCGGGCCAAATGCCCCCCCATTAACGGCATAAAAGCCGCCTAGCACATCATCAGCAACGAGTAAAAAACCCGCTTGTTTTCCAGCATTCCAGCCCATAAGCGTGCGGTCGAGCGCGGGGCTGCCAGCGCCTAGAATACGCAGCCAGCCGCCATCTACCAAAATACCGCCTGTTTCATAAATAACAGCCCCCATCGGCGAGCGCGTAGTAACCTGGGCAGCTAGCAAAGCGCTATCGGCGCGAGCCGGGGTTTTGGGTAAAACCTGCACCTTATTCGTGGCTTCCTGAATCCAGGTTTTCACTAAGTCCCAGCCAGGCTCCTGGGTGTTAATTAACTGTGGTAATGGGCGTTGCGACATGGGCTGGGCTTGAACGGAGGAAAACCAAAACAATAACAGTAATAGCACGACGGAAATACGCATACTTCAGCTTGGTGAATTCTGGGGTGAATTTATAAAACCTCCTCAAATATCCAAGCAAGCTACGGGGTTACATGCAAAAAGGCAGGCCATCTGGCCTGCCTTTAAGTTAATACTTCCCGCCTCGGAACACTTTACAGATGCGTGAACCCGTTGTGCTTGGTGCTGGACGTGTTGGCCGTAATCGGCGCCTTCTGAAGCTTCGTGGAGGAGCTGTAGGCCGGGCAGGTATGTTTCGAGCAGGCCCCGAGGCCCAGCGTAGCGGCCCCGAGGGCCAGAATCAGGAGCTTTTTCATAATACAGGCAGAGGAGTTAGGAAAGGCAGGTTAAGAAGCCAAATATACGCAAAAGCTGCGCGGTTAGCTGGTTAGGGGCAAACTGGTGGAGTTACTGAAAAGTTCGGAGGCCGGAGCGCCGACTCGGCGAGTCAGCCGGTAGGCCCGCCCAATTGCCCAGCCGCGCCGACGTGTTAGGCCGTATAGCCCAGCACTTTCAGCATGCTAGCGGCGTCCTGCTTGGGGGCAAATACGTAGTCGGTGAGGGTGCCGTCGGGGGCGCGGTCGAGGATGACGTGCTTGGGCGCGGGGATGAGGCAGTGCTTGATGCCGCCGTAGCCGCTGAGGCTTTCCTGGTAGGCGCCCGTGTGGAAGAAGCCCACGTAGAGCGGCTGCTCGGTAGCGGGCTGGTTGCGAGCGGGTTGGAGCTGCGGCAGGAAGGTCTGGTAGATGTGCTTTTCGGCGTTGTAGTAGTCCTGCGAGTCGCAGGTGAGGCCGCCGAGCTGGATTTTGCGGTAGGGCCGGTTCCAGCCGTTGAGGGCCAGCATGATGAAGCGCTGGTTGAGGGCCCAGGTATCGGGCAGGTTGGTGATAAACGAGCCGTCAATCATGTACCACAGCTCCTTGTCGTTCTGGAGCTTTTCGTCCAGAATGGAGTAGATAGTAGCACCGCTTTCGCCCACCGTAAAAATGCCGAACTCGGTAAAAATATTCGGCTCCGGCACGCCCTCCTCAGCGCAGATGCGCTGGATGGTACGCAGGATTTCGCCCACCATATAGGGGTAGTCGTACTCGGGCTGGATGCTAGTTTGGATGGGTAGCCCACCGCCGATGTCGATGGTTTGGAGCGTGGGACACATCTTGCGCAGCTCGCAATACTTGTGGATGAAGCGCGAAAGCTCCGTCCAGTAGTAGCTCGTGTCCTTGATGCCGCTGCTGATAAAGTAGTGCAGCATGGTGAGCTCGAAGCGCGGGTCGGGCTGGATGCGCTGCTCAAACAGCGGCACGGCATCGGCGTAGCGCACGCCCAGGCGCGAGGTGTAAAACTGGAAGCGTGGCTCCTCATCGGAGGCCAGGCGCAAGCCCAGCTTCACCTTGGTACCGTCCTGAACGTGGTCGAGGTAGTAGTCGATTTCGCCCGGCGAGTCAAGGATGGGCAGGCAGTTGCTGAAGCCGTCGTTGAGCAGCGCCGTGATGTCGCGCTTGTACTCCTCGGTCTTGAAGCCGTTGCAGATAATGTACTTCTGCTTGTCGAACTTGCCTTGCTCATATAGCGAGCGAATAATGCTGATATCGAACCACGACGAGGTTTCCAAGTGTACGTCGTTCTTGAGCGCCTCATCGAGCACGAAGCGGAAGTGCGACGACTTGGTGCAGTAGGCATATGAATACGAGCCCGTGTAGCCGGTGCTGGCAATGCCGTCGGCAAACCACTGCTTGGCTCGCTGAATCTGGGAGCTGATTTTGGGCAGGTACGTGAGCCGCAGCGGCGTGCCGTGCTTTTCTACCAGCGCCACCAAGTCGATGTCGTGGAAAAACAGCTCGTTGTCGCGCACCTGAAAGTCGGCGTTCGGGAAGTCGAAGGTTTGGGTAATGAGGTCCTGGTAGGTATCCATTTTAGGGTTTCTGATTAGAACCGTCTGTCATTGCGAGCACAGGGAAGCAATCGCCTCAGAACGATACCCAAACGACAATGTTCTGGGGAGAGTGCTTCGCTGTGCTCGCAATGACAGACGGTTTATTCCGACCTTTACGGCGGGCGGCTCAAAAGTACCGCCGGGGGCCGGAAACCAGCCGGCCCTGTGCATCGGCCTCCGATGGAAGAAGCGACATGGCTACGGCGTTCTGCGCCGCAAGGCAGCGCTCGTGAGCAGCTTCGCGGCGGCTCGCGGCACGATGCAGCCCGTTCAGACCTCACCCTTCTCCCCCTCCCACCCCCGATGAAACGAATCAAACTTTTGGAAGTGCGCTCCGAGTTGGGCGCCGGCACCCGTGGCTCCGGCATGGGCATCGATGCTCTGCGCGTGGCTTGCCTCAACAAAAGCTCCGACTACTTCCGGCGCTACAATGCCGTGGCCGTGCCCGACCTCAACCACGTGCTGTTTGAGCGCGACCCCTTCCCGCTGGCCCACCACATCGACGCCATCTACACGGTGCAGAAGGGTGTGGCCAGCGCCGTAGAGCAAACCCTGCGCTTCGGCGAGTTTCCGCTGGTGCTCTCGGGCGACCACAGCAGTGCTAACGCTACCATTGCCGGCATCAAGGCCGCGTATCCGCACAAAACGCTGGGCGTTATTTGGATAGATGCGCACGCCGACATTCACTCGCCCTACACTACGCCGAGCGGCAACGTCCACGGCATGCCGCTGGCCGCCGCCCTGGGCGAAGACAACCGACCCTGCCAGCGCCACCAGCCCGACGCCGAAACCGAGTTTTTCTGGCAGCGCCTGCGCAACCTCGGCGAGCCCGGCCCCAAGCTGCTGCCCCAGCACCTGGTGTACGTGGCCGTGCGCGACACCGAAGCCGAGGAAGAAGCCGTGATTGAGCGCCTGGGTATCAAGTGGATAAAGCTACCCGAAATTCAAGCCAAAGGCAGCCGCCAACTCAGCCGCGAAATCTACGAGCACCTGCGCTTCTGCGACCTGGTGTACATTTCCTTCGACGTCGATAGCCTCGATTCGAGCTTCAGCAAAGGCACCGGCACGCCGGTAGAGGAAGGCTTGTTCCTCTCCGAAGGCGAAAACCTGTGCCAGGATTTGCTCGAAAACGAGCGCGTAGTATGCTTCGAGATGGGTGAAATCAACCCTACCCTCGACAGCGAAAACACGATGGCCCAAAACGCCTTTGGCATCCTGGAAAAAGCCACCGCCGCCATCGAAAAGCGGCTGCGGCTGGACGAGGTAACGGGCAGGTAGGGGAGTAGCGCGGACTCTGGGAGTCCGCGAAGTGTTGCAATTGAACAACTACATCCTTCGCGGACTCACAGAGTCCGCGCTACTGCTATTGTACCTTTGCCCTCGTGCAACAGCTTGAACAAACCCTCAAAAACGCCCTGCAAGCCGCCGCCCAGGCGCTATTCGGCCAGCAGATTCCCGCCGCCAGCTTAGTGCTGCAGCCCACGCGCAAAGACTTTGCCGGCAGCTTTACTCTCGTCACGTTTCCGCTCACCAAAGCGTTCGGCAAAGGCCCCGAGCAGATAGGTCAGGCCCTGGGCGAGTGGCTGCAAAACCATGCCCCCGCTGTGCGCGGCTACAACGTGGTAAAGGGCTTCCTGAACCTCGAAATAGCCGATGCCGAGTGGCTGCGGATTTTCGGCGACCTGCTCAGTCAGCCGGCCGGCGCGCCCGTGCCCTTCGAAGGGCCGAAGCGCGTGGTGGTGGAGTACTCCTCGCCCAATACCAACAAGCCGCTGCACCTGGGCCACCTGCGCAATAATTTCTTGGGCTACAGCGTGGCCGAGATTCTGAAAGCCACCGGTGCTACCGTTACCAAAGCCAACCTGGTGAACGACCGGGGCATCCACATCTGCAAGTCGATGCTGGCGTATCAGCGCTTCGGCCACGGCGAAACGCCGGAGAGCGCGGGCATAAAAGGTGACCACCTGGCGGGCAAGTATTACGTGCTGTTTGAGCGGCACTACCGCGAGGAAATCCGCCAACTCGAAGCCGAGGGCGTGGCCCCGGACAACGCCAAAAAGCAGGCCCCACTGATGCTGGCCGCCCAGCAGATGCTGCAGCAATGGGAGGCTGGCGACGAGGAAATAATGGCCCTCTGGCACCGCATGAACGGCTGGGTCTACGACGGCTTCAACGAAACCTACCAGAACATCGGCGTTGATTTCGACAAGTTTTATTATGAGTCGGGCACCTACCTGCTGGGCAAGGAGCGCGTGGAAGAAGGCTTGCAAAAGGGCGTATTCTTCCAAAAAGAAAACGGCTCGGTATGGGTCGACCTGCAAGCTGAGGGCCTCGACGAGAAGCTGCTGCTGCGCGCCGATGGCACGAGCGTCTACATCACGCAGGACTTGGGCACGGCTGAGCTGAAATACCAGGATTTCGGCTACGACAGCAGCATCTACGTTATTGCCGACGAGCAGAACTACCACATGCAGGTGCTGCAAGCCACGCTCACCAAGCTGGGCAAGCCCTACGCCGCCGCCATTCACCACCTGAGCTACGGCATGGTGGACTTGCCTTCGGGCAAGATGAAAAGCCGCGAGGGCACCGTAGTAGATGCCGACGAGCTGGTGCGTGAAGTAGAGGCGGCGGCGAAAGCTGCTACGCTTGCCAAAGGCAAAATAGAAGGGCTGAGTGAGGAAGAACTAACCCGCCTCTTTCACACGCTGGGCCTGGGAGCGCTCAAGTATTACCTGCTGAAAGTAGACCCCAAAAAGCGGATGCTTTTCAACCCTGAAGAATCGGTACAGCTGGCGGGAGATACGGGGCCGTTTATTCAGTACTCATATGCTCGTATCTCCAAAATTCAGCGTGATGCGGAGGCAACCGGCGTTATTCCCTCCACTGATTTCAACGATTATCAGGGCCTGCAACCTACTGAAGGCGAGCTAATTCAACAGCTAGCCGGCTACGCTGGCGTAGTAGCCGAAGCCGCGCACGCCCTTTCGCCCGCCCTGGTGGCGCAGTATGCCTTTGATGTAGCTAAGAGCTACAATCGCTTCTATACCGAAGTACCGATTTTGAAAGAAACTGACCCCACCAAAAAAGCCTTCCGCGTAGCTCTCACAGCCAAAACCGGCGCCACCATCAAAGCCAGCCTGGGCCTGCTCGGCATCGACGTACCCGAGCGGATGTAGCGCTCAGCTTTAGCTTGGCGCATCGCCGCGTAGCGGCGAAGCTCGCGCCTGCGGGCATCCGTATTCAACCCTTTCATCTCACCCTGGCGGCGTGGCCCCGCCTTCGCCGCGCTGCGGCGATGCGCCAAGCTAAAGCTGAGCGCTACTTCCCCTTATGAAAAGCGTAGCAGTTTATTGCGGCTCCAGCGGCGGCAACCAGCCCATCTATACCCAGCAAGCCCAGGCAATGGGCCGCGAGTTGGCTCGGCGCGGCAGCACCCTCGTGTACGGGGGCGGCTGCGTAGGTTTGATGGGCGCCATCGCCGATGCAGCGCTGTCCGAGGGTGGCCGGGTTATCGGCGTTATCCCCGGATTTTTGGCCGATAAGGAGCTGGCCCACCGGGGCTGCACCGAGTTGCACGTCGTGGATACCATGCACCAGCGCAAGCTGCTCATGGCCGAGCTCGCCGAGGGTTTCGTGGCCATGCCCGGTGGTTTCGGCACGCTTGAAGAACTATTTGAAGTACTCACCTGGGGGCAGCTCGGCCTGCACAGCAAGCCTGTGGGCCTGCTCAACACGGAGGGCTTCTACAACCCGCTGCTGGCGCTACTAGACCACATGCAGGGCGAAGCGTTTTTGCGCCCCGAAAACCGGGGGCAACTGCTGCAACACGCCGACGCTGCCGCGTTGTTGGATGAAATGGCCGCTTATAAGCCCGTGCGGCTGGAAAAGTGGCTGGCACCAAGCACGACGTAATGCCCTCACTGCGTGTTATCTTCGCAGCAGAAAAAACGCACCGGCCAGATTCTGCCATTCGTCGGCAGTTGGTTAGGAGCTCGGCTGCCGTAACCTGGGTTCGAGTCCCAGTGGCACTTCGGTGCTATCGTCTAGGGGCTAGGACGCGGTTTTATAAAGCAGGCCCCAGCCTCACGGCTGGGGCTTTCGCGTGGGCGGTAAGCTACGCTACCGCGCCAGCCGTAGCCCCGTGAATTGCCAGCGCTTATCGGCGTGGAAAAAGTTGCGGTAGCTGACCCGGATATGGCTTTCGGGGGTGGCGCAGGAGCCGCCGCGCAACACCAGCTGGTTGACCATGAACTTGCCGTTGTACTCGCCCAGGGCCCCGGCGGCACGCTGGTAGCCGGGGTACGGGTGGTAGGGCGAGTAGGTCCACTCCCAGCAATCGCCCAGCAGCTGGTGGCACTGGGTGGGGTCGGCGTCGGCGGGCAGGGGCTGGGGGTCGAAATGGCCGGTTTCGAGCCAGTTGGCGCCGGCCGTAGTGGGCTGAAAGTGGCGGGCGGCCACCTCCCACTCGGCTTCGGTGGGCAGGCGCGCCCCGGCCCACTGGGCGTAGGCATCGGCCTCGTAGAAGCTGATGTGCGAGACGGGAGCGGCCAGGTTGAGCAGGGCTAGGCCGGTGGGTCCGTAGCGCTGCCACTGACCGTCAGCAGTTTGCGACCAGTAGAGCGGGGCCGCCCAGCCTTCGCGGTTTACTAAGTCCCAGCCCTCGCCCAGCCAGTACTGAAACTGCTGGTAGCCCCCGGCCTCCATGAAGCGCAGGAACTCGCCGTTTGTCACCAGGCGGTTTTGCAGCTCAAACGGCGCTACCAGAACCTTATGCACAGGCAGCTCATTATCAAAGCAGAAGCCTTCCTGCTGATTACCAATGGCGTAAATACCACCGGGCACTGGGAGAAAATTTGAATTAGGAATTGTTGCTGAAGATTCTGCCGAAACAATTCCTAATTCTACATAAGCTGGTGCCAGCGGGTTGGTGCTGAGAATGTATTTGATATCCGTAGCCAGGAGTTCCTGGTGCTGCTGCTCGTGGTGCAGGCCCAATTCTACCAGCTCAATGGCGGTGGTATCGGTGAGGTGCGCCAGCAGGAGGGCCATGTGCTCGTCTACGTAGGTGCGGTAGCGGTACACATCCGAGAGCGGGGGGCGCGAGAGGGTACCCCGGTCGGCGCGGTTCACGCGCGAGCCGAGCGAGTTGTAATAGGAATTGAACAGAAAGGCATATTCGGGATGAAACACCTGGTAACCAGGCAGGTAGCGCGTCAGTAGAAACGTTTCCCAAAACCAGGTGGTGTGGGCCAGGTGCCACTTAGGCGGGCTCACGTCGAGGGTGGGCTGCACTACGGTGTCTTCGGGGAGCAGCGGCTGGACCAGCGCCACCGACTGCGCCCGCACGTCCTGGTAATGAGTGAGTAAGCTAGGATGGGTGGGCAGCGGCATAGCCGGAGAGGGCAGCAAGTCAGGCACAGGCATAGGGCAGCGCATAAGTAGTGAGGCAAACAGGTTTACAGCTTAAACCGCTACCATCGGTTGCGGGTTGCGCCAAAAGACAAGCATTTTAGCATCCTTTCTTCAGAAAAAAAACACCTGAAATAACTTGGGATTGGGGGAATTTATGACTTGCTGCAATGGTTTGCCAAACGCACAGCCGCTTTTATAAGTGGCAGTCTGCTAATTCTTTTTGCTTTTTATTCGTTATTATGCAACCTGCTAATTTAGTTCCCACCCAATCAGAAAATAGTAAATCTTCCACTCCCAGAATTCCCAAGCGCCCGGCGCGGCGCGTGGGGGAGAAAAGCCGCCGGGGCTTTGCTGCCATGTCGCCCGAGCAGCAGCGCCAGATTGCCAGTCAGGGCGGCCGGGCTTCGCACCAAAGCGGGAACGGCCACCGCTTTTCCTCGGAAGAAGCCCGCGAAGCGGGTAAGGTAGGCGGTAAAATCAGCCGCCGGGGCAAGAAAAAGTCAGACTAACCTTCGTAGGATTACCCAAGCGGCCCCACCAGAACCCGACGTACCGCGCCGGGCTTTGGTGGGGCCGCTGCACCTTTGCGCCTATGCTTGCCCTCACGTATCAGCGCCGGACGCTCCACTTCAATTTCCCCGCCCGTACCTCCCGGGGTGCCCTCACGGAGCACGTAGTCTACTACCTGGGCCTGCACGATACCCGCCGGCCCGAGGTAATTGGCTGGGGCGAAGCAGCACCCCTGGCCGGCCTGAGCCCCGATTATAATCAAGATTTTGAAACCCAGGTACAGCAGCTTTGCGAGCGCCTAAGCCACGCCCGGCTACCGGAGCTAACGCCGGCCCAGGCGGCGGAGTGGGTGCCGGCTCACTTGCCCGCCCTGCGCTTTGCGCTCGAAACGGCTGCGCTCGACCTGGCCACTGGGGGCCGGCACCAGCTCTACCACAATGCTTTTAGCCAAGGGCAGGCGGGCATTCCCATCAACGGCCTAGTGTGGATGGGCGATGCCGCTTTCATGCGCGAGCAAATTCGCCAGAAGCTGGCGGCGGGCTATTCGTGCCTGAAACTGAAAATTGGCTCCCTCGACTTTGCCACCGAGCTGGCCCTGCTGGCCGAAATCCGGGCCGAAGCCGGGCCAGACAAGCTGGTGCTGCGCGTGGATGCCAACGGAGCTTTCGCCCCCGCCGAGGCGCTGGGTAAGCTCGACCAGCTTGCCCGATTCGACATTCATTCCATCGAGCAGCCGCTGGCGGCCGGCAACTGGCCGGCGCTGGCGCAGGTATGCCGTCAGTCGCCCATCCCCGTGGCGCTGGATGAGGAATTAATAGGCATCACGGACCCGGCCCGGCAGCAGGAACTGGTAGCCGAGCTACAGCCCGCGTACCTCGTGCTCAAGCCCACGCTGCTGGGCGGCCACGCCGCCACCCGCCGCTGGATAAGCCTGGCCCGGCAACACGGCCTGGGCTGGTGGATAACGTCGGCGCTGGAATCGAATATCGGCCTCAACGCGGTAGCCCAGCTCACGGGCGAGCACGAGGTGGCTGGCTTTGCGCAGGGGCTGGGTACCGGACAGCTCTACCACCAAAACGTGGCGGCTCCGCTGCACATCTGGGCCGGCTACCTGCACTACGAGCCCGCCGGAGAGTGGTCAGCAGCACTACAGGAAAAGTAGCGCTCAGCTTTAGCTTGGCGCATCGGCGAAGCTGGCACCGCGCCGCTGGGTTCAACGTCCCCAGACGCCAGATTCGCCGCATGGCGGCGATGCGCCAAGCTAAAGCTGAGCGCTACTTCCCTACTCCAAAACTTGGGTCGGCTACCGGCGCACCTGCAGGCCGCCCGCCTGGCAGCGCCAGGTGAGCACCACGATGAGCAGGCCTTTGAGCGAGTCGAGCAGCAGGTTGTCGGGCCGGCCAAACGTGAGGTAGATGCCTGCGCCGACACCTATCCACCATAAGCCCAGCAGGTAGCACAGGCCGGCGTAGCCCCGCCGCCGCTGCTGCACCCGCGCAAAGGCCAGCCCCGCCAGCAGGGTAGCCAGCAGTAAAAACCACGCCACCAGGTAGGTCAGAAACTTGGTTTCGGGCCCGTAGCTCACGCCAAACTTGTGGAGGGTAAACACCGGCGCGAAAAACGCGCCTCCAGTAAGGCCCAGCTCCAGCACGGCAGCGAGGGCCAACACAATAAGTAGCAGGGTGCGGGGCATAATAAAGCGAAGAGCTAAGGCGGACTTTTCCGGCTCTAAGCTACCAGGCTTTTCGCGTAATACAAGCATTTAAGCTTCCATTGCTTAATCGGTTAGTATAGTACAGCTTGCTGTCCTAAAACAAAGGGAGCAGCTACCAGCAATGCCAGCCATACTACCAGTGCCACGCAGGCCCCGGCCAGGTACGCGGCCGTGGCCAGTAGCCGCATCCAGCCCGGCCCGGTGTAGGCCCGCAGTCGGCGCCATACCCACCACATTAGCTGCGGCAGCAGCGCCAGCCCCAGCAGCCACAGGGCCACGGCCAGCACCCGGCAAGCAGCCGGCGTATGGGGCTATAGCTCTTGTAAGAAGAGCAGGTTGAGGCCAACTGCTGCCGTGGCCAACAGCTTAAAAACCAGCCGCTTGCCTAAGGGCAGCAGTGGGAAGAGGCCAGTTAGCAGGCGTTTGAACATAGAACGAGGAATCACTAATGAGGTCGTTTAGGGGTGTGGTGCCTGGTTGCTCACTAGCGCTAAAGCCAAAGACCGTCGCTCAGGTCAACCCACCTGATTCCGGCCGCCAGACACACTATCAGCCACAGTATCACGAGGCTTAGTAGCAGCATACTTACTACCAGCAGTATCAGGCCCAGACCGGCAATGGCGCTCACCAGCGCCTGTCGCCGGAAGCCTCCCGAACAACCATCGACCCAGCGCCGAAGCACCCCAGCAGTTGCTACCAGCATACTGCCTGTTGCCAGCGAAGTACCTAGGGCGATAGCATCCACTAGCCGAATGAGGTTGTGGGATTCAGCTGCGGAAAAAACGGGCCAATGGTTCATTTGTTGCAGCAGGCTAACCGCTATAAATGCCACCAACAGCCCCAGAAGTCCCCCGTTCAAACGCCAATTCAACCGCTGGCTCACTGCGCATTGCGTAGCTGGTGCCCGCTGGGCCACTGCCAAGCCCCGGCCGGGCCAGCTGCCTCGGCGGGGGCCAATGCCTGCCCGCCTCGCACCGCAATAAGGCCGTCGGGGCGCTGCATCCGCTCGCAGCGGGCGTATTCGGCCGTGGCGGCGGCTATGAAGCTGAACAACCCGTAGCCGCCCGCCTTGAGGGTGCGGCGGCTGGCGGCGTAGGCGGCCAGCGTAGCCCCGGCCAGGAGCAAGCGGTAGGCCTGGCGGCGTAGCCACTCCCCCACCCCGCGCCGGCCCGCCGCCAGTTGCCGCAGCGTGAAACACTGGAAGTTGAGGTGCATTTCTTCGTCCAAGGTAATGCGCTGGCAGAGTTGCTGCAATAGGCCGGAGTAAGTAGCATTGCGCAGGGCGGGATAATAAACGGCGGCCACCACTTCGGCCACCAGCAGCACCCGAATGGTGTGCTCCAAGCTCAGCACCCGGCGCAGGCCCCGGAAAATGCCGTCGAGCCAATGGCCCCGCAGGCGCTCAATCCCTTGCTGGTCGAGGAAGCGCCCGAGCACTGCCGCGTGGGTTTGCTCTTCCTTGATAAAGAGGCGCATAGCGGCCGTATAGTCGGCATCGCCGAGCAGCTTGGCGCGGGAGTAGAGGTAGTGTCCCTCGGAGCTTTCGCCGCGCTGGAAGGTTTGGAGCGACGAGCGCACGGCCCGCAATTCGGCAGGCGTTAGCTGGTGGGGGTCGTCCCAGGCCACGTCATCGTAGCGGGTTTGGTTGGCCTCGAAGTAGGTGGTGAAGTCGGCGAAGGTCATGGGATTATAATTTACTTAAAGATGATTTAAACCAATTTCTTGGCTATCAAAATCATATGCACTACTTCGGCTATTATCAGCAAGCAGTAAAGTTGGAATAAGAGTAGCAACAGCAGCCACAAACCGGCTAGCAGCGTGAGGGCACTACCCTTGCATCGGTCAGTCCTAAACGGTCGCCAGCCGCTAAATACACCTTTTTGCCATAACAGCAAGTGCGTCAGCAATAACCCTGTTGCTAACAAGTTCCCCAAAATCTTGTCACTCAAGGGGGATGGTTC
Organism: Janthinobacterium lividum; assembly: GCA_050954465.1. Classification (GTDB taxonomy): domain Bacteria; phylum Bacteroidota; class Bacteroidia; order Cytophagales; family Hymenobacteraceae; genus Hymenobacter. The sequence goes on from JBPBPU010000127.1 coordinate 28,869, forward strand.
GAAGTTTACCACAGGGGCGTCAAGGATGCCCCACCCACCCACGCACGCCACCGTCCAGCACACGCTGCCCAGCAGCCACTGCCTCAGCGTGCGGGGCTTGGCAAACGGGTTCCTCATGCCGGCCAGTTTACCAGTACCAGCGTGAGGCCCGACACGGCGATGCCGAGCACAAAGGCCAGCAGCTGAAACACGAACAGACAGGCCAGCCAGGTGCTACTCACGGCGTCGAGGGCAGTGGCCGTGGCGGCGGGCGTCCAGAGCAGAAACGAGCCGCCCGCCACGGCTTTGCGCCAGATGAGGAAGTGAGCCAGCCAGAAGCCGCCGAGGCACAGCCACTCGGCGGGGCCGGTGCGCGACTGCCAGAGCGGCGGCAAGGCATAGTAGAGCAGCAGCCAGGAGCCGAGGCAGCCGGCCGTCCAGGCTATGCTGCTGGCAAGCCACTGGGCGGGCGGGGGTGTAGGGGGGCTTTGCATAAACTCAGTTGCTGGCTTGCGTGCCCAACTGCTGGCGCAGTTCGGCCAGGTTGTGGGCGGCGTAGTCGAAGAGGTGCCAGCGCACGATGGAGGGGGTGCGGCGGCCCCATTGGTAGTGCTGCCAGAGGTCGGGCCATTCGGCGGGGGTAAACAGAGCCAGCGACAGGAGCGCCAGGTTGGGCACCGACCAGTCGCCATTGCCCAGCATAAATGCCTTGAGCTGCAGCTCGTTGCCGGGGGTCATGGCGTAGCCTAGCAGCACGTGCTTCAGGTCGTGCGACTCGTAGCCCGGAATGAGGTGCAGGCCGTGGGCGGCCAGCAAGTCGGCCACCGTTCGGCCCACCGTGCCGGGAGGCAGGCCCTGTAAAATCCGCTGTTGTGCCCGAATGCTGGCCAGGCCGTGCCAACGCTGAAAAGCCGGGATGAGCACTTGCCCGAACAGGTGCTTGATGAGTTGATGCACCCAATAGGAGCGGGCGGTTGGCGGCGAGGCGGTAGTGGGTAGCATAAGAAAGGGAGAAGAAGATTTCGAGGGAGCTACGGCTGATTTTGCAGCGCCTGGTAGGCCCGCCACTCCGCGCCCGTGCGGCTCTGCCAGTTGGCGTGCTTCTGGTAGGCGAGCCGGAATGTTTCCAGCCGCTCGTGCAGCCGCCGGTGTGCCTGCTCGCGGCTGGTGGCGTAGTAGTGGCCATCGCTGCCTTCGGCTACCAGGCTGGGGGCCTGGTCGATGCGGGCCTCGTGGGCGGCCAGCACGGGCAGCACGCGGGCGGGCATATCGAGCAGGAAGCCGATGTCGAGGCTAGCCAGACGGGGCTGCAGGTTGTACTCGGCAATCCAGATTTCCCAGTTGCCGGCCGCCAGCAGCAGCAGCATGGCGTAAGCCGCCCACGAGTTGAGCCGAAACAAGCTGAAGGCCGAGCGCCGCTGCCATATTTTGAGCAGCACCGTGCCTAGGCCAAACACCGTGAGCGCCAGGAACGCATACACCCCGATGCGCTTGTAAGCCAGGCCGGTATGCACAATGTAGTAGTAGTTGCGCAGCCCCACCGACACCACCAGCACCAGGTTTTGCAGCACCCAGAGCGTAGCGCCCCAGCGCAGCAGCGGCAAGCCCCGCTGGTAGAAATTGAGGTTGCGCCGGAAAAACCACAGCACAATGCCTGCCGCCAGCAGAATGCTGAAAATCAGCACGTAAGTCCCCTCGTGCACAAACTGCGTGAGGTCGAAACCGGGCGCGGGCACGAAGCCAAACCATATCCAGCGGATATCGATGGCATTTTCTACCAGCAGCAGTAGGTTGAGCAGCCCGAAGCAGGCTACGGCCGCCAGCCACTCCTTGCGCAAATCGAGCAGGCGGCGCTGGCTATGGTCGAAATTGGGCCGGCGCACCCCCAGCGAGGCTACCCGGTCGCGCTGCCGCCGCACAAACTCGCCGAACTGCGACTCTCTATCAGCCCAGTAATGCACCGGCACCACCACCAACGCCCCCGCCGAGGCCACCAGGCACACCAGAAAAAACAGCAGGTGCGGCACCGAAACGGCCGCGAAAAACGCCGCCAGCCAGTCGCCCATCACGCCCCAAAACCGCGCACTAAGGGCAGCATACCGGGGGTTGGCCAGCACAAACAGCAGGTGAAACACCACCAGCGCCCCCAGCGGCATGGCCAGCAGCCGGCCGTAGTACCAGCCGCGCCGCAGCCGCCCGCCCACTTGCTGCGGCGTGCGCACGCTGCCCAGCACCACCCGCACCGCCGGCAGCACGTTGCCCAGCGCCGTAAGCGCCGCATAGCCCACCAGCCGCAGCCCCGGCTGGTTCACCAGCCCCAGCAGCAGTAGTGCAGAGCCCAACACCGCCCACAGCGCCGCCGCCGAGCCATACCAGGCCACGAAAGTCCCGCTCACCAGGCAGCCCACCATCGCCACCCAAAAGGCGCGGGTACGCCGCACCGGCGCATAGCGCGGCAGCACCGCCAGGTGCGCGGCCACCAGAAACACCATGTACACCAACACGTTGAGTCCTGCCGACTCGTGCCAGAATAAGTAGTCGCCTAGTACCGCGCCCGTTGCTACGAGGCTGCCAAGTAGGGTGGAAATACGGTAGGCTGGGGCCGGCGGAATAGGGTAGTGGGCGGCGGGCCAAGAAGCAGTTGGGTTCATTGTTAAAGTGCTTTGAATTTCAAAGTATTGTGGCAAAAAAGAAGCCGAAACGGGTCGGCGGGGGTATTCTATTTTTTTCTTCTACATACCTTTAAACAGTCCCCAGTCTGCGTTTGAGGAAAGTATAGAAAAAAGAACATAAAAGATGAATATTGCAAATAAATTCGTCGAAAAAAATACTCCTAAAACGGTTCGGAAGGATGAATTAGGATTATTATTTTTTCTAAGCAATAATATTGCGCCAGGAATAAGAGCAATTACTGCATATATTTCCCACAGCCGATAACTCGTGTCTTTGGTTACAAGTCCGTAAGACCCTAATCCAATAAAAATCAAAGCTGGTATATAAGTTACTAGCAGAAATATCGCTAACGCGAGAAAAAGCCTGGATTTATTCATAGCAAGCCACGCGGCTGAATTATTCTAAAATTTTTCAATGCCGCCCTCAATTGAAATGCTGTTAGCTGCACAAAAAACTGTAGCGCTATCTCAATGAACAGCCACCGTCGGGCGAAAACAAATGAGTAACTGAAATGCGATTAGCTTTTATCCATATACGGTTTGGCTACCCGCCCCTCAGCAGCTTCTCCAGCGCCGCCAAGTGCTGCTGAAACGCCAGCTTGCCCTCGGCGGTGGCTTCGTAGGTGGTGTTGGGTTTCTTGCCGATAAATTGCTTGCTGACCAGCACGTAGCCGGCTTTTTCCAGCGCCGCTACGTGCGAGGCCAGGTTGCCGTCGGTGAGGTCGAGGCTGTCCTTGAGGTCGTTGAAGCTCACCGAGTCGTTGGCCAGCAGCACGGCCATCACCCCGAGGCGCACACGGTGGTCGAAGGCTTTGTTGAGGGTGTGGATGGCGTACTTCACGGCGCTAATTTCGCCCCGGCCGGGCGCTCGTAGCGGTTGTACATGAGCAGCCCGTAGCCGATGTGCCCCACCCCAAAGCCCAGCCCAAACAGCAGTAGGCCGTAGGCAGGCGCCAGCAGCGCCACCAGTCCCAGCGCCACCTGCGTGAGGCCGAGGTACTTAATCTCATCCAAGGTGTACTTGCTGCCGTTGAGCAACGCCAGGCCGTAGAACACGAGCATGCCCGGCACCACCAGCTCGGGCGCGCCGGTAAGAAACAGCTTGAGGCAAAACAACCCACCCGCCACTAGCGGAATGAGCAGCGCCACGCCCAGCCGCCGCGCCGGGGCCGTCCAGAGCGAGCGCAGGCCCTCGCGCCGGGTGCGCCGCAGCGTGAAGAATGCCGCCACCAGCAGCGCCGCCACTATCATAGCCACGGCAATACCTAGCAAGGCTGGCAGGGCCGCCAGCCGCTCAGCCGCCGTGGTTTGAAACAGGCGCTCGTAGCCGCCGGGGCCATACTCCTCGTGTACGTATTCCAGTCCCAGGTAGTGGTGTGCGTAAGCCGTGCCCAACAACGCTACTACCCCCGCCCCTACCCCACTCAGGCCGCTGAGCGAGATAAAGCGCGAACTGCGCTCCATAATGGCGCGGATTTCGGTGAGTTGGGCAAGCGGGTCCTGGGCGGCGGGCTTCATGCGGGACGGTGAAGTACTTTGTGGTGCAAAGCTAATACGCAACGCCGGATAGTTGCGTTGCCAAGCTACTTTTATTTTATGGAACCCTACTCTGAATCAAGCTCTCCGCTCAGCCATTCTGCGCCTTCGGCTACTCCGCCCCCTACCCTACTGCGCAACCTCGGCTTCTGGCTGCTAGCGCAGGCGCTTGGTACTGTCCTGCTATTTTTTCTAGCGGTGTTTGTAACCAAGGGTTCCAGCGGCATGCCGGAACTGGTAGCCGTGGCGGTAAGCATAGCGGCAATAGTGTCGCTGCCGGCGCTCCCACTGCTACTGCCACTGTTGCCGTGGGCGCTAGGCAGTCCGGCCACTGTGAGGCTGCGCTGGCTGCGCGTAGCTACCCTGCAAAGCGCGTCGTTGGGGCTGATTCTGGGGCTGGTGTATGGCTTGGATATTTTTCACGGATACGACAGGGAAAGAATTCTGCCGGTAGCAACCGTTTATTTCGTGGGTGGCCTGCTGGCGGCACCACTGGTGTATGGGCGCTGGCTATGGCCGCAGCCCCACCCAGCTAGAGCAGTCGGCGGCCAAGCGGAGTGAGGCAGACACCAGTCTCGCTCACAAAACAGTAACGGGGTATTTTTTAACCGGCTTTTTGCCACAAAAAAAGCTCCAGCCTCACCGGCCGGAGCTTTTTTTGTGGAGAATATCGGAGTCGAACCGATGACCTATTGCTTGCGGAGCAATCGCTCTAGCCAGCTGAGCTAATCCCCCAGGCTGGCGAAGATACTACGCCGCTGCCATAGCCCCTGTGGGGTGCGTCGTCGTTAAAGAAAAGGCGTTGGTAGAGGATATGCCCTGAACGGGGAATTTGGTACGTCTTTTGGAAAAAGCACCTTACCACCAAGCGCCTCACCGGGGTCGCTGCTTTCTTTTCAGCCATGAAAAAACGTCTGCTTCTCGCGCTGCTTGCCCTGGCTGGCCTCACCCAAACGGCCAACGCGCAGCTCACCATCCCCGGCCTGGGCACCATCAAGCTGCCCACCAAAAAAACCACCACGACTACCCCCGCCGCCGGTACCAGCGTGAGCGGCCTCACCAACACCGAGGCGGCCAGCGGCCTGAAAGAGGCGCTTATCCAGGGCATTACCAAAGGCTCCGACCAGGCCTCGCAACCTGATGGGTTCAACCTCAACAAGCTCATTCGCATCCCCTTCCCGCCCGATGCGCAGCGCGTGGCCACCACCTTGCGCAGCATCGGACTGGGCAGCCAGGTCGATAAGTTTGAGCTGTCACTGAACCGGGGCGCGGAAGATGCCGCCAAAAGCGCCAAGCCCATTTTTATCAACGCCATCAAAAGCCTGACCTTCACCGACGTCTGGAATATCCTCACCGGCCAGAAAGACGCCGCCACCCAGTACCTCAAGCGCACCACCACCACTCAGCTCACCACTGCTTTCTCGCCCATCATGCAGCAGAGCCTGGCCAAAGTAGATGCCACCAAATACTACACCAGCCTCACCGCCACTTACAACAAGCTGCCCCTGGTGACGCCTGTGCAAACCGACCTCACTACCTACGCCACCGGCAAGGCCGTCGATGGCCTCTTCACCCTCATCGCCCAGGAAGAAGCCGACATTCGCCAAAACCCCGTGGCCCGCACTACCTCGCTGCTCAAGAAAGTCTTCGGCATTGGCGGTAATTAGCAGAATGCGGTAGGGTGCGGGGCTCGCCCTCGCCTGTCGTTGAACGATTGACGTAACAACGACGGGCGGGGGCAAGCCCCGCACCCTACACCAGTGCCATGAATTTCCGTCTGCACCTGTTCGAGTTTGAGGACCAGCCCTGGTTTCCGGCGGTACTGCGGGCGGGGCAGATGGACTACCTGCGGTTCATGATTTCAGGGCTGGGCATCTACCGGCCCGTGGCCCCGCTGCTGGCCCAGGCCCTGCGCCGCACCCGGCAGCACCAGTTACTGGAGTTAGGCGCGGGCGCAGGGGGCGGCACCGAAACCGTGCTCGCCGCCCTGCGCCGGGAGCCCGGCATCCTGCCCGGCCTGCGCCTGCTGCTCACCGACCTCTACCCCCAGCCCACCGCCTGGGCCGACGTAACCCGGCGCACGCACGGCACCATTCAGGGCCACCCCGCGCCGGTAAATGCCTTGGCCGTGCCCGCTAACCTGCCGGGCCTGCGGGTTATTTTCTCGGCCTTCCACCACTTTGCCCCACCTCAGGCCGAAGCCCTGTTGCGCGATGCAGTAGCCCAGGGCGCGGGCATTGCCGTATTCGAGGGCGCGGCCAAGAGCTGGCTGGAAATTGGGCTGGCACTCACGGTGCTACCGCTGGCCCAGTTGCTGCTGACGCCTTTTTTTCGGCCTTTCCGGCTCAGCCGGCTGGTATTTACTTACCTACTGCCGCTCATCCCGCTCACCACCATCTGGGATGGCGTGGTGTCCATCCTGCGTATGTACCCGCCCGCCAGCCTGCTGGCCCTGGCGCACCGCGCCGACCCGACCGGGCGCTACCAGTGGCAGGCGGGGCGGCTGCGCCACTGGTGGGGGCCGCAGGTGACGTACCTCATTGGAACAGCAAAAGATGAATAAGTAGAACTTACGCAAACGGCTCGTTGCACTAGCCGCGAAGCGGCGGCATGTTGGTAGTTACCAAGTAGTTAATGGGCTTTAAGAGCTGCGAAGCTGCGGCACTTTTGCCCGAGCGACAGGTGCCGCAGCTTCGCAGCTCTTCGCTGTTATTCAGGCACTTACTATCAACATAGCGCCGCTTCGCGGCTAGTGCAACGAGCCGTTTGCGTAAGTCCTAATAAGTAGAAATGCCGTCTGTCATTGCGAGCTTGCGAAGCAATGACAGACGACAGTAACCGCTTTACCACTCCCTACCGAAACGCGCTGCCGCTGCTGCGCATCCCGTTTTCGCTGTTTCTGATGCCCATTTTCTGGTTTGGGCTAAGCGCCTTGCCGGGGCCTTTTTCCTGGGTGCGGGCAGCGGGTGTGTTTGCTATATTGCACCTGCTGGTGTACCCGGCTTCCAACGGCTACAACTCCTACTACGACCGCGACGAAGGCAGCATCGGCGGGTTGAAAACTCCCCCCAAGGTTACGCCGGCCCTGCTGCACCTAGTGTATCTGTTCGATGCGCTGGCCGTGCTGGGGGCGTTGCTGCTGGGCTGGCGCTTTGCGGCGCTGGTGGTGGTGTACCTGCTGGTTTCTAAGGCGTACAGCTACGAGGGCATCCGCCTCAAAAAATACCCGTTGCTAAGCACGCTCGTGGTGGTGGTATTTCAGGGCTCGTTCACGTTTCTGATGACGCAGGTAGGCGTAGGCACCGCGCACCTGTTCGCGAAAACCAACTTGCTGCTGGCCCTGGTAAGCACCCTGTTTTTGTGCGGCTCCTACCCCCTCACCCAAATCTACCAGCACCAGGAAGATGCCCGGCGCGGCGACCGCACCCTGAGCTTGCGCCTGGGCATCCGGGGCACGTTCATCTTCGCCGCCGCCGGGCTGCTCACCGGCGCGCTGGCAATGGGCCTGGCCTACTGGCTGCGCGGCGAACTACGCAACCTGCTGATTTTCCTGGTAGCCACCGGCCCAGTAGTGGCACTGTTTGGGCGCTGGGCCTGGCTGGCGTGGCATAACCCGGCACTGGCCAATTTCGAGTGGACCATGCGCATGAACCAAGTGTCGTCGCTGTGCTTGAGCGCCGCGTTTATCGCGATGCTAGTGCTGGCTCAGCGCTGAGTGGCGGATGCGGGCTAGTGGATTTTTGTGGTCACAACAGCGATACCATTGACACCCTGGGAGCCATAAAGTGCCGTAGCGGTGCGCCCGCTCACCAAGTCGAGTGTTTTGACGGATTGAGCCGTTACCAGCTTCAGAAACTGGGCAGTAGAATCATGTTCAATCACCTGCCCATCCACTACATAGAGCAGCGTTATACCGTCTGGACGCGGGTCTTTATCCCAGTGCATATGAGTCGGAGTTATACGGTCACCGATTGGTCTCATGCCGCGTGTTTTGGCATCGCAGGCAAAACGCTCACGCACCGCAACTACCTTCTTCTCAAGATGCCGTGGTTTTATAGCAGCTACCCAAGCATCCGAGCTGGCAGCAGTATATAAGGTGCAGGGCGGCACAGATTGAGCCGCTATCAGAGAGACTGTGAAACAGATAATTGACGTAAAAATAATTTTCATGTGAATTATGGTTAGCTGTACAAATCCCCCAAGCAGGTAAATATAAAATGCCCCACCGAATTAAATTCGATGGGGCATTTTATCAACTGATTCCGGCGGTTTACCCGTTCATAGCCAGCAGGAATTCTTCGTTGTCCTTGGTGCCTTTCATGCGGTCTTTAAGGAACTCCATGGCCTCGGTGGCGCTCATATCGGTCATGAATTTGCGCAGCACCCACACGCGGCTTAGCTCGTCGCGGCCCAGCAGCAGGTCTTCGCGGCGGGTGCCGGAAGCCGGAATGTCGATGGCCGGGAACACGCGCTTGTTGGCCAGCTTGCGGTCGAGCTGCAATTCCATGTTGCCGGTGCCCTTGAATTCCTCGAAAATAACCTCGTCCATCTTGGAGCCGGTTTCGATGAGGGCGGTGGCAATAATAGTGAGTGAACCGGGGCCTTCAATGTTGCGGGCCGCGCCAAAAAAGCGCTTGGGCTTCTGCAAAGCGCCTGCATCGATACCACCCGAGAGGATGCGCGACGAGCTGGGCTGCACCGTGTTGTAGGCCCGCGCCAGGCGGGTGATAGAGTCGAGCAGAATCACTACGTCATGGCCGCACTCTACGAGGCGGCGGGCTTTGTCAAGGGCCAACTCTGCGATTTTTACGTGGCGGTCGGCCATCTCATCGAAGGTCGAGGAAAGCACTTCAGCTTTCACCGAGCGGGCCATGTCGGTTACTTCTTCGGGGCGCTCGTCGATGAGCAGGATGATGAGGTAGACCTCGGGGTGGTTTTCGGAAATAGCGTTGGCAATTTCCTGCAAGAGCACCGTTTTGCCGGTTTTGGGCTGGGCCACAATCAGGCCGCGCTGCCCCTTGCCGATGGGGGCAAACAGGTCGAGTACCCGGGTGCTTACCTGGGTGGGTTTGGTGCTGAGCTTGAGCTTTTCGTCGGCAAAAAGTGGCGTAAGATGGCTGAACGGCACCCGGTCGCGCACTTCTTCCACAGTGCGGCCGTTGATGCTTTCCACGTTCACGAGGGCAAAATACTTCTCGTTTTCGCGGGGCGGGCGCATGGTGCAGCTCACCGTATCGCCAGCCTTGAGGCCAAACTGCCGCACCTGTTGCGGCGAAGCGTAGATGTCGTCGGGCGAGGACAGGTAGTTGTAGTACGGCGAGCGCAGGAAGCCATAGCCACCATCGGGCATCAGCTCCAGCGTACCCGAGCCGGGCACCACCAGTTCCAGCTCCGGGGTGCGGGGCGGGCGCGGGGCCTGCTGCGGGCGCTGGTCGTCGCGGCGCTCCTGAGGCTGGCCATTAGCGGCGGGCGGGCTGCCGGCACCTTGCTCGCCGTTGGGTTCGCCGCCGGTGCGCTGGCGCTCTTCGCGGCGCTGCTGGCGCTGGGCTTCGCGCTGGGCGTAGCGCTCCTCGCGACTCAGGCGGGGCTGGTCGGTGGCACCGAGGCCGTTGGTGGGGCGGGGCTCGCGGGGCTGGTCGGGGTTGAAGCGCGGCTGGTTGTTGCCTTCGCGGGGCTCCCGGTTTTCGCGCTCCTGGCGGGGCTGGTCGTTGCGGCCCAGGCGCTCACGGCTATCGCGGTTTTCGCGGTCGGGGCGCGGCTCCCGGTTTTCGCGGTCGAAGCGTTGTTCGCGGGTTTCGCGCAGCGGTTCGGGGTTTTCGGCGGTGGGCTGGTCGTCGGCTGCGGCTTCGGATGCTGGGGCGGGCTGGCCGGGCTCGCGGCGGGGCAGCGGGCGGCCGGCACGGTCTACCCGCTCGCGGCGCTCGCGCCGGGGGGCGTTGCTTTCGTCGGCAGAGTGGGTTTCGGCGGTGGGGTTGCTTTCGGTGGGCGGCGCGGTGGCTTCTTCCGTGGCTACGGAGGCAGTAGCTAGGCGCTCCTCGTCGGCTTCTACCACTTCGTAGCGGGTGGGCTGCGGCGTTTCGGGCACTGCCACATCGGTAAACGGCTGCTCTACTACGGGGTCGGCGGGCCGGCGGCGGTTGGCCCCGCCGCGCTGGCCGCGCACGGCGGGCGCAGGGGGTTCTACTGGCGTGGAAGCAGCGGGAGCAGCAGCTGGCTCGGGCTCGGCTGCGGGGGCAGCGGCGGCTTTGCGAGCGGCGGGCGGCCCAACGGGCTGCAAGGCCTGCTGGTCGAGGATTTTATAAATCAGCTCCTGCTTGCTCAGGCGCTTGAAGTTGCCGACGTTCAGCTGCTCGGCTATTTCCTTGAGGTCGGACAACAGCCGGTCCTTCAGCTCGTTGAGGGTGTACATAAAAGGGATAAGGGTAGAATCTTAACTAGCGCCGGCCGCTGCTAATGAGCAGTCGTCAGCGCTACCTGCCAAGCAATAGAGTGCCGGGCCCGGCCCACAGGGCAGGCAACAGCACGAAGCGCAATAGCGCCACACAACCAACAAAGCGGCGGGCAACAAGCAGGAAATGAGTGAGGTGAGTACAGGCGGCCGGCAGCTTCACCAAAAGCAACGTGCCTGGGCCGGCTTCGCAATGGGCAGCCCCATGCTCGGGGTAGCCCTGCCAGCCCCATAGGCCGGCTTGCAGTTGCAATATTAACGCATTACGGGCAAATACGCAACGGGTTGTTGGAGGTAGGGTAAGCTTTAGCTGGCCAGTTGTGAGACTGGGTGACCTCACAACTGGCCCTGCGATGCCAGCTAAGGCTTACCCTACAATACCTTTGCCCGCATTATGCTGCAACTTTCCGTTCTCAAAGACCAGACGGCCCGCGTACTGGCCGGCCTGGCCAAGCGCCACTACCAAACGGCCGAAGCCGACGTGCAGGCCCTGCTCGACCTCGACCAGCGCCGCCGCGCCCTCCAAACCCAGCACGACACGGCCCAGGGCGAAGCCAACGAGCTGGCCCGCCAGATTGGCGGCCTGATGAAAAGCGGCGACAAAGCCGGCGCCGAAACGCTAAAAACCCGCACCGCCGAGCTGAAAACCCAGATTAAAGCCCACGCCGATGAGCTAAGCGCCGCTGAGCGCCAGCAAACCGAGTTGCTCTACAAGCTGCCCAATATTCCGCAGGATGTGGTGCCCGCTGGCCGCTCGGCTGAGGATAACGAGGTAGTACGCGAAGGCGGCACCAAGCCTACGCTGCCCGCCGGGGCGCAGCCGCATTGGGAGCTGATTAAGAAGTACGATATTATTGATTTTGAGCTGGGTATCAAAATCACCGGCGCGGGCTTCCCGGTGTATAAGGGCCAAGGCGCACGCCTGCAGCGGGCGCTGGTCAATTTCTTTCTCGACGAGGCCCGCGATGCGGGCTACGTCGAGGTGCAGCCGCCCATCCTGGTGAACCAGGCCAGCGGCTACGGCACCGGCCAGCTGCCCGACAAAGAGGGCCAGATGTACCACGACGCCACCGACGACCTCTACCTCATCCCGACCTCGGAGGTGCCGATTACCAACCTCTACCGCGACGAGATTATCCCGGTGGAGAAGCTGCCCATCCGCAACACCGGCTACACGCCCTGCTTCCGCCGCGAGGCCGGCTCCTGGGGGGCCGACGTGCGCGGCCTCAACCGCCTGCACCAGTTCGACAAGGTAGAAATCGTGCAGATAACCCAGCCCGACGCCTCCTACGCCGCCCACGAGCAAATGGTGCTGCACGTAGAAATGCTGCTGCAAAAGCTGGAGCTACCCTACCGCGTGCTGCGCCTCTGCGGCGGCGACATGGGCTTTACCTCCTCGCTCACCTACGACCTCGAAGTGTGGAGCGCTGCCCAGGGCCGCTGGCTGGAAGTATCGTCGGTATCAAATTTTGAAACCTTCCAGGCCAACCGCCTCAAGTGCCGCTACCGCGCCGAGGGCGGCAAAACCCAGCTCCTGCACACGCTCAACGGCTCGGCCCTGGCCTTGCCGCGCATCGTGGCCGCGCTGCTGGAGAACAACCAGACGGCAGAGGGCATCCGGCTGCCGGCAGTGCTGCATTCGTATTGCGGGTTTGAGCGGATTGGGTAATTAAACAGAACTTACTCTTTTATATTTTTTATCATGCGCTTAACCATCATTATCGAAGAAGGCGAAAACGGTTGGCTAGTTGGCCAACTGGAGGAAATTCCGGCAGTAATTGAGCAAGGGAAAACCGTAGATGAATTAAAGAACAACTTGCTCAGAGCACTGGATTTTTATTTAGAAACCCAGCGCCTGCAAACCGAGCAGGAATACCAAGGGCGTGGTTACACCCAGGAGTTGCTGGTAGCCTGATGAAGCGGCTCGAACTCGTGCGCTACCTACTGGCCAAGGGTTGTGTGCTGGTGCGCGAAGGGCACGACCACACGGTGTTTCGCAACCCTGCCAACGGACTTCAATCGGTGCTGGGCCGCCACCGCGAAATAGATAATCTGATGGCCCGTAAAATTTGTCGGCAGCTTGGCATTGACCCCATGCTGTAAGTTATTCTCCCAATTTTCGTCTTTTCACTTGTTTACCCATTTCATGAAATTTCCTTTTGCTTCAGTAGCTGTAGTCGCTTTCCTCGCCGCCCCCGCCGCCCAGGCCCAGATTACCACCCCCCAGCCCAGCCCCAAAGCCACTGTGATGCAGCGCGTGGGCCTCACCGACGTTACCATCACCTACTCGCGGCCGGGGGCCAAGGGCCGCGCCATTTTTGGGGCCGACAACTCGCTGGTGCCCAACGCTAAGCGCTGGCGCACGGGTGCCAATGCCACCACCAGCATCAAGTTCTCGGACGATGTGATGATTGAGGGCAAGAAGGTGCCGGCTGGCGAATATGGCCTCTACACCATTCCGCGCCCTACCGAGTGGACGGTAGTGCTCAACAAAAGCCTCAAGCAAGGTGCCGACGTAGACGGCTTCAAGGACGACCAGGACGTGGCCCGCTTCACCATCAAGCCCTATAAACTGACCAACAAAGTCGAGACGTTCGCCTTCGACTTCGCCGACCTGACGCCCGCTACCGCCAACGTAACAATGGAGTGGGAAAATACCGGCGCCAAATTCAAGATTACGGCCGATGTAGACAGCAAAGTGCAGGCTCAGATTGACGAAAAGGTGGTGAAAAACGCCAGCCCCAGCGCCAATGACCTCGCCGCCGCTGCCGTGTATTACAACGACAACAACAAGGACCCCAAGCAGGCCCTGGCCTGGATGCAAAAAGCCAACGCCACCGACCCCAAGTTCTGGAACGTGAACACGGAGGCCAAAATCCGCCTCAAAATGAAGGATTATAAAGGTGCCATCACCGCGGCCGAGCAGTCGAAAAAGCTGGCCCTGGCTGCCACTCCGCCCAACGGCGACTACGCCAAAATGAACGAGGAGCTAATTGCCGAAGCCAGGAAAATGGGTAAGTAGCCTCAAGCAGCTTCACTATTCGGAAGGGCGTCTAACTAAAAAGGAACGTCATTTCGAGCTTGCCGAGAAATCTCGCTCGCGTCGTTGAACGGCGCGAATGAAGCGAACGAGATTTCTCGGCAAGCTCGAAATGACGTTCCTTTTTAGGTAGGGCACCCTACCTGCCTCACACTATGACTATCCCCATCCTCGAAACCGAGCGGCTGCTGCTACGCGCCAACCAGGCCACCGACCTGCCCGCCTTTCTGGCCATGTGGCAGCAGCCGGAGTTCTACACGTTTTTGGGCGGCCAGCCAGCCAGTGAAGACGAAGTATGGACCAAGCTGCTACGCCACCTGGGCATGTGGCACCTAACGGGCTACGGTTTTTGGGGAGTGGAGGAAAAAGCCACTGGCCGTTTCATCGGTGCCGTCGGTTTTGCCGAATGGCAACGCAACCTGACACCTTCGCTGAAGGGTTTCCCCGAGGCCGGCTGGGTGTTTGCGCCGCACGCACACGGCCAGGGCTATGCTACTGAGGCCACCCAGGCCATGCTGGCCTGGGGCGATACCCAGCTGCCCGAGCGGCGCACGGTCTGCCTTATCGACCCGGCCAATACGCCCTCGCTGCGCTTGGCGGCTAAGCTCGGCTACCAGGACTTTGCCCGCACCAGCTATAAAGGCGAGGCAGTGGTGCTGCTGGAACGGTTCGCTGCCAGCTTGTAGGATGTGCGGGGCTTACTCCTGCCCGGCGTTGAACGAATGACGTAACAACGACGGGCGGGGGCAAGCCCCGCACCCTACAAGGCAGCCGCCGGTGCTACTCCAGTACCTGCACCACCAGCTGCGAGGCGGCGGCCGGGTTGTGGTAGAGCCGGTGCGTAGCCGCCTGAAAATCCGAGGCATCGGCCTCGTAGATGTTCGGCACGTACCCCTGCGGGTTCAGGTCGACGAGCGGAAACCAGGTGCTTTGCACCTGCACCATGAGGCGGTGGCCTTTTTTGAAGGTGTGCAGCAGGTCTTGCAGCGTGAAGGGCACGGGCGTTACCTGCCCGGGCACGAAGGGCTTGGGCGTGGTGAATCTTTCGCGGAACCGGCCGCGCATCACTTCCGAGCGCACGAGTTGCTGATAGCCGGCCAGGTGTACCCCTGGCGCGGTGCGGGCGTTGTCGGGGGTGTCGTCGGGGTATACGTCGATGACTTTCACCACCCAGTCGGCATCGGTGCCGGTGGTGGCAACTTGCAGCAGTGCCTGGATGGGGCCGGCCAGGGTGAGGTCGGCATCGAGCGGGGCGGTTTGGTAGGTGAGCACGTCGGGGCGGCGACTGGCAAAGCGCTGGTCGTCAGTCATGTACTCGCGGGTCATGCTGGGGGCGGTGGCTTCGGTGTAGGGCACGGGGTGGGCCGGGTCGCTCGTCCACTGGTCGAAGTCGAAATTAACGTCGGGCCGGCGGCGCTCGTTGGTGCCGCTGGTGGGAGCCTCGAAGCTGAGGCCGCCTGCCTGCCGGAAGTACAGGGTGCGGGGTCGCGCCAACTGGGGCGGCCAGGCATCGAAGGTGCGCCAGCGGTTGGTACCGCCTTCAAACACGGTGGCTTCGGGCAGGCCGGCGATGGCCGCGCCGGGCTGAGCGTCTTTGAGATACGATTTAAAGAACGGGGCCTCAATGTGTTGCTGGTACCAGTACGAGGGCGACGGGCCGTAGGCCACGTTGCCCACCATCTCGCCGGTGCTGCCGGCCCAGCCGCCGTGTACCCAGGGCCCCAGCACGAAGCGGTTGGAGAGACCGGGGTTCTGCTTTTCGATGGTTTGGTAGGTATTAAGGGTGCCAAACAGGTCTTCGGCGTCGTTCTGGCCGCCTACCACGAGCACGGCGGCTTTGAGGTCGTGCAGGTGCGGGCGGGGGTTACGGGCCTGCCAGAAGGCATCGTAGTTGGGGTGCTGCACGAGGTCGTTCCAGTGCTTATACTGGCCGTGGAAGTACTGGGCATCCACGTTTTTTAGCGGCCCCAGCCGCTGGTAAAAGGCGTAGCCGTCGGGCGTGGTCATCTGCGGCCCGTTGGGATAGTGCGCCGTGGGCTGCGGGCGGGGCTGGCCGAAGTTGTTCCAGAAGCCCATGCTACCCGTCAGGAAATACGCGCCGTTGTGGTGGTCGTCGTCCCAGAACCAGTCCGTGACCGGGGCCTGCGGCGAGGATGCCTTCAGGGCCGGGTGGCGGCTGAGCAGGCCGGTGGTGGTGTAGAATCCGGGATACGAAATGCCCCACTGCCCCACCCGGCCATTGTTCCTGGGGCCGTTTTTCAGCAGGTACTCGATGGTGTCGAAGGTATCAGTGCCTTCGTCGGTGTCGGTTTTGGCGGCGTGCTTCTCCAAGGCCGGCCGCACGTCCTCAAAGGTGCTTTCGGAGAGGTAGCGCCCGCGCACGTCCTGAATGACGAAGATGTAACCCTCGTGCAGCATAAACCCATTGGGGCAGACGCGGATACGGTACTTGCCCGACCCATACGGCCCCGCCGAGTAGGGCGTGCGCGTGAGCATAACCGGGTAGCGAACCTTATCGGCATCCTGCGGCGCATACATCACCGTGTAGAGTTTCACCCCGTCGCGCATCGGAATCCGGAACTCCGTTTTGACGTAGTGCTGCCGGGTGTAGAGTGTATCGGCCACGAACCGGGCCCGAAACTGCGCCTCGCTCACGCGCTGGGTATCGGGCGGCAAAGTCAGGGTTTGGCGGGAGCCTTCCTTCAGTTGGGCCGAAGCCGACAGGCTTAGCAAAAGGAAAACGGGGAGCAGGTATTTCATGGGTGGAAGGTAGTAACTGACGTTACGCAGTCGTTGGAGTCGTGACCCGGTCTGACCGTCCTAGGCGGTCTGACCGGCTGCCGAATGAACTCGACCAGGAGATTTTCTGACCGCGCTGGCGGCAGCCGGTCAGACCGCCTAGGGCGGTCTGACCAGAGCAACGACCTCAAAAACCGAAATGCTAAACAGGCCCAAAACCAGTCCGCACCCTACAGCTTCTCCGGCTCTACCACCTGGGTTTCATCACCAGTTTCCTTGCGCTCCTGGTCCATCTCTCTGGACAAGAAAAAGTTAAGCGCCGTCCGAATCACGGCGATGGCCCCGAGCTTGCCAATTTGCTCCCAACTCGGCGCGATGGCTGTGGAAAGTATATCGGCCCCGAGCTGAAACTCCAGCGCCAGGGCCAGGTAGCGGGCCAGCGTGAGGCGAATGGCCGTGAAGTCGGCTGTGCGGGCGGCCAGCAGCGCCCGCACCAGCAAGCCGCCCGCCGTGAGGATGCCTAGCGCAATAATGGATGCACCCACCACCTCCACGCCCAGCTTGAGCCACTGCACGCCCGCCACTACGCCAGCTTCGGTTTGAGAAAACAGGCTAATCGGGTTTTCGGGTAGAGCGGCCATAAATCAAGCGGCGGAAGTGAAGCGCCCCAGCACATACGCCGAACCGCGCTGCACGGCCAGCAGCACCAGCACCAAGCCCACTGCTAGCCCGAAGAGCAGCAGGTTGCCCTCGCCCGTGCCGGCCCGAAACGCGAAATTCAGCGCCGTAGCCACGGCCGGCGGGTGCATGGTATTGGTGAGTATCATCACGGCGATAACGCCCAGCAGCGCCAGCGCCGCGCCAGTGTAGCCCGGCCCCAGCCAGGCATGAAACCCGTAGCCCAGCCCGGCGGCTGCCAACTGACTCACCAGTAGCGTGCGGGCGCTATTAGCCGGATGGCTGGGGTCGAGGTAAATCAGAAAGCAGCTACTCGCCAGCGAGGCAAATAGCAGTTGCTGGTTGCTCAGGGCCTTTACCAGCCACAGCAGCAGCAGCAGCAACGTGATGGTGGGCAGCAGGGCCAGGAGTATTTCGCGCCACCAGCCCAGGCGTGGGCGGGTGAGCGGGGCTACCTTAACACCTGTATTTTCCTCCTTCATTTCACTCAGCGTCAGAGATGAACCTGTTACAATTTATTGAATTGCTTGAGCAAGGCACTTCCGCAGAGGAAATTGCTGCTCGTCATACACCTCATTCAGATGCCGAAGAATTGGAGGCATACATGGAGAATAAAGCCAGCTTGACGAGCGAGCTAGCTTTTTTTGATTTTGAGCAGGTGCCTCCAACCGTGTATATCACAGTCGATGGGAAGCAGTACGAGGCTTTTTTTTCTGTATCCGAGTTGGCCGGTCTCATCACTGAGCACGCTATTTTTTTGGGCACGACGGCCAACCCGTTGACCATAGCAGAGTCAATACTTCATTATCATGAATACGACGCCTGATTAGCCATTAGCCGGGCTCAACTGGCCACTAGCA
Organism: Janthinobacterium lividum; assembly: GCA_050954465.1. Taxonomy (GTDB): domain Bacteria; phylum Bacteroidota; class Bacteroidia; order Cytophagales; family Hymenobacteraceae; genus Hymenobacter. Next base: position 46,821 of record JBPBPU010000127.1, read on the forward strand.
GCTTGACGCTCTTTCGCACAGCAATTCTAGAAAACTGCTTTTACCCCATTTCCTCCTGCACCACCAGCCCCAGCGCCGCGCCGCGCCGCAGCAGCAGCCCGTAGGCGGGGGCCCACTCGTTGGGCACCTCCCCTTCCAGAATAGCTTCTAGCACCGCTTCTTTCAGCTCGCCCACCTGGCGCGAGGGCTGGAGGCCGAAGGTGGCCATGATGACTTCGCCGGTGATGACGGGCTTGAAGTTGCGCAGGTGGTCTTTGGCTTCGATTTCACGCAGCTTTTCTTCTACCGTGTCGAAGTTTTGGAGGTAGCGGGCTTTGCGCTGGTGGTCTTTGCTGGTAATGTCGGCCCGGCAGAGCACCATGAGGCGGTCGATGTCGTCGCCGGCCTCGAAAAGTAGGCGGCGCACGGCCGAGTCGGTCACTATCTCCTTGCTGAGCACGATGGGGCGCAGGTGCAGGCGCACGAGCTTCTGCACCATCCGCATTTCCTCGCCCAAGGGCAGCTTGAGGTCGGTGAAAATGCCTGGCACCCAGCGGGCACCTTTGTCTTCGTGGCCGTGGAACGTCCAGCCTACTTTGGGGTCGTAGCGCTTGGTGGCAGGCTTGGCAATGTCGTGCAGGATGGCGGCCCAGCGCAGCCACAGGTCACCACCGGCGGCGGCCACGTTGTCGAGCACCTGTAGGGTGTGGTAAAAATTGTCTTTGTGGGCGTGCTGGCCCACTTTCTCCACGCCGTGCAACAGCGCCATTTTCGGAAAAACCAGCGGCAGCAAGCCCGTCTGAAACAGCAGCTTGAAGCCGTAACTCGGCACCGGCGACTCTACTATCTTGTTCAGCTCCACCGTGATGCGCTCCTGCGACACAATCTTAATCCGCTCCTTGTTGCGGGCAATGGCATCGTAGGTATCCGGCTCAATATCGAAGTTGAGTTGCGCCGCAAACCGGATGGCGCGCAACATCCGCAAGGGGTCGTCGGAGAAGGTAATGTCCGGCCCGAGCGGCGTGCGGATGGTTTTGGCGGCCAGGTCCTGCAGGCCATTGTAGCGGTCTACCAGGGCTCCAAAGTCGTCGGCGTTCAAGCTAAGGCCCAGGGCATTGATGGTAAAGTCGCGGCGGGCCAGGTCGTCTTCGAGGGTGCCGGCTGCTACTTCCGGCTTGCGGCTTTCGGCGCGGTAGCTTTCCTTGCGGGCGCCCACAAACTCGATTTCGCCAGCTTCCTCGGTGGGCAGCATGGCCGTGCCGAAGTTCTTAAACACCGTGACGCGGCCCCGGCCGGGCAGCTTTTTGCCCACGGCCTGCGCCAGCCGGATGCCGTCGCCCACCGTCACTACGTCGATGTCCTTGCTGGCCCGCTGCAAGGCCAGGTCGCGCACGTAGCCGCCGATAACGTAGGCGGGCTGCCCCAGCTCTTGGGCGGCAGCGGCAATGGTGCGGAAAATGGGCAGGTCGGGCAGCGTCGGCGTGGTCATAGTAAGAGCTTAGAGTAGAGCGGCCCCTACCAAGCACTGGCACCTCGGATTGAGAAATACTTGGTCGCCGCTGGCGCAGGTTACGCTACGCTGAGCGCACAAAGTTTGCTTATTTTACTTTACTACCTCATTTACTTTTCTTGGCCAGGTAAGCCGAAGTGGATTTGCGCAGTGCGTTCTCAGCCGAGTATATTTTGTCTGAGGCGGCGATGCGGGCATTGTATCGCTCCAGTTCCTTATTAACGGTGCGAAGACTTTTTTGCACCTCTTTCCGCAGGTTCTTGGGGTCGTTTGGGAGGGCCGAAGTGGCCGCCGCAGTAAAATTTGTAACTGCTTTGGCAAGCTGGTCGCCGGCCACCAGCCGCTCGGTTAGCGCGGCATCTTGGATAAGCTGATTGGCTGCGTTCTGGTCAAACGCATCTTTTGCCAGCTTCTCGTCGAGGCTGCTTATCGAAAACGGGGCGGGTTTCGCTGGGGGCGAAGACAGGCTGAATCCTAGCAAGCCGGCAGTGAGCGTAGTCAGGCTGTCGCTGTAAGCTTTGACTTTTCCCGCTACCTGCGCCCCGTCCTGCTTACTCCACCACGCGTCGTCCAGCAGGTTTTTATTCAGGTGTTGCAGGCTCTGCTGGGCGCTGGGCGTCAGTTGCTGGGCTTCCAGCGCCTTAGAAACCTGTCCCGGCAGAAACACCTCGTGGTAGCTTTCCACGGCGAGCCGGGTGAGTTGTTTATCGTCGGCCTTTTGCTGGGCGGCTGCCAGTTGCTGGTTTTTGGCAGGGTGCTCTTGGCGCTGGCGCTGCTGCTCCTGCGCCAAGTCTGCGAGTTTCTCGTTCAATGCCTGCTCCATCTTTTGCTGTTTTGCCTGGTTTTCCAGCCGCACCTTCTGGGTTAGCTGCGGGTTATTCAGCCGGGACATGCCTCTGTCCAACTGCCGCTGCTGAAATTCCTGAGTCCGCTGGTTGGTCATCCGATTAAAATCCTGGCGGGACTGCTGGTTTTGTTGCATCTGCATGCCGGGGCTCATATACTGCGCAAACGAGTGGAGCGGCAGGAGTAAGAGCAGGAGTAAGGAAAGCTTCACGTTATGGGCGAAATAAGGGTGAAAAAAGAGGGGGTTCTCAGTGACAGTCTGTAGGCACTACCAAGTGGAAGCAGGCTTGCTTAATGCCCGTCGCCAGGCCGTAGCCGAAGGCTGCTGCCTGGCTCGTTGGCTCCTGGTGGTGCCCATCGCCAGTACGGGGTAGTAAAGTCTGGTTTTAAGGCAGTGGATGATTTTGCACCAACAGTTCGCCTCGGTAGTAGGCTTGGGATGATGCGGGTGAAGCTGGAAGCCAGGCGCAAGGTCGGGATAAAAAATGAGAGGTAGCACCACTAACAAATGGACGCTAAGCACCCCCAACAGATGACCATGCTGCAAAGCAGTATGCGTGTTACAGCGTCCCATTCGGCTACGCCCGCACCACTTCCAACTCGCCGCCTGGCCCCAGGCGCACCACCCGCGAGGGAGCCACGCGGGTGGCATCCTGCTGCCGCCAGCTTACTACGTGGTCGGCCCCGCGCACCAGGGTGGGGTCTACTTCGGCGAATACGGCGGGGGCGGGCTCGCCGGGCTTGTTGGCCGAGGTGCTTACTAGGCCGTGGCCCAGGCGGCGCACTATTTTGTGGCAAAACTCATCCTGCACCACGCGCAAACCCACGGTGCCATCGGGGCCCAACAGGCTGGGGGCTACGGCGCGGCTGGCGGGCAAGATGTAGGTGGTGGGGCGCTCCTGCGCCGCCAGGGCCGCTTCCAGCCCGGCGGGCATAGTGGCAGCATAGCGGGCCAGCATGGCCAGGTCGGCTACCAGCACGATGCTGGGTGTGCCTTCGGGGCGGCCCTTGAGCTTGTAGAGCCGCTCCACGGCACGAGGCACTTCGGCATCGCAGCCCAGGCCCCACACGGTATCGGTGGGGTAGAGAATAACCTGCTGCGTGAGCAGCACATCGACGGCGGTATCAACTTCCTGGCGGAAAAAATTCATCGGACCACGGATTAGCACGGATTTTGGCGGATTTCACAGATTTTGTGAACGGCAGCTGTCAGCAGTTTTTTCTGTAGGTATCAGACGGTGATTCTAGGAATAAAGCTGGGTTGGCGGATGAAGCAAATTTCCAGCAGGAAAAAGAAGAAAAAACCAGACTCTCGGCTTGTCGTTCAAGTGGTGCAAATATCACGCTTTGCTTTTTCTCATGCCTACCTCACACACTATCGAAACCGAAACCCTGCGCCTGGCCTACGAGCAGCACGGCCCCGCTGATGCGCCGGTGGCGCTGCTGCTGCACGGCTTCCCCGACGACTTTCACACCTGGGATGCCGTGTCGGAGCAATTGGTAGCAGCGGGCTACCAAACCATTGCCCCGTCCATGCGTGGCTGCGGTGGCTCCGTTTTCCTGGGCCCCGATACGCCCCGTAGCGGCCAGACCACCGCGCTGGCCCAGGATGCCATCGACCTGCTCGACCACCTGGGCATCAGACAGGTAGTGCTGGTGGGCCACGACTGGGGTGCCCGCGCCGGCTACCTCGTGGCGGCGCTCTGGCCCGAGCGCGTGCAAAAGCTGGTGGTGCTGTCGGCGGGCTATGAAACCGGCATCAAGGCCGGCGACAAAATCCCGATTGACCAGATTCACGCCTACTGGTACCAGTGGTTTTTCCACTCCGAGCGCGGCCACGAGGCGCTCAAAAGCAACCGCCGCGAGTTTTGCCACTACATCTGGCACGCCTGGTCGCCCACGATGAACTTCAGCGAAGCTGATTTCGAACGCACTGCCGCCTCCTGGGACAACCCCGACTGGGTAGAGGTGGTGCTCCACGCCTACTGCTTCCGCTGGGGCTCTGCCCCGCCCGACCCGCGCTACGAAGCCTTGGAAAACCAACTTCAGCCACAGCCAAAAATCAGCGTACCTACCATCCTGTTGCACGGCGAGCTGGACGGCGCCAGCCTGGTGGCTTCGTCGGAAGGCAAGGAAGCGTATTTTACCAACAAATACGAGCGGCGCGTGCTGCCAGGCATCGGTCACTACATCCCCCGCGAAGCGCCGGGCGCCGTAGTATCTGCGGTACTGGCTAAGTAGCGCGGACTTTGTAGTTCGCGCTACTTTATGCTCTCACACAGTTCTACCAACACCCCGCCCGCGCTTTTGGGGTGTATGAAGCACACCAGCTTGTTGTCGGCCCCGCGCTTGGGCTCCTCATTCAATAACGCGAACCCTTCGGACCGGAGCCGCGCCATTTCGGCCTTGATGTCGTCTACCTCGAAGGCGACATGGTGGATTCCTTCGGGCTTTTTTTCCAGGAACTTTGTGATGGCGCTGTCGGGGCTGGTACCGGCTAGCAGCTCGATTTTGGAGCCGCCGACTTGGAAGAATACCGTATCGACGGCCTCACTGGCAACGTGTTCGGTTTTGTAAGGTGCCTGGCCTAACAGGCGGGTATAGAGGGCAGTGGCGGCGGGCAGGTCATGCACGGCCAGGCCCAGGTGTTCGAGATTAGTAAGCATGGCGCAAAGTACCGTGGATGCTGCGAGTCTGTGCGAGCTGGCGTTGTTCGGCGACTCTACGCACGGACTCGCAGAGTTCGCGGTGCAGCGTACAAAATTTTGGGATATTTCCCGCTATTTTTGCGAATTGCCACAAACTGTTTAGGCCCACATTCTGTTTGGCTAGCAGTTCATTCGTACATTTAGTTTACTAAGCAACTTCCCGCCAAGCGCCATGCTGAAGCTCCCTATTTATCTGGACAACAACGCTACTACGCCGCTCGACCCGCGGGTGCTGGAAGCAATGATGCCCTACCTGACCGATGTGTTCGGTAACGCAGCCTCGCGCAACCATCCTTTTGGCTGGGCGGCTGAAGAAGGGGTGGATTACGCCCGCGAGCAGATTTCCAAGCTCATCAACTGCGACCCCAAGGAAATTATCTTCACCAGCGGGGCCACCGAAAGCGACAACCTGGGCCTCAAAGGGGTGTTTGAGATGTATAGCCAGCGCGGCAACCACGTCATCACCACTACCACCGAGCACAAGGCCGTACTCGATACCTGCAAGCACATCGAGAAGCTCGGCGGCCAGGTTACGTACCTGCCCGTGAACGAGCAGGGCCTCATTAGCCTCGCCGACCTCGAAGCCGCCATGACGCCCCAGACTATTCTGGTGGCCATTATGTATGGCAACAACGAAACCGGCACCGTGCAGCCCATCCGCGAAATATCTGCTATTGCCCATAAGCACGGCGCGCTGTTTATGAGCGACGGCACCCAGGCCGTGGGCAAAGTCCCGGTAGATGTGCAAGCCGATGGCATCGACCTGATGGCCTTCACCGCCCACAAAATGTACGGCCCCAAAGGCATAGGTGCCCTCTACGTGCGCCGCAAAAACCCCCGCGTGAAAGTGACCGCCCAGATGGACGGCGGCGGGCACGAGCGCGGCATGCGCTCGGGCACCCTCAACGTGCCCGGCATTGTGGGCCTCGGCAAAGCCTGCGAACTGGCCCGCCTCGAAATGGCCGCCGACGCCGAGCGCTTGGGCAAACTCCGCGACCAACTCGAAGCCGAGTTGCTGACCCTGGAGGAAAGCTACGTAAACGGCAGCCGCGAACACCGCCTGCCGCACGTCACCAACATCAGCTTCAAGTACGTGGAAGGCGAGGGCCTGATGATGGGCGTAAAGGATTTGGCCGTTTCTTCGGGCTCGGCCTGCACCAGCGCCTCCCTGGAGCCCAGCTACGTGCTTAAGGCCCTGGGCTTGAGCGACGACCTGGCCCACAGCTCCCTACGCTTCGGCCTGAGCCGCTTCACCACCGAAGAGCAGATTGCCTACGCCATCAACCACGTAAAAGAGGCCGTCACGAAGCTGCGCGAAATGTCGCCCCTTTGGGAGATGCACAAAGAAGGCATCGACCTGAGCGCCATCGAGTGGGCGGAACACTAGGGAGTTAAAAGTTATGAGTTTTTGCTCCTCATGCTTTTAACTGCGTCAACTTTTAACTCTTAACTCTTAACTTAAAAAAATGGCTTACTCCGATAAGGTAATCGACCACTACAGCAACCCGCGCAACGTGGGCACGCTCGACAAAAGCAAGAAAACAGTAGGCACCGGCCTAGTTGGTGCCCCCGAGTGCGGCGACGTGATGCGCCTGCAAATTGAGGTGGACGAAGCCACCAATACCATCACCGACGCCAAGTTCAAGACCTTTGGCTGCGGCTCGGCCATCGCCTCGTCGTCGCTGGCAACAGAATGGCTGAAAGGCAAAACGGTGGACGAAGCCCTCGCCATCGACAACATGGAGATTGTGGAAGAGTTGGCCTTGCCGCCGGTTAAAATTCACTGCTCGGTGCTGGCCGAAGATGCCATTAAAATGGCCATCAACGACTACCGCGTGAAAAACGGCCTGCCCGCGCTGGAGTTGGAGAAGTCGCACCACTAAGTTGGTGAAGAGGTAAAAAGGTAATGGGGTGATGAAGGGAAAAAGATAACCAGTCTTTTCCCTCATCACCCCATCATTCTTTTTCTCTTATTTAGAATCCTTCTTGCTTGTATCTTTGTTAAGGAAATGATGCAACGCCTATACAACGGCCGGCCTCTCTCCTACTCCTTGCTAACGCCTACCAGGCAATCAGTTATATGATAACCGTTTCGGATAAAGCCAAAGATAAAATCGAGCGCCTCATACACGACTCGCAGCTTGATGCCTCTTTCCGCTTGCGCGCCTCAGTAGCGGGTGGCGGCTGCTCAGGCCTGAGCTACCAGCTAGATTTTGACAACGAAATGCGGCCGATGGACCAGGAATTTGAGGACAAAGGCGTGCGCGTGGTAGTCGACATGAAAAGCTTTCTCTACTTAGCAGGCACGGAACTGGATTTCTCAGATGGGCTGAATGGGAAAGGCTTTCAGTTTCATAACCCTAACGCTTCGCGCTCGTGCGGATGCGGAGAAAGCTTTTCGGTATAAATTTTAGGATTTTACCATGTTATAAAAACCTTCGCACTAGCAAGTGCGGAGGTTTTTTTATGCCCATTCGGCAAATTTCTTAGGTTATTACAGCATTGCCTTTTGAATATTCACGTCTTCCGTTAAGATATTTGCAGGAATTAAGCAATCACGTTTACATAGAATTTATAGCTGTTCAACGAGAAAAATAGGTGTTTTACCTGAATCTTAGATTGGCTACTGCTATCAGGGTCCAACTTTGATTAGCAAGCTCCCTACTTCTTCACTCCGCTGCCTTACTGCTCTACCTTACTGCTATGGAAAAAAATCTCCTTACCGTACCTTTTAGCATTGCGGCCAGTCGCTGGCCGCTGGCTGCACTTCTGCTGCTGGCCTTGGCAGCGCTGCTTCCCCAGCAGGCCCAGGCGCAGCAGTCCATCAGCGGTACCGTGTTTGAGGATGTGAACTACGGTGGCGGGGCGGGCCGCAATTACGCGGATGCCAACGCCTCGGCTGTGGCTTCGGGTTTTGTGAGTGGCAGCATTGGCCGGCCCAACGTGCGGGTAGAGCTGTACCTGCTCCGCAACGGAGTATATGAGTATGAGGCCTCTACTAGTACCAGCTCAGTTACTGGCTCGGTGGGCACGTACACCTTCAGCGGCCTCACGGGCAGCGACTACTACGTGCGGGTGGTGAACAAAACGGTGGCCAGCTCACGGCCCGGCGCATCGGCCGGCCTACCGGTGCAAACCTTCCGCACCGTTAAAAACACCACCAAAACCGACGACGGAAACCGGGTGGGCGGCGAGTCCCCTACTGCCACCGATGCCGGCCCGAACGGCGGCACGGTAGTGACGACCTCAACGGCTGCGGGCAACATTACACTAGCTTTTCAGGGCCTCAACAGCAGCGGCGATAACACGCTGTTTCTGGATAACGTGCAGGTGCTGAGCAGCGGCACAGCGCTGGCTACCAACCCGATTACCAACCCCGACTTCGAGAACGGCACTATCAGCGGCGCGTTCCAGTACAACCCCAGCGGCACCGGTATCGGCTGGACTTTTAGCGCGTTGTCAGGCATTCAGCAAAACAACAGCGCCTTCACGCCGCCCAATACCAACAGCGGCAACCGGGCGGGCTTTATCCAGAGTAATGGGGGCAACAACGGCGTTATCAGCCAGGTTATCACGCTGGGAGCGGGCACGTATACGCTTAGCTTTCAGGCGGCTAACCGGGGGTTTGGCGGGCAGCAGGCCATCAATGTGGCGGTGAATGGCACCGTGGTGCGGGCCAACCTGCAGGCGGTGGCCAGTGGCTACACTACGTACACCACCGATGCTTTTTCGGTGGGCAGCGGTACCGGCAAGTACCTCCCCCTGTCGTCGGTGGTGCCGGCGCAGAGCATCAGTCATGTGGTGCTGAGCGCTGGCGATGCCTCTGCGCAGGCGGGCATCGACTTCGGCTTCAACTTCGATGTGGTGGTGAACACCAACGACACCGGGCAGGGCTCGCTGCGGCAGTTCGTGCTCAATGCCAACGCCCTCACCAACGCCAACCTGGCCCAGAGCGGCAACCGGCTCGATGAAACCGGCACCCAGGTGCTACTGCCTACCACGAACCACGAGGAAAGCAGCATTTTCATGATTGCCGACGGCAAGGCCCACCCGGGCCTGCTGGCCAGCACCAACGGCGGCCCGGCTTCCGGGCTCAACGGCGGCACCAGCGCCTGGGCATCCGTTCAGCTCAACAACACAGGCCTGGCCCTTACCGATGGCTATACGGTGCTGGATGGCACCACCCAAACGGCGAATATCAGCGACTCGAACGCGGGCCTGCTGGGGATGGGCGGCCCGGCCGGGCAGTTTCCGACGGTGGGCACGCAGACGCTGGCCGCCAACCAGTTCGGCCAGTTCAGCCGGCCCGAGGTGGAGGTATATAGCGTCGGCAGCTTCGCCAGCCTGGTGCTGGTGCAGGCCCCGAACACCACCGTGCGCGGCCTGGCCCTGCGTGGCGCGGGCGGCGCGGGCACCCTGCGGGCCGACAATGTGACGAACCTGGTGGTAGAAAATAACCTGGTGGGCATTACGCCGGCCAGCATTGCCGACCCCGGCCAGGCTACCTCCTCCCTCTACGGCGTGGTGCTGGCGGGCACCACCATCGGGGCCACGGTACGGCGCAACCTGGTGGGCTACACCAGCAACTCGGGCATCTACGTGCCCTCGGGCGGTACCAGCGCAGGCAGCAGCATCGTCATTACCGGCAACGAGCTGGTGCAGAGCGGTTTTCGGCAGTCGGGCGGCGACAATATTACGGTGGGCGACCAGGGCGCAACCGGGCCGGTGCAGATTACCTACAACCTCATTCGCTCGGCTAACTCCAACGGGGTGCAGTTCGACATCGGCAACGTAGCTACCAGCGGCACGCAAAAGAACGTGGTGGACAACAACACGTTTTTCGACAACGGCAACGGCGGCAACACGCTTGCAACCTCGCAGCTGGAAGGCTCGGCCATACTCTACCTGCAGCGTTCGGGCAGCAGCACCGGCACCAACGCCGACGAGATTACCCACAACATTATGCGCCAGACCCAGGCCAGCGGCGTGGTGGTGGGCTACGGGCAAACGGGCATCCACATCAGCCAAAATAGCACCTATTTCAACGGCACGCCCTTCAACACCCCCACGGGCAGCAACCTGGGCATCGACCTGATTTCGCAGGCCAACTACTTCGTGACTTCGAACGACCCCATAGGCCGCCTCGACTACGGCAACGGCGATGGCGTGACGCCCAACAACGGCTCGACTACGGCGGCCTTCGGCAATGCGGGCATCGATTACCCCGTGTTCACGATGGCCACGGCCACCGGCAAAACCAGCCCTACCGTGAACGTAGCGGGCTACGTGGGCAGCCCCGCCGTGAGTGGCGGCACCAGCGCCTTTGCCAATGCCACCGTAGAAATATACGCGGCCGATAACGTGCAGCCCAACAACAAGGGCGCAGTGCAAAACAACGACGGCAGCCGGGTGGCCCACGGCGAGGGCCGCACCTACCTGGGCTCCCTCACCACCGATGCCACCGGTTACTTCAGTGGGCAGCTAACGTTTCCGCAGGGCACCCCGCCGCTGCCGGCTACGGGCGTGGCCGCCACGGGCTACCTCACGGCCACGGCCTACCTGGCCGCCTACGGCACTTCGGAGTTTGGCCCCGACCAGCCCGTTATCGCGTCGGCCGACGTGCAGACTACCATCACCAGCCCCGGCACGGTGACGGCGAAAGCGCAAGGCACGTTCACGGTGACGTTTACCAACCAGCCCTTGTCGGGGCCGGTGCAGGCCGATGGCGTAGTGGCCACCGTGCAGCTGCCGCCCAACCTGACCAACGTAACCGTGAGCGCGCCCAGCAACGGGCAGGGCACCGGCTCCTACAACGCGAGCACCGGCCTGGTGACGTACACCAGCTACAGCGGCAACGGCGTATTGGCCAATGCGGCCACGTTCAGCTCGACCATCACCTACGACCAGCCGCAGTTTCAGGCCGTAACGGCCACGTCTACTATCAGCACCATCACCAGCGAGGGCGGCCTCACGGCCAACAACTCGGCCACTGCTACCAACCTCACCAACCCGCGCTACAACCTGCAGACGACCATCAACGGCCCCACTACCGCCACGGCTGGCAACCAGGTAGCCTACGTGGTGACGAGCACCAACGTGGGCGGCACCCTGTACCCCTCGCCGGCCACATCCGTAACCCAGACGGTGAGCATCCCGGCCGGCGCTACCAACCTCTACGTGACGGGCGGCGGCCTCATTACCGGCTCGGCGGCGGCAGGCTACACAGTGACGTTTACTACCGCGCTGGCAGCCGGGCAGTCGGAAAGCCAGACGGTGAACTTCACGGCCCCGGCCAGTGCCTACTCCGTAGATGCCGCCATCAGCGGCACTCCGGCCGACGCCATAACGACCGATAACACAGCCACTACGGGCAGCGTGGCCGTAAGCGCCGCCACGGGCGGGCAGGCCAACGTATTTGCCCGCATCACCGCCCAAACGCCCAGCGTGGCCCTAGGCGCTACCGGCTCGTTTGTGCTCCGCGAAGGCAACAACGGCCCCAACGCGGCTACCGGTGTGCGCACGACGGCCGTGCTGCCACCCGGCCTCACCAACGTGGTGGTGACGGACAGCGTGAGCGGCGCGGCCAGTAGCAGCGCCTACAACGCGACTACCGGAGTTATCACCCTGTCTACCATCGCCAGCCAGGCGCCGGGCCGGCCCAACCGCCGGGCCTATACCATCTCGTTTACCACGCCCGCCACTGGGGGCGTGGTAACGGCCACGGCCAACGTGCTCACGACCTCGCCCGACCAGGTACCGGCCGACAACGCCGCCACTGCCCAGGTGACGGTGCTCACCCCGGCCGACCTGGCCGTGCAGCTGGTAGGCCCCAGCGCTGCCACGGCAGGCCAGCCCCTGACCTACACCCTCACCACCCTCAACAACGGCCCCGGCCCGGCCCAGAACGTGAGCCAGGCCACGAGCCTGCCGGCGGGCCTGCCCATCACGGGCCCGAACGCCTTGAAAATCAGCGGCAACGCCCCTACCAGCACGGCGGGCTCGGTGGCTACCTACGGCACGGGCGCGGCGGCCATTACCTACGATGCCACCACGGGCCGCGTCACGCTGCCGGTTATTGCCATCCTCACGGTGGGCCAGAGCACGGTTACCACCTTCGCTTACCGGGCCCCGGCCAACAACAACCAGAGCTTGTCGATTTCGGCGGCGGCCAACAGCGCGGGCATCAATCCCAGCCTGGCCAACAACGTGACCAGCCTGCTCACCACCGTCAAGCCCGCCTTCGACGTGGAAGTGATGCTTTCGGGCACGGGCCAGGCCGAGCCCGGCAACCCCATCACCTTCGTGGTGCTGACCGTGAACAACGGCCCCAGCACGGTGCCCGGCGTGAATACCACCGTGAACCTGCCGGTAAGCCTGTCCATCACGGGCGCGAATGCCCTGAAAATCGACGGTAACGCGCCCACCAGCACGGCGGGCAACGTGGCTAGCTACGGCACAGGCGCAGCGACCATTACCTACGACGCCGGCTCGGGCCTAGTCACGTACCCCACTATTACCAACCTGCTGGCGGGTAGTGCGTCGGCGGTTGTGAGCACCCTCAGCTTCGTGCTGCCGACCGGCTACCAAGGCACCCTGGCCACTACGGCCACGGCCCTGCCCACCACCACCAACGGCCTGGCCGACGACGACCTGCCCAACAACAATACGGCCACTACCCAGCCCCTGCTGGTGACGGCCGATACCCCCGGCAACGACCTCTCGGTGACGCTTACGCCCAGCGCTACCACCGTGGCCGCGGGTGCGCCCGTGAGTTTGACACTGCAGCTCGCCAACAGCGCGACGGGAGCAACGGCGACGAATATTCTGCCCACCGTGCAGCTGCCGGCGGGCCTTACTATTGGCACGGGCACCGTCACGGTTACGGCCGGGGGCACAGCCGTTGCGGCGAGCTACGACAACGAAAGCGGCCAGCTGACGCTGCCCTCCATTAGCACGCTCAGCCCTGGCAGCAACGTGACGTACACTATTGCCATCAGCCAGGCCCCCGGCACTGGGCCGCTGCTGGTGTCGGCGAGCATCGGGGGCGGAGAGCTAGAAAGTGCTCCGGCCGACAACTCCAAAATACTGAGCATCACCATTACCCCCAGTGCGGTGCTACAGGCCGGCATCAGCGGGCCGGCCTCGGCCTCGGCCGGCGCCACGGTTACGTACCTGGTTTCGGCTACCAATACGGGCCTCTCGGCCAGCACCGGCACCGCCCAGACCGTGACGGTACCCAGCGGTGCTACCAACGTACTGCTCAATGGAGTGGCCGTGACGCCGGGCGCGGGCGGCGTGCTTGCGCTGCCCGTGCCGGCTACGCTGCTGCCGGGCGGGGCCAACACCGTAAGTAACACGCTGACCTTTACGGCTCCCGGCGCGGCGGGCAGCTCGTTTACAGTGCCCACCAGCCTCACGGCCAGTGGCCCCGGCACAGTGGCTACGGCTACCGCTAGCCAGCTTACCCGCATTGCTGCTCCCGGCCCGGTGGCCCGCGACATCGTGAACTCGCTGCAAGCGCCCGCAGCCACCACGGCTGCGGCCCCGCAGGCTGTTCTGCCCCTGACGGCGGTAGCCAACGGCTCACTCACCATCAGTAATTTTATCATTTCCAGCTTGCCGCCAACCGACCAGGGCACGCTTTACGTGGGTAGTACGCCCCTCACGGCAGCCAACTTTCCGGGGCTGTTGCTCACGCCCACGCAGGCTACCAACCTGTTTTTTCAGCCCGTGAGCGGGTACGTGGGCAATGCTACCTTCACGTACTACGCCACCGATAACAACGGCGTGCCGTCTAACATTGCGCACTACCTCGTGCCGGTGGGCCCCGACCTAGACTCGCAGTACCAGAATACCCCGTCGAAGGGTGGAGCCAACCCCTACCAGAACAGCGACATTATCGCCTACGTGCTCGACGTTAATGGGGCGCAGTACAACACGGCCGGCAAGCTCTACCAGGCTACCGGCACGCTGGTGGATGCCACGGCGAAAAGCGGGGTAAGCACCACCTACACCACCGGCACGTTCGTCGCGCCCGTCAACGGCCTCAACAACCTCAGCGACCTGGGCCTGGCCTATAGCACCAGCACCGGCGAAATCTACGTGGCCGACCGCCGCAAGCTCAAGGCCGGCTCCTACACCGTGCCCATGACGACCACCGACTACTACGGCGGCGTCACGACCCAAAACGTGCCGTTCAGCATCGGTACCATGCCGCTGCCCGTCACGCTCACCGCCTTCACCGCCCAGGCCGCCGGCAACCGTGATGCCCTGTTGCAGTGGAGCACCGCCACGGAAATCAACAACGCCTCCTTCGAAGTGGAGCGCAGCTTTGACGGGGTGGCTTTCGCTAAAATCGGCCAGGTGGCCGGGCAGGGCAATAAGCTCACGCCCACCAACTACACCCTCACCGACGCGAACGTGGCGGCCAAGGCCAGCGGGCCGGTGTACTACCGCCTGCGCCAGGTAGACCAGGACGGCACCGCCGCCTACTCGCCCGTGCGTAGCGTCAGCTTCACGCTGGCCGCCGGCCTGGCCCTCTACCCCAACCCCGCCTCCGCTCGCACCACTCTCGACCTCACGCAGCTACCCATCGGTACTTATCAGGTAACGCTGACCGACGTGCTGGGCCAAGCGGTGCGCCGCTTCACGCAGGCCGGCGGCACCGCCCAGGCGCTGGACGTGCAAGACCTGAGCACCGGCAGCTACCAGATGCAGGTAGTGGGCGCGGCGTGTGTCTATAACCTGCGCTTCACGAAGGAATAAGGCACGGGCAATTCAACAAAAAACCGCCTGGCTTGATTGCCGGGCGGTTTTTTTACGTACTTTCCATTTTATTTCTTACTCTGTTCTGAAATGAGCGACGACAACAAAACCTACTCCATTCGCCTGCGCCTGCGCCGGGAGATAATTCAGGATGCCTACGTATCGGTGTTTGTGGATGAGAAAGTGGTGACGCAGCAGGAGGATGGCAGCTTCAAGCTGGATATGGAGAAGTTGACCGCCGAGGCTATTCGCATCAGTAACGACCCACGCATGGATTGGCAAACAGAAAGCACCCGCACCGAGCCGCACCCACTGCAGGCCGTGATGCCCGAAGACCGAAGCGTGCTCGACTCGTCGGAAGTAAGCGAGTGAACCCCGTGTTGTTTTTCCGCATCGATGCCCTTACCAAGCGATATTCTGGCCGAAATAAACCGGCAATTTCCGGCGAAAACCGAGCGCCAGCAGGCACAAAAGCTGCTGGATATTTGCTGGCAGCGCCCCCTGAACGTGGGGCCGGCGCAGTTGGCGCGCTGCCTGTTGCTGCTGGGCGCGGGCCAGCTACCGGCTATTCGGGCGGTGATAGAGGCTGATTTTTATGGTGACCCGCGTGATATCCTACTCGCCGCCAATGACAGATGGCCGGGTTGCCACTACGGCCTAAATCCGTTTGTAGAAACAGCGAAAATTGCGCTCCAAAAAGACGAGTATCATTTGCTGACTGCCCCGGCCGTTTTTCTGCCTTCTCTCCAAACCAGTGCCGAGCTGTGGGTGGACTCGGAGCGTACCAACCAGACAACCTTCAGTAAGCACCAGATGCTCGCTTTCGAGAGTTTTCTAGCTGTAAACGCAACCGAAATAGCCGCCATGTATCGCGCCGTAGCTGCCGAGGGCCAGCGAATGCAGGCGGAAGGCCGCATTACCAAGGCCAGCCTGAACCGTCGACCTGCGCTACCCTTGAAGTTTCGGGCCGCAGTACTTCCCCGCCAGGATAAAACCGATTACCAATAC
The DNA here is from genome assembly GCA_050954465.1 of Janthinobacterium lividum. Classification (GTDB taxonomy): domain Bacteria; phylum Bacteroidota; class Bacteroidia; order Cytophagales; family Hymenobacteraceae; genus Hymenobacter. Next base: position 62,637 of record JBPBPU010000127.1, read on the forward strand.
GTTTTGCTGCTGGCCGATACGCCCTGGAAAATCAAACACTCATCCTACTTTATCGAGTTGGAAATACTATTTGAAAACAACAAATTCCAGCTGCTACAGGAATATTCGGGCCTGTGGACGCGCCCAGACTGGGACTACGCCTACAACGTGCCGCTGGCGCAGTACCGAGCAGCGCGTGATTTATAACTCTCTTATTAAGGCTACTCCCAGAGCGGGTAGTGCTCCAGCTGCACTTCATGCCCGAAAAACAGCCGGGTACTTTCCTCAAACGAGCGCGTGAAATCGCTCACGTAGAAATGGTGTACTGGCGCGGCTTCGGCGGCCAGGAGTTGCCGGGCTTCCAGCGCCTCGGCCACGGTGGCAGCTACTACGTCGGAGGGGTCGAGCACGGTGGCGCGGCCTTGGTAGTAGGCTTCTATCTGGGGCTTGATGAGGGGGAAGTGGGTGCAGGCCAGCAGCAGCGCATCGATGCCCTGCAGGGTGGCGTGGTCGAGGTAGGCACCAATAATTTCCTCCGATACGCGGCCGTTGAAAAAGCCTTCCTCAATCATGGGGATGAGCAGCGGGGTGGCCAGCGCGTGCAGGTCGACGCCAAGGTCGAGCTGGTCGATTTTCTTACGGTAGATGTTGGAGCCCACCGTTTGCTTGGTGCCGATGAGGCCCACCGGCCGGCCCGCGTAGTGCTGCCCGATATAGGCCACCACGGGGTCTATCATGCCCACTACCACGGCTTTAGAGCCTACGTACTCGCGCACCAGCTCGTAGGCCGCCGCTGAGGCTGAGTTGCAGGCAATGAGGATGAGCTTGCAGTGCTGGCGCAATAGCACATCGCAGATTTTGACGGAGTAGGCTTGGATGGCGGCGGTGCTTTTCTCGCCGTAGGGCAGGTGCGCGGTGTCGCCGAAATACACCAGCCGCTCGTGGGGCAGTCGCTGGGCTACGGCGCGGGCCACGGTGAGGCCCCCGATGCCGGAGTCGAAAATACCAATGGGCCGGCCGGCCGGGTCGGGAGCAGTAGTCGGGGTCATAGGAGGCGCAAAGGTGTAGCGTGATTTGGATATGTGGCCGGCGCTGCCTATTTTTCGCACCCGTTAGCCCTTCCTACTCACCACGTTATGAGCGCTGTTTTAGCGGAAATAGACCAAGCCCTGACGGGCTACCAAACCCGGCACCAGGCCCGCCCGGTAGCCGTGTACCTGGGCGAGCGCAAATACACGCAGCTTACGCTCGACGTAGCCCGGCAAGGTACCTTGCCGGCCCTGAGCACCGACGATGGACGCCCCCTCGCCTACCGCAACCTGGAGCTGCTACGCGATGAGGTGAACGTGGACGCACTGCGAGTAATCTGAGTACCGGACAGTAAAAGAACGTCATGCTGAACGCAGTGAAGCATCTCTACCTGCACCGTTCGGATACCGTTCAACGAGGCGGTAGAGATGCTTCACTGCGTTCAGCATGACGTTCTTTGTTAATGCCTTCTAATTTTACAGCAGCGGCTGCAAGGTGCGCCACACGGTGCGGGCCACTATTTTATGGCCTTCGGGCGTAGGGTGGATGCCGTCGCGCTGGTTGAGGCGCGGGATGCCGCCAACGCCTTCGAGCAGGAAGGGAATGAGGACTAGATGGTTTTTGGTGGCCGTTTCGGTGTAGAGTTTTTTGAAGTCGGCCGTGTAGGCGGGGCCCATGTTGGGTGGAATCTGCATGCCGGCGAGCACGATTTTGGCCTGGGGGGACAGGCGGCGCACGGTGTCGATAATGGCTTGTAGGTTTTGGCGGGTGCTGGTGAGCGGGATGCCGCGCAGGCCGTCGTTGCCGCCCAGCTCCAGCACAAATACGCGCACAGGCTGGCGGCCCAGCACCCACTTGATGCGCGAGCGGCCCCCGGCCGTGGTTTCGCCGCTCAGGCCCGCGTTTACGACGGTGTAGGGCAGGTGGGTCGAGTCGACTTTGGCTTGGATGAGGGCGGGGTAGGCTTCTTCGGGGTCGACGCCGAGGCCGGCGGTGATGCTGTCGCCGAAGAAAAGGATAGCATCCTGATTTTTGGGAGCTTCGGCGGCGGGGGCAGCGGCCGGGGCTTTGGGGGCGGTGTCGGCGTGGCAGCCAGCGGCGAGGAGCGCCAGCAGCAGGGCGGTGCCGGGAAGAAATTTCATAGGAAAATATACGTCGTGATAGTGCGTCTTACGTAGGCAAGAACAGCGGCAGCGAGAATTTCCTTCGCGAAGCGTGGTTTTTGGTGGGTGCCTTCACCGCAGAAGTCGCAGAAGGTTGCGCAGAAGACGCGGAAGCTGACGGCGCACTTTAGCAACTCACAACTTCTACTTTATAACTCCTAACTCAGCCCAGTGTCCAGCTTACAAGTCGAAAACCTCACCAAGACCTATACCAGCGCCGGGCGGCAGCTCACGGTGCTACACGAAGTCAGCTTCACGCTGCAGCCGGCTGATACGTTTGCCATTGTGGGGCCGAGCGGCAGCGGCAAAACCACGCTGCTGGGCCTCTGCGCGGGCCTCGACCGGGCCAGCAGCGGCAGCGTGTGGCTGCAAGGCATCCAGCTGGATGCGCTGAGCGAGGACCAGCGGGCGGCGGTGCGCAACCAGCACGTCGGCTTCATCTTCCAGAACTTCCAGCTGCTGCCTACCCTCACGGCCCTCGAAAACGTGCAGGTACCGCTGGAGCTACGCGGCGAGCGCAACGTGGTTCGCCAGGCCCAAGCCTTGCTCGAACGGGTGGGCCTGGGTGAGCGCGGGCACCACTACCCCGCCCAGCTTTCGGGCGGCGAACAGCAGCGCGTGAGTTTGGCCCGCGCCTTCGCCAACCGGCCGCAGATATTATTTGCCGACGAGCCCACCGGCAACCTCGACCCCGACACCAGCGCCAACGTGGTGGACTTATTGTTTGACTTGAACAAGGAAGCCGGTACCACCCTAGTGCTGGTGACGCACGACATGGAACTGGCGGCCAAAACCCAGCGCATTATGCGCATGCGCGGCGGCAAGGTGGTAGCAGGGCAAATGAGCGCCTAGCACCCGGCCCTCAGACTACCAACTCGTACAGCCGGTACTTTTCAAACACCCAACGCAAAACAAAATGGTGGCGGTTAAGTAGCGCTTCACCGGAAACCAAGCCAGCCTCCTCGCCAGTTGGATGAAAGTAGCCCAGATTCAAAAAAATAAGAGAAATCTGGCGCGGCTGCGCTCGTGCCGAGCGGTTCAGGTTTTCCAAAACATGCGTAAGCACCTCGTCGCCAAACGAGTTGTAGTTATAGACAAGCAGCGGGCCGGGCGGAAAATCATAAGCCGCCACGTCGCTGAGCACCACCTCAAAACTACCGGCTTTTTTCAGCGGATATTTTTCGATGTTCTGTAGGGAGATTTCGTGCAATGGACGGCTGTACTCGACTCCAACGACGCGCCTGAACGGGCGCTCGCCGGCTAGCAGCACCGTGCGGCCCTTGCCCGACCCCAGGTCAATAAACGTAAATTCTTCGTGCCTAACCTTCAGCTTAGCCAACAAGCGACGAAACCTGGCCACCGTCGAAGCGAGGTAGAAATACTGCTCATTAAAATTGTCACCTTGCACGTCGGCGGGGTACACGTAGGCCAGGGCCGTATCGACGCCGTAGCGCTCATCAAACTCGAGGTCGTCGCGGTCGTCTTGCCGGCGCTGCAGCACCCGCTGCGGCGAAAACCGCCATCCTTCTTCCTGCACCCAGGCAGAGGCGGCTTGGCCGGCAGCCCGCAAGTTGCCCTGCCCCAATGCCTGTTTTATTTGGCTTAAACGCAAGCGGTCGTTGCCGCCGATGACCGGGCCAAACAGCAAAAAACGGGAGGTGCTGGGAATCTTCACTGAAGGCATAAGTTGTGATTTTAAATCTTGAGTTGGGCGTAGCAGGCGTGCCTGTTCGTAGGCGAAACAACTTTTGTATGTTGAGCCAAGTGCTGTTACGTAGTCGTTAGGGTCGTGACCCGGTCTGACTGCTGTAGGCGGCCTGACCGGCTGCCGCTAGCAAAACCATGTTGGTGGTACCCCTTGCCGACAGTCGGTCAGACCGCCTAGGGCGGTCTGACCGGGTCACGACCCTAACGACTACGTAACAGCAATGAGTTAAGTGCTTCTAACTCGCCAAAATGCCACTGCCGAAAGCTTAAAGAATGTAAACATAAGAGTTGGCTCGCTCCGCTCAATTATCGGTGCGGATTTGGGCTATCAATCCGCTTCTATCTACTACTTGCGTTATGAATTTCAATTGGCTAGTTACCATGGCCTGGCGCGACTCGCGCCGCAGCCGGAGCCGTTTGGCGCTGTTCATGTCCAGCATTGTGCTGGGCATTGCGGCGCTAGTGGGCATCAATTCCTTTGGCGACAACTTGGCCCGCAGCATCCGCGAGCAGGCACGGGAGCTGCTGGGGGCCGATTTGGTGCTCTCCTCCACCCAGCCCTTCGACCCCAAGCTGCTTCCTGCCTTGCAGGCGCTGGGGCAGCGGCGCTCCGAGGAGGCGTCGTTTGCGTCGCTGGTGTCGTTTCCGCGCACGCAGGGGGTGCGGCTGGCGCAGGTGCGGGCGCTGGGCGCGGGCTTTCCGTACTATGGCACCTGGGAAACGCAGCCGGCGGCGGCAGCGGCGCAGTTTCGGAGCGGGCAGAGCGCGGGCGCGCTGGTCGATGACGTGCTGCTGGCACAGTTCGATGCGCGGGTGGGCGACTCGGTGAAGGTGGGCAATATTACCTTGCCCATCGTGGGGCGGGTGCTGGCGACGCCGGGGCAAACGGGCTTTAGCGCGGCGGTGGCCCCGAAGGTGTTCATTCCAATGGCGTTGCTGGCGCGCACGGGGCTAGTGCGGCCGGGCAGCCGGGTGCAGTACCGCACCTACTACCAGTTTGCGGCCGGCACCGACGTGGCGGCCCGCATCAAGCCGCTGGAACCCAAGCTCGAAGCCAGCAACATCGACTCCGACACGGTGGCGAGCCGGCAGCAGCAGACGGGTCGCGCCTTCCGCGACCTCACGCGGTTTCTGGGGCTGGTGGCGTTTGTGGCGCTGCTGCTGGGCTGCGTGGGCGTGGCGAGCGCCGTGAATTTGTACGTGCAGGAAAAGCTGGCGTCGGTGGCCGTACTGCGCTGCCTGGGGGCGAGCGGGCGGCAGGCGCTGCTCATTTACGTTATCCAGACGTCGGGGCTGGGGCTGCTGGGGGCCATTTTGGGGGCGGCGCTGGGGGCGGTGGTGCAGCTGGTGCTGCCGAAGGTGCTGGGCTCGTTTTTGCCGGTGGCGGTGAGCGTGTCGGTGTCGCCGGTGGCGGTGGGCACGGGGCTGCTGACGGGGCTGGCCATGGCGGTGCTGTTTGCGCTGCTGCCGCTACTGGGTATCCGGCGGGTGTCGCCGCTGCGGGTGCTGCGGGCCTCATTTGAGGACGATACCACCCGGCCCGACCCGCTGCGGGGGCTGGTGCTGGCGCTGGTGCTGCTGTTTGTGGTGGCCTTCGCCTGGCTCCAAACCCGCGACTGGAAGCAGGCGCTGGGCTTCGCGGCTGGCCTGCTGCTGGCGCTGGGGGCCCTGGCGGGGCTGGGGCTGGGGCTGCGCTACCTGCTGCGGCGCTACTTCCCGGTGGGCTGGAGCTACGTGGCCCGGCAGGGGCTGGCCAATTTGTTTCGGCCCCAAAACCAGACGGTTACGCTCATCGTGTCGCTGGGGCTGGGCACGTTTTTGCTGGCTACGCTCTACCTCACCCAAAGCCTGCTGCTGGGCCGGGTGCAGCTCTCGGCCAGCGGCCAGCAGCCCAACTTGGTGCTGTTCGACATCCAGACCGAGCAGCAGGCCGGCGTGGAGCAGCTACTTAAAAACCAGGGCATCCCGGTGATGCAGCGCGTACCCATCGTGACGATGCGGCTGGCGGCCATCAACCGCCGCACGGTGGGGCAGCTGCGCAAGGACACGGCCAACGGGGTGCCGCTCTTCGCCCTCACCCGCGAGTACCGCGTCACGTACCGCGACACGCTCAGCAGCAGCGAGAAGCTGGTGGCGGGCACCCCACCGCAGGCTGCCGCGCCCGGCGGCCTGCCCCGCGTATCGGTCGATGCCAACTATTTCCAGCGCGTGAAGCTCAAGCTCGGCGACACGCTCACCTTCAACGTGCAGGGGGCGCCGCTGGCGGTGGTGGTGGGCGGCACCCGCGAGGTCGATTGGGCGCGGGTGCAAACCAATTTCCTGGTCGTATTCCCGACCGGTGTGCTGGAGCCGGCCCCGCAGTTCCACGTCATCCTCACGCACGTAAAAAACAACCAGCAGCTGGCCGCCGCCCAACGGGCGCTGGTGCGCGACTTCCCCAACGTGTCGGCCATCGACCTGGGCCTGGTGCTGCAAACGGTAGACGAGATTCTGAGCAAAATCTCGTTCGTCATTCGCTTCATGGCGGGCTTCAGCATCCTCACGGGCCTGCTGGTGCTGGCCAGCTCGGTGCTCATCAGCCGCTACCAGCGCACCCGCGAGAGCGTGCTGCTACGCACGCTGGGCGCGAGCCGCCGCCAGATTCTGCGCATCACGGTGCTCGAATACGCCCTGCTGGGGACGCTGGCCGCGCTGGCCGGCGTGCTGCTGGCCGGGCTGGCCGCCTGGGCGCTGGCCTACTGGGTCTTCGAGACGCCGTTTGTGCTCAGCAGCCTGCTGTGGCTGCCGGCCCTGGTGGCACTGGTAGCAGCCCTCACGGCATTGATTGGGGGGTTGAATAGCCGCTCGGTATTGAGCCAGCCGCCGCTGGCGGTATTAAGGGCGGAGGGGTAGGCGTTTAATATTAAGGCAGCAGCTACACAATAATAGTAGGCGACTGACATTATATAGGAGGCAGTTCCATCCAGCAAGTCCCACATATATGCCATCCAAAAAGCTTTCGCTACTCCTCGCACTTATGCTAAGCGGCTTCACGATTGCCCAAGGATTTTTGAGTTTCTTGGTCTTTCACGACCATGCATTAATTAACCAAATTAGTTTGCACTATTCTGACGAATTGGTCTGGTATGTACTTTATATTCTTACTCCACTAGTTTTTGGGCTGTTGGTCGCGCTATGTTTTCGGCAGCATAATATATCAAAATCAATTACCTTTATTTTATACTTTATTTCAAGTATTCAACTTATTTCACAGGTTTTAATGGTTTCAAAATCCTCAAATCATTGGGGCTACTATTTTAAACGGCCAGCTGTTTTTAGCGAAGTTTCTCAGGCATACAGAGTAATTAATCTGTCTTATGTCTTCACCAACGATTCAGTCCAGCCAGTCAAGTTAGAAATTTCCAAGGATACATCTCGTAACCTTACAGAACTTTACGGCAGAAAAGACCCTTACTATGGCAATAGCGACAGAGCGCTAATGGTATTTGAAGACAACGCACATATTGGCGGCTACCTCTACGATTTTCCAAAGATTTATAAAGACAGCACTAAGAAGGCAAAAACTCCTGAACTCAACACCATCTCTACTTTAATTTTCAGCAGTGACATAATACAAAAGGAGGAGCCGTCTTACCGCTCCGGAAGATTGTTAAGCGGCGTAATAATTGATTTTCAAACTAAAGAAAATGAACGTTATTTGTTTGCTGGACTTAGTGGCCCTGAAATATCTAACGACCATTACCCATTCTATGAATTTCTCTTTAGAAAGAATGGGAACAACCTCTCTTTGCTGAAAAAGCAACAATTTTACTACGACATTGCTGGAATTGAAGGCTTCGAGTATACTTTTTTCTCGCCAATACTTTCATTAGTATTAACTATATTACTATTAATTTTAATTTTATTATCTGTGGCAATAAACTATGCTAGACAAAGGCTGCTTGCAAAACAAGCTTGAATCAACACCAGCGACTTCATGATGCCGGAGTTTCAGGGAACGCGTATCGTGTCGCCGCAGGCATTGTCTGAGTTGTTACGGTAGCCTGTACACTCGACTTCATTCGTGTCGGGAAGAGCCACCAGTTGCCCCAAGTGGATGCCGTAGCGGCGGGGAGCGGGCGGCGCGGGCGCGGGGGCGGCTCTGCCATGCCTCCACAGCCGCTTGGCGCTGTGCCAGCCGCTGCGGGCCCAGGGGCGAGGTGGATTATATTTTGGGCGCTGTACGCTATTTCTGAATCTGGTGCATCTTGCAGAGAGTTGCAGCAATACGGCTACCACTGATTATATTGCCGCAACTTGCGTAGATTTTGAGTCACAGCAATAGAAATACTGGGCAACCTTATGAAACAATCGAACTTTCATTATTACACAGCAGGTACGCTTTTAAAAAATGATAATCTACATAGCAATCCATTAGGGCTGTCGCTTTTTATAAAAACAATTGAGTCAAATCCAGCGGATTATCAGACTTGGTTGCGAGTAGGAGAATGGCTTGTTCAACTTGCAAAAAATAACACAAAATATTATCTTTTTGGGCTATCATGTCTTAAAAAAGCATTTTACATTAATCCTGACAGCAAAAAGGAATCGTATTCATACAGCAATAATTCATTTAGCAATGAGCTATTTGAAAATTAATTCATTGCGAATACTGAGGCTTTAGAAAATCATAAGAATACCATTAGTTTTGATTTAATCAATTCGGAATATCACAAACTTTTTCATCCTAACAAATTGCCATATAACGTTAACATTTCAGGACGCGCAAATTTAATAAAACAACTAGCTGAAACTAGAGACGTTGCATTCTGGGATTTTTTAAAATATATAATTTATAATGAAACAGTCTACGAAATTAGAATCACAGCTCTTAAAAGAGCAAACTATTTTAAAAAAGACGAAAATTTAGAAAATTTCTTTAAAGAGTTAGCACAAAATAAAAAGGCCATTAATGAGCCGTTTTTCAGTATTGCTCTTCATTATGTTAATGAGAAATGGTCTGAAGAACTGGCAGATAAAGACATTGTAAAAAACATTTTGCAAGCGTGCGATAGTTCAACTACCGAATTAACTAGTGAATCGTATGAAATTTTTGAAGAGATATCTTGGGGCTTTGAGAACAAGAAAACTTTATATGCTATGAAAAATAAGGAGTATGAAAAGCTGCATCGTTTCATCAAAAACTCTGATACTAGAATCTATAATTTGCAAACAAAGGGGGTTTTAAACATAAACGAGGAATTAACAGCTTTTGGCATAAATTGCCTGGAAAAATACGCTGGATTACGATAAAGTCGTTCAACAAGGTTTTGCCAGAAGTGTTGCGACCCATTGCTATTGAGATAACGAAAGCAATGTAGTCTTCTAATTATACTTCTTCCCTATCTGGCTCTTTATTGCTACCTTCAAGGTAGCCGCTGCCTATTTTGCATCAGTTACTTTTGCGGCATCCGTCCGCTAGCACTGGTCTGAAGCACTCTTGCTGGTAGTGGCGCTTGAGCCACCAGTTACCCCAGTATCGGCGGGGCGCGAGGGCGGCTCTGCCATGCCCCAACAGCCGCTTGGTGCTAAGCCAGTCGCCGCTGGCGAGGGGCAGAGGCAGCTTGCTGGTTGCTGTGTTTGCTAAAGCTTCGCTAGTAAGACAAGGCCTTGTAGTATTGACAAGATTTTGTGTTTTATTAGCAGAAGCAATAACAACACTTTAACTCGGTATTAAAATGAACAGGGAAGAAATTCTAACCAACAGCATCTGGACCAGCGGAAAACTAACTATCTACTCTGAATTCTTTAAAAGAGAAGTTAGAGTAGACTTATTCACGTCTGATGACAATTTAGAAACTACTCGTGAAATCATTTCGAGAAATTTACGCAAGCAGTGAACGACTTCCTAACAATACCAGAGCAGTATAAAGCCTTGATGCAGGAGTTGCTGTATAAGCACTCTTTGGAATGCTGCGAAAATATTTCTTACGGAGTTGAAGTACTTGCTGGGGAAACGGAAAGAGAGGCCAACCTGCGTGAGTTTGGAGTCGAAGACAAGCTAAGTGCTTTTGAAAAGGCAAACCTAGACCACGTTACAATTGAAGAGAATCTAGACACGAAAAATCGTTTTGTCAGAATCATTTTCTACCCTGAATGGGAAGCCGAGCACGGCTGCGAGTTGATTCTTAAAAATGGCGAGTTGCTGGACTACTATGGAGAAAGCGGCGCTTATCTCGGGCAGTTTGAGGACTAAAATCTAAACTTAGGAAATCAGATTTGGTGGCCGCTTGCTGTGGCCACTGACCTCAGCAACCGCCCTCACGGCGCTGATTGATGGGCTAAACAGCCGCCCGGTGCTGAACCAGCCGCTGTTGGTAGGGATACGAGCGCAGAGGTGGTTACGTCATTTCTGGCTCTGCTGTATCTTGCTGATGATAGCGGCAAACCAGCTACTGCTGCTCATCTGCTACTTGTTGCAATGCCGTTGAGCAGCAAGTGTGAGATATCAGCATTCGTTGTGACTCAACACCTGTAAACACACTGATACAGAATGAAAAGCGAAATTACTGTATTTGATGGGACAGAAGTTTTAGATAATGGCCCTTTTTATCACGGAACGAGAGCGAATTTACAAGTCGGCGATTTGCTGACCGCCGGCTTCAGGTCGAATTATAGACCCGAAGTCGTGATGAATCACATTTATTTTACCGCCTTGACTAATGGGGCAGGACTTGCTGCGGCCTTAGCCCAAGGTGCTGGACGCGAACGTATTTATACCGTTGAGCCAACCGGGAGCTTTGAAAATGACCCGAACGTTACGGACAAGAAATTTCCGGGCAATCCGACCCGTTCCTATCGTAGCCAGGCACCAGTGAGAATCGTTGGTGAAGTAATAGATTGGGTAAGACAAACACCCGAAGAACTTCAGATATGGCGCGAAAAGTTAGCGAATCTCAAAGCAGATGCGAAAGCAGAAATTATTAATTGATTTCTGAGCAACTTATATCCTACATGGCCATTGTAATCAATGTATAAAATTCAACTTCTACCGTTCAAGCCTTAGGGCTCATATATCGTCCATCGCTACTAATCAATCCATTGATGGTCGTTAAGATAAATATTAAAACAAAGAACGACACCACAACCAACGAGATGCAAAATATACAAATAATACTCAGGCAGACCGAAGATTCCGACCTGGAAATTCTCTTTCAATTTCAGCTTGATAAACAAGCTATTTACTTAGCTGCGTTTACACCAAAGGACCCTACCGATAAAGAAGCGTACATCGAAAAATTTACGAAAATTCTGAGCGACCCTTCGAAAAACACGCAGACAATTTTAGTAAATGAAACCATCGTCGGCAGTATTGCAAAATTTGAAATGGAAGGCAATACTGAAATTACGTATTGGCTGGACCGAAATTTTTGGGGGCAGGGAATTGCGACAATAGCACTTCAAACCTTTCTGACCTTTGAAAACACCAGGCCTATTTTTGGACGAGTTGCGTTTGACAATTCGGGTTCGCAGAAGGTTTTAGAAAAATGTGGCTTTGTAAAAATTGGCACGGATAAAGGCTTTGCAAATGCCCGACAAACAGAGGTAGAAGAGTTCATCTACAAGCTGATGTAGCAACAAATCAATTACGAACCGCTAACAGCAAGTTTGAAAATACAGCGAGGACAGTGGAAAGGTAGTGAAATTTTACTTGGAGTTTATGTCAGCTATTTTGAAGGAGAAAATGACGATACTAACTAACCTCTTGGAGCGTCGGTTTCTCACAACCCAGGTTGCTGAAAACGCCCTCGGGTTTACTTACCTGTCTGGTCCTATTGCTTTCGATTGCAAAATAGAAGTCGATTTAAATTCAAAGAGCCTTTATCTTACTGCGACCCTCGGCCTTCCATTCGCGGAAGAAAATCAACTGACGGCGCTGGAGTGGTGTAATTGCATGAACGAAAAATTATATACCGGGCATTTCGCAGTAAATCCGGATACCGGGCATCTGAAGTGGCTTTCCGGGCTTTATTTCTGGAAGCAGGATTTAACGGAAAGAATAATGAGGACTCTGATTGAGTCGTCTATTTTGACTATAGACCACTACTTGGCAAGTCTGCTGTACGTTTTCAACGGCAATGCAGAAGGTGAAGATTTCCAGCCTGCACTTGCTTTGCTTGGAAAAGACCTGGGAATCGGCGTGTCAAAAAGCTGTCACTATACTGTCGAGAAGCACCCATCCATTGAAAGACCCTAGAGTAAGCATGGCAGTAACTGTTCGGTAACAGGCAAGTTGCTAGTTACCAGTTTTTGCTCCAACTACTAGGCTGCCTCTTCCACCCCAGCGCTACTTTTGCGCCCATGTCCGTTGCCCCTACCCCGCTTACCACTCTCTTTGCTGATTTCAATAACCTGCGCGTACTCATCGTAGGAGACGTAATGGTGGACGCCTACGTGTGGGGCCGCGCCAGCCGCCTTTCGCCCGAAGCGCCCGTGCCCGTGGTGAACGTGGAGCGCACCGAGCAGCGCCTGGGCGGGGCTGCCAACGTGGCACTCAACGTGCAGGCGCTAGGGGCCACGCCCCTGCTCTGCTCGGTGGTGGGCGACGATGCTGGCGGCGACCAACTACTACAGTTGCTACACGCGCACCACTTGCCCGCCGACGGTATTATTCGTAGCGCCCACCGTCCCACCACTTTCAAGCAGCGCATCCTGGCCCACGGGCAGCAGCTCGTGCGCATCGACTCGGAGGTGGAAACCGACCTCAACACGGAGGAAGCGGCGCAGTTGCTGGCCGCCTACGATGACCTGCTGCTCCGCGCCGACGTGGTAGTGTTTGAGGACTACGACAAGGGCGTGCTCAGTGAGGCCATTATCACAGCCTGCCTTGCGCGGGCGCGGGCGCAGGGCATCCCCACGGTGGTCGACCCCAAGAAAAAGAACTTTCTGGCTTACCGGCACTGCACCCTGTTCAAGCCCAACCTGAAGGAATTGCGCGAAGGCTTGAAGCTGGAATTTGGCACCCCCGACGTAGACCGCGCCGGCTTCGAGGCCGCCGTGGCCCGCCTGCGCGAGGTGCTACAGCCCGAAATAGTGCTGGTGACGCTCTCGGAGCACGGCGTTTTTGTGCAGCAGAGCGACGAAAAAACGTACGTACCTGCGCATCTGCGCACGATTTCCGACGTGTCGGGGGCCGGCGACACGGTTATTAGTATTGCGGCGTGCTGCGTGGCGCTGGGGCAGCCGGCGTCTTTCACGGCGGCGCTGGCCAACCTAGGTGGCGGGCTGGTATGCGAGCAGGTGGGCGTAGTGCCGATAGAGAAGCCATTGTTGCTGGCTGAGGCAACAGCGGCGAGGTTATAAGTTTTTTTTCGCATAGAGTCCACGGGGCACACAGAGTTGTTCTGTAAACCCTTTGTGCCTCCGTGGATTCTGTGCGAGCTACTTACTGTCTGGTTACGAGCACCGAAATTCGCAGCAACAGTAGAAAAACAACCGGCATGGTAATCATAGAAGCTACGGCCGTGGCAATAATTACGGCAGCTTCTGATTTAAATATTTTCCGAAATAAGCGCCGCCAGAGAAAAAATAATACGGCGGAAATAAGTATCAGGAGAATATAAAAAACAATGCCGAATACGGGTTTTAGTAGCTGCATTAAGGCGAAAATTATTTGTAAAGCTTCCCTTCGGCGTACAAATCGAAGTCGATTTCCAGATTTAGTGCTGCCAGCCGTTTGATACACTCTTTATCAAGGTGCAGGCCACCCAACATGGTATTACCGTTGTGGAAGACGGAAATAATCCGCACGTAACCCTCTGCTTTATCAACCAGAGAACGAATACCTTCCGTGTCCTGCTCTAAAAAAGTAAGCAGTTTTTTTAGCATCAGCTCAAACTCTCCCGGTTCTAAGTAAGGCATAAACTCAACTGAGCTGTATTCATATTTCGCCCCGCCAAATTTGCGCTGGTCTCCTTTATTCCAACTATCTGTGGGCGTCAGGGTGGTCAATGCCGAAAGTTGCTGAGAATCGAGTGTTTCAGATGTAGCCTGGAATGATATTCGGTTCCATTCCTGTACCCACGCCCATTGGGGCTCCAATTGAAACTCAGGCTTACTGGTAGAGATAGAAATAGCCAGGTAAAACTTTTCCTTCTCTACCGCAAAATGTACAATGCCTAGTTCATTTGCATAATCCAGGGCGACACCGGCAACTACGGGCAACCCATCTTTATAAACTACAGAATGAATTTTTAGAACCTGCTTCGTTACTCCCAGATTAGGATTTGCAATTTCGGCGGTTGCAGTGGCTATTAATTCGGCTTTATCCATACTTCAAAGCTATCCCCGCCACGCCTTCACCGTTTCCACAAAAACCCGCACGTTGTCGGGGTTGGTATCGGGGTACACGCCGTGGCCCAGGTTGGCGATGTGGGGGCCGCCTGCAAAGGTGGCCAGCATGACTTCGGTGGCGGCTTTTACCTGCTCGGGGGTGCCGTAGAGGGCGCAGGGGTCGAGGTTGCCTTGCAGAGTTTTGCCGGGGGCCTGGGCGCGGGCCTGCTGAGGATTCTGGTTCCAGTCGAGGCCAATGGTGCGGCAGGGCAGGTGGGCGAAGTCCTCCACGGCCCACCACGCGCCTTTGGCGAATACCGTAACGGGCACGAGCGGGGCCAGCGCCGTGCAGATGCGGCTGAGGTAGCGCGTCGAAAACTCGGCGTAATGCGCGGGCGGCAGGATACCGGCCCACGAGTCGAACACCTGCACGATGTCGGCCCCGGCGGCTACCTGGGCTTGCAGGTAGGCGATGGTGGTGACCGTGATTTTTTCCAGCAGCTGGTGGGCCAGGGCGGGCTCTTGGTAGAGCAGGCGGCGGGCTTTGCTGAAGGTTTTGGAGCCGTGGCCCTCCACCATGTAGGCCAGGATAGTCCAGGGCGCACCCGCGAAGCCGATGAGCGGCACCCGGCCAGCCAGCTCGCTTTTGGTGATGCGCAGGGCTTCGAGCACGTAGCCCAAGTGTTCTTCGGGGTCGGCTACGCGCAGCTTGGCTACATCGGCGGCGGTTTTGATAACTTCGGGGAAGAGCGGGCCGCGAGCCTCTACCATCTCGTAGGTGAGGCCCATAGCCTCGGGCACTACCAAGATGTCGGAAAAGATAATAGCCGCATCTACGCCGAGGGCATCGACGGGCTGAATGGTGACCTCAGCGGCGAGGGCGGGGGTTTCTACTAGCTCCTTGAAGCCGGAGAGGCGGCCCCGCAAGGCCCGGTACTCGGGCAGGATGCGACCGGCCTGGCGCATGAGCCACACGGGGGTGCGCTCGGTGGTTTCACCCTGGGCGGCGCGGAGGAGGAGGTCGTTCTGGAGCATGGGACGGCGCGGTTTACCGGTTATACACTACGTTGGCGACCACATGGGCAGGCAATAAAAAAGCCCTCCAGAATAGTTCTGAAGGGCTTTTTGGTGGCTCCGCTGGGATTCGAACCCAGGACCCGTACATTAAAAGTGTACTGCTCTACCAGCTGAGCTACAGAACCGGTACTTTTGTGGTCACAAGCGCGGCGTTTACCGTTTTTGTGGGTGCAAAAGTACGGCACTACTTTCATTCTGACAACTTTGACGCTAAAAAAACTCTTTTCCAGGCGCTGGCTACTGGCGCTGGCCGGACTTATCCAGTTGCCTTTCTGGGTTTTGGCGGCCGGACCCGAGGCAATAAATTTTTTTAAAACGCCCACCGCCTCCTCCCCCACCCTGCGGCGGGCCGACTCGCTCTTTGCCCAAGGGCAATATGCGGCCACGCTGCCGCTCTACCAGGCGCAGGTGTGGCAGCAGCAACGCATGTCGGCCCAGCTGGTGCTGCGCATGGCGTATGCCCAGCATCAACTCGGGCACTATGCCGCCGAAGTGCTGTACCTAAACCTGGCGCTGGCCCGGCAGCCCCAGATGGCCACTTGGCGGCAACTGGTGGCGCTGGCCCAGCGGCAGCGCCTGGTGGGCTACCCAGCCACCTGGCAGCAGGAAGTGCGCGTGCGGCTCCAAGGTTACTACTACCCCGGCTTACAGGCGTTGCTAAGCGCCGCCGTGGTGCTGGCAGTAGTGGGCCTGTTGCGCCGCCGCAGTAGCCGGGGGCAATGGCTGACGTATGGCGGCTACCTGCTGGCCGTAGGCGCTTACGTGCTTTTGCTGCGCCCCGCGCCTACTGGCATTGTGGCGCGGCCCGGCGTGGCCTTGATGGCCGGCCCCAGCGCCGGCGCCCCCTGGCTAAGCACGGCCGCCCCCGGCGACCGCCTGCCCATACTCGGCCGCCAGGACATCTGGCTGCAAGTGCGCTGGCAGGAGCGCACCGCCTACGTGCGCACCGCCGACACGTTTGTGGTTGAGTGATGAGGTGATGAGGTGATGGGGTAAAAAAGAACGTCATGCTGAGCGGAGCGGAGCGCAGTCGAAGCATCTCGCTCGCTTACTAACTCAATAGCGCCCCTCAATTCGACGATTAAGTTAGCTGGCGAGCGAGATGCTTCGACAAGCTCAGCATGACGTTCTTTTCACCTCATCACCTCAATTAAACGACACCTGATACTGCAGAATTACGGCGCTGCGGCGCGTGTCTACCACGTTTTCGCCGGTGCTGGTGGTGGCGTAATAGGGGCGGTTTTGGTAGGCTAGCGTAAACTTGGAGGTATGGCCGGCCAGCAGCCAGTTGATGCCGCCGTCGAAGTAGTTCACGTCGTCGGCGAGGCGGCGGTAGTGGGCGTACTGGTAGCTGAGGTAGGGCATGAAGGTGCTGGTGCCCACCAGGTTATCTTTGAGCTTGTAGCCGAGCTGCGCATACACCACGTTGCCGGTGCCGTACTGCGGGAAGGCGTTACCGAAGCCGCCCAACTGGTTGTTGGCGGCGTTGGTGGTGCCGGTGCCGGAGTTCATGGGGGCGTTGTTGCGCAGGTAGCCGGGGCCGTAGTCGAGGTGCATGGCGGCGGCATAAAAGCTGATGGCCGGCGCATCGGGCGCGGCGGTCAGGGGGGCATCGTAGTATACGTCGGCGGCAAATTGCCGCAGGGCCTGGGTGGCGGTGTCGGGCGAGGCGGCCGAGGGGCGATACCACACGGCATTGGGCTGCACGATGAAACCCGCACCTATGTTAAATACCGATTTCTTACCTAGGTAAGTGCCGGCCGCGTAGGGTGTAAGGTTGCTTTCCTGGTCGCGGAGTTGGTACGAGAAATAGCCCTGGTACTGCGGCGATGGCGGCCGGCCGGAGAAGGTGGCATTGGGGCCAATAACGGCGGTGTAGCCCACGGCTTTCTGGTAGAGCAGGGGGTTGCTCACGGCCACGCGGTAGTCGAGCTTGCCGAGCTTGCCCTTGAGGTAGGCACTGAGTTTGCGGCCAAACTGGTCGTTCACGTCGTTGGTGGTTTCGGCTACCAGCGGCAGGTCGAGGCCCATGATGGAGCCGGTAGCTGCCGAGGTGAAACGCGAAAGACCATTCCAAGCCCCGAGGCCAGCCCCGAAGGAGAGCGCATTTTTCACGATGGCGTATTCACCCACGGCATCGTGCAGGAAAAAGCCGCCGGTGCCTGCCTGGGCTGTACCGGGCGTGCCGCCGCTTTTGCGGTCGGCAATGTAGCCGAAGTTGTTAATCCCGATTTGCGAGTAAATAAATACGCGGTCGGTGAGCTGCCCATACAGCTGAATGCGGAAGCGCCGGATGCCGATGTCATAGGTGCTGGGCTGGCTGTAGCCGCCCACGGTGGTGCCGGGGTTGCTTTGGTTGTAGCGCCCCCACACCTGGTTGACGAGCGTGATTTTGAAGTAGCGGCTCCCATCGGCGCTAAGCGGCAGCTTGCCATCCTTGAGAAAAAAGTTGGGCGCCGGGGCCGGCTGCACGCCGTTGGTGGCCTGGTCGGTTTGGCTTTGGGCTGGTGGGGTGGTTTGGGCCGCCGCGGGAGTGGCAGCCAGTAGCAACGCTGCAAGGGGGATGCCCGCCAGTGCAGGAGCGAATCTATAGTACATGCAAACAGAAACAAACATAAAACCAGCGCGGCTAGCAGCGCGGACTTTGGAGTCCGCGTTCAGAACAACGGCGCGAACGCGGACTACAAAGTCCGCGCTATTTAAAAATCGCCTTCCTCTTTGCGAAAGTTGTTGAGCACCAGCTTGTCGGTGAGGCCGGGGAGCCACTTGTTGAGAAAAACCGTGAGCTTGCCTTGGGCCGTGAGCACGAGGGTGCGGCGGCGTTGCTCCACAGCCAAGCGCAGGTGGTGGGCCACTTCCTCACTGCTCATCATTTTGGCTTCGTCGCGGGGGGTGTCGTTTTGCGTTTGCCCATCAGCCAGCAGGGCGGTGTGCCGGATGTTGGACGCCGTGAAGCCGGGCGCGGCCGTGAGCACGTTTACGCCTTGGGGCAGCAGTTCCGTGCGCAGGGCTTCAAGAAAGCCATTCATGGCAAACTTGGAGGCCGAGTAGCCAGTGCGGCCCGGCAGCCCCCGGTAGCCCGCGATGCTGCTGATACCCACTATCGTACCCTTGCTGGCGAGCAGGTGCGGCAGAGCCGCCTTGGTAGTGTACACGGTGCCAAAGAAATTGACTTGCATAAGGCGCTCGATTACATGCACATCCACGTCGGCAAACTTGGCGCGCATACTCAGGCCGGCATTGTTGAGCAGCACATCGAGGCGGCCAAAAGCGGCGATGGTATCGGCTACGGCCTGGGTGGCGGCGGCGAGGTCAGCTACGTCGGCAGCTAAGGCGCGGTGCTCGATGCCGGCTGCGGCCAGCTCGGCGGCGGCGGCGGCGAGCCGGGCCTGGTCGCGGCCGGTGATGACGACGCGGTAGCCCGCCCGGCCAAAATCGAGGGCGCAGGCCCGGCCAATGCCGGAGGTACCCCCGGTAATGAGAACAACGTTGTTTTTCATAGAGTGGAGGCGGGGAAGTCTATCCGGCCAGCCGACACAAACCTACTACTGCCCGTTAGTACCACTCCGCTTGGTGAGCCGGAGGTTCCGGCCTGTGTGCGCTCACACAGGATGCTTTTTAAATTTGCATCCCCCGCATATTCTTTGCAACTTGCGGCCCCGACCAGTATAATTCACTCAACCTACAGAAAGTCAGCCGGGAACTCTGGCTAGTGCGCTAAAAGTGGTGTCCTCGGGCCACGTTGTCAGGACCAGTTAGCCAGACGGAGTAGTCGTTCAAAAGCAAACGAGTTGCTAGTTACTGGTCAGGCAATTACCAATTTACTACCAATTGACAACTAACAACTGGCAACTGGAGAGGGCGAGTAGTTTTGCAGTAGCCGGGCCAGTTAGTAAAAGCTTCAAAATGACTATGAAGTATGGGAAGCGGAGTCGTATCTTCGCCGGGGTTTACTATAGCTGCTGTTGCACAGGAGCTTTCTGCAACTGTTAACCGGCTTAGTGCCTGCTTAGTATCTGCATTCATTTTTTGTTTTTGTCTCCTTTATTTTTCACTTTCCCTCTTCTCATATGATTCGTACTTTACTACGCCGGGTAGGCTTACTGCCGGGGCTGGTGTTCTGCCTGCTGGCACTCGGGACGGCCCGCCCGGCCTTGGCGTCGCACTTGTTGGGTGGCGAGATGACGTACCAGTACCTCGACGCCAACGGCCCCGTTGGTGCGCCGTTGCGCTACCAGATAACCATCTCTATTTACAACACCTGTACTTACGGTAGTATAGGCAATGCCAACGTGGGCATCTACGACCCACTTACCGGGACCAAGCTTACGCTGACTACCACCAACTTTGCCCTTATCTCCGGCGGCAGCGCATCGATGCTTGCTACTACCTCGGCTTGTCTTAGCCCCGGCGTCGGCTCCAGTGGTACCGGCCCTATCCCGGGCTGCACCAGCAACGGGCCTACCCAGCAGTATGTAATAAACTCGTATAGTGGTATCGTTAACCTGCCGCTGACGACCACTGGCTACTACGCAGCGGTTTCGTTTAGCGACCGCAACTACACTATTGCCAATCTAAATGCCTCTGCTGGCGTCGCCCTCGCGCTGTATACAACGCTGGCCCCGCCTACCTACCCCAACAGTTCGCCCATCTTCACCAGCCAGGCTGTGGCGCTTATCTGCGCCAACGATACCACTGTTATTCTCAACAGCGCCGTCGACCCCGATGGCGACCAGCTCGTGTACAGCTTCGGCCAGCCATACGGCTTCGGTGCCCCTACTACCCTCACCCCGCCGCCAGCTGTGGTGGCCTATAACCCCGGCTACTCGGTAGCCTCGCCCTTTGGCACTGCTGCTGGAAACTATGCCAGCATCAATACTGCAACCGGGGTGGCCAAGTACCGCGCTACTGCCCTAGGTGCCCAGTACGTAGTGGCCATCGACGTGAAAGAGTACCGCACCATCAATGGCCAGCAGGTGCTCATCGGCACCACCCGCCGCGATATCCAGTTGGTAGTATCTACCTGCCCGGCTTCCAACGCCCCGGTGCTGCCCACCAGTCCGACTACCATTGGTGGCACTGTATACTCTGGTATTCCGCGTACCTACACCATCGAAGCGGGCGGCACGCTCACTATTCCCCTTAATTCGAGCCAGCCTGATGGCCACCCGCTGAGCCTGACGGCCAGCAGTGCATTGCTCGACGGAGCTGGGGGCTACGACGCCGCCCTAAACAGCAACCAGGGTACCATTACGGCTCCTAGCCCGGCTGGGGTAGCCACCGTTACGACTTCCGCTTCCGTGAGTGGTGCTACTACCCTCACGGCGGCTTTCGTATTCAAGCCCACCTGCAGCCAAGTACGTGCCCAGCCCTACGACGTCAGCCTGACGCTACAAGACCAGGGCTGCGCGGGCAAAACCGCTTATGACGTAATCCGTGTTACGGTAGTGAAGCCGGCGGGCCCGACAAACATCACTGGCAACACTAACGTGTGCGGGCTCAATACCAAGGAATTCTACACGGCTACCTACACTACGGGCACTATCCCCAACGCTCCGAACGTGAGTTGGCGCGTAGTGGGTGGCGTGTTCACCAGCAACAGCGGCAACAACCCTGTGCAAGTGCAGTGGACGACGGCCGGCACCGGCCTCATCGTAGCGCGTGGCATCGGGGTAGGTGGCTGCCTCACCGACTCCGTATCGAAAGTAGTTACTGTTACGCCCTCGCCTACCCTCACGGTGGCCCCCGGGGTGCAGACGGTGTGCCAGGGCACCAGCGCTACGCTCTCGTTCACGGGTAGCACCTCGTATACCCTCACCGGGGGCGGCGTTACGCTCACCGGGGCCGGGCCGTTCACGGTTACGCCTACCCAGACGACTACCTACACGGTAAATGGCACGGCTGCCACTGGTGGCTGCCCGGCTACCACCCAGGTAACGATAACAGTATTGCCGGCCCCTACTGCCAACGCTGGCCCGGCTGTCACTACCTGCTCGGGTTCGCCTGCTACTATCGGCACTGCGCCGGTGAGCGGCTATACCTATAGCTGGAGCCCAACTAATGGCCTGAGCAACCCCAACATTGCCAACCCCACCATTACCATCACCAACAACAGCGCCGCAGCTTTCGTGGTGCCTTATACCCTCACCGTACTCAATAGCAACTTCTGCCCCGCTACCAGCACAGTGGTCGTGACGGTAAACCCCGGTCCGGTGGCCCCTACCATCAACGGCTCGCGCACCATCTGCACCCTGCCCACGACGGGCACCTATACCATCGCCAACGCTACTGTCGGCTCTACCTTCCAGTGGACTGTTAACGGCGGCACCGTTACGGCCGGGCAGGGCACGGCCAGCGTCACGGTTAGCTTCCTAGTGGGCATTACCACCGCTACCATTGGTGCCACTGAAACCTCGCAGAAGAGCTGCGTAGGTCAGGCCGCCAGCATCACGGTAGGCGTGGATAACGCCCAGGCCCCGGCTGTAGCCATCGCCTCGGTAGTACCCACCGACAACACGAAAGTGACCATCACCTTCAGCGTGCCCACGCCTGGCACCGCTACCAACTCCGTGCAGATACTGCGCCGCGATGCGGGTACCAGCAACCCGTTCACCCCTGTGGGCACGGCAACCGCCAGTACCGGTACCATTACCTTCACCGATGCTACCGCCAACGCTGCCTTGACATCGTATGAGTATACTGTAGCTCGCAACAACGCCTGCGGCAATACGCTCACGGCCACGGCAACGGCCACTACCATCCTGCTTAAAGCTGCCGGAGTAGCCCCTAATGCTGCCTACCGCAGTGGCACGGCCAACCTCACCTGGAATGCTTACCAGAGCCCAGGCTTCACGGTGGCTGGCTATCGCCTCTATCGCCAGGACGATAACAAAGGCTATAGCCTAATTGCTACGGTGTCGGCTAGCACTACACCCCTGCAGTACACATCCATCAATACGGGCACCGGCTTCAACCAGTGCTTCCGGGTGGTAGCCTTCTCGGCTACCGGCGCCGAGTCGAACTCCAACACGGCCTGCGTCGACTTTGAGAATAAGATGGTGTTCTACAACGTCATCACCCCCAACAATGATGGCAAGAACGACAAGCTCCTCATCGATAACGTGGTGCTCTACCCCAACAACACGATGACTATCTTCAACCGTTGGGGCCGCCAGGTATTCTCGACTACCAACTACAACAACAGCAGCAATACCTGGGGCGATGACTCTATCTCGCCGGGCGTATACTACTACCTCTTCGAGTCGGCCAACGGCCCTACCACCAAGGGCTGGGTAGAAGTAATAAAGTAGCCCTACCTTATCAGGCCATAAAAAAGGCTTCCCGTAGTTTGGGAAGCCTTTTTTTGTGGCCCAATAGCCGGTGGGCTGGCTAGCTTTGCAACTGCTAATGCTTGCTTAGGAAATGAACCCATCCCGCCCGCAAAATCCGTTCCTCCTGGTACTCCTGACGGTGGGCCTGCTGGCCGGGCTCTCGTGGCTCCAACCCAGCCTGACGGTGGGCGGCGTGGCCCTGCGCCCGGTGCGCCTGCTCGCCGACGTGCTACGCCCTGCCCCCACTGCCGTGGCCTCCCTGGCCCCGCCGCCGCCCGCTGGCCCCGAGGCTACCAGAGTGCAGCCCGGCGCGGCAGCTCCGCAGGCCGATACCACGGCAGCTCCGTCCCGGGTGGCTAGCCCCGTAGTGCCCAACCTGGGCGGCCTCGCCAGCTTTATTGCCGCGCTGCGCCAAACCAGGGCTACGGGCAGCCAGACGCGCATCGCCTATTTCGGCGACTCCATGATTGAGGGCGACATCCTGACCAGCGACCTGCGCAACCTGCTGCAAACTGAGTTTGGCGGCACCGGGGTGGGCTTCGTGCCTATCAATTCGCTTACAGCAGAGTTTCGGGAAACTATTCACCAGACGTTTTCGCCCGACTGGTACGAATACAACCTAGTATCGGAGCGGCGGCCGGCCAACTGCCCGCTGGGGATTTCGGGGCACTCCTTTATGCCCCGCGAGGTAGCCCCGGCCGACAGCACCGGCGTTATTCCCGATACGAGCTGGGTACAGTTTCGGGCCGGGCAGCAGTTTGCGCGGCTGCGGCGCTTTACCGAGGCGCGGCTGTTTTACGGTCCCGGTTCGGGCCGCGACCAAGTGCTGGTAACCACCGACGGGCACCGCATGGCGCACCCGCTGGCCCCTGGTGGCCCGCTTAATGAGTTGGTACTGCGGCCCGCCACCTCGTACCAGCGGATGCGGCTGGCCTTTGCCGCCCACGGCCCGCGCCCGGTGTACGGCGTTAGCTTCGAGAGCTTGGAGGGCGTGGTGCTGGACAATTTTTCGTTTCGGGGCAACAGTGGCATGACGCTCATGCGCATTCCACCGGCGCAGCTGGCGGCGTTTGGCAAGGCCCTGGATTACCGGCTCGTTATCCTGCACTACGGCGTTAATATTGCCGATACCCGCAATAAAAACTACGTATTTTATGAGCAAGCCATGCAGCCCGTGGTGGAGCGCATGAAGCGGGCGTTTCCGAACGCGAGCATTCTGGTGGTGAGCATGAGCGACAAAAGCATTCGCCGGGAGGGAGAGTTCGTGACGGACCCCACCGTGCCGCTGCTGGTAGCCGCTCAGCAGCGCTTGGCCAAGCGTACGCATGCCGCCTTCTGGAATTTGTTTGCCGCGATGGGCGGCGAAAATAGCATGACGAGTTGGGTGGAGCAGTCGCCACCCCTGGGCCGCAAAGATTACATGCACATTACCAGCCTGGGCGGCCAGCGCATTGCGCAGCAGCTGTACGCCTACTTCCTGGCCGAGTATGCGCATCTTACGCCCGCCGCTGAGCCCGATAGTAGTACCGCCAGTGCTGCTAGTGGCCAGCCAGCTCCCCACAGCTCCCGCCCCAGCCGGCTGGCCCGGCCCGATAGCGTCGGCGGGCAGCAGTAGGCTAATATGGTACGCGCCCTCCTCCCGTTTCTGCTGAGTTTGCTGCTAGTAGCCGACCATGCGCTATGGGCGCAGCCTTCCGTAGCCGTTAGCCAGCCGGTAGTGGCCGACAGCCTACCTACCGCCGTGGCCGACAGCCTGCAATCGGCCCACCCGTTTCTAAACGTGGAAGCCAACCACATCGAGAATGCGACTATTGGCTTGCAGCACTTCTACCAGCGGTTGGGTGCCTTGCCAAATGGGCGGGTGCGAGTGGTACACATTGGCGACTCGCATGTGCAAGCCGACGAGTTTTCGGGCCGGGTGCGGCACGAATTGCAGCGCACGTATGGCAACGCGGGGCGCGGGCTGGTATTCCCATTTCGGGTTGCCCGCACCAATGGCTCGCCCTCGTTCCGCACGGCTTTGCTGGCGGGCCGCTGGCAGGCGCGGCGCGTGCTGGCCCGGCCCGATACGGCGCTGCCCGTGGGTGTAAGTGGCTTTGTGCTGGCTACCAACGACTCGGAGGCGGCGTTTACGCTACGCATTCCGGCGCAGTACCTGCCTGGCTACGGGTTCAACCAGCTTACCTTGCTGCGGCAGCCCGGCCCGGCGGCGTTCGACTGGCAGGTGCGCTCGGGGCGGGGCGACTGGCTGGGGGCGCTGCTGGGAGCTGCGCCGGGTGGGGCTCTTACCCTGCCGCTCGACTCGATGCTCGACACCGTGACGCTGCACACGGTGCGCACCACGCCAGGCCAGACCAAAGCGCTGCTCTTTGGCCTGCTGCTCGATAATGGGCGGGCTGGCGTCGTCTACCACGCCATTGGGGTGAATGGGGCGGCCGTGCGTCACTACAACCGGGCTCCGCAGTTTTTCGAGCAGCTGCCGGTGCTCGAACCCGACTTGCTCATCGTTTCGCTCGGCACCAACGACGCTTATGAGCCGGGCTTCGAGCCGGCCGTGTTTCAGGGGCAGCTCGATACGCTGGTGAGCCGCCTGCGCCGCCGCTGCCCGCAGGCCGACGTACTGCTCTGCGGCCCTGCTGACTCGTACCGCGCCCGGCGTGTCTCTAACCCCGACCTGCGCCGCCTTAGTGCCGTGCTACGCACTTATGCCTTAGCCCACGACCTGGCTTATTGGGACTTTGCCACCGTGCAGGGTGGGGATGGCAGCATGGGCAAGTGGCAGGCCACTGGCTTGGCGCAACCCGATTTTATTCATTTCACCACCAAAGGCTACGAACTTCAGGGCCTACTGCTTTACCTCGCGCTTCAGGATGGATTTGCTGCGTTCCCTCGTTAACCAGGTTGACTTTCAGCGGCTGCTGAGCCAGTTTGTGTATCACCCCAAAAGCCCGCTGATTTTCAATACGGGCTTCTTTCTGCTGCTTTTCCTGGGCTTTCTGGCCGGGTACCAGTTGCTGCGAAACCAACACCGGGCGCGGCTGCTGTACGTGACCTTGTTCTCGCTGTTCTTCTACTACAAGTCGAGCGGGCTCTACTTTTTGCTGCTGGTATTTTCCACGATGGTCGAGTACAACTTCGCCCGCTGGATAGCCGACTCCGGCTCGCCCGGCCGGCGCAAGCTGCTCATGACGCTGAGCTTGCTGGTGAACCTGGGGATGCTGTTCTACTTCAAGTACACCAACTTTTTCCTCGGCGGCTTCCACGCCCTTACCGGGCAGCCGGTGCCGGTACTGCACGTACTGCTGCCGGTGGGCATCTCGTTCTACACCTTCCAAACCCTGAGCTACACCATCGACGTGTACCGGGGCCAGATAAAGCCGTTGCGCAACATCGGGGACTTCGCGTTTTTCGTGTCGTTTTTTCCGCAGCTCGTGGCCGGCCCCATCGTGCGGGCCTCCGATTTTATTCCGCAGATTCCGAAGCCGCCGCTCGTCTCGCGCGAGGATATGGGGCGGGCGGTGGTGCTCATCGCGGCGGGCTTGTTCAAGAAGGCCGTCATTTCCGACTACATCAGCGTCCACTACATCGAGCGTATTTTCGACAACCCCACGCTCTACAGCGGCATCGAAAACCTGCTGGCCGTGTACGCCTACGCCTTGCAGATTTACTGCGACTTTTCGGGCTATTCTGACATTGCCATCGGCATTGCGCTACTGCTGGGCTACCGGCTGCCGGTAAATTTTCTTTCGCCCTACCAAAGCACCAGCATCACCGAATTCTGGCGGCGCTGGCACATTTCGCTTTCCTCGTGGCTGCGCGATTACCTCTATATCCCGCTCGGCGGTAACCGCAAAGGCGTGCTGCGGCAGTACGTGAATTTGTTTCTGACCATGCTGCTCGGTGGCCTCTGGCACGGCGCTTCGCTTACCTTCGTGGCTTGGGGGGCACTGCACGGGGCCGCGCTGGCTGTCGACAAGCTTTTCCAGAAGGTAGTGCGGCCCGGCAACAACTGGCTCGTTAAGGGCCTGGGCTGGCTCATCACCTTCCATTTTGTGTGCTTCTGCTGGATATTTTTCCGCGCCGGCTCGTTCGAGGTGGCCCTGCAAGTCATCCACCAGATTACCCACAACCTACGGCCCGACCTGCTGCCGGCCGTGGTGGGCGCGTTTCTCCCGGTGTTTGCGCTGGTGGCGCTGGGCTATATCCTGCACCTGCTGCCCGATGGCTTCACCTTCCAGCTCGAAGGCGTGATGGCGCGGCGCTCGGTCGTCACGCAGGCCGTGCTGGTGGCGGCCGTTATCTGGCTGGTTATCCAAGTGAAGTCGGCCGAAATTCAGCCGTTTATTTATTTCCAGTTCTAACCACTAAGCGGAGGTTAGCACCCTATCTGCTGCGTAGTGGCACTTGAGCTATGGAGCAGTTGGTACCTTTGAACCGGATTTCCCTGCCCCGACAAAAAGAGTCGCTTCTTGGTTTTCGCCTGGCGTCAAGAGTCCTTAAAACTACTTAAATAACGGATAAAAACTAATCATAAATGTCGTGCCTCAGTACGTTTGGCATGACGTTTTTTTAGTTGCTGATTATTTCCTAAATAAGTTTTTTATCTGCCAAATATCCTCAAGCTATAAAAGTTTACAAATAGCAACTATGGAACCAGAGATTCGCAAAAAGCCAGTACGATTCTACGAGATTGATTTACTGAGATTTATAGCCGCCTTGAGTGTTGTGCTATATCACTATACCTTCCGGGGCTATGCGGCTAATAACTACAGTCCGATTCCTCTCACTTCCCTGAGTGA
Organism: Janthinobacterium lividum; assembly: GCA_050954465.1. GTDB lineage: Bacteria > Bacteroidota > Bacteroidia > Cytophagales > Hymenobacteraceae > Hymenobacter. The sequence continues at coordinate 90,033 of JBPBPU010000127.1, forward strand.
AGTCACGAAATATGGCTACCTGGGTGTGCAATTATTTTTTATTATCAGCGGCTATGTGGTGCTATTGAGCGCACAAGGCAAAACCGTTCGGCAGTTTTTTGTTTCGCGGGTAACCCGGCTGTATCCGGCATTCTGGGTGGCCTGCACGCTCACGTTTATTATCAAAAAAATATGGGGCCCTGGCCTGGCCGATATCCACATGTCGTCTTCTCTGGCAGCCACCTGGAAGCAGTACGCCTTCAACATGACGATGCTACACGAATTTTTCGGCGTCACTTCAATGGATGGGGCTTATTGGTCGCTGACAGCAGAAATCACCTTTTACTTTCTTATTTCCCTGCTTATCGGGTACCGCCTGCTGCACCGCGTTGACCTCTTCATCACGCTGTGGCTGCTGTATGCGGCGCTGCCTAGCCAGTTTTCCCTCAACACGCCTTTTACTACGTTATTTATGCCATCGTACGCGCCATATTTTGCGGCAGGCATGTTATTTTATTTATTACAGCAGCCAGGTGGGCGTACCTGGCAGCGCTACGCGCTGCTACTGCTGGCTTATGCGCTGTCTATTCGTTCGGTGCTGGGCAATACGGCCGCTATGGTACAACTCTTTCACTACAACTTCTCCCGCGTGGTTACGGTGGGGCTGGTTACTATCTTTTTCCTGATTTTCTGTTTGATAGTCTTCCGGATTATTAGCCTGCACCGCTATGCCTGGCTGACCTGGGCCGGGGCCCTTACCTACCCGCTCTACCTGCTGCATAGCGACATCGCCTTCATCGCCTTTCACCGGCTCTATGGTCGCTTCGGCGGTAACCTGCTAATTGTCAGCTTTCTGGCGATTATGCTGTTGGCGGCCTACCTTGTGCATGTGTTGGCAGAAAAGAGGCTTAGCAAGCTGCTCAGGCAGAAGCTACAAAGCTGGCTGGAGTATTTCAACGAGTACCGCGCTTTTAAGGCAGATTGAGCTACTTCGCGCTGCAGACAGACATTGTACTGTTTGAGGTGGTTTGGCGGGCGAAGTGCTTCGGATGGGCCCAGGTGCTAGGCTATATATCCTGCACCTGCTGTCCGATGGCTTCATCTTCCAGCTCGAAGGCGTGATGAGCCACCGCTCGGTCGTGGCGCAGGCCGTGCTGGTGGCGGCCGTTATCTGGCTGGTTATTCAGGTGAAATCGGCCGAAATACAGCCGTTTATTTGTTTCCAGTTCTGAACCGCAGATTTAACGGATTTTAACGGATTTCGCGGATACGCCACTGCGTGGCTGGGGCGTTAGCATCTTGCTTAAAAGCCTGGTTTATGCGGTACTACCTTTTTCTTTTTAGTGGGCTGCTGGTGCTGGCGGCCTGCTCTGGCCCCGCCCCCAAAAATCCGCTGGCTACGCACTTGGCCCGGCCGGGCACTGCACTGTTTCCGATAGTGGTGCAGGGGCGTTGGGGCTTCATCGACTCAACGGGGGCTGTGATTATTGCGCCGCACTTTGCGCAGGTGCAGCCGTTTTCGGAGGGGCTGGCCCCGGCGCGGGAGGGTGAGTTTTATGGGTATATTGACTATACGGGCCGGTTTGTGCTGCCGCCGCGCTATACTTATGCCAACTCTTTTCAGGGTAATTTTGCCCTGGTAAGCTTGGACAGCACCCAGCAGCTTATCGACCGGGCGGGGCATCTGGTACCGCTGCCTGCCACCTACCAGCGCCTGGAATGGTATGCTAAAGGCGGCCAATCCGGCTACTGGGTTGGTATACTGCCCAACCGTGAAAGCCAGCTGCTTACCGCGCAGGGCAGCGGACTGAAGGTTTCGGAGTTCAGTAGCATTGGCGAATTGAGTAGCAACCGAATGGTAGTAGGAGTTGCCGAACCTACTGCCGACCCGGATGCCCCGGATAGAACCGAGCAAACCGGGGTGCTGAACAGCCGGGGCCGGCTGGTAATACCCTACCACCGTTTCAGCCAGATTTCGACTTTTCGGGACGGAGTAGCTACGGCTACGCTGTACCAGCGGGTGCCTGACGAAAAATCCCAGCAAACGTGCATTATTGATACAACTGGCCGCGTGCTTAGGTATTTACCTACTGCTACATACAGCACGCATGAAGACGAGTTTACCGATGGCATACTGCAGGCTAACCTCATCACCCGCGTTATCGACGAGTTGAATAACGAGAGTTACCCTGTTGCCCTTGACCGTTCAGGGAAAGCCTTGTTTCATCGCCCTGACCTGAAGCTGCTGAGTAAGTACAGCCACAGCTGCGCCTGGGCAACCGGGCCGGGTGATGGGTGGTTTTTACTGAGCAAAGCCGGCCAACAGTTGAATAAAGTAGCCGTCCAATCGGTTTTATGGTCGAGCGGGGCCGATACAGCCCCCAGCTTCGCAGACGGCGTAGAACTGGTGGCGCTGGCACGCGAGCAGGGCTATGCCACTTTGGATACAGCCGGCCGGGTAGTAAGCCGACTAGCCGGAGCCAGACCAGGCCCCCGCGACCCAGAGCGCCTTGGCGACATCATGGCCTTTTATACTGCCGACAGCACGCTGCGAGCGGGTTTCTGGAACTGGCGCACCGGCTTGCTGCTTAAGCCGCGCTTCTCTTCCATTAGCCAAGCCGGCTACCAGCATGGGCTGCTGGCCGTGGTAGAAGACCATCGCCTGGGCTACCTCTCGCCCGCCGGCCGCTACGTGTGGCGCGAAGCTGCCAAAACCAGCGCCCCGCTCAACCTGGATTATATGCGCCGTAGCTACTACTATGCCGCGTCGCCCAGCCTGCGGCGCTACGCAGGCGCGGGTGGCTGGGGGGCGTCGGGTACTATGCCCCACGTTGCGCCATTACTACTCATGGCTACCTCGGCTATCAGCGTCAGCGTAGCACCTCAGGCCACCGCCGATGCGTTTGCGCCCGGTGCCGAAGGCCATCGCGTAGCCATTACCAACTCCACTGCCGATACAGTAGTGTTCGATGCCCAAGACAGCCGATTGTACATGGCCGTGCAGGCGCTGAATGCGCAAGGTCAGTGGCACGACATCGAGTACATACCCAGCAGCTTTTGTGGCAATAGCTACCACCAGGTTTTTCTGGCTCCCGGCCAGTACTGGCAGCTCACAGTGCCTGCTTACACTGGCCAGCAGCCCACGCTGCTGCGGGTGCGGGTGCGGCACCGCCACACACCTACTTCGCGCCGGGAATCCGTTACCGTGTACAGCAATTCTTTCGTGGGTAGCGTCAATCCGGCGCAGTTCTGGCGCAAGCCGGGCTACAGCCCCCAGGATATTATGGACCCGTACAACAACTAAGCAGGCTGGCCTAGCACCGCTATTAGCCGGTGACTGGCAGAACGTAGATACCACGAGGCTACTGTGAGGCCAGCAAACACGAACGCGGGCAACGCCGCAGGCACCCCATCGCAATACGGGTGCGGACAACCGCACCACGCGGTCAGTACGGGTCAGAATAACATTTATAGGGCAGGTAGAGAAGAATCGCCCGCAAGTTCGACCTTTGCCCTCTCTTCCTCGCGTAGCCAGCCCGCGCAGCGGGCGTATCCGCGAAATTCGTTAAATCCGTTAAATCTGCGGTCTATGCCCAGCAAAGCCACCAAGCTCGCCAACTCCATTCCGCCTGAAGCCCTTCAACGTGTCGAAATCCAGGACATGGTAGCCGAGGGCAAGTGCCTGGTGCGCATCAACAATCTCGTTGTTTTTGTGAACCAGGTGGCCCCCGGCGACGTGGTGGATTTGCGCATCAGCAAGGCCCACAAGCGGTTTATGGAGGCCATGCCCACGCATTTCCACCAGTATTCGGCGCTGCGGGCCACGCCGTTTTGCCAGCACTTCGGCACCTGTGGTGGCTGCAAGTGGCAGCATATCAGCTACGACGCGCAGCTGCGCTACAAGCAGCAGCAGGTAGAAGACCAGCTCACGCGCATCGGCAAAGTAGCGGTGCCCGAGGTGCGCCAGATTCTGGCCTCGCCCGAGCGCACCTACTACCGCAACAAGCTCGAATACACGTTCAGCGGCAACGGCTGGCTCACCGAGGCGCAGATAAAGGACGACACCGCGCACTACGACCGTCGGGTGCTGGGCTTCCACACACCGGGCCGCTTCGATAAGATATTAGACGTAGCGCATTGCTGGCTACAGCCCGAGCCGAGCAACGAAATCCGCCTTTTCATCCGCGACTACGCCCGCGAACACCGCCTGCCCTTCGGCGATATGGTGCGCCAAACCGGCCTGCTGCGCAACCTCATCGTGCGCACCGCCGAAAGCACCGGCGAAACGATGGTGATTTTGCAGTGCTACCACGCCGACGACGCCCTGCTGCCGCTACTCGACGCCGTATACGCGAAGTTTCCGCACATCACCTCGCTCAACTACGTGCTCAACGACAAGGGCAACGAAACCTTCCACGACCTCGAAGTAGTCTGCTACCGCGGCAAGCCCTACATCGAGGAAGAAATGGAGGGCCTGCGCTTCCGCATCGGCCCCAAGTCGTTCTACCAAACCAACTCGGCCGGGGCCTACAACCTCTACAAAATAGCCCGCGACTTCGCCGAAATCAAGCCTACCGACCTCGTGTACGACCTCTACACCGGCGCGGGCACCATCGCCAACTTCGTGGCCCGCCAGGCCCGGCGCGTAATCGGCGTGGAGTATGTGGAGCAAGCCGTGCTCGACGCCCGCGTAAACTCCGACGTCAACGGCATCACCAACACCGAGTTTTTCGCTGGCGACATGAAGGACATGCTCACCGAGGAATTCACTGCCCACCACGGCCACCCCGACGTCATCATCACCGACCCGCCCCGCGCCGGTATGCACGAAGACGTAGTAAAGCGCCTCGTGGCCTTACGCACGCCCCGGCTGGTTTATATTTCCTGCAACCCCGCCACCCAGGCGCGGGATTTAGAGCTGCTGGACGAGGTGTATAAAGTGACGCGGGTGCAGCCGGTGGATATGTTTCCGCACACGCACCATGTGGAGAACGTGGTGTTGCTGGAGTTGCGGTAAGCTAATTTTAATGAGATGAAAAATTATACGTTAGCTGCCTTAATTTCTTCAGCTTCTGGCTGGGGCATTGCAACTGTTTTCTACAGCATTGGTTATTTTTTATTAAATAGAATCCAAGCTTGGGAGGCCATCAAAATTATTGCACCACTCACTTTCCTCATCTCCTTGTTGGCCAATATATTCTTTTTGCAAATCCCACGGTATTTTATCAAAAAGCTCTTTTTTAAGTACAGCCGCTTGGCTTTCGGCTTGGGCTATTCGGTTTTGGCCTACCTGACATTACGCTTGACTTTTGGAAATGCATTCGGTTATAACCCAGTTGAGCAGCTAGCTACCTTTAATCCCATCATTAACGGATTTGTGTTGGGCTTTACCTTTCATTCTGTCTGGAAGCCCATCCACCCAACGCCTGAAGGCCAGTTCTCAAGGTAAGTATAAAGTGACGCGGATGCAGCCAGTGGATATGTTTCCGCACACCCACCATGTAGAGAGCGTGGTGCTGTTGGAATCGAGATAATTATTCTTTCATGGGCTTACAATACGAACTAGTAAATCTCGACAAAAAGGAACGGATTTCTTTTTACAGAGTTAATACCGGCACAAAATTGCGTGAATTGGCAGGTACAGAAGTCGCTGGCAACATTGTCACCTGGTACCTGCTGCAAAATATCGGCGACCGAATAAGTTTTGTAGATGACAGCAGTGAAGAATTTACGCTCTTCGGAAACGTTTATAAATACGACACCTTTCACACCTATCCCGACATCACTGAAAAGATAATTCAGGAACTTATCGAAGCGGAGATACTTCAGGATAACGGCATACTTTGGATTGACAAATCGGACGACCTGTACTTCAGGAATTTAAAAAACATCTGGTTTACGGGTTCCAGCAAGAAATAATTATGGATTACTTCAACGACCCCGAACTAAACGGCAAATACCTCGGCACTATCACCAAGGATTTCGCCACCGCTTCCGACACCATCAAGGAGGCCTCCTACCAAATCCGCAAGCGCGAAATTTCGCAGCACCCGGTGTTCGTGTTTGCCCGCCAAACGGTGCAGCTCGGCTCCCTGCTCATCAACGCCGACGAGCAGGACTTGCAGTGGCACGTATTCGCCTCGTACCTCGAAATCCTGGCCCAGCAAGGCATCGTGGACCCCGAGAAAATCGAGGATTTTATCGGCACCTGGAAAAATCCCGACGAGTTTTGCTGCCTGTTCGTGGTGGACGAGGAGTTCACGAACTTCGTGTACATCCCCTACCCGGAGGACTAAACCGCAGATTAAAACGGATTTGACGGATTAAACGGATACGTCGCTTCGCTCCTCTACTACGCAAAGTGGGTGGTAAAGAACCGCCTTCAAGACTGCGTAGTAGAGGAGCGAAGCGACGTATCCGTTTAATCCGTCAAATCCGTTTTAATCTGCGGTGAAGTGCATGAAACCCTGCGCCCGTAGCGGCACCGCTTGGCCGGATTTCGTAACCAAATTCACCGCATCACTCTGCTCCGTCAAATGGCCGATAACGGTGATGTCGGGGTGGTTTTTGATTTTGGCGTGGTCAGCGATGGGGATGGTGAAGAGCAGCTCGTAGTCTTCGCCGCCGTTGAGGGCGCAGGTGAGCGGGTCGAGGTTGAACTCGGCGGCCACTTCAAGGGTGGGGTTGGCCAGGGGGAGGTATTCGCTAAATACGCGGGCACCGGTGCCGCTGGCGGCGCACAGGTGCAGCACCTCGGAGGCGAGGCCGTCGGAGATATCGAGCATGGCGGTGGGGTGTATGCCTAGCTCGCGCAGTTCGTGTACGATGTCGAGGCGGGCTTCGGGGCGGAGCTGGCGCTGCACTACGTAGTCGTAATTTTCCAGTTCGGGCTGGGTGTCGGGGTCGGCGAGGAAGGCTTGTTTTTCGCGCTCCAGCACTTGCAGGCCCAGGTAGGCCGCGCCGAGGTCGCCGGTTACGCAGAGGATGTCGGTGGGGCAGCCACCCGAGCGGCGCACGGCCTGCCCGGCCGCCACCTGGCCCAGCGCCGTGATGCTGACGACCAGCCCGGCGCGGCTGCCGGTAGTGTCGCCGCCCACCAGGTCTACGCCGTAGGCTTCGCAGGCCAGACGCATGCCGGCGTATAGCTCCTCCACGGCCTCTACGGTGAAGCGGCTGGGCAAGCTCAGGCCCACCACAAGTTGGGTGGGTGTGGCAAACATAGCGGCCACGTCCGACACATTCACGGCTACGGCCTTGTAGCCCAGGTGCTTGAGCGGCGAAAACGACAAGTCGAAATGCACGCCTTCGACCAGCAAGTCAGTGGTTACGACGACTTCCTGCCCGGCGGGCGGCGCTAGGATGGCCGCATCGTCGCCGATACCCAGGATAGTGGAGGGCTGCGTGAGCGTGATGCCCTGTTGCAAGCGGCGGATGAGGCCAAATTCGCCGAGGTCGGCTAACGGCGTGAGGTCGGACATGAAAAAGCGAAAAAAACCGTTAGGGCTGTGAGGCCGCAAAATTACGCGCAGCAGCCGGGCGAATTTCCCGGTTCAGCAGCGCATCTTTGCGCCCGGCACAGTTGGCTCCTGGCCTGTTTGGTAGCCGCAACGAGAAACTATATTTCCGTTTATGAAAAAAGTTGTTTACCTGGCGCTGGCCGTAGCCACCGCCGCCCTGAGCCTGCCCGCCTGCAAGCCCGACACCGCCAAAACCGCCACGAATGCCGCCGCCAGTAGCCCCGCCTCGCCGGCCGCCGTGCGGGCGCAGTTCGATATTCTGCGCGACACGGCCAACGTGGAGTGGCAGCGCATGATAGCCCGCGACGACCAGAAGCTAACCGATGCCAAGGCCCTGCTGGCCGAAGTAGCCCGGCAGCCCGGCGTAAGCACCGTGCGGGTCGACTCGCTGCGCCAGGCTACGGCCCAGCTACAAGCCCAGCGCTATACCCGCCAAAGCATGGCCGACTCGCCTCTCATCGACCGCTACGACGCGGCCCAGTCGGCGGTGCTACACAGCCTCTACCAGGTGGCGGCCCCCGATGGCAATGCCCCCACCGAGCGCATCCGCAACTACGTGGAGGCCATTCAGCAAGCCGATACCGATGCCAACGTAGCGCTCTACCGCAGCCACTACGACCGCGCCGCCAAGGCCTACAATGCCTACTTGCAGGTACATGGCGAGGAGCTAAGCAAAATGGGCGGCAAGTACGCCGGCCTGCAGCCGCTGGCGCTGTTCGAGGTGCAGTAAGCAGCAGAGCGAATAAGCTGAGGCTGTTGGAGTTTCAGGGAAAAGTGCGTACCTTTTGGCAGCATTTAGCCTGGCTAATGCTGGTTTCTCGTTTCACCCATTTTTTCCTTTTCCATGAACAAGCTTTTTACCTCTCTTCGCCTGCCGCTGCTGGCGGTGCTCGCAAGCTTCGCGCTCACCTCGTGCTTCGACAAAAAGTGCGACCCCAAGCCTAGCAAGTGCGGCAGCACCAGCACCGCTGCTACCACTACTGCCAGCGGCAGTAAGTAAGCTGCTTACAATATAGGCCTTCCGCCGTGGGTGTTTCTGGCGCGGGGCTCTGCCCCGTGCCGACAGGTCGCAGGCCTCTGGCCTGCCCGTTAGGACAAGTCGTTCGGGTATTGTTCAACTGTTGCCGGCCAGAGGCCTGCGACCTGTCGGCACGGGGCAGAGCCCCGCGCCAGAAACACCCACGGCGGAAGGCCTACCCCAAAAAGAACGTCATTCCGAGCTTGCCGAAGAATTTCGCTCGCGTCGTTGAACAATGGTTTCCAACGACGCGAGCGAGATTCCTCGTCCAGTTCGGAATGACGTTCTTTTTAGTAAATACAATTCCTTATTTCACCTCCTCACCGGGGTTCAGCTCCCACACGTCGGGGTGCTGGTAATTGACGATGATAACCGAGAACGGGTGCGGCTCGCCTTCGCGCTTTTCGATGCGCACGGCCCCGTCGTCGCGCAGGTGGTTGAGGAGTTGGCGGCGCTCCCATTCGGGTATTTCGGGCAGCACGTCGGTGAGGCGGCGCAGAAACGGGCTGGCCCATATTTCGGGTGTAGCGTGCTGGTTCCCAAACTTTTGCACCTGCTCCAGCAGAAATTCCAAGCAGCGGCGTTCCTCCACCCGCGTAACGCGGCGGGTGGGCGCAAACGTGGGAGGCGGCCCTTGCAGCAGCTGCTCCATGAGGCTGGGCTTGGTGGGCGCGGGCAGGCTGGGGCGCACGGGCAGGGGTGCCGGGGCAGCGCCTTCGGCCTGGGGGTTTTTGGCCACGTCCTGGGCGGCTTGCTTGGCGGCGGCGGTGGGCACGCCGGTGGTGCCCTGCTCGCGCAGGCGGCGCATATCCTCGGCCTGCTGCAAGCGGGCGTTGCGGTGGTCTTCGAGGGCTTGCAGGCGCTCGGCGGGCAGCAGCTCGCGGGCGTCGAGGAAGTGCTCTTTACCCAGCATCTGCAGCAAGTCGCCGGATACACTTTCGCGGAAGCCCACCACTTTTACCTGCCGGGCCTGGCGGCGCAAGTGCTGCAACACGGGGATGTAGTCGCGGTCACCGGCCACGAGCACGAACGTGCCAATGGCGGGGCGCGTGTACAGCACTTCGAGCGCGTCGATGCAGAGCTGCATATCGGCGGCGTTTTTGTGCTCGGTGCCCAGCACGTTGCGCGTGCTCACGCCCATGAGGTAGAGGGGGCCTTGCGGGCCGGTGGGTATCTTGTCGAAATCGGCGTAGGCGTTGAGCACCAGCGAGTCGAGGCCTAGGTCGTGCTTGAGTGCTTCGCGCAGGGCGCGCACCAGGTCGAGGGCGTAGTCATGGGGGTCCTGGGGGTCGAGGTAGTGGTTTTTGAGAAAGTAATACACGTTCTCAAAGTCGATAAATACGGCCGCGTAGGGTGAGGCTGGCGGGGCCACGGAGGGGTTGGGGGTGAGCATAGGCAGGTAAATAATGTAGAAGGGAGCCAGCTGGGTCGTTCGCCGGCCAGGCAAGGGTAAAACAGAGTAGTGGGCAAAGGTCGTTGCCAAGCTGGGTAAGCTGTACAACTTAAACTGGCAAAAAACAAATAAGGCAGCGGCGGCAACCCAAACGCCCGTTGCAACCCCGCTACGGGCCGTAATTTGCCCTCTCCTACCCTACCTACTATGGCTTTTTCGCTCTACTCCCGCGCCGCGCTGGCGCTGCCCGTGGCCCTGCTGCTTTCCCTCACTTTGGCCCAGGCGCAGCGCCAGGAAGGCGGCTCGCCGGCCCGCGACCCCTTCGGCCACCCGCCCGCGCTGGAAGTGCCAGGCGGGCGGTATTTATCGCATTCGTATAAGGACGGGGTACTGACTATTCGGGCCACCGATGGCAGCACGCGGCAGGTGCAGCCCTGGGCCGAGGGGGTGATTAAAATCAGCTACTTCGCGCCATATAGGGCTCTCAAGGCTGATTCTTCGGTAAGCGTGGTACAGGCTGCGGCAGCTTACAACCCGAGCGATGCAGCCGCTCTTTTTGGACCTGACGAGGCTCGGCATCTTGGACTTAAGTACCCCTATTCATTGACTACGCGTTTTATCCCGCCAATGATAGTGCCCCGGCGAGATGCGGTGCGGGCCACCGCTACCCAGATACACCTACTGGCAGAGCCTGCTAGCTTTATCACCATAGAAAAAAACACCCTGGCTATCAGCCTAGGAGACTTTCCTAACTCACCTCCTCTTTTCAGCGAAGCCAGCGCCCCTTACACCCGTCGGCCTACCAGGTCGCCCGCCGACGACATACCACCCAGCCGCATCGACGAGCTAGCCGGCACCGGCGTGCGCTTCGCCCTGCAGCCCGGCGAACGGCTCTACGGCACCGGCTCCCGCGCCCTGCCCCTCGACCGGCGCGGCTACCGGCTGGAGCTGTACAACCAGGCCCACTACGGCTACGGCAACGGCGAGCCGGCCCTGAACGTGACGCTGCCCGTAGTGCTCAGTAGCCGAGGCTATATGGTACTGTTCGACCACTACGCGGCCGGGTATCTGGATATGGGCAAGAAAACCCCCAACGCGCTGGAATACGGCGTAGAAGGGCTGAACTCGCTGAGCTACTTCGTGATAACCGGCCAGAGCCAGGCTGAAATTCTGAGCCGCTACACCGCGCTTACCGGGCGGCAGCCGCTGCCGCCGCGCTGGGCGCTGGGCCTCATCCAGAGCCGCTTCGGCTACCGCAGCCAGGCCCAGATGCTGGACGTGGCTCGTAAGATGCGGGCCGCCGACTTCCCGCTCGATGCGCTGGTGCTCGATTTATACTGGTTTGGCGGCACCACCCGGCAGGGCGATTTTGCCTGGGACGCGAAGAATTTCCCCGACCCGGCCGGGATGATGCGCGACCTCAAAGCGCAGGGCGTGAACACGATACTCATCTCGGAGCCTTACGTAATGCGCACCTCCCTGAATGACAGCCTCGTGCGCAAGCAGCAGTTGGTGGGCACCACAGCAGCCGGGCGGCCATTCACGGTGGGTTCGTTCTGGGCCGGGCCGGCGAGCATCCTCGACGTGTACAAGCCCGCCACGCGCACCTGGCTGTGGGCGCAGTACGAGCGCCTGCACGACCAGGGCGCGGCCGGCTGGTGGAGCGACCTCGGCGAGCCCGAAAACCACCCCGAGGCCATGCGCCACGCGCTGGGCACCACCCGCCAGGTGCACAACGCCTACGGCATCACCTGGGCCAAAATATTCCAGGACAACTACGCCCGTCAATACCCCAACGAGCGTCTCTTCAACCTCGCCCGCTCGGGCTGGGCCGGCATGCAACGCAACTCGGTATTTCCGTGGAGCGGCGACATCAGCCGCACCTGGAGCGGCTTGCAGGCGCAGGTGCCCATCATGCTGAGCATGGGCCAGACCGGCGTGGGCTACATGCACTCCGACGCGGGCGGCTTCGGGGCCAACGCCACCCAGGACCCCGAGTTGTACACCCGCTGGCTGCAAATGGCCGCGCTCTGCCCCATCATGCGCCCGCACTCCGACGAGGTGGTGCCGCCCGAGCCCTACACCTACCCCGAGCCCTACCGCAGCATCGTGCGCAAGTACGCGCATCTGCGGGCCGAATTGCTGCCGTATCTGTACACGCTGGCGGCGGAGAATACGCTCACGGGCGCGCCGCTGGTACGGGCGATGGATTATTATGACTACGGGGCCAACGACTACCGCACGGTACCGGCTACTCCCTACTTGCCCGATGCGGATACGTGGGAAAACAATATTACTGACCGCTACTACCAATGGGGTGAGCGCCCGCGCTTCATGACCAAGACGCGACCTACTGCCGACACGGATACGGAGAAGTTTGGGACCGCACCAGCCAATGACCAATACTACTTAGGCAACGAATTGCTTGTAGCCCCAGTGACCCAGCCGGGCCAACGGCGGCGTAATGTATTATTGCCTGACAACCTCGGCGGCTGGGTAGATTTCGAAACCGGCCAGACGTTACCCAGTGGTCAGACGGTGGGCCTGTTGGCTCCGTTGGGCCACATACCGCTGCTGGCACGGGCCGGTGCGGTAGTGCCAATGGCCGCCTACCGTTCTAGTACTGCCGCCTTCCAGCCCGATACGCTTCAGCTACGCTACTTCGCAGTAGCTTTAGCAAGTGCGCCTATTTCGCAAAGCCACTTCACAGTATACGAGGATGATGGGCACTCAGCTCAAGCACTAGCGCAACGACATTTCGTAGCTTTTCAGATAACTACTGGTCATGCCGCAACTACCAGCAACTCAGATGGCTGGGGCAGCAGCAGTGACAAGCGCCCTACGCTTACTATCCGCTACCGAGGTAGCTACTCTGGTCAGCCTGCCCACCGTTTCGTGCGGCTGGAAGTAATGCAGGTTGCTACCGCACCCACTATGGTGTTCCTTAATGAAAAGCTACTGCCCACTATGGCTTGGATTTTCAACTCGGCTCGCCACACGCTAACCGTTATGGCTCCACTGGGAAAAAGCACAACCATTGCCCTTTCCGGCCTCCGCCTGCTCACGACCCCCGCCCCTAACCTCGACCCCGAAACCCTAACTCTTACCGCCCCCGACAGCCGCACCTTCAGCAGCGCGGCCGGGCTGCACTACGTGCGCTATGTGGCGGCTGCGCCCACCCCGCTACGCATCCGCAATGCGCGGGGCCAGGTGGTGCGCGAGTTGTCTACAGAAGCCGCCGCTGGCACCTACTCGCTACGCTGGGACGGCCGCAACGCCCAGGGTAAGGCCGTTGAGTTGGGATTGTATGATGCTGAATTGCAGGGGCAGCACCAGCGCCTTGTGAAAGTGGAATAACGCAAAGTCTCGCGAAGTAAAAAGCGAAGTCTGGTAAAGCCGCTGCAAACGTGATATTTGCAGCGGCTTTACCAGACTTCGCTTTTTACTTCGCGCAACTTCGCGTGAAAGCTTAAGAAGCTCCTTTAGTCGTACTGCTCAATGCGGAAATGGCAATTTCGGGGTTCAGGTACTTCGAAGAATATCCAGCGTTCGACTTGTTCAAAAACAAGCAGCTACCACCCTCTACGGCGTCGATAATCTGGGCGTACTGGTCGAGGGGCAGCGCCGGGCAGCCGAGGCTGCGACCAATGCGGCCGTATTTCTTGATGAAGTCTTCGCTCACGTATTCGGCCCCGTGCATCACTACCGAGCGGGCGGCAGCGTTGGTGTTGAAGCCTTCATCGAGGCCTTGCAAGCGAAGCGAATGGCCGTGCTTACCCTCATACTCCTGCCCCGTCACATAGAAGCCTAAGCTGCTCATGTTGCTCTGGTCGGTGTTGGAGAAGCTATTGGCTTCGTTGTCGCCGGTGTTATGGCCGTGTGCTACCAACGTGTGAAACAGCACTTTACTCTGCGCCAAGTCAAGCACCCACAGGCGCTTTTCGCTCGAAGGCAGGTCGAAGTCGACCACCGTGAGGCGATGCTGACCTTCGGAGAGGCGGCCGGCGTGGCGCAGGTTGAGGTAGCCCGTCATCGCCTTTTGGAATACCTCAAAACGCAGCCCTTGCTGCTCCGCGCCTAAGCGAGTGTACTGCTCGCGCAGCGTAGCAGCAAAGCTGGCCTGGGGCGTAGCTGCCACCGAAGCCGCCACCGTAATGCTAGCGTGAGTGGTATGGGCCGACGATTTCAGCAGCGGGCCTGCCAATGGCGTAGCCAAAAACAGAGAAGCCACAAATGGCAATACCCGGCGAACCAGCCGCTGCGCCCGGCGGCGCACACCCCGCTGCCGCTGTACTACACTGGTATGATGATGAGGCTTGTTCATAACGTTTCAGCGAAAAAAGTACCCCAAAGTATTCACTAAAAGCGAACCACCCGGTATAAAGCAGTTATACGCGGTAAGTTAGCAATCAGGTTCCAAAATCGCAGATTTAGTGCCAGCCGCGTTTTAGGAAGCGGCGGCCGGCAGCGGGGCCGTCGAGCCAGCGTGAGGATAGGCCGGGGCCGCTTACCAGCAGCATACTACCGGCGGGCAGGCTGCTGATAATGGCCTTGAACTGGTTGGGGGGCAGGGCCGGGCAGCCCCGGCTGTAGCCCAGGTGGCCATTGGTTTTCAGGTAGTCGGGGGCCGCGTAGTCGGCAGCGTGCAGCACAATGTAGCGGTCGAAGGCGTTGGCATTCTGGCCTTTGTCAAGGCCCAATAGGCGGCGCGAATAGCCGTGCTTGCCGTCGTAGGAGCCGGCCGTGCGGTAGAAGCCCAGGGAGGTGCAGGCCGAGCTTTCGGTATTGGAAAAGCGCTGGGCCCGCAGGTGCCCCGAGCCGCGCCCGTGGGCTACCAGGCTGCGGTGCAGCACTTTGGGGGTTTTGAGGTCGAGCACCCACAGACGCTCGGTGGTGTTAGGCAGGTCCATATCGGCCACGGCCAGCAGGCCACCGCGCTCGATGCGACCGCTGGGGTGCAGCGTGAGGTAGCCCACGCAGGCTTGTTCCAGCACTTCAGGGCGTAATTCGGCGGCAGCAGGACCCAGCGCTTGGTGCAGTCGCAGTACGGCTTGGCGCAGGGTATCGGGTACTCCGGCCACGGCGGGCACCGGCGTCAGGCGCAGCGAGTCGGGCACTGGCACGGGAGCCGTTTGGGGCGGGGCAACTGCTACCGATGGGGCACTAATTTGGGCCTGACTAGCCGACTGGCAGCCGGCTAGCCCGAGGCCAGCCAACATACAAGCAGAAAGGAATAACTGGGGCAAACGGCAACTCATTGCCCAAAAATAAGCAATGCG
Source organism: Janthinobacterium lividum (assembly GCA_050954465.1). GTDB lineage: Bacteria > Bacteroidota > Bacteroidia > Cytophagales > Hymenobacteraceae > Hymenobacter. The sequence goes on from JBPBPU010000127.1 coordinate 105,219, forward strand.
AGTAGGTATTCCATCCTCGCCTGTTTGCTACACCTCCTTGATGCAGAAGTATCGACTTCCCGGTGAGTGGCCTTCGAAGTATGCTACTTTGCCGGGTACAAACGAAATAATGGTGGTAGAAATGCTGCCAACAATTTCGGCTGATGCTGCATCAATAGACATAGTTTGCTTATTGAACGGCTCGTAAGCAGACAGGACGTAACACGTTGCCAGCTTGTATTTAGCAACTGCCTGGCGTACAAATGCTACCTCTTGCTGCTGGCTGCCTCCAGGCAATTCTACGCAGTAGCGCTCGTCCAGCTCACGATACAACGCGTCCATGCCGAGCACGAGGTTATCGCCCGGTTTGGCGCGGGCTAAGTCGTGCAGCCAGGCTTTTTTATATCGCTTAGCGATAAACGACTCAATAAAAGCTTGCAGGTGTTGCGTCATAGTGCAAGTAGAGGTAGTCGTGAAAATGTAATGCTGGGTTGATTTTCGGCCGCTGTGGAATCAGCCACTCAGCAACTGCAATGCCTCCTTACTTGACTACTGCCAATTTAGGCAGCATTACATTTTCACGACCACCCAAGTAGAATTCGACCAGCCTAAAAGAACACGCTGGCGTTTAGCTTTAAATAAAATGGCGTGCCGGGCGTGAAATTCAGCTCGTTCACCGACGTGGTTTCGCTGCGCAGCTGGCTGTTGGTGGCAAACTGGGCTTCGTTCCACTGCACGTTCAGCAGGTTCTGCACGGAGGCGCCTACCTGGTAGCGGGGGCGGGTGTAGTTCAGCACCGCATCGAGCAGGAAGTAGCCGTGCGCCCGGATGCTGTTGTCCTCAATGGCGGCGCGGCTGTCGAGGTAGCGGTAGCGCAAGCTACCGCTCAGGCCACCCGGCTGCCGGTACGTGAGGCCGCCGATGCTGGTAAAGGTGGGCGCTAGCGGAATCAGGTTTTCGCCCTCTGGCGCGTTCAGGATGCGGCCGTGGCTGAAGTTGGCGTCCAGGTCCAGAAACAAGCGGCGCGTGAATTGGTAGCGGGCCGAGAGGTCGAAGCCGAAGCGCTGGGTAGAGCCCACGCTTTCGGTGGTGCCGTCGTCGCCGCTGTATACCAGCTCGTCGCCCAGGCGCAGGTACCAGGCGGCAGCGTTCACCACCAGTTCGGGCACGGGCTTACAGGTGCTGCCCACCTCGGCCCCGGTAGCGCGGGGCAGCGCCTCGGCTTGGTTGGTGCCCCGGATTATCCCCCGCGCATCGTTGGAGTGGAAGCCCAGGCCAGAGCGCGCAAACAGCTGCACAGTTGGCGAAAGCTGGTAGTATAGGTTGAGCTTGGGCGACACGCGGGCGGCATTGACGCGCCCCCCCAGTGGCTTCAGCACGCCGGTAGCAGCATCGGCAATTTGCCCCCGAAAATCGAACACGAACAGGTCGGCCCGCAGGGCGGCGTTCACGCTCAGATGGTCGGTGAGGGTGAGGGTTTCGTCGAGGTAGGCGTTGATGTTTTGCTCGTGCAGGCGGCCCACGTCCACGGTGTCGGTGATGACGCGGCGGGTGGCGTGGCGCAGCGCCAGGCCGGCCTCGTCGATGCGGGTGCCGAGGCCCAGGGTCGAGTGCAGGCGATGGGTGCCGAGGTCGTCGTCGCGGTCGTAAGTGCCGGTGTAGCCGTAGATGTCGCGGCCGGTTTCGGTTTGGTTTATCTCGTCGCCGTCAGTCGGGTTGTCCTTGTAAAAGGTAAAGTTCGAGTACAGGTTGAAGTGGTAATTCGAGTAGTACACCTGCTGGCGCAAGGTAGCGTCGTGCGGCAGGGCTGTGGTGAGCACGGCGTAGGCATTGGTGCGGTTGGTGCGGCCGCCCTCACTGGGGTCGATACTACCGAAACGCGAGATAACACCCTCATCTACTGCCCGTTCGGGAATTTGCCCGCTGGCGTCCCAGTTGGAGGCAAAGTGCGAGCCAAACAGGGTGAGCGAGGTAGTAGCCGAAAGCTGGCCGGTGTATTTCAGCAGCCCATTGAAACGCTTGAAGTGCTGCGGATTATCGAAATACGAGTTAGTAAAATTATATTCGGCCGCTGCGTAGGCGTTCTCGGCTTTTTGGCTGAACAGGTGGTGGCTGCCCAGTAAGTCGAGCAGCACCAGCGCCCGGTAGGTGTCGTACTGCCCGACCTCTATTTTCACCTGGCTGTGGTCGAGGCTGGTTTTGGTGAGGAATTCACCCGCGCCGGCCGTGGCAAAGTCGCCAAACCGGGCCGTGTACGGCCCTTTGTACACTTTGAGTTGTTCCACCGTTTCTGGAATTACGAAGTGAAAATCGGCGTAGCCCTGCCCGTGGGCGTGGCTCACCATGTTCACCGGCAGCCCGTCCAGGCTCACCGCGAAGTCGGTGCCGTGGTCGGCGTCGAAGCCCCGAACAAATATCTGTTCGGCTTTGCCGCCGCCCGCGTGCTGGGCAATAAATAAGCCCGGCACCAGCCGCAGCAAGTCCTGCGCCGAGTTGAGGGGCCGCAGGGTCTGGTCGATGTGCGAAATGGCAGCCAGGGTCTGGTTGAGGTCGCGGGGCTGACTCACCGTTACTTCAGCAAGGCTCAGGGCCGAGGCCACCAAGGCAAGAGTGAGCCCCCGCGTTTCGCCAGCCACCAGCGTTACGCGCCGAATCTTAGGCGTGTACCCCAGCGCACTCACCCGCATGGCATAGGTGCCATCTGCCAGGCCCGTGAGCCGGAACTGCCCTAATGCATCGGTAGCGGTGCCGCCCTGCTGGCCCACCAGCGCCACGCTCACGCCCGGTAGCGGCTGCCCCGAGAGCGAGTCGGCCACGGTGCCGCGCAGGGCGGCCGGGCTTTGAGCGGCAGCGGCCTGCACCAGCAGCCCCAGCAGCCCCGGCAACCAAAATTTTCGCAAAAACCTAACTTTCAATAAATTAAAATCCCACATAGTACTACGCTAAAGAAGCGCCGTCCTCCGCAAAGGCTGGCCGGCTTCAGGCTGAAACATACGGCTGCCTGCTGCACTGCCCTCCTGGGTGTGCAACGGCCCCAGCGGCCGGGCGGCCGCTGGGCAGGGTAGTTTCAGCCGCGCTGGGGTGGTGGGTAATCGCGCCCACCGAAGCCGGTGGGCAGTCCGGCCTGGCAAGCGGCGGCACACTGCCGGGCCTGCTGCCAGCGGGCCGGGGCAGCCACGGCCCCAACCGGCCACACCAGGAAATGCACGTCCAGCCCTTTAAGTTGGGCCAAGTAGTGCAGGCCGGTGCCAATAGGGGCCTTTTGTGCGGTGTGCTGGTCGCCGTTGCACTGCTCGAAGCAGTCGAGGCGCAGGTAGTTGTGCTGCTGGCACTCCGGGCTATGCACGTAGGGATGCGCCGCCGAAAAAGTGGCTTCCGACCGGCTCACGAGCAGGCCCGCTCCTACTACCAGCAGGTAGTTGAGCAGCAGCAGCAGCGTGAGAAGGTAGCGGAGCATATTAGGAAAGCGAAGCTAAAGCAGCCCGCCAAAAAGTAATCGATAGAGGTTTCTGGTTCCTAGTTCATCTATAACCAAGAACCAGAAATCAGGAACCCTATGCCAGTAGGCGCTGCACCGTCCAGACGGCCGCTACCAGCCCAATAACCACCGACACGGGCACTACCACCCGCGCCCGGTACCAGGGCCGGGTGGCGGCCCAACGCCCAATGAGCGCCCAACACAGCATAATGATAGTCAGTTGCCCCAGCTCAACACCTACGTTGAACGAGATGAGCGAGCCGAAATAGGCCTGCCGGGGCAGTCCCACCCCGGTGAGGCTACTAGCGAAGCCCATGCCGTGAATCAGCCCAAACCCAAACACAATGGCAATGCGCCAGGGACTGAGCCGGGTAGTAACAATATTCTCCAACGCCACAAACAGAATAGAAAGCGCAATAATGGGCTCAACTACGCTGCCCGGCGGCTTAATAATGCCGTACATCGCCAGCCCCAGCGTGATGGAGTGCGCCACGGTGAAGGCGGTGGCCTGCCACAGCACCGGCTTGAGGCGTGGCTCTAGAATGTATAGGCTGATAATGAACAGGATATGGTCGAAGCCCTGCGGTAAGATGTGCGTAAACCCCAACTGGACATAATTCCAGAAAATCTCCGTACGCGGCATCCGGCTCAAATCCTTGTCGATGATGTGCGCGGCGGCAGGCAGTGCTAGCAGGAGGAAAAAGAGGAGTAATCGCCCTCCGCGGGTCACCTCCCCCCCTAGCCCCCTCTCCCGTGGAGAGGGGGAACTAGTTTCTAGTACTAGAACTAGTTCCCCCTCTCCACGGGAGAGGGGGCTAGGGGGGGAGGTAATCATGGGCTGCTTTTCCATCTTACCGCGCTGCCAGCAGGTTTTCGCCTTCCGCCGTCACCTCAGGGTTGAGGTAGGGGGCGGTTTTAATGGCTTGCTCGATGAGGGGGCGGCCTTCGGCGGCGTGGCCGGTTTTGCTGAGGATAAGGCCGGCGCGGCCCAGTAGCACGGGGTTTTGGGAGTGGGTGCGGCGGGCGACTGTTATGTACTTCTGGGCCTCGGCATATTCGCCGCGTTTGTAGTAAACCCAGGCCAGGGTTTCGTTCACGTCGATGTTGTCGGGGCGGCGCTCGTACTCGATTTTGGCGTGTTCGAGGGCTTTGTCCAGCTCGTTGGTTTTGAGGTAGGCGTAGGCTAGCTCGCGGTCAGTGTAGTGGCCCAGCTGCTCGTTGTCGTTGGCTTGCTGGGCGGCCTCGGCCAGCATGGCTACCGACTCGCGGGCCATTTTGTCGGCCTCGTCGGGCTGCTTGTTGAGGCGGTACACATCCACCAGCTCGTCGGTGAAGGCGTAGTCTTTCACGGTGGCGCGGGCCTGGTTCAGGTCTTGGATGGCGGTGGGGTAGTCGTGGCGGGCAGCTGCTACGCGGGCCATGCCAGCCAGGGCGTAAGCGTAGTTGGGGCGCACCACCAGCGCCTGCTGGTAGTAGTTGGCGGCCTGGTCGAGGTGGCCGCTCACTTCGTAGAGGTGGCCCAGCTGCACACGGCTCCACTCGGTTTGCTCCAGGCCCTCGTAGCCGGCTTTCACGGCCATATCCATCGCCTGAATGGCGCCGGGCATGTCGCCGAATATCTCACGCAGGTAGCTCACGCGGGCGTAGGAGGTGAGGTCGGGCCGGAGCTGGTTCATCTGGTCGGCCATTTTTATGGCCTCGTCGTAGTGGCCCAGCTCTACGTTGGCATCGGTGAGCAGGCCGTGTACGTAGCCGCTTTTGGGGTTGATTTGCTGGGCTTTCTGGGCCAGGGCAAGGCCCTGCGCAAAGTGGTGCTGCGTGAGGCTCAGCGACGCCTCGCTGCACAGGGCCTCGAAGTTTTCGGGGTCGTACTTCAGGACCTCCTGCAAGAGCTGCATGGCGGCAGCATCGTAGTAGGGATGGTTGCCGGTTACGCGGCCTTCCTGCATGTAGGCTTCGGCCAGCAGCAGGCGGCTTTTGCGGTCGTCGGGGTTGCTGCGCAGCTTGGCCAACAGCCCATCCATTGCGGCTTTGGTATTTACCCATTCGCCACCCAGCGCCAAGTTGCCAATGCGGTTTTTAGGCTCGGGTAAGCCGGGCGGGCCGGATTTTTTGAAGAAAATGATGGCCGCCACCGCCAGCGCAAACGCGACGAGCAGGATAGGGTATAGCTTATTTCGCACGAGAGAAAAGTTGAGAATAACGGGAATGATTGGTGAGCGTGTAGCACCCGAATGGCTTTTGCAAACGCCAAAAAAGCCGCCGCCAGCTAACGAAGCTACGCGGCGGCTTTTTAATAGGTTACTACGCTCGGTGCAAAGCCACCTGCGAAGCTGGACGCTTAGCGCCGCTCAATGTGCAGTGACTGAAGCAGGGTAGTGCCCGAATAAACAGACGCAATGTACTGGCCGGGTACAATGTCAGCGGTAGGCTTCCACTGTATCTCGTTTACGCCAGCGGCGTAGCTTTTAGCCGGAATGGTAGCCACGCGGCGGCCCGTCACGTCGCTGATTTGCACGGTGATGTTGGCTTGAGCAGCCAACTCCAGCCGCAGGGTAGTGAGGTCCGAAGAGGGGTTGGGGTAGGCACTGGCCGTGCCCAGAGTCGGCGTCAGGCCCAGGCCAGAGGCTGTGCGTTGCGCCAAGGCTACGCGCTGGGCGTTGGTACCGCTCCAGGGCGTCTGGGCGTAGGGGAAGGTAGTGCGGAAGGTAGTGTCGTTCCGCTCGATGTTGGTGGTGAAGCCCAGCACGTTCATCAGCTGTGGGGTTGTTGGCGCGGTCGTGGTGCCCACGATATAGTCGTCGTACCAGAGGCCGATGGCCGCCAGCACTACGCCGCCCGCCGCTTCCAGCTCAATGCGGGTTACGTCGTCTTCCAAGCGGCGACCGTTCGGGAAGCCGTCCATGTTCGGGATGGCAATGTACGAAGCACCGCTAGCCGTGTAGCGGGCATCGGTGAGGCCCAGCACGGCGGCATATACCAGCCCGCGCGAGTTGAAGTCAGTCGAGGTACGCGAGGTAGGAGCCACGGCCATGTTGAGGCGAATCATGTCGCCGAAGGTGGGCAGGAAGTTGTTGATGAAGGGCTTGCCAGCTGTGAGCGGGCTGCCACCCGTTTTGCCCGTAGCCAGTTGATACGGAATCAGGTTGGGCACGCCGGTGTGGAAGATGGGCAGCAAGTCAACCGAGCGCGGCGCACCGCTTGTCCCGTTGTTGAGCAGGTACTCGCCGAAGCCACCATTGGCAATAGAGGCGAAGGCCGTACCCGTGTTACCAGTAGCACTGAAAAGCGGGGCCAGACCGGGGGCACCATTGCGGAAGTCAAAGCCAGCTGCCAGTGGAGCAGGCAGCAGGCCCGCCAGCGACTTGGTTTGGATGCGCAGGGGCTTAAGGCCCTGTATAGCCTCACCGTAGTACGTCTGGCCAGCAGGCTTAGGAGCAGCACCGTTCACGGGCGTGTTGTCAGCCATGTACAGGCCCAACTCCGGGTTTTTCAGGCTGGCCTCAAACCGGGCCTGCCGCGAGCCAGCAGCCGGCGCGGCTACCCCAAACGGGGTGTCGTTGTTCCATTCGTCCTTCATGCCGATGGGCTGGATAACCTCGTTGGTGAGCGGCATACCGATGCGCGACACCTGCACGTAGCTGCCCGTTTCGGTACGGGTATTGTCGGAGTTGATGGTGCGTATCGACAAGCGGCTGGCCGAGGCCCACACCCCGATGGTGAAGGGCGAGGTAGGGTCGGTAACGGAGGTCGGAGCAAACGGGTTGGTGACAGTAGCCAGCAGCGGCGCACCCGTGCGGGCCAGCGCCGACACCGGAATCTGCATCACGATGCTATGCACGTTTTTACGAGCCAAGCCATCGCGGGCTGCCGAGGCCGAGCGCACGCTGCCCAAGTCGAAAATGGCCCCCAGGTCGGTAAAGAAAGCATCATCGGTCGGGCCGCAGTATACCTTGCCGGCACCGCTCGGAAAAGTTAGCGGCTGAATGGTGCTTTCCAGATAAGCCTGGTAGTTGGCCTTACCTAGGCCAGCCGTAGCGTTGGTAATGGAAACCGGCCCGATGTTGGGGGCCGGCACTATCCCGCCCGTAATGAGGGTCGTAAAGGTCCCACCCGCCAGGCTTTGCTGCAGCGTGTAGGTGGTTTTCAGGTTTTCCTGGCCCAGCCGTACCCGGAAGAAGGTCGTCGGGTCCTGGTTGGTGCGGGTAAACGTGAAGCGGTAGGTGATGTCGTCACCCGTCGTAGCCGGGTTATTCTTGACGTGAATCTCGTAGCGAATGTTCTCGCCGAACGTATTGAAGTTGGGGCCGCCCTGGGGCAACTCAAACGGGATGTAGTTAGCGATGAGGGTAACGGTAGCGTTCGCATCGTTGGCCGGTGCGTCAGGCGAGCGGAACACGTAGAGGTCGGTGTTATCGGCCAGCGGGTCGTCGGAAATAAGCGGGGCCTCGCGGTGCGAGGAAGCCTCCAAGTGGGAGGTGTGCCCGCTCCAGGCCAGCATTCCGCCAGCGGCGGCAGCCACGAGGGCTGCTTGGAGGACAGGACGGGTAAGCATTTTCTTCATGGAAAAAAGGGGTTGAGAAAGGTGAAAAGAAAACTGTTTCTAAGGTGAAGTCTACCAGCGCTTTCACCCCTTGGTTTCTTGGGAATTAAACTTAGCAGCCAGGTCAGATACGGTGCCGGTTGCCAACCGGTTTACTGCTATTTTCACAAAACCGGAATTCTATACACTTTTCCGAATAGCATAGGTTATTCTCCTGTATTTGAAGCTTGCCAGGTTACTTTTGCGGGCCATTTTGCCGGCCGTTTTGTTTGTTATTTTTCCGAGCTGCCCCTTCGTAGCTCGCTCGCGCTACTCCCCTACCCTATCTAATGGCTAAAGTCGCCATCAACCTCGCCACGGGCGCCATTCAGCAGGAAGAGCTTATTGTGGGCATCGACCTGGGCACCACCAACAGCCTCGTGGCTTACGTGCACCCCGAAACGCGCCTGCCTGCTGCCATCAACGACCTCGGCCGGGGTACCATTGTGCCCTCCGTGGTGCATTTCCCCGCCGATGGCTCTTCGCCGCTGGTGGGCGATGGAGCGAAGGACTTCCTGCTTTCTGACCCTGCCCACACCATTTATTCGGTGAAGCGCCTGCTGGGCAAAAGCTACCGCGACCTGGGCCAGCACGCCGGACAGCTCGGCTACAAAGTCATCGACGACGACACCGAGGGCCTGGTGAAAGTGCGCGTGGGCGAGCGGTTTTATTCGCCCATCGAGCTGTCGGCCGACATCCTGCGCGAGCTGCGCCACCGCGCCGAGCACGCCCTCAAAACGCCCGTGCGCCGCGCCGTAATCACGGTGCCGGCTTATTTCAACGACTCGCAGCGCCAGGCCACCCGCGATGCAGGCCGCCTGGCCGGGCTGGAGGTGCTTCGCATCGTGAACGAGCCCACTGCCGCCGCCCTCGCCTACGGCCTGGGCCTGGACCCAAGCGAGGAAAAAACCGTGGCCGTGTATGACCTCGGCGGCGGCACCTTCGACATCAGCATCCTGCGGCTGCACCAAGGCATTTTCGAGGTGCTGAGTACCCACGGCGACACTTGGCTCGGCGGCGACGATATGGACCGCGCCATCATGGAGCATTGGGAGCAGCAGTTTGCTCTGCCTGCTGCTTTCCGGACCGTGCCGGCCCTGCAACAGCAGCTGCGCCTGGCTGCCGAAATGGCCAAGCGCTACCTCAGCCAGCACGACGATTTCACGACCCAGCTCCTTGATAATGAAGAACAGGTGCAAGTCGTAACCCTTACCAAAGCTGAGTTCAACGCCCTTATCCAGCCGCTGGTCGACCGCACCCTGGCCGCCTGCCAGCAGACCCTGGCCGATGCCCAACTGACGCCCGCCGCCATCGACACCGTGCTGCTCGTGGGTGGCTCTACGCGGGTGCCGCTGGTGCAGGAAAGCGTAAGCGCGTTTTTCGGCCAGCCCGCCAACAATTCGCTCAATCCCGACGAAGTAGTGGCCCTGGGCGCCGCCATTCAAGCCGACATTTTAGCCGGCAACCGGCGCGACGTACTGCTGCTCGACGTGACACCCCTCACGCTGGGCATCGAAACGCTGGGCGGGCTCATGGACGCTATTATCCCGCGCAATTCCAAGATACCCACCAAGGCCGGCCGCCAGTACACCACCAGCATCGACGGCCAGGTGAACCTCAAAATCGGCGTGTACCAGGGCGAGCGCGACCTGGTGGGCGAAAACCGCAAGCTGGGCGAGTTTGTGCTCAGCGGCATTCCGGCAATGCCCGCCGGCTTGCCTAAAATCGACGTCAATTTTTTTCTCAACGCCGACGGTATCCTGCGCGTGGAAGCCACCGAATTGCGCTCCAATACCCGCCAGCAAGTCGATATCAAGCCCCAATACGGCCTCACCGACCAGCAGGTAGAGCAGATGCTGCTCGACTCGCTCACCAACGCCCAGCAAGACGTAAGCGCCCGCCTGTTCATCGAGGCCCGCACCGCCGCCGAGCAGCTCCTCTATCAGGTAGCGCGCTTCCTGAAGAAAAACCAGGAGCACCTGGAAGCCGCCGAAACCACCGCTACCACCGCCCAAACCGACCTGCTCCGCCAAGCCCTGACCGGCAACGACCGCGACCTGATTCTGCGCCGTATGGACGACTTGGACGAGCTAACCCGGCCCTTCGCGGAGCGCGTAATGAACATTTCCATCAAGCAGGCCATGAGCGGCAAAAAGATTGGGTAGCTGTCGCCACCCACACTTTTTCATTGGAGTTGTTGCTTGGTTTCGGGTAGCGGGCAGAGTTGTTCAGTTCTGGCTAACCACCTGAGCGAGTGTCGCGTAGCGGTGCCAGGTTTGTAGTAAAAAGGGGGTAAAAGAACGAGTGCCGCGTAGCGGTGCCAGAAACCCCTAGCGCCTCTTGCACCGCTACGCGGCATGTGGTTCTGGTGGGGCATTCTGGCTACAAACCTGGCACCGCTACGCGGCACTCGTTCAGGTGGTTAGCCAGAACTGAACAGTTCTGGGGCTAGGGGGTGAGGTGTCGTGAAGGACGACAGCGCTAGAACTGAACAGCTCTGCGAGCAGAGGATGTAGTGACGTGACCCTTCGCGTCTCAGTTGTTCAGCAACAAACTGTTCAACAACGAGATGCGAAGGGCCACGTCTCTACAAACCTGCATTCGTTTCTATTGCCCCGAGCGGCGGCCTTTACGCAGGGTTTTAGTAGGCTGCGAGCCCGTGGTAGCGGGCATTCCGCCGCGCATCCCGCCCATGGGCTGGTCGGCGCGCTGGGTACCGCCATCTACGTTGCGGGTCGGCACTCCTTTAGGGTAGAGCGGGCCCGAAATGCCGGTGGGCGTAGTGGCGTTGGTGGGAACCTGGCCAGCAGGCACACCCGTAGGCAAGCCATCGGTGCGGCCGGTACCACCGATGACGGGTGAGCCGGGAGACGCAGTTGCCGGTGTGCCAATCGTGCCGTTGGTGGGCGTGCCGGCCGTGCCGGAGGGCATAACCTGGGCCGCTGCCGGGCGGCTGAGCGCACAGCCTAACAGCGCGGCAAGAAGGAAGCTGGGGGTTTTCATACGTAATGCTTATGAAGAGGAGTGGCTGCCGGCTACGGCCCTACGTTGCAGAGCCAGCCGGCTTTGTTTTTTACGTAGCAGCCGAAATCCTGACCGTATTTTGCCAGGCAATATCCCTGACGGCCACTCGTTTGCCGAACCTTAACTGCCTCGTAAACAACACGCTGCAAAGCACTTACTGATGCCCAAGAATAAAAGCCTTCGTTTGCGCCAAACCCTGCGTTTGCTGGGCTACACGCTGGCGCTGGGGTTGCTGCTGGCGGCCCTGGTACTGGGCGTCACCGGCGATTTTGGCCTCACGCAGCACTGGCTGAACGGGGTGGAGCAGCGCGCCCTGGCCAGCCGCAGCACCCTCTCCGACCGCCTGGGTTTGCGCCTGCTCTACGGCGGCGGGCAGCTAGCGGGCCGCATGGCCTACCCGCAGGCGGCCGGGCTGCTGCACCACTACTTGCAAGGCAGCGGCGACACCCTGCGCTTCGATGCTCGGCCGCTGCTCCAAAACCCCGACGTGCAGCAGGCGCTCCGCCAGCACAAGCCCGGTATTACGTTTCGGCACCAGTCGTCGGCCCATAATCCGTTTTATGTGGTGCCGAAAACCAACTGGCCGCTTTATTATGCTTTCGACTTGCTCTATATCAAGCAGGAGAAGGGGCAGGTTGTATTCTACGATAAGTACTTTTTCCAACCCATAGCCCGGCGGTCGCGCACCCGCTTTCAGCTTGGCAAAGTCAGCTTTTTGCTCAACGACGGACTGCTGAACGTGGCCTACCCGCAGGCGCGGGCCTTCGTGGTGGTCGGGCGGGCGGATGGCACCCCGTAGTGGCTTCTGAGGTGGCTGGTGAAGCCCGCCCGCGGGGCAGGGTGGCGTATCTTTGGGTAGATTCCCTCCGTTAAAAATGCGCGTACTGCACACCGCCGACTGGCACCTGGGCCAGCACTTTCTCACCGGCCAGGAGCGCACCACCGAGCAGCAGCTTTTTCTGGACTGGCTCTTGCAAACGGTGCAAGCCGAAGGCGTGGATGCCCTGGTAATTGCCGGCGATATCTTCGACTCGCAAACGCCTTCCTACACGGCCCAGGAATTGTACTATACTTTCCTGATGAAGATGCAGGCCACCGGCTGCCGCGACATCGTGGTAGTAGGTGGCAACCACGACTCACCCACCATGCTCAACTCGTCGCGGCAGCTGCTGCGGCAGCTGCGCATTCATGTGGTGGGGGGCGTGCCCACCGACCCGGCCGAGCAGCTTATCAACCTCACCGGCAGCAGTAGCCGGCCGGGTTTGGTAGTAGTGGCCGTACCTTTTTTGCGCGACCGCGACATCCGGCTAGCCGTGGCTGGCGAAACACCCGACGAGCGGCAGGCCCGCATCCGCGACAGCATTGCGGCTCATTATAAAAACCTTAGCGAACACGATGCCGTGCGCCGCCTGCGCGAGCAGGATGTGCCCGTGCTGGCCACCGGCCACCTGTACGCGGCCGGCGGCGAAGCCCGTGAGGGCGCCGAGCGCGACGTCCACATCGGGGGGCTCGGGCTGGTGGGAGCCGAGCACTTCCCCGCTGCCTTCGACTACGTGGCCCTCGGGCACCTGCACCGCGCGCAGGTGGTAGGCGGCCAGGCGCACATCCGCTACTCTGGCTCACCGGTGCCTCTCTCCTTCACCGAAGCCAACGACAACCGCCAGGTACTGCTCTTGGATTTTGCCGGGGCAGGCGCTCCAAAAATCACCCCGTTGGCCGTGCCGGTAGCCCGCCGCTTGCAGCGCTTCCACGGTGGGCTCAACGAGGTAGAGCAGGCCATCCTGGAATTCGACAACGCCGCCTTCCAACTCACCGCCTGGGCCGACGTGCTGGTGCTCTCCGACGATACCCCCGCCGAGGTGCAGCGCCGCGTACAAGCCGCCCTCCAAGAACGCAAAACGCAGCTCATTGCCCCGCGTGGCGTGCGCCACCAGCGCGCTACTCCTGCCCTGGATGCCGCCGAGTCGACCGCCGCGCCCCTCGAATTACTGCATGAGTTGACCGTGGACGAGGTATTTCGCCGCCGCGTCGTTGGCCTGCCCCCCGAGCAAGCCGACGCGCTCACGGCTACGTTTCGGGAGCTACAGCAGCTGCTGGCCGAAGCCGACCCATTGGCCTGGAGCGGGGAGGAAGGCTAAGCCAACAGATTAAAGCTCATGCCAAAGCGTTTGTTATTCCTCCGCTACTCTTGCAATGACAGACGTTTTAAATGGGTTCTGAACACTGCCCGAATAATTGCCCCAACTACCCTAATCCCGGCTTAGTAACCATACTACCCCCAGTACCAGGGCCGCCACACTGGCCAGCACGGCGGCTTTGGGAATCGGCTGAGCCAACGCAGGCGGGCCGGCAATACCCTCTGAAATAGCCGCGCCGCTGGTGGCGGCCAGGATGAGCCGGGTGGCTTCGGCAGGCTGGTCCCACTGCGGGAAGTGGCCGCAGTGCTCGAACCAGTACAGGCGGGCATCGGGGAATTTTTCGAGCGCCAGCTTCGATTGGCTCGGGTAGCACACCCGGTCTTGCCGGCCCCAGCCAATAACCAGCGGGGCCGTTATGGAGCCTTTGGGAGCTGGCTTTTGCACCTCGCCGTGGGCCAGGTTGTCCAGCAGCTCGTCAAAGGAAGGGGCCTGCGCGAAGCTGCGCATCTCATCTAGCGCTACCTGGGCTGGAAGCTGCCAAGGATGCGCCGAAAACTGCGCCAACAGTACCGTGCGCGTGACTGCATTGCCAGTCAGCGCGGGCATAATAGGTTGCAGCGCCCGCACGAGTTTGGTCGAGAGCGACACGCTGTGGTAGAACACCGGAACCTGCCAGCCCTGCCAGAAGCCGCCGGGGTCGAGCGACACTACGGCCCCGACCACGCCGCCGCGCCGGGCCAGCTCCAGTACCAGGCGCGCCCCCATGGAGCTGCCCACGGCGGCGATACCCAGCAAGTCGTGCTGCCGTAAGAAAGCCGTTACCGCATCGGCCAGCGTGCCGATGGTGACGGGACCGGCCAGCGGCGGCGTAGCCCCGAAACCCGGCAAATCCACGGCAATTACGTCGCGCTCAGCTGCTAAGCCGTCGAGGATGGTTTGCCAGGAGCGCCAGCTGCCGCCGATGCCGTGCAGCAGTAACAACGGTTTGCCGGCTCCGCGCCGGATGTAGTGCATATCCATGATTTTCAAGCGAATAAAGCAGGGGCCACCGGCCGCGCCAAGCTGGTGGCCTAACGTTGGAGGTTGCACGGGGGTTGTAGCGCGGACTTTTAGTCGGCGTTTGCACCAGTGTTCGGAACGCGGACTAAAAGGCCGCGCTACGGCCTATTCGTATCTTCGGAGAGTATTGTCGAAAATTTGTTTGCATGAAGATTATTAGCATCCGCTTCGCCAACCTCAACTCGCTGCCGGGGCCGTACCTCATCCGGTTTGATAAGGCACCGCTGGTGGATACGGGGCTCTTTGCCATCACCGGGCCCACGGGTGCGGGCAAAAGCACCCTGCTCGATGCCATTGCGGTAGGGCTCTACGGCCGGGTGCCGCGCCACGACCGCCAGGTGGGCGAAATGGTGAGCCGCCACAAGCCCTACGCCTACGCCGAGGTAGAGTTTGAGGTGCACGAAACCAACGCCGACACCGGCGCTACCGAGCGCGTGCGCTACCGTTCGCGCTGGGAGGTGAAGCGCAAAACCAGGGGCGAGGACAAGGGCAGCCTAAGCCAGGATGTGATGTCGCTGGTGCGCGGGCACTTCCCCGAGCCCACCCCGGAAGTCGCCAAACCCGACCCCGTGTGGGAGGCCGTGGTGAGTGGCAAAGAGGCCGTGCCGCTCAAAGTGGGCGAGCTGTCGGGCCTGGATTTTGGGCAGTTCGAGCAGGCCGTGCTCTTGAGCCAGGGCAAGTTTGCCCGTTTCCTGCACGCGCCCGAGAAGGAGCGCAGCGCCTTGCTCGAAAAGATGACCAACGTGGGCATCTACTCGCGGCTGTCGGTGGCGGCATTTGAGAAAGCTAAAGCCGAGGAGCGCCAAACCGAGCTGCTCGCCGCCACCCTGCACGCCACCCGCCTGCTGCCCGACGAGGAGCGCCAGCGCCTCACCGACCTGCTCGACGCGCTGCACGAAGACGCCGAAATGACCTACGAGCACCAACAGGAACTAAACGCCTGCCTGGCCTGGCGCACCCGCGTCGACCAGCTCGAAAACCAGGCCGCCGAAGCCACCCGCGAAGCCGCCGCCCTGCACGCCACCAGCGAGCAGCTACAACCCGATTTCGAGCGCCTCGCCCAGCACGAGCGAGCGGCCCAGCTGCGCCTGCCCCTCTCGCTGGCCGAGGCCGCCCGGCGCGAGCTAACCCGCGACGAGGATGAATTGGCCCAGCTGCATCAGCAGCTGCCGGCCCTCACCAAAGCTGCTGCTGAGGCCGCCGCCGCCCACCAGGCCGCCACCCAGGCGCAAGCCGCCGCGCAGGCCGAAGCTGACCACCTGCGCCCCGTGCTGCAAGAGGCCCAGCGGCAGGATGCCGGGATAGCAGCGGCTCACAGTCAACTGGCCAAAAACCGCACTGCCCACGCCACCGCTACCCAGGCCCTGGCCGCCGACCAGGCCGCCTGGCACCAGCACGCCGCCGAGCTAACCGACCTCACCCGCCAGCAAACTGCCCTCGAAGCCTGGCTGCTAGCCCACAACCACGAAACGGCGCTCGACCAGGCTCTGGCCGAAATCAAGCGCGACCTGCTGGAGTTGGCCGAAGTAACCGAGAAGCTGGCCCGCCTCGAAACCGAGCAGGAACAGTTGTTGAAACAGCTCGCCACCGCCACCACCGAGCGCAACCGCGACCAGCAAGCCGCCGAGGAAGCCACCCGCCAGCAGCAGGCCCTCACCGCCCAAAGCCGCCCCCACGAGCAGGAGCGCACCCAGCTACTGGCCGGGACTCAGCCCGCCGACCTTACCCGCGCCGCCGCCGACCTCACCACCCGCCTGCACGTAGTCCAGCGCCTGCTGCCCCAGGCGCAAGCCGCCGACCAGCACGCCCACCAAGCCGCCGAGCTAGCCCAGGCCCACGCCACCGAAGCCGCCGCCATGGAGCCTGCCGCCGCTGCCTTCGCCCACCTCGAAACCCGCCTCGCCGACGCCCAGCACCTGCTCGACAGCTACGAGCGCGAACGCCGCCTGCAGCAGGCCCTGGCCGACCTCGACGCCTACCGCCACCAGCTGCAGCCCGGCGTGCCCTGCCCCCTGTGCGGAGCGTTGGAACACGCCTACGCCGCCGACTTCCAGGCTGATGCCGACGAGCAGGAGCAGCGCACCACCCAGCAAAAATATGCTCTGCAGAGCTTGGAAAAAGAGTTGCGCCAAGCCGACCACGACCTCGTGCGCCGCCGCACCGAGCAGCAGCAGCGCCTCACGCGCCAAGCCGAGGCCGAGGCCGCCGAAGCCGCTGCCCGCCACCAGGCCGCCGAGCTGGCCGCCAGCCTCACCCCTGCTCTGCCTACCGAGCCTGCTGCCATCGAGCAGGCCCTGGCCGAAACTACCGCTGCCCAGCAAGCCGCCACCGCCCATTGTGCCCATCTCGCCGACCTCGACCAGGCCTTGGCCGCCCTGCGCACCAGCCACGACGAAGCCCAAACTACTGCCCAGGCCGCCGCCCGCCGCGCCACCGAAGCCGAGCACCAGCTGCAGCTTATTCAACGCGACCTGGCGGCCCTCAAAAACGAGCTGACCGAGGAACGCGAAGCCGCCGCCAACTACCGCGCCGAAGTGCAGGGCAAGCTCGCCCCGCACCACCTGGCTCTGCCTGCCAGCACACCCTACAACGGCCTGCTGGCTACCCTGGGTGAGCGCGCCGATACTTTCCGCCAGCAGCAGCAGCATCTGGCCCAGGTGCAGCAAGCCCGCCTGCGCCAGCAAACCGAGCACGATACCCGCGCCGCCGACCTCGGCCAGCGCGAAGCTGCACTACACACCGCCGCCGCCAGCCTCGCCACCGAGCTAGCGACCCTCGAAGCCGCCCAGGCCGCCCGCCAAACTACCTACCCCGGCCCCGACCCCGCCGCCGCCGAGGAGGTGCTGCACCAAGCCACCCGGCAGTTGAGCCAAGCCGCTGCCCAGGCCCACGAAGCGCAGGCCCGGCAGCAGCAGGCCCTGGCCAGCACTACCGAGCGCCTGCACCAGCGCCAAACCGACCTCGCCCGCCACCAAACCGACTTCGCCGCCCGCCAAACCGAGCTTGCCGCTGCCCTGACTGCCGCAGGCTTCGGCACCGACGACGAGGCTGAGGCGCTACTGCTACCCCTCCCAGAAGCCGAGCGCCTAGCCCAGCAGCGCCAGCAGCACCACACCCGCTTCCAGGCCAGTCAGCAGCTCGCCACCCGCCTCACCGCCGACCTGGCCCGCGTGCACGAGGCCGCCCTCACGCCCCTTTCCACTGAGGCCCTTACAACTGAGCTAAAGCAACTGGCTACGGAGAATGATTCTCTGCAACAGCGCCTGGGGGCCGCCGCCAGCCAGCTAACCCAGGATGATACCGCCCGCCAGCAGCAGGCCGACGGCGTGCGCGAGCTACTCAAGCGCCAGCAGGAGCAAACCCGCTGGCAAGACCTGGCCGACCATATCGGCTCGGCGCGGGGCGACAAGTTCAGCCGCTTTGCGCAGGGTCTCACGCTCACGCACCTGGCCCGCCTGGCCAACCAGCGCCTGCGCCAGCTCACGAGCCGCTACAGCATTTTCAAGCCCACCACCAGCGACCTGGAGTTGCGCATCATCGACCACGACCAGGCCGACACCGTGCGCCCGATGGCCTCGCTCTCGGGCGGTGAAAGCTTCCTGGTAAGCCTGGCGCTAGCGCTGGGCCTAAGCGAGCTAGCTGGCCACAAGGCCCGCATCGAGTCGCTGTTTATCGACGAAGGCTTCGGCTCGCTCGACCCCGACTCGCTCAACATGGCCCTCGACGCGCTCGAACGCCTGCAGCACTCCGGCAAAATGATAGGCGTCATCTCGCACGTAGCCGACCTTAAAGACCGCATCGGCACCCAGATTCGGGTGCAGCCCGGCGCTGGCGGCAACAGCACTGTGCGCGTAGTGGACGTGGCTGGGAGAGAGACGCGCTGCGAGGCGTAGGGTATTGCCGTTCGAGTGGCCGGCAAGCTAAAGCTTACCCTACACTTCGCACCTCCGCCCAAGTCCAGTACCGCTTGGGTGCTACACCGGCATACCCTTGCCGCAAAAACGCCAACACTTCGGCTTCCACAGTGCCGGCGGCCAGGCTGGAGGCGTAGATGGGACGCTGGTCGGGGTCGGCGTAGCGCTCGGCTTTAGGGAGGGGGCGGCCGGCGAGGCGCAGCAGCGGGCCGGTGTCGGTGAGCGGGTCGGCGGCCCAGCGGTAGTTGCTTTTTTCCAGCTCGTTGAGGCGAGCGGCGAGTGGGGCCAGCAGCAGGCGCGGCAGGGAGGGCCGGCTTTCGAGGTCAACCCAAGTGGTGTATTTGCCTTCCAGCTCGTAGCGCTGCCCGTCGTAGAGGCTCAGTACCCAGTCGAGGCCCGCCGTGGGGCCAAACAGCGCGTAGTACGGCCCCGGCTCGGGCGTGCGCACTACGGCCAGGCCCACATCGGGGTAGCTGCGGCGCTCGGTGAGGGGGCCTTGCAGGCGAGCTATAGCCTGCTTTACGCGCTGATACTCTGGCTCCCAGGCCAGGCGGCCGGCTTCGGGGTTTTCCAGCACGGCGGCGAAGCGGGGCAAGAACCAGGCGAATTTTTCGGCCGAGGCTTCGTCCTCCCTGCGGCGGCGGGCGGGGGCGCCGAAGGGCTCGTAGAAGCGGGCTTTTTCTTCGGCGTTGAGCCAGCACACCAGCTGCAGGGCGGGGGCCGCCAGCGGGTGTTGCCAGTCCAGCTCTCGAAAATCGCCCAGTGCGGCGGCCAGCCGCAGCAGTGGCTCGTGGGCTAGAGCCAACGCCGGATGCAGCAGCGCCCACACCCCCAGAAAGCCATCTACATCGAAGTGGTTGGCCGTTACGGCGGCTGCTTGTAGGCCGGGAGTATCGGGGTGGTGCAGGGCCCGCAGGCAGGAGCCGGCGCTGGTATCGTCGCGCAGGTGGGCGGGGGTGGCGGCCCCGCGCCAGTGCGCCAGCGTGAGGGCCGCGCCCAGCCCGGTACTGTCTACCACAATAGTCGGCTGCTGCCGCAGCTCGGAGAAGGGAACGAAATGGCGCACGGGGAGCGAAGAGTTTGGTTGGTAACTGCGGACAGTAAAACGGAACCGAAGGTCGGCGTAGCCAGTGGCACTCCGTTTTGGCGCGTCAGCAGCAAGATGGCTGGTTATTTCTGGGCAGCCGCGAGCTTGGCGTTCTGCGCCAGAACGCAGTGCCACTGGCTACGCCGACCTTCGGTTCCGTTTTACTGTCCGCGCCGGTTGCGGATTTTCTCCACCTTATTCTTGCGAATCCAGCTCAAATACCCCTGCAATTCTTCGGCCCCGCGCAGGGCTTCTACCGTGTGGTATTGCCGGGCCAGGTCGCGGTTGCTCAGGAAGCGGTGAACGCTGCTGTGGCAGGGCTGGCACAGGTCGACGGTATCGCCGTAGCGGCCACCTTCTTCGCGGGGCACTAGGTGGTGGCGGGTAGTATGCTGCACCGGCCGCTCACAGAGGCCGCAACGGGTGTCGGCCGCCTGCCGGGCACGGGCGGCGGCTTCGGCAGCGGCTTGGACTTGTTGTTGGCGGCGACGCATGGGTACAATTAGGAATTAAGAATTGCTTTTGCAAGTGTGGCAAGTATTTAAACGGAGCCATTTATAGAAATTTTTCACAGTGAATGCGCATGTTTCCTGAAGCTTACCAAATACGCTAATTCCTAACCACGCGCATAAACGGCGAGCCATCCGGCAGCGGGCCCAGCAGGTCGGCCAAGGCTTGCAGGAAGCGGCCGGTGGTATCGGGGCGGCCGGCGGGGGGGCCGGGGGCGTGGTGGCGGTGATGCTCACCGCGCAATTCGCCGAGCATGGTAGGGGTGCCGGCTTCGTCGGGGCTACGGCCCAGGGTGGCTTCGAGCAGGAAATAGCGGGGCAACGACTCGTCGGCTACGTCGAGGTCGAGCGTGTCGTCGTCGGCTTCGTCGTCGTCGGGGATTTGGGAAAAGTCGTCGGGGTCCAGCTCGGGCTCTTCGTAGACGATGGCGGCTAGGTGGGCCTCGCCGGTGGCCTGCGGGGCGGGCAGTTGGAGCAATGCCGTGGGGCGGCCGGCTACCAGGTGCCAGCTCAAGTGCAGGCCGCGCGGGGGCACCCGCTCGCGGGGCGGCAGGGCATCGGCGGCTTTGTCCCACATATAGAGCAGCAGCTCGCGGGCCAGCAGCGGGTCACTCAGCTCGCGGCGCACGGCGGTGGGGCGGCGCCACACCAGCTGCGGCAGCATGGTACAGGCAAAATGGTACGGATGCGGACGAGCCATCTCTTGAGTTAAGAATTAATAGTTAAGAGTTGGCGCATCAGTGCCTGAGGATGCGCCGGGTACAGCACTGCTTGTGCGGACCTTACTCCTACTCTGCTGTAAATATCAGTACCCTGAACGTGCTTATTGAGTGCTACTTGTTTTATGCTGGCTGCATGGCCACCTAAACTCTTAACTCCGAACTCTTAACTCCCATAATGGCTTGCCAGAGCACCTGGGCGCTGCGCTCCCAGGAAAAGCGCTGCACATTGGCCAGGCCCGCCGTGCGCAGGCACTGGCGCAGGGCCTCGTCGGAGGCGAGACGGGTGAGGCCGTCGGCGATGGCGGCGGGGCTATGGGGGTCGCAGAGCAGGGCGGCATCGGCGGCTACTTCGGGCAAGGACGAGATGCTGGACGTAAGCACCGGGCAGCCACTGGCCTGGGCCTCCACCACGGGAATGCCGAAACCCTCGAAAATGGGTACGTAGGCCGTGGCCAGCGCGGCGGCGTAAAGGTCGGCCAAGTCGGCATCGCTCACGCGGCCGGTAAAGCGCACGGTGGCTTGCACGGCGGGGGGCAGCGCCTGGTAGGCAGTAAACATGGGGCCGGTTTGCCAAGCTTCGCGGCCCACCAGCAGCAGTTGGATATCGGCCACCGCCGCGCCGCCGGCCGCCTTAAACTGCCCGAAAGCTTGCAGCAGATTCGGCAGGTTTTTGCGCGGCTGCAGGGCTCCCACGAACAGAAAATACGGCTGCCCCTGGCTGAATTGCTGCCGCGTAGCGGCCTGCCGGGCGGCGGGCTGCGGGGCGAAGTGATGAGCCGGGGCATTATAAGCTACTGGAATGCGGGCCGGGTCGAGGCCGTACTGCTGGGCTACGTCCTGGCGGGTGGCGTCGGACACCGTTACGAGGCACGCGGCGGCGCGAGCGATACGGGGCACGAAGTAGGCATAGTAGCGTCGCCACAGGCTGCCCACATCTTGCGGGCGATGTAGGTAAGCCAGGTCGTGAAACACCACCACGCGCGGCACGGTAGTACCCAACACCGAAAAGCCCTCGGGCGAGAGCAGCACCGCCGGGCGGTGCCGCCGCAGCCAGAGCGCCACTGCCCCTTCGTACCAGGCAATAGCCAGCAAGGGGTGCCGGGCCGGCGGTGGCAGCACATGAGGCACCACGTTGGGGCCAAACAGGTAGCGCGAGTCGTAGGGCCGGTCGAACAACAGGTGGAAGGTGCAGTCGGGCTGCTGGCGCACCAGGCATTGCAGCGTCTCAAACGTGAAGCGGCCCAGCCCTTCGAGGTGGCCGCCCGGCAGCAGGAAACGAGCAGTAACGGCAACGTGCATTTTTGGTGATGAGGTGAAAGGGTGATAAGGTGAGAGAGTAAAACAGAACGTCATGCTGAGCGCAGCCGAAGCATCTTGCTCGCCCACTAACCCAATCGTGAAGATGAAGCGAGCGAGACGCTTCGGCTGCGCTCAGCATGACGTTCTATTGAACCTCATCACCTCATCGCCTTTTTAAACGGCAGCTCCCGTCGCCGAACCAAACCCGTCAGGGGTACGATACCGGCGAAAACCAGGGACATGAGGGCGGTTTCGAGCCACCAGCTCAGGCCCAGGTAGGTGCGGGCCAGGAACCAGCCGCCGCAGAGCAGGCCGAAAGCCAGCGCCAGCCGAGCTAGCAGGTGCCACGGCACCGGCACCGGCGTACGCTGCTTCACCAGCCACACGTAGCCGCCCGACACCAGCAGCGCACTTAGCAAGGTGTTGCTGGCAGCGGCTAGGGCCCCGTACTGCGGTAGCGTAAGCAGGTTGAGGGTAATATTGAGGATGATGCTCAAGCCCACGAGCCAGCTCACGGCGCGCTGATGACGGGTGCTAGTGAGCAGGGTGCTGTAAATGGCAAAAAAGGCGTGAACCAGCACGTTTAGGAATAATATCTTCAGGCAGAGCGTCATGCGGGCTACTTCGGCCCCGGTGCTGTGGTGGAAAAGCCCAAATAGCACCTCGCCCCGAAACAGCACGAAGGCCACCGCCAGCAACAGCGGCACGGCCGACACCCGCTGCCCTACCCAGAGCAGTTGGCGCAACTCACGCGGGCGCTCGGCGGCGTGGGCAAAGCGGGCAAAAAAGAGCGGCAGCACCGTCCAGGCATACATCATCACGGCATCGAGCCAGCGGTAGGCCCCAGCGTAGTAGCCCGCCTCGCGGGCCGACGACAACCGCTCCAGCAGCACCATATCTACCCGCTCGTTGATGCCGTAGAGCAGGGCAATAAAGGCAAATGGCAAGCTGCCGCGCAGCAGCAGCAGCGTAGGCCCCCGGCGCGGCCAGCGGTGCGGCAACTGCCCAAACAGCCGCCGCAGCAGCCCCAGAAATAACACCGCCGTAAAGGCTGCCGCCGCCAGCCGCGCCCCCACATAATTACTCATGTTCACCAGGTTAGCGAGCAGCAGGCCACCCACCAGCACCACACTCAGCAGCTTCTCGAAAACGGAAAGCACGGCATCGGTGCCGAAGTGCTGGCGGGCCTGCACCGGGCCACGCAAAAACAGCCCGTACTGCGTGAGCAGCAGCCCCGCGCCTACTGCCGCCAGCAAGGCCAGTTGCCCGCCCCGGTAGCCGAGCACGGCCCCCACCCCCAGCAGCACCGCCAGCGCCCCCAGCGTGAGCAGCCCCCGTAGCGGCAGCAGCGTGGGAAAGTGCTGGCCCGCAAAATCCGGCTCCGAGGCCATGCGCTGCACAGTGAACTGCGTGAGTCCCAGGTCGGTGAAGGTAGCAACTACCACCGTGAGGGCCGAAGCCGCCGCAATAAAGCCAAACGCGGCGTGGCCCACCCGGTCCTGCACAATGTTTTCCAACACCAGCCCACCGGGCTTCACCAGCAGGTTCAGCACGATAGCCAGGCTAATATTACCAAGAAAGCGTTTGATGCGACAAAAAGAAATGCCCAAGGGCCGGTGAACGTGCAAAGATAATCGGCTGCCGGGGCTGGTAGTCGCCTATCTTTGCCGGCTAGGGTGAGCCGTGCTTATTCCGCCTGGCTTACCGCTTTAAGTAATAAGACAAAAGTATTTAGTAGTAAGAAGCAGGTAGCAAGTAGCAAATCAATTCATATCTTACTACCTGCTACTTAGTTCTTGCTACTTACTTAGCAGTCCTTTTCCGTTGCTATGTTGCCTGATTCCGCTTCGCCATTTTCTACCGCCGGCCTGCTGGCTATTTACAATCGCTGGAAATACTTACTCGGGCTGGCCGTGGGGCTGGCGGCCATCATCAGCGTGATTGTGGCGCTGCGGATGCCCAATATCTATAGCTCCACGGCGGTTTTCCTGCCTACCTCGCTCCAAAGCACCGACCCCGACCGCCTGGTAGAAGGCACGAAGCTGGAGCTAGGCACCCGCACCGAAGACCTGGACCGGGTTGTCACCATTGGCTCGTCGCTGCCCCTGGCCGAGCTGATGCTGCGCAAGTTCGACCTCTACCACCATTACAATATGGGCGAGCCGGGCTCCGATATAGTGGAAAACAGCACGCTCTACGAGTTCAACAGCAACCTGAGCATCGTCCACAACGAGCGCGATGCCATTGAGCTGACGTTTCAGGACCGCGACAAGAAACTAGCGGCGGCCATCGCCAACGCCCTGGTGCGGGCCATCGACTCGGTAAACCAGCAGCTGACGCTCGAAAACCGGCGCAACTTGCTGGCACTGTACCGGCAGCGCTCGCTGGTGCTGGGGCAACACTTTAATAGTACCCGCCAGCAGCTCGTGCGCCTGCGCCTGCGCTACGGCATCTTTGGTCTTGAGCAGAGCCGCTCATCCAACACCAACCTACTCGAAACTGAGGGCTACTTGAGCAAGGCCGTTATCCAAACCGAAAAAGAGCTGCACATTGCTGAAAGCGGCGGCCCCGGCAACGTGGCGGGCCTGCGCCGGGCTCTGCGTGGCCTCACCCACGCCGATGGCGGCAACGTCATCAACCTCGAAGCCTGGGCGATGGGCAACGACTCGGTGAGCTTGCTCTCCAATCGCCTGGCCGACCTGCAAAGCCGCGCCGTGGGGTCGCAGGCCGCCTATGAGCAAGCCGAGATTTCGCTGGGCACGCGGGTTTCGTCGCTCTACATGGTGCAAAAAGCCTTCCCCGCCACCCGCAAAAGCAAACCCTTCCGCGCCCTCATCGTGGCCAGCTCCGTGGTGCTGACGCTAGTACTCTCCTGCTTCCTGATTCTGCTGCTGGAGCTGTTTCGCCGGCGGCGGGTTTAGGTGAGGAGGTAATAGGGTAAGAAGATGAGGAGGGAATGAGGTTCATACAGAACGTCATGCTGAGCGAAGCCGAAACATCTCGCTCGCTTCATCCTCCCGATTGAGTTAGTCTGCGAGCGAGATGCTTCGGCTTCGCTCAGCATGACGTTCTGTTGAACCCCATTCCCTCCTCATCTTCTTACCCTATTACCTCCTCACCCCATCACCAAAAATATGCGCCAACTTCTCCTCCGCCTGCGGCCGGCCGATAGCAGCCAATGGCTGTTTCTGGGCTTTCTGGGGTTGTTGCTGGGGGGCGGGGCGCTGGCGGCGCTACGGGCGCAGCCAATGCTGCTGCTGCCGGCGCTGGGGGTAGTGGGCGTGGTGCTGCTGCTGGTTCGCTGGCACTGGCTCTACTACTTGCTGTTTCTGATTCTGCCCTTTTCAAAGCAGATTGACTTGCCGGGCGGCTTCAGCATGGATGTGCCTTCCGAGCCGCTGCTGCTGGTGCTGCTAATGTGCGTGCCGGTGGCGCTGCTACTGGGGCCGGGCGGCATGCAGCAGCTCAGCTACCGCGAGTGGCGGCACCCGCTTCTGGTGCTGCCCGCCCTGATGCTGGCCTGGGCCATCTGCGATACGGCCTTCTCGGTAAGCACTTTCAAATCAATAAAATACGTACTGGCCAAGTGCTGGTACCTGGTGCCTTTTTTGCTGGGGAGTTTGCTGCTGCTGCGGCGGCCCGCCGACTTCTGGCGCGTGGCGAGCTACTACGTGGGGGCCACGGTGGTGTCGCTGTTCTGGGTGCTATGGCGCCACGCCGGGCGGGGGTTTAGCTTCGAGAAAATCGGTTGGGCCATTCAGCCTTTCTATGTCAACCACGTCATTTATGCCACTACGCTGGCTTTGCTGCTGCCGCTGGGGCTGGGGCTGGCGGTGCAGGCTACCTCGCGCACCAGCCGGGGGCTGTGGCTGGGAGCCAGCCTGCTGCTGCTGTTTGGGCTTATCACCTCTTACACGCGGGCGTCGTGGCTGTCGCTACCCGTAGCGGGCCTGTTTTACGTGGTGCTGCGGCTGCGGCTCACCCGCGTGCTGCTGCTGGCGGTGGCCGTGGGTCTGAGCGGGGTTACGGTGTACTTGGTGAGCGGGGCGCAATTTATGCGTTACGCCCCCGATTTTGAGAAAACCATCTGGCACGGTGGCAACTTCGAGGCTCACCTCGAATCGACGTACAAGTTCCAGGATGTGTCGGGCATGGAGCGGGTGTATCGCTGGGTGGCCGCCGCCAATATGATTGCCGACAAGCCCCTAGTAGGCAGCGGCCCGGCCACATTCTACCCCGAGTACAAGCGCTACACGGTGCGCAGCTTCCGCACCTACGTTAGCAACAACCGCGAGCACTCCACGGCCCACAATTATTTTCTGCTGCAGATGGCCGAGCAGGGTTTGCCAGGCTTCGTGCTGTTTTGCGTCTTTATTGGCACGGCCCTGCTTACGGCCGAGCGCCTTTACCACGCCAGCGCCCGGCGGCCCGAGGTGCGGCGCATCGTGCTCACGGTGTCGTTGTCGCTGGTTATCATCCTGTCGCACTTAATTTTGAACGAGTTGGTCGAGGTCGATAAAATCGGCTCTATGTTTTTCGTCAATATGGCGATGCTCATTCGCTGCGGCACTTGGCTGAAAGCGGAAGCGGAGACACCGGTTTAGCACCGCCAGAACGTCATTTCGAGCTTGCGAGGAATCTCGCTCGCATCGTTGTTCTGCGTTTCGTGCAATGAAGCGAGCGAGATTCCTCGGCAAGCGCCGAATGACGTTCTTTTTACCCACCATCATATCATCTCGCAATAAATCCCCTTCTACCCATGAAGACCAAAGAAGACATCGTAAACAACTGGCTGCCGCGCTACACGGGGGTGCCGCTGAACGAGTTTGGGCAATATATCCTGCTCACTAATTTCAGCAACTACGTGTACATGTTTGCCGAGCAGTTTGGGTGCCCCGTGCGCGGCACCGACAAGCCCATGCAAACGGCTACAGCCAATGGCATTACCATCATCAACTTCGGCATGGGCTCGCCGATGGCAGCTACCGTTATGGACTTGCTCTCGGCCATCAAGCCCAAGGCTGCCCTGTTTCTGGGTAAGTGCGGGGGCCTGAAAAAAACCAAGCTCGGCGACCTCGTACTGCCCATCGCCGCCATCCGGGGCGACGGAACTTCCGACGACTACTTGCCCAAGGAGATTCCGGCGCTACCCTCGTTCCGGCTGCAGCGGGCCGTATCGTCGATGATTAAAAAGCACGAGTTGGACTATTACACCGGCACCGTGTACACCACCAACCGCCGCGTGTGGGAGCACGACCAGGAATTCAAGGACTACCTGCGCCGGGTGCGCGCCCTGGCCGTGGATATGGAAACGGCCACCATTTTCGTGGTCGGCTTCATGAACGACATTCCCCACGGTGCCCTGCTGCTGGTGAGCGATAACCCCATGACCCCCGAAGGCGTGAAAACCGCCGAATCGGACTCGAAGGTGACTACCAACTTCGTGCAGCAGCACCTGACCATCGGCATCGAGTCGTTGCTGGAATTGAAGAACTCCGGCGAGTCGGTGAAGCACATGAAGTTTGAGTAGACAGTAGCGCGAAGCTTCCGCATCGCCGCGAAGCGGCGAAGCTCGCGTTGGAGACATTCCAAACAAGTGACATGGTACTGGATTCGCCGCTTGGCGGCGATGCACGAAGCGAAAGATTCACGCTACTGCCTGCCGGAACTTTACATACTGTTTTGTACTATGCGCCTGCTGTATAAACTTGGGAGTACTGCGCTACTGGCTTCTGGTAGCTGGCTGCTGGGCGGTTGTCAGCCTCAACGCGAGGCTGTGGACTTGCTTGTGACCAATGCTAAAGTGTACACGGCCGACTCCACATTCAGCAAAGCGCAGGCGTTTGCAGTGCGGCAGGGGCATTTTGTAGCTGTGGGTCAGAGTGCCGACTTACAGCGCCGCTACCAGGCTGTGCAGATGGTAGACGCGCAGGGACAGTTTATGTACCCTGGCTTTTACGACGCGCATTGCCATTTTTACCGTTATGCCCTGGGGCTGCGCTCGGCCAATCTGGTGGGTGCAGCTTCCTGGGTTGAAACGGTGGGCCGACTGGTGCAGCATCGGCAGGCGCAGCCGGGGGCGGCCTGGCTCACCGGCCGGGGCTGGGACCAGAACGACTGGCCCGGCCAGCGCTTCCCCACCAAGGACACCCTGGACCAACTGTTTCCGCAGGTGCCGGTGCTGCTCATGCGCATCGACGGGCACGCCGCCGTGGCCAACCAACGGGCGCTCGACCTGGCAGGCATTACCACTCACACGCCCATTAGCGGCGGCGTAATCGGGCGCGATGGCAGTGGCCGCCTCACCGGCCTGCTTGTGGACAATGCCGTGCGACTGGTGGCTGCTAAAATCCCTGAGCCTAGCTCTGCTGAAGCCGACACAGCCCTGTTGCAAGCCCAGCAAAACTGCCTGGCCGTGGGCCTCACCAGCCTCGCCGACGCGGGCCTCGACCGCGCCGACATTGAGCGGCTGGCAGCGCTTCAGCGAGGCGGCAAGCTGCACCTGCGCTTGTACACCATGCTTAACCCGACGCCCGAAAATAAGGCTTACTACTTACCCAAGGGGCCATATTTCAGCGACAACCTTACCATCTGCGCTTTCAAGGTGTACGCTGATGGGGCGCTGGGCTCGCGGGGGGCTTCGCTGCTGGCACCGTATGCCGACCGGCCTGCTGAGAAGGGCTTTTTGCTCCAAAACCCGGACTACTACCGGAAGCTGGCCCAGGAGCTGGCCACCACCAAGTTTCAGATGAATACCCACGCCATCGGCGACTCGGCCAACCGGCTGCTGCTCGATATTTACGGGGCTGCCCTGCACGGCCAACCCGACCGGCGCTGGCGCATTGAGCACGCGCAAGTGGTGAGTGCGGCCGACATGCCCAAGTTTGGGCGCTATCACATTGTGCCCTCGGTGCAGCCTACCCACGCTACTTCCGATATGTACTGGGCCGGTGAGCGGCTGGGCGCTCAGCGCCTGCCCACGGCCTACGCCTACCAGCAGTTGCTCAAGCAATACGGTCAGGTAGCGCTCGGCTCCGACTTTCCGGTGGAGGATATTAACCCGCTCTATGGCTTCCACGCTGCCGTGGCCCGGCAGGATGCCAAGGGGTTTCCGGCGGCTGGCTTCCAGCCCGCCAATGCCCTCTCCCGTCCCGATGCCCTGCGCGGCATGACCACCTGGGCCGCCCACGCCGCCTTCGAAGAGAAGCGCAAAGGCCAGATAAAACCGGGTATGCTGGCCGATTTCGTGGTGCTGAAAACCGACCTGCTCACCGCGCCGAATGCGCAATTGCGCATTGCGAAAGTGCAACAGACGTGGATTGGCGGCAAGCGGGTGTTTGCGGTTGATAAATAGAAAAGCAGAACCAAAAAGAACGTCATTCCGAACTTGCCGAGGCATCTCACTCGCATCGTTGAACAATGAATTCTAACGGCGCGGGCGCGATTCCTCGGCAAGCTCGGAATGACGTTTTCTTACTACTTGCCAGCCTCTACTTTTCATCCGCGCTGGGGCCATACATCCCAGGTACCGGAATATCGAGCAGGCGCAGGTACACCGTGAGCTGGCCCCGGTGGTGGATGCTGTGGTTGAGGCCCATAATGCGGATGGCCGTAGCCTTGGGCTGGTCGAAAATGACGTGCTCGCCACGGTGCAGCTTAAAGGGCTGAGTTAGTTTTTCGTCGCTGCTCGCTTCCAGCTCTTGGCGCAGCGTGGCGCTATACTCGTCGAAGCGGGCCAGTAGCTCAGCTTGGCTGGTGGGGGTGGGGCCGGGCTTGGGGGCGTTGGGGTCGAGGAAGTCGCGCGAGTCGTGCGTCACGAACAGCGCCTTGAAAGCCAGCAGGTTTACTACGTGGGTAGCCAGTTGCCAGAGCGTCATGCTCTTGGGGTGCGGCTGGTACGTAGCCTGCTCGTAGGGCACGCGCTCGAGCACCTTGCGGGTGCTGGCCAGCTCCTGCTGAAGCTCGGCGAGGAAGTTTTGCTGAAGGGAATCGGTGTACATGAAAAGGGAAAAAGGGTGGTGAAAGCAATGCTTACCTGACCGTAGCTGGGGTGCTGGCCGTGGCTGATGCGGGCGGCGGCCCAGGAAAAGCGGTGGGGCCGGTCGTAACGTCTTCGCGCAGCTTTTTGCCGCGTAGCGTGAGCAGAAAACCCAGGCCGAAAATAAAGAACACGATGAGCGAGAGAATGCTGTTACGCATCGAGCCGGTAATTTGCCCGATAAGCCCAAACGAGAGGGTACCGATTACAATACCGAGTTTTTCCACTACATCGAAGAAGCTGAAATAAGCCGCCGAGTTAGGCGTGTTTTCGGGAATAATCTTGGAATACGTGCTACGCGACAGGCTTTGCACCGCGCCCATGGTGAGGCCGATAACCCCGGCCAGCGCGTAGAAGCTCCAGCCTGCCTGCACGTAGTAGCCGGCAATGCAGATGAGCATCCAGATGAATACTGCCCAGCTCAGGGCCCGCGTGTTGCCGATGCGCTCCGAGATTTTGGCAAAGAGCCAAGCTCCCAGGATGCCCACAATCTGGAGCAGCAGAATCGTGATAATGAGCGACGTGCTATCGAGGTGCAACACCTTGTCGCCGAAGATGGTAGCCACGTACATCACCGTTTGCACGCCCATATTGTAGGTGAAATAAGCGAGCAAAAACCGCTTGAGGTTGGGTTGCTGCTTGAGTTGGTCCCATACTTTGCCCAACTCGCGGAAGCCGTTGAGCAGCCAGCCATCCTTGGAAACGGGCGCATCGGCGGGACGGCCGGTGTCGGGGGGCAGGGTAAAAAACGGGATTTGGGCAAAGCCTACCCACCAGATGCCAGTGAGCAGGAAACTAAACCGGGTAGCCTGCCCGGTGCTCATCCCAAACAGGCCCACGCCTTCGGGCCCGCCTGCCATATGAGGCCCCATAATAATGCCCAGGCAGATAACCAGCAGCAGCACCGAGCCGATGTAGCCCATCGAGAAACCCCGCGCCGAAAGCGAGTCGAACTGGGCTTCGGAGCTGATTTCGGGCAGGTAGGAGTTATAAAAGACGATGCTGCCGCTAAAGCCCACTGTGGCCGCAATGAAGATAAACGTGCTGAGCGTGAGGTTGTCTTTAGTAAAAAAGTACAGCCCGGCGCAGCTCAGTGCCCCGATGTAGCAGAAGATTTGCAAAAACAGCTTTTTGCGCCCCGAGTAATCGGCCAGCGACGTTAGAAACGGGCTGACCAACGCAATAATCAGAAACGAAACCGAGATGGCATACGTCAACAGCGACGACCCCGGCACGTGGAAACCCAGGAAATCGACCACGTCCGTGGGGTTGATATCCTTGGTGACGGAACCCCAGTAAATCGGAAATATCGAGCTGGTAATAACGAGCGGATACACCGAGTTGGCCCAGTCGTAGAACGTCCAGCCGGTGGTGATGCGCTTGTTGTCTTTTTCGACGGTGCCGGATGTGGGGGCCGGTAGCGTAGCAGGAGCAGCCATAAAGCAGCGGCGCGGAGAAGTGAGCGCACCTTGGCGAAAGTTACGGGGGGCAGGGCATTTGGGGTTGCGGCCAGGAACGGGTGGTGCTACCTTGGGGGCCTGTTTACAACGTATGGCCGGTTATTTATCCCTGCAATGCTGAAATATCTCCTGCTACTTGTGCCTGGCCTGGCGGCAGCACAGGTGCCACAGTCCTTCACATTCACCCTGCAAGGCCAGCTCGACCCGCGTCTCAACGCGCCGGCCAAAGTGTACCTGTCGTTTAACGGCTGGCAGGATTCGGCTACGGTAAGCCACGGGAAGTTTAAGCTACAGGGCCGGGTAGTCAAAAACCATTTTAGCTCCTACCGCCAGCCCTACGCCCCCGGCCGGGCCGCACTGGTGCTGAGCCGTCAGGGCCGGGGTGCCAGCCGGGAGTTTGAAGACCTTTGGGTACCTGGCAGCTTCTCGGTGACCGCTCAACTCCGAAGTGACCGCCGCAGGGTTTACGACCCGCAGCAAAAGGCCGATTTCATCGACTCCTTTTACCTGGAGCCGGGCACCGTTACGTTCAACAGCCCCGACTCGCTCAAGAATGCCCAGGTTAGTGGGCCGCGGTTTACTACTGAATGGCAGGAGTGGGCCAAAGTCGAGCAGCTCTACCCGTTATCCAGGGATGCCTATAAGCTGGGGCTTGTCCGGTTTGTGGAGTCGCACCCGGCTTCGCTGGTGGGCCTTGATGTACTAACCAACTTAAGCTACGCGGTGGCCGACAGCGCCCTTACCCGCCGGCTGTTTGGCCTGCTTGCGCCCGCCTTGCGCCGTAGCCCCGCTGGCCAGCAAATTGCCGCGCAGCTTGTTACCTGGGCGCATCCCCTGGCTATTGGGCAATTGGCGCCTTATTTCAAGCTACCCACATTGCGAGGAGTTGCAGTCGGCAACTTCCCCGGTGGGGGATATATCCTGCTGAACTTCTACACGAGTACCTCAGCTGCCTGCCAGGCTGAAAATGAAGAGTTAGCACGGATTAACCAAGCGCTACAGGCTGAGCGGGCAAAGCTACGCACCCAACTAGGGTCTAACGGGTTCAGGTTCGGGGTTTACAACATTGCCGTAGATGGGCCAACGGCGCAGGCCGCGTGGCTGGCGGCCGGCTCCCCGCCCTACGCTAATGCGCTGCTCGACCAGCCCGGCCCTCACTCGGTAGCCAGCCTCTACGAGATAACCGCCACTCCCCAAAACTACCTGCTCGATGCTCAGAATCGCATTGTGGCCCGCAACATCCACGGCCCGCAGCTACAGGCGCTACTGGAGCAGGAACTGAAAAAGACACTTGAGGCAGCGCAAAAGGAATCTCGGGCAACCAACGAATACCTTCGGCAAGGGGGCAGCCGGGGCCGTGACTAGGCTACTGCCCCAGCGCCGCGTACTGCGCCTCCGTATCCACATCAGTGGCCCCGCCGGGGAAGTCCACGGCCGGTAAATGGGCGTACTGCTGCAACAGCTCTCGCGCCCCCGACGCCCCGCGCAGCGCCAGTAGCTGCGGAAACACGGCCCGACTGAACAGCGCCGGCACGGCCTGCACCCCGGCATAAGACGAGGCCACTACGGGCTGCCCGGTGGCTTGAAACTGCACAATTAATTCGCCAATAATGTCGGGCGTCAATAGAGGCTGGTCGCAGAGCATAACGACTACGGCGTCTACGTTGTGGACTTCGGCAGCGGTTTCCAGCTCGGCGAGGCCGGCGGCGATGCTGCCGCCCATGCCATCGGCCCAGGCGTCGTTGCGCACAACGTGGAAGGGCAGGCCCTCAATTTCGGGCAGCAACTCGTCGTGCAGTGCCCCGGTCACGAGCACCAGCGGGCGGCAGGGCGAGGCGGCGGCTACTTCGGCGGCGTGGCGCAGCAGGGTGTGGCCCTGGTACGGCAGCAGCTGTTTGGGGCGGGCGAGGCGGGAAGACGAGCCGGCGGCCAGAAGTAGCAGGCCCACAGTAGCGGTGGGGTCGTTGTGCATGAGAGCGGAAAATTAGAAACGTTACGCAAAATTCGGTTGTCATTGCGAGCAACGCGAAGCAAGCTCATCAGAACAAGTCGTTTAGAAGCTGTTTAAGTTAGCTGGTATTCGATAACTATCTGAAATTCAGATTAATCGACCTCCGCGTTGCGCCTCACGAGACCCCTATGGGGCCGGCCCCATAGGGGTCTCGTGAGGCGCAACGCGGAGGTCGATATAAACTATTGATAATTAAATACTTGACAGATATCAGCTAACTTAAACAGCTTCTTAGGTTTCGTTCTGGTGCGCTTGCTTCGCGCTGCTCGCAATGACAACCGAATTTTACTTATGCCTCAGTACTCAGCTGAACCCCAGTACCGGGTGCGGCTGGTACGGCGCTTCAAGGCGTTGCAGCTCGTCGGGCGTCAGCTTTACTTGCAGGGCAGCTACGGCGTCTTCGAGGTGGCCGGGCTTGCTGGCGCCTACTATGGGGGCGGTGATGGTGGGCTGGGCCAGCAGCCAGGCCAGGGCAATCTGGGCGTTGGGAAGGCCGCGCTCCTGGGCGATTTCCGTAACGCGGTCGACCACGGCAAAGTCGTCGTCGCGGCCATAGAGGCTTTTGCCGAAGTTGTCGGTGCGGGCGCGCTCGGTTTCGTTGCGCTCCTTCGAGCGGCCGCCGGTGAGCAGGCCCCGCGCCAGCGGCGACCATGGAATAACCCCGATTTGCTGGTCCTGGCAGAGTGGCAGCATTTCGCGCTCTTCCTCGCGGTACACCAAGTTGTAGTGCGGCTGCATGCTCACGAAGCGCGTCCAGTTGTGCTGGTCGGCCAGGTACAGGGCCTGGGCAAACTGCCAGGCAAACATGCTGCTGGCCCCGATGTAGCGGGCTTTGCCGGCTTTCACTACGTCGTGCAGGGCTTCGAGCGTTTCCTCGATGGGTGTGTGGTAGTCCCAGCGGTGAATCTGGTAGAGGTCGACGTAGTCGGTGCCCAGGCGCTTGAGGCTGGCGTCGATGGCGCTCAGGATGTGCTTGCGTGAGAGGCCCTTATCGTTGGGGCCGGAGCCCATGGCGTTGAATACTTTGGTGGCCAGTACTACTTCGTCGCGCCGGGCAAAGTCGCGCAGGGCACGGCCGACTACCTCTTCGCTGGCCCCGTTGCTGTACACATCGGCGGTATCGAAGAAATTGATGCCCAGCTCCAGTGCTTTCTGAATAAAGGGGCGGCTTTGCTCCTCGTTCAGGGCCCAGGGCCAGCGCTCGGTGGGGGTGCCGTAGGTCATGGTACCCAGGCAGATGCGAGAAACTTGCAGGCCGGTGCGGCCCAGACGAGTAAATTCCATAAGAATAGGGGAATGACTAGAATACTGCACTATAACACCAACGGGCGCTCAGGGTTACTGTCAGGCTTAGTTGGTGGCGGCTAAAAAACAATGCATCCTTTTGGGGCGCCGCCGGAGGGCGTTGGCATCGTTGCCGGGAACGTTTGCGCGAATAAAGGATTAATGAAGCGAATTTTTTGCTGTCAAACAGGTATAATATTGAGTGTTAATTCCCACTCATCCCACTTTATTATTATGGCTGCAATTGCTACCCGCACTGCCAGTTGGCAGGGCCGGGCTACCCGTTTCTGGGTTTTGCTCACCGCCCTGTTCCTGACCTGCGCCGCTCGCCTCTACGCCTACGACGTAACCGTCGCTAAGGACGGCACCGGCAACTACACCACCGTACAAGCCGCCATAACGGCTGCCCCTGCGGCCCGCACAACGGTGTACACCATCTACATCAAGGATGGTATTTACAGCGAGAAGATAACGGTGCCCAACACCAAACCGTTTCTGCAGCTGGTGGGCCAAAGCGTGGCTAACACCATCCTGACCTGGAACGACAACGCCCTGACTTCCAACGGCACCGGCGGCACGGTAGGCACCGGCGGCTCGGGTAGCATTGTCGTGAATGCCACCGATTTTTCGGCCCTCAACATCACCTTCGTCAACTCCTTCGGCGACGGCTCGCAGGCCGTGGCCGTGAGCTTGTACGCCGACCGGGCGGCCTTCGAAAACTGCCGCTTCCAGGGCAACCAGGATACGCTGCTGACTTTTGAAAACGGCGCCGTCTCGCGCCATTACTTCCGCGACTGCTATATCGATGGTAACGTGGACTTTATCTTCGGCAACGCCATTGCCATCTTCGACAACTGCGTTATCTACGCCAAAACGCGGGTTGTGAACGCGTCTACCTCGTACATCACAGCGGCCAACACGCCCGCCACCCAGACTTACGGCTACCTGTTTCGGAAGGCCAAGATTCCGTCCAACAACGGCACCACGCTCTACTACCTGGGCCGGCCCTGGCAGAACTCCACCGGCTTTACTACGGCAGCCGGTACGCTGGCCAACAATAAAGTAGTTTTCTCGCGCACTAAAATTGGGGTTAACGAGATTCAGCCGGCCGGCTGGGTGACGTGGGATACGGGCACTGACGTAACCAAAATCACGTTTGCCGAATTCCAGACCAAGTACTTCAACGGCAACAACGTGAACCTGAGCCAGCGCGTGAGCTGGTCGCAACAATTGACGGCCACCGATACGCTCAACTACACCCTGACCAAGCTATTTGGCCTCAACACCGGCACGGCCTCCAGCACCAGCGCGGCCGTAACTGCCGCCTGGGACCCAGCCACCGTGGCTACCGCTTTCACCACGTACCACGCCCCCGACATTGCAGTAGCCAACCTGCAAGCCACCAAAGGCACCACCCAGACCGCCATTCAGTGGAATGCCAGCTGGGCTATCACCGGCGTGCAGTACGACTTGCAGCGCTCGACCGACAACGTTAACTTCAGCCTGCTCAATACCCGCACGGCCACTACCGACTCGCTCTACAACTTCTCGTCGACGGATGTGCTACCGGCCGCCGGCACCGCTTATTACTACCGCGTAGTAGCCTCGAAAGCCGGCATGGCCACGCATACCACGGCCAGCATCCAGGTATCGAGCATTCCTACCATCACGGTGAACGGGGCGCCCAATGCCTTCGCGCAGTACGCTACCGGCACCTCGGCCACACAGACTTACACCGTGAGCGCGGCCAACATGACGGATAACCTCACCATCACGCCGCCCGCCAACTTCGAGGTGTCGGCCAATGGTGGCACCAACTGGTTTACTTCGGCCAGCCCGCTCGTGCTGGTGCCCACTAGCAACACCATCGCCAGCACCAACATCAGCGTGCGGCTCAATGCCACTACCGCCGGCACTTACTCCGGCAACATCACGCACACCAGCACCGGTGCTACCACCGTGAACGTGGCCGTAACCGGTACCAAAACCAACACCACGCCCCTTACCTCAAACGTGTTGCAGTGGTGGCCGCTGAAGGTAAGTGCCCTGGATAGCGCCAACGCCCGCTCGGCCGGTGTAACGCCCAGCCCCCAGGTTCTGCGTCGTCTCTTGGTGTCGGATGGTTCGACCGTCAGCACCATCACCGGATACTCAAGCAAGTTTGGGCAACCCGTAGCGCTGACCGTAGGCGGAGCCTGGTCTACAGCGGCTACGCCTCCTGCCCCGGCTACGGTAGGCGGTGGCCTCGACCGGCGCTACTACGAGCAGTACACCATTACGGCCGCTGCGGGCCACACCCTGCGCCTCGACTCGCTGATAATGACGTCGGCCTTCTACGGCACGGCCAACGGCCGGATGGCGCTGGTGTACTCGCTCACCAACTTTACCACCGCCGACTCCACCAACATTCCGGCGGGCGGCAAGGGCCCAGTGGGCACACTGCCCACCGCCAACAACGGTGCCTTCGCAACCCCCATTATCCTGAACAACCAGACCTCGGGACCCACTAACGTATACCACTTTCCGCTGTCGACTTCTACCACGGGCCTGACGCTAACGGCCGGCCAAACCCTCACTGTACGGGTATACCTGGGCGCTGGCACTTCCAGCTCGGGGCGCTATGCGCTGATAAAAGATGTGCAATACAAAGGCGAAGACACAACGCCCGTAACTTGCAACGCCGCCTTCAGCTACAGTGGCTCAGCTTTCTGCACCACCGGCACCAACCCCACGGCTACTGTTACCGGCACCACGGGCGGCACGTTTAGCTCAACTACGGGCCTGACTATCAACGCCAGCACCGGCGCTGTGACGCTTAGCAGCAGCACGGCCGGTACCTACACCGTCACCTACACGGCCAGCGCCGGCTGCACCAGCACCCAGAGCGTGACCGTTACGGCTCCCCAAATGGCTAATATCGGCTACGGCGCTGCCAGCTACTGCACCACTACTACCGGTACGGTGGCCTTGGGCATCGGCACGGGCTCTACGCTGGGCACCGTCACGGTGAACCCCACCACGGGCCTGACCATCGCCGCCAACGGCACTATCACGCCTTCGACCTCCACGCCCGGCACCTACTTCATCACGAACACGGTAGCCGCCAGTGGTGGCTGCGCCGCCGTCACGGGTGGCACTACGGTGACTATCACGGCTCCGGCCACGGCGGGCTTCTCGTATCAGACAGCTACTAACTGCGCCGGCACGGCTACTACCCTCACGCCTACCATGACGGCGGGCGCTACGGCCGGCACGTTTACCCTGCCAGCTACTACCGGCCTGACCATCAACGCTACCACGGGTGCCATAACGGTAGGCGCTACGGCCGCCGTCGGCACCTACACAGTGACGAACACGGTTGCTGCCAGCGGCGGTTGCGCTGCTACCACCAGCACGGCCAGCTTCGTACTGTCGGGGCCGAGCACGGCCACATTTAGCTACACCGGCTCGCCCTTCTGCTCGAATGGCACCAACCCTACGCCCACCATCACGGGCACGGCCGGCGGCACATTCAGTTCGGCTACGGGCCTGAGCATTAATGCTACCACGGGCGTTATCAACCTGAGCGCCAGCACGGCGGGCACCTACACCGTGACGTACACGGTAGCCGGTACCTGCGGCAGCAGCAGCACCCAGAGCGTATCCATCACCAAGGCGGCTACCGCTGGCTTCACCTTCCCGGCTACCACGACGTGCGCGGGCAGCGCGGCTACGCTCACGCCCACCATGACTACCGGCGCTACGGCCGGCACGTTTACCCTTCCCACGGCTACGGGCCTGAGCATTAATGCTACTACGGGTGCCGTAACGGTAGGGGCTACGGCTGCTGCCGGTACCTACACCATCACCAACACCGTAGCTGCCAGCGGCGCATGCGCCGCCGTGACGAGCACAGCTACCCTGACAGTAACGGCGACGCCGGCTACTCCTACCATCGCAATCTCGGGCACGGCGGCCACGGGCATCACGCTCACTTCGTCGGCCACCACGGGCAACCAGTTCTACCTGAACGGGGTGCTTATAGCTGGGGCCACGGGCCAAACCTACTTGGTGAACTCGGGCACGAAGAACGGCTCCTATACAGTGGTAAATAGCACGGGCGGCTGCTCCTCGGCAGCTTCGCCAGTTGTGACGGTAGTAGTAACGGCAACTGCCAACGCCCTGGCCGGCACCTCGCTCACGCTCTATCCGAACCCCACGCACGACGGCCTGCTAACGCTGGAATTGAACGGGTACCGTGACGCCATCGCCCTGAGCATCGTGAATACCCTGGGCCAGCGTGTGTTTGAGCGCACGGTGAGCGGCAACGCCCTTACCCAGAAGCAGCTGCTCGACCTGAGCAACCTCGCTCCCGGCGTGTACATGCTGCAAGCCCGCACCGCCAGCGGAGAGATGGAAGTGCGCCGCGTGGTGCGCAACTAAAACTACCGCTGCTACAGCAGCAAAACAGTCTGGCTGAGCTACCCGAGTACTTCGGGTAATTCAGCCAGACTGTTTTTTTGTGGTGGAGATGCCCCAGCAACATCTCATGAACGAGTGCCGCGTAGCGGTGCCAGGTTTGTAGTAACGAGTGCCGCGTAGCGGTGCAAGAAGCTACCTGCTGCCTCTGGCACCGCTACGTGGCACTTGGTTCTGGTGGGGCGTTCTGGCTACAAACCTAGCACCGCTATGCAGCACTCGTTCAAGTAGTCAGCTAAGTAGTCGTGCATAAATAAACACACAAAGAGAACGTCATGCTGAGCTTGTCGAAGCATCTTGGTCGCGTCATCGAACTACTCGGATAATGCGACCAAGATGCTTCGACAAGCTCAGCATGACTGCCTTTTTTAGGGTACGGTTAGTTATGCACGACTGCTTAGAACTTACCAACTCTAGGGCTATGCCCCATAGGGGTCCCGTGAGGTGTCACTGGGAAAGCCTATGCTTCAGCTAGCCAGCCCACCCATCAGCACCTTATCTGGCGTGAGGGGGAGGTCGCGCAGGCGCTTGCCGGTGGCGTGGTACACGGCATTGGCCACGGCAGCGGCCACGCCCACCATCGCAATTTCGCCGATGCCCTTCACGCCCATCGCGTTGATATAGGGGTCGTGCTCGTCTATAAATTCCACGGTCATGTTGGGGATGTCGGCATTCACGGGTACGTGGTAGCTGGCGAGGTCGGCGTTGGTGTAGCGCGAGAAGTTCTGGTCGCGCACGGTTTCCTCCATCAACGCCGAACCAATGCCGAAGATGGCGCCGCCGATAATCTGGCTGCGGGCCGTTTGGGCGTTCAGAATACGGCCGGCCCCAATCACGCTCACCCACTTGCTCACGCGGATGGTGCCGAGGTCCATATCCACGCGCACTTCGCAGAAGTGCGCCCCAAACGAGTGCATGGAATGGTGCCCAGCCTCGTCTTTGTGGGCAGGGTCGGCGTTTTTGGCCGAGCTGGCGTCTTCGTAGCCCGAGCCGTATTTGCCCTGCGCCATGCCTTCGATGTCGGTTAGCTCGCCGCGCTTCATCAGCTCGCCGAAGGCTTCGCCTTTGCTGGGGTCTTTTTTTAGGAACAGGCGGCCTTTTTCCACGGCCACATCGTCGGGGCTAGCTTTGAAAAGCGGCGACTTTTTATCCATCACCGCTACCTTGATGAGCTTCTGCCACACATCCTGCGCGGCCAGAAAGATGGACGACGACACCGTGCCTGCCGCCACGGAGCCGCCCGAGTTGGGGGCCGTGGGCAATAGCGTATCGCCCAGTTCAAAGCGCACTTTGTCGAGGGGTAAGCCCAGGGAGTCGGCGGCAACTTGCGTCATCACGGTGTAGGTGCCGGTACCGAGGTCGGTGGCGCCGGCCTGCACCACGGCGTGGCCATCGGCGTAGAGGCGGGCGCGGGCCGTGCCCTGCGAGTTGTGCACGGGGTAGCTGGCGGTGGCCATGCCCATGCCCACGAGGTAGCGGCCGTCGCGGGTGGCCCCGGCTTTGGGGTTGCGCTGGGCCCAGCCGAATAGCTCGGCACCTCTAGCGTAGCACTGTTTCAGGCTTTTGCTGCTCCAGGGCTTGCCGGTGCTGTAGTCGTGGTCGGCGTAGTTGCGCAGCCGGATTTCGATGGGGTCGACGCCAATGCGGTAGGCCAGGTCGTCCATCGAGCACTCGATGGCAAACGAGCCGGGGGCTTCGCCGGGGGCCCGCATGAAGGTGGACGTCATCACGTTGGCCCGCGCCATCTCGTAGCGGGCGTCGAAGGTGGGGCAGGCGTAGAGCAAGTCCAGAATCTTGGAGTTGGACTCGGCGTAGTCGTCCCAAGGCGAAGTGGTAGACTGCTTGGTGTGCAGCAAGGCCGTGAGCTTGCCATCGGCCGAGGCCCCAAGCTGCACGGTCTGGGTCTGGTCTTCGCGGTGGCCCATGCTGGTAAACATCTGCTTGCGGGTGAGCATGAGCTTCACCGGGCGGCCCACGGCCTTGGCGGCCTGCACCGTGAGAATAGTGTGCGGCCAGCACGAACCTTTGCAGCCAAAGCCACCCCCGAGGTACTTGGTAATGACCCGAATCTGCTCGCGGGGCAGGCCCGTCATGGCGGCCAGGCTGGTTTGGGTGCGCGTCACGCCCTGGGTGCTTTCGTATACCGTGAGGCGGTCGGGCGCTTCCCACCAGGCGGTGGTCGAGCCGGCCTCCATGGGATTGTGGTTGTATACCGGGTGGTTGTAGGTGGCCGTAAGCTGAATAGCGGAGGAGGCAAATGCCCCCTTAGCATCGCCGCGCCGGGTGTGGCCGTCCTGCTTGCCATCCTGCACCTTCTGGGGGTCGAAAAGCTCTGCCTTGGAGTCGCGGAACGAGGCCAGAGGTACGCCGCCGCTCTGGTACGTCACTTTCACGAGCGTAGCGGCGTGGGTGGCGTGCTCCAGGGTATCGGCTACTATGAGGGCTACGGGCTGGGCAGCGTAGAAAATCTCGTCGCCAGTGAGAGGCATGAACCCCATCGGGGCGCTGGTGTCTTTTTTGCCCTGTGCGTCGTTGGGGGTTTTGGCGAGCGGCGGCAGGTTCTGGCTGGTGAGCACGGCCAGCACGCCCGGCTCGCGGGCCGCCGCTGTAGTATCAATGCTTTGGATGCGGCCTTTGGCGATGGGGCTGGTCGCCAGCACGCCGTAAGTGAGGCCCGGCAGCGGAAACTCGGCCGAGTATTTGGCCTTGCCGGTTACTTTTTCGCGGCCCTCTACGCGGGTTATGGGCTGGCCGACGAGGCCACCGGGCTTAGCGGAAAATTGGGGTTCGGAAGTCATAGTTTAGTTATTTTATAAGTTGCTTGAGATGCTGCTTTAAGTGTCGTCGCCCTCCGCGTTCACCTCACCCCCTAGCCCCCTCTCCAAAAAAGAGGGGGAACTAGTTTTTAGAATTAGCCTAGTACCAGTTCCCCCTCTTTTTTGGAGAGGGGGCTAGGGGGTGAGGTGAACGCGGAGGGCGACGACAAAAAACTCAACAGCCCTGCAGCTGTGCCTCATAGAAGTCTGGTGAAGCAGCATCACCCCATCACCTCCAGCAGCGCCCGCACCAGCGTGCGCTGGGCCAGCTCTACCTTGAATTTATTGTGCTCGCGCGGGGCCGCCTCGCGCACGGCCAGGGCAGCGGCGGCGCGGAAGTTTTCTTCGGTGGGGGCTTTACCTACCAGGGCTTTTTCTACGGCGGGCACGCGCCAGGGCACGGTGCCCACGCCACCCAGCGCCGCCCGCGCCGAGCGAATAACGCCGCCCTGCACGTCGAGGGCTACGGCGGCCGACACCAGAGCGTAGGCGTAGGAGGCACGGTCGCGCACCTTGAGGTAGTGCGAGCGGCGGGCGTGCGCGGCGGCGGGCACCGTGATGGCCGTGATGATTTCGCCGGTCTGCAGCTGGGTTTCGATGTGCGGCGTGTTGCCGGGCAGCTTATAGAAGTCGACCAGCGGCACGGTGCGGGTGGTGCCTTTGGCGCTTTCGAGGGTGAGGCTGGCTTCGAGGGCCACCAGGGCCACGCAGAGGTCGGAGGCGTGGGTGGCAATGCAGCTGGGGCTGCCGCCCAGGATGGCCAGGGTGCGGTTGTCGCCGGTTTGGGCGGGGCAGCCGGAGCCGGGCACGCGCTTGTTGCAGGGAAAGGCCACGTCGCGGAAGTAGCCGCAGCGGGTGCGCTGCAGCAGGTTGCCGCCCATGCTGGCCATGTTGCGCAGCTGCGGCGAGGCCGAGGCCAGCAGCGCCTGCGCAATAACCGGGTAGCTCTGCACCACGGCGGGGTTTTCGCCCACGTCGCTCATGCGCTCCAAGGCTCCGATACGCAGGCCGGTAGCCGCGTTATCGATGCCCAGCAGCGAGAGTTTGTTGAGGTCGACCAGCAAGGTATGCTGCTCGATGTTGGACTTCATCAGGTCGATGAGCGAGGTGCCGCCGCTGATGAAAGCGGCCTGCTTATCGGTAGTTTGGGCAGTGGCTGCTTCCTTGGTAGAGGCAGCCTGGGTGTAGGCGAAGTTGTTCATCTTATGGAGTTAAGAATTAAGAGTTAGGAGTTAAGAGTTGGGGCCTTATGAATCAGCTGTCGCGGGGAAGCAATTCTTAACTCCTAACTCTTAATTCTTAACTCAACTGCCGGCTACCTCGCGCACGGCGGCCAGAATGTTGGGGTAGGCGCCGCAGCGGCAGAGGTTGCCGCTCATCCATTCGCGGCATTGGTCGTCGGTGGTGGCGTGGCCTTCTTTCACGCAGGCCACGCCGCTCATAATCTGGCCGGGGGTGCAGTAGCCGCACTGGAAGCCGTCGTGCTTGAGAAACGCCTCCTGCATGGGATGCAATTCTTCGCCCTTAGCCAGGCCCTCAATGGTAGTTATCTGCTTGCCCTGGGTCATCACGGCCAGCGTGAGGCAGCTGTTGACGCGGCGGCCATCGACGTGCACGGTGCAGGCCCCGCACTGGCCGTGGTCGCAGCCTTTCTTGGTGCCCGTGAGGTCGAGGTATTCGCGCAGGGCATCGAGCAGGGTGGTACGGGGCTCGATGCGCAGGTTATGCACCTGACCGTTAATGCTCAGGGCCACATTGGTGGCACCTGATACGATGGGGCTAGCCGAGGCCAGCTTGTCGGCCAGGGCTTCGGCCTGGCTGGCAATGGGCGGGGCCAGCACAACCCCCAGCAGCCCGCCGGACTGCTTGAGAAAGGTGCGGCGCGAAGGGCCGGATGCAGGGGCATCGGGCTGGTGGTCGGGGGGCAGCATAAGTTTGGGAGGATAGCGTGTGGAATATCAACTGCTTAGTAATACGCAGGAAAGGGGCTGGTGTTGGCAAAAAAAGGCCCGCCAGCTTACTTATTTAGCAAGCTGACGGGCTTTTTTCAACTGGGCTTCTCTGCTACTCCTGTTCTGCGGTGGGCCGCCGCCCGCGCCGGGGGTCGTAGCGGGTGCCTCCAAACAGGTAGAGCATCAGGGCCCGCGAGTAGCGGAAAACGAGCGGTGTCGACGCCAGCGTTACAGCGGCTACTACGGCCACGTACACCCACGTATCCGGGT
This sequence comes from Janthinobacterium lividum, assembly GCA_050954465.1. Taxonomy (GTDB): domain Bacteria; phylum Bacteroidota; class Bacteroidia; order Cytophagales; family Hymenobacteraceae; genus Hymenobacter. The sequence goes on from JBPBPU010000127.1 coordinate 149,299, forward strand.
CGCCGGCCAGGTAGTAGAGGCCCACGCCGCACCCCAGGAAAACGGCCACCGCAAAGCCAAAGCTGATGTACATGGCCCCAAAATAGAAGCCCGGCTCCGGCTCAAACGTTTGTTCGCAAGCCACGCAGGCATCGTACATATCGCTGAAATGCACGCTAACCGCTGAAGTCTTAAACAGTGGGCCCTGGTGGCAACGGGGGCAGCGCAAGGCCAGCAGGGCCAGGGTAGACGATTCTAAAGGTTCGGCCATAAGTCAGCTTGAATAAGGAACGGCGCAAAGGTAACCGCCGGCCAAACCGGGCACCAGCGCCGCTTGGGGGCAAAAACCGCCTAACGCTACCGCCACGCAAAGCCTTGGACATTGCTACCTACGTAGCGAGGAAAAAAACCGCCGAAACCAGTACCTGCTCGCTTTTAAGCAGCTATGCAGCGGCGCTGCTTGCCGGCCAGGGAACCAGCAGGCGGTAGTGGGTGCCGGGGGGCTGGCTCATGGTGAGTGTGCCGCCGAGTTGCTCGCTGAGCACCTGCATGAGCTGCTGCCCAAACGAGTCCGTGACGGTGGCTTTGGGCACGAAGCCGGGGCCGTTGTCGCGCACGTCGAGCACGAGGTGGCCGGCCCCGTCGGGGCCGAGGGCCACGGCCAGCAGCGGGCGGGCCACGCCCTGGTAGGCGTGCTTGAAAGCGTTGGTGAGCATCTCGTTGAGAATCAACCCCAGCGGAATGGCCACTTCCACGTCGAGCGTGGACTGCGTCACTTCCAGGTGCAGGTCGAAGTCGTGGGTGTCGTGGCCGTAGGCGGCTTGCAGGTTTTCGGCCAGCTCGGCCACGTAGCGCGGCAGGTCGATGGCCGTGATTTCATCGGTTTGGTAGAGGCGCTGGTGAATCAGGCTCATGGCCTCTACGCGCTGCTGGCCCTCGCGCACGGCGCGGGAGGCTCCGGCATCGCTGAGGCGGGTGGCCTGCATGTAGAGCAGGCTGGAGACGATGGCCAGGTTATTTTTCACGCGGTGGTGCAGCTCTTGCAGCAACAGGGTGCGGCGGCGGGCCTGCTCACTGGCTTCGGCGGTGCTCACCTGGAGCTGGGCGTTGCGGCGGCGCAGGGTGCGGTACTGCACTATGTTGCCGGCCAGCAGGCCCGCCGCCAGCAGCAAACCCAGGCCCAGGGCCCAGAGCTGCCGGGTTTTTTGAGCATTGGCTTGGTCGAGGGCCGCAATGCGGGCCTGCTGCTCACGGGTGCGGTAGCGGGCTTCCACTTGCAGCACCTGCCGGTGCTGGGTGTCATCGTGCAGCGTGTCGGCGTAGGCGGCAGCCAGGCGCTGGTAGTTTAGGGCCTGGCGCAAGTCGCCCTGCTGCTCGCGGGCCTGGGCCAGCACGCTGTATACTTCATGGTATTCTTCCAGCTTTCGCACTTGGCGCACCCAGCTTAGGGCGAGTTGGGCGTAGGTTGCGGCTTCGGCCGGGCGGCCCGCCAGCAGCAGGGTAGTAGCCAGGTTAGTATGGGCGTAGCCTTGCAAAAAGGTATCGTGCTGCTGCCCGGCGTAGGCCAGCACCTGGCGGTAGGCGGCTTCCGAATCGGCGTAGCGGCCCCGGTTTTTGTAGTGAATTCCCTGGTTGAGCAGTGCTACATAATACGCGGGCCAGTTGGCCGTGGCGCGGTAAACTGCCAGCGCCTGGTCAGCGTAGGCCAGAGCCTGGTCGGGGTGGCCCTGAAAGTCGGCCAGGTTGGCCAGCTCGCCGTAGGTATCGGCTTCGCTCTCGCGTAGCTCATGCTGCCGGGCCAGGGCCAGGGCCTGCTGCAAGTACCGCTCGGCGGCGGGCGGGTTGTTGGCCAGCCGCAGGTTGGTGCCCAGCCGGTCGAGCATGCGCACCTGCCGCTGCACATTGCCCACCTGGCGAGCCAGCGCCAATGCCTGCTGGTAGCACGTCACCGCCTGGGGATAATCGCCGAGGCTGCTTGCCAGGAATCCCGCCATGTTAGCCGCCGAGCCCCGCAGGTCGTCGCGGCCGCTCCGAGTGGCAATGCTGTCGACCAGGTGCAGAACTGTTTGGGCCTCGCCATAGCGCCCGCCCTCAACGAGCGGGTCGTACCAGCTGCGCAGCTGCTTAATCTGGCTAGAATCGGGCAGGGTGGCAATGGCCTGGCGTATGGCCGCCGGGCCGGTGGGAATAGGAGCCTGGGCCAGGCAGGCCAGCCCGCTCAGCCAGAACAAAGAGAATAGTAGTAGCCGCATAAGCCAGAAACTGCCCGGCCAAAGGTGGCCATAAAGCAAGTCGCAAAGTAGCCATTACCCGGCTCCTGCCCGCCCAAAACGATGCCAACGGCAGAAATACCGACATCAACGGCAAATTAGCGCTTGAATAAAAAGTAATCTGGAATCACCAGCACGTCATTCCGAACTTGCTGAGAAATCTCACTCGCCTCGTTTGGGTTTCGCTCAACGAGGCGAGCGTGATTTCTCGACAAGCTCAAAATGACGTGCTGGCTACTTCCTAAACAGTTCCCTTTTCTAAGAAGCTGTTTAAGTTAGCTCAAGAGGTTGATTCTACCAAGACTTGAGACGTTAGACACGAGACATTAGACGGTTTTCTAACCTGAAATTGGTCTAATGGCTCGTGTCTAACGTCTCAAGTCTTGGTAAAAACTAACTTAAACAGCTTCTAAGAACTCTGCTCAGCAGAAATTGAACTGGCGCAGAAACTCCGGCTTGTACTGCCGGCCGATGGGCACGGCGTGCTCGCCCACGGTAGCCTCGCTGTCGGTGAAGGCAGAGACGTAGCGCAGGTTGAGGGCGTAGGAGCGGTGTACGCGCAGCAGCTCGGGCCATTGCAGGCGTTCGAGCACGGTGCTCAGGGGCAGGCGCAGCACGTATTTGCGCTCGGCCGTGAGGAAGGTGGTGCAGGTGTTGTCGGCTTCGAGCAGCAGCACCTCGGCCAGGGGCAGGCGCACAAACCGCCCCAGGTGCTTGATGAACACGTAGTCGTCGCGGCGCAGCAGGGTATCGCGGGAGGTGGCATCGGGGGCGGGCGGCACCTGGCGGGCAAACTGGTGCAACGCCAGGGTGATGGCCGCCCGCAGGCCACCGGGCGTGGCGGGCTTGGTGAGGTAGGCCGCCGGGCCCGTGGCCAGGGCGCGGGCCAGGGTATCGGCGTCGGCCATGGCAGTGAGGTAGATGAGGGGCACCGGGTGCTGGGCCACGAGGCGGGCAGCAGTTTCGATGCCGTCCCAGGGGCCGGCCAGGTGAATGTCGCACAGTACCAGGTCGGGGGGGCGCTCGGCGGCCAGGGCCAGGGCCTGCGGGCCGGTGCGGGCAGTGCCCGTTACGCCGTAGCCTTCGGCTTCGAGCAGGGTGCGCAGCTGCAAGGCCAGCACGGCTTCGTCTTCCACCAGCAGGAGCTGGACGGGAGTAGAGGTAGTCGTAGAGAGGGAGAGCAGAGGCGCTACCTACGCTTCTGCTACACAGGAGGTTTGTTTTGCCGGTTAAATGTCGTTCATGTCGGAAATTCTGTCGTTCGCATCGTTTTGGGGCGCACGGGCGAAGGCGGTATATAGTTTTGAGGTAGAGTCGTTTTTTGGAGAATTCCGCCACGGCTTTGTCTTCCTGCTCTTCCCTATTGCTTGCTATGACCCTATCTTACTCTTCCCGGCCGACGTGCGCCCGCCTGGTGCGCCACCTCGCCTCGCGCCTACCCGGCTGGCTGCTGCTGGCTCTGCTGCCGCTGCTGGCCCACGCCGGCAACCCCGTGCTTACCCTGCAAGCCACCGTGCCTGCCGGGGCCACCGACGTGACGGCCTTTGTCGACCAGGTGGAAGTCATCAACCCCGCCACCGGGGCCGTCGTGGCCAGCGCCGTGCCCAACGCCGGCTTCGAAACCTTTACCAGCCTGGGCAACACCACCTACGGCTACACCCCCGCCGGGGCCACCTGGGCCTTTGCCAGCAACAGCGGCATTGCCACCAACGGCAGCGCCTTCGGCAACCCCGCCGCCCCGGAGGGCACCCATGTCGCATTTCTGCAAACCACCAGCAGCGGGGCGGGCAGCTTCAGCCAGCTGCTGCCCACGCTGGCGGCGGGCTACTACCAGCTGCGCGTGCGCGTGGCCCAGCGCAACCTGGGCCCCGCCAACCAGGGCGTGGCCCTGCTGCTCGACGGGCGCGAGGTGGGCCGGGTGGTGCCGGCCAACGACGGCGTGTTTCACACCTACACCACAGCCGTGCTTCCCTTCGACCAGCTCGTGCTGCGGTTTGAGGCGGCGGGCAGCGGCACGACGGCCGACGTGACGGCCTTCGTGGACCAGGTGGAGCTGCTGCTCGGCGGCACGGCCGTGAGCCCGGGCATTCCCAACGCGGGCTTCGAGAACACCGGCAGCCTGGGCACGGGCCAGCAGGCGTACGTGCCCACCGGCACGGGCTGGACCTACAGCGGCAACGCGGGCATCATGGCCAACGGCTACGGCTTCGGGGCCTACACCAACATCGAGGGCACCCACGCCGGGTTTTTGCAGTCGAACGGGACGCAGGGCACCGGCTCCGCCAACTACGGCAAGCTGGCGCGGGGCCTGCCGCTACTGGCCACGGGCACCTACACCCTGCGCCTGCTGGCGGCGCAGCGCAACTCGGCCACGGCCGACCAGAAAATCTACGTGTACGTGGGCAGCACCGCGCTCTCATCCATTGTGCCCCCCAACGACGGCAGCTTTCATTCCTACACGCCGGGCACGTTCACGGTGGCCGTGCCCACCATTACCGGCTTTAGCCCCGGCAGCGGGGCGGCCGGCACCCTCGTTACGCTGAGCGGGAGCAACCTGAACGGGGCCACCTACGTGAGCGTGGACGGCGTGGCCGTGGTGCCCACCAACGTGAGCGGCAGCAGCCTGAAATTCGTGCTGCCGGCCGGCCTCAACAGCCCCACGCCCAGCATCGTGGTGACCACGCCCCAGGGCCTGAGCGTCCCCAGCACCGCCTTCACGGTGCAGTTCAACCCGGCCATTAGCAGTTTCAGCCCCCCGAGCGGGCCGCTGGGCACGGTGGTCGCGCTCACGGGCACCGACTTCACGGGCCTGAGCAGTGTGCTGGTGGGCGAGAGCCCCGCCCTGTTTACGGTGGTGAGCAACACGAGCGCCACCTTCACGGTGCCGCGCGGGGCCACCAGCCAGAAAGTGCGCGTGAGCAACGCCAGCAGCACGGGCCTGAGCGCCACGGCCTTCACCGTGACCCGGCCCAGCGCCAGCACCATCTTCCCTGGCGGCGCTAACCTGACCACCAACAGCACCGCCAACTTGAACGTGGGCACCAACGCCGCCCCGGCTGTAATGGATGTGGACGGCGACGGCCTGCTCGACCTGCTCGTGGGCAACTCCGACGGCATCGTGGCCCGCTTCGAGCAAACCACGGCCAACGGCAGCGTATTTGCCCTAGTGGGCAACCTGACCACCAACGGTACCACCGACTTGAGCGTGGGCACCTATGCCGCCCCGACTGTGAGCGACGTGGACGGCGACGGCCTGCTCGACCTGCTCGTGGGTAACTACGACGGCATCGTGGCCCGCTTCGAACAAACCACGGCCAACGGTAGTGTATTTGCCTTGGTGGGCAACCTGACCACCGACGGCACTACCGACTTGAACGTGGGCACCAGGGCCGCCCCGACTGTGAGCGACGTGGACGGCGACGGGCTGCTCGACCTGCTCGTGGGCAACGACAGCGGCACCGTGCAGCGCTTCGAGCAAACCACGGCCAACGGCAGCGTATTTGCCCTGGTGGGCAACCTGACCACCAACGGCACCACCAACTTGAACGTGGGCGCCTTCGCCGCCCCGGCCGTATCGGACGTGGACGGCGACGGGCTGCTCGACCTGCTCGTGGGCAACAACAGCGGCATCGTGGCCCGCTTCGAGCAAACCACGGCCAACGGCGGCGCTTTCGCCTTTATCGGCAACCTGACCACCGACGGCACCACTGCCCTCGACGTGGGCACCTATGCCGCCCCGACTGTGAGCGACGTGGACGGCGACGGGCTGCTCGACCTACTCGTGGGCAACGGCAGCGGCACCGTGCAGCGCTACGAGCAGGCCGACCCGCCCACGGCCCTGGCCCTGGCCCCGCAGGCCGTGGCCGAAAACGAGGCCAGCGGCACCCTCGTCGGCACCTTCGCTACCACCGATGCCACCACCGGCGACACGTTTACCTACACGCTGGTGGCGGGTCCGGGCGGCACCGACAACGCCAGCTTCGCCATCGGCACCGGCCCCAACGCCGGCAAGCTCGTCACGGCCGCCGTCTTCGACTTCGAAACCAAGGCCAGCTACACCGTGCGCGTGCGCACCACCGACGCCACCGGCATCTACTACGAGCAGGCGTTCACCATCAGCATCACCGATGTGGTGGTGGATGCCCCGACCCTGACCAGCTTCACGCCCGCCAGCGGGCCGCTGGGCACGGTGCTCACGCTCACGGGCACCGACTTCACGGGCCTGAGCAGTGTGCTCGTGGGCGAGAGCCCCGCCCTGTTCACGGTGGTGAGCAACACGAGCGCCACGGCCATGGTGCCGCGCGGGGCCACCAGCCAGCGGGTGCGCGTGAGCAACGCCGTCGGCACGGGCCTGAGCGCCACGGCCTTCACCGTGACCCGGCCCAGCGCCAGCGCCGTCTTCCCTGGCGGCGCTAACCTAACCACCAACGGCACCGCCAACTTGAACGTGGGCAACAGAGCCGC
>JBPBPU010000129.1:0-151464 GCA_050954465.1 Janthinobacterium lividum
ATGCACAATCTAGCGCAATTTGACTTAGCCTTAGAAGTATGCGCCGGCCTATGGAATTTCTGCTTAAAAAGCTAGTTTAGCGTTGCAACAAGTCTAATGATTGATAACAACTTGGATTCGCGCTTTTCGCCTTCTTGCTCAGTTGTGCCAATCGTAAGCTTATTAGGGAAGTCTTTGTAAATAATAAGCGAGACGTCCTTCAGGAAGTTTTCAGTAGTTATGATGGCTTCAATGAATACCTTTTCATAATTACCAACTTTCTGCTGCTGCTCAATTACCGCGAATAAATCATCCCTGGTTACAAGGATGGTATTTCCTGCGTTGGCGTCAGGGTATTTGATTTGATACTTATGCTCAAAAGATTTGATATCTTTTCGCAAGATATCATAAAAGAAGTTGTTGCAATTGAATACACGCCAAACATCATTCATTGTCACTCTATAAGAAGAGTATAGTGTGCATATGCGTTTGAAACCTATTCTATTGCCTAATGTACCTCCTGTAGTCGGTTGCATTTTTTAATAAATTTATATATTCTATCACTACTGCTCGTTGAATTCAAACAGTGCATTCGTAGTCTATCTAAGCTGGAAAATTCTTGTTATTTCCATTGATTCGGCGCTAATATACCTCAACCGCCCCACAGCAGCAAAAGCACCCCACCACAGCTACCCCGCAACACGCCACAACAGCAGAAAGTAGCCCCTTGATGCAGTCGAGGCGGGAGACGCAGAGTTAAAGGTAGTTTTGCAGCGTTTCTGTTAGTTCAGCTTTTCACCGGCCCGCCCCCGCGTAACGTCTACAATGGCTTGCAAGGCACCGAGCAGCGCTGGGAGTTGCGTTAAGTAATAGCGTTGCTCATCCAGGATGAATTCGTTGCCTTCGTATTTCAGAAAGCGCCATTCAATGCCCGTAGTCGAACAGCCATACAGGGTGTGGATGGGGTTCTTTTCCTGTTCGTTCGAGCGGCGGGCAGCGATAAGCTGCGCGGCACACTGGATGGTGCCAAGTTCTAAGTCTTGCTTTTTAGCCTCGGCGATGCAAAATACCGGGGCGGCGATGAAATCCTGAATGCGGCTGTACGAAAAAATAAAATCGCATTCACCCCGCAGCCCTGAGCTGGTGTCTACGTCCAGGTTCATACCGGAATAAATAGAGAACGAACGGTTATTACGCTCGCATAATTCCAGCAGTACGGGCGTAACCAGGCGCTCGGAGCGCGACTTTTCGCTGTTGTAGCCTACTGCCTGCCCTATGCGTAGCGCCTGCGTCAGCCAGTCGCTGGGCTCAATGGGCGGCACGTTCGGAAAAAGCGCTTCAGCCCGAAACTGGACGCCGAACTGCCGCCGTAAATCAAAAACAGAAAAATCCGGGTAAGCCATAACTTAAAGTCAGGCGCGCCAGCGCCGTATCCGCGAAATCAGTTAAATCCGTTAAATCTGCGGTTTACATATTCCGCCGGTACTGCCCGCCTACCTCAAACAACGCATTCGTAATCTGCCCGAGCGAGCAGGTTTTCACTGTTTCCATTAATTCGGCAAACAAATTCCCATTCTGCACGGCCACCCGCTGCAACTGCTTCAAGGCGGCTGGCGAAGCATCCTGATTCCGCTCATGCAGGGCTTCGAGCATCGTAATTTGGTACTGCTTTTCCTCTTCCGTGGCGCGGATTACCTCGGCCGGAATTACTGTCGGCGAGCCTTTGGAGGAGAGGAAGGTGTTGACGCCGATAATCGGGTACTCGCCGGTGTGTTTTAGCATCTCGTAGTGCAGGCTTTCCTCCTGGATTTTGCCGCGCTGGTACATGGTTTCCATCGCGCCGAGCACGCCGCCGCGCTCCGTGATGCGGTCAAATTCGAGCAGTACCGCTTCTTCTACCAAGTCGGTCAGTTCCTCGATAATGAAGGAGCCTTGCAGGGGGTTTTCGTTTTTGGCCAGTCCCAGTTCGCGGTTGATGATGAGCTGGATGGCCATGGCGCGGCGCACGCTTTCCTCGGTGGGCGTGGTGATGGCCTCGTCGTAGGCGTTGGTGTGCAGGGAGTTACAGTTGTCGTAGATGGCGTAGAGCGCCTGCAGCGTGGTGCGGATGTCGTTGAAGTCGATTTCCTGGGCGTGCAGCGAGCGGCCCGAGGTTTGGATGTGGTACTTCAGCATCTGGCTGCGGGCGTTGGCACCGTACTTCAGCTTCATGGCCTTGGCCCAGATGCGGCGCGCCACCCGCCCGATAACGGCGTATTCGGGGTCGATGCCGTTGGAGAAAAAGAACGAGAGGTTGGGGGCGAAATCGTTGACGTGCATGCCCCGGCTCACGTAATATTCCACGAACGTGAAGCCGTTGGAGAGCGTGAGCGCCAGCTGGGTAATGGGGTTGGCCCCCGCCTCGGCAATATGGTAGCCCGAGATGCTGACGGAGTAGAAGTTACGCACCTTTTCCGTGATGAAATACTCCTGCACGTCGCCCATGAGGCGCAGAGCAAACTCGGTGCTGAAAATACAGGTGTTCTGGGCCTGGTCTTCCTTGAGAATATCGGCCTGCACGGTGCCGCGCACCTGCGTGAGAGTCGTGGCCTTTATTTGCTGGTACACGTCGGCGGGCAGCACGTCTTGGCCGGTCACGCCGAGTAGCAGCAAACCCAGGCCGTTGTTACCCTCAGGCAGTTCGCCCTGGTAGCGGGGGCGGGGCTGCTGCTTGGCGGCGAAAATCTGGTCTATTTTGGCATCCACTTCGGCTGCGAGGCCGTTTTGGTGGATGTACTTCTCGCAGTTTTGGTCGATGGCCGCGTTCATGAAAAATGCCGCCAGCGTGGCCGCCGGGCCATTTATGGTCATGCTCACCGAGGTGGCGGGATGGCTCAAATCGAAGCCAGAATAGAGCTTTTTGGCGTCGTCAAGGCAGGCGATGCTCACGCCCGCGTTGCCGATTTTGCCGTAGATGTCGGGCCGGTGGTCGGGGTCTTCGCCGTAGAGCGTCACCGAGTCGAAAGCCGTGCTCAAGCGCTTGGCGGGCAGGCCCTTACTCACGTAGTGGAAGCGTCTGTTTGTCCGCTCCGGCCCGCCTTCGCCCGCGAACATGCGGGTGGGGTCTTCGCCCTCACGCTTGAACGGGAACACGCCTGCCGTGTAGGGAAACTCGCCGGGGAAATTCTCCTGCATGGCCCAGCGCAGGCGGTCGCCCCAGCCGGTGTAGCGCGGCACGGCCACCTTCGGTATCGCATTGCCCGAGAGCGAGGTAGTGTGCGTTTGCACCCGAACTTCCTTGTCGCGCACCTTGTACACGTACTCCGGATTGCGGTAGTTCTGGAGCGTAGCTTCCCAGTTTTCGAGCAGCGCCTGGCTGTCGGCATCGAGGCGGCGCAGCTGCGTTTGCACGTTTTGGGCAAACTGCTGCGCCGTAGCTGGCTCGGCGGCCGGGCCGGAGCTGTAGTGCTCGGCCAACTTGGCAAACGCACCCGCTACTTCGGCAATACCAACTTGCTCACCCACGCGCTTATCGTAGGCGCGGTTGGTTTCGGCAATTTCGGAGAGGTAGCGCGTGCGGCTGGGCGGAATGATATAGACCTTTTCCGACTGCTCGGCGCTGGTTTCGAGGTGTGAGGTGAACTGCGCGCCGGTTTTTTCTTCCAGCGTCGCTAGCACGGCCCGGTAGAGGCGGTTCATGCCGGGGTCGTTGAACTGCGAGGCGATGGTGCCGAACACCGGCATCGTGTCGAGCGCCGAATCCCAGCGCTGATGGTTGCGCTGGTACTGCTTGCGCACATCGCGCAGGGCGTCGAGGCCGCCGCGCTTGTCGAATTTATTGAGCGCAATAACGTCGGCAAAGTCGAGCATGTCGATTTTTTCGAGCTGCGTGGCCGCGCCGTATTCGGGCGTCATCACGTAGAGGCTCATGTCGGAGTGCTCGATTATCTCGGTGTCGCTCTGCCCGATACCGCTGGTTTCCAGGATTATAAGGTCGAAGTCGGCGGCGCGTACCACGTCCACCGCGTCCTGCACGTAGCGGCTGAGCGCGAGGTTGCTCTGGCGCGTGGCCAGTGAGCGCATGTACACCCTGGGCGAGTTGATGGCGTTCATCCGAATGCGGTCGCCGAGCAGCGCGCCACCGGTTTTGCGCTTGCTGGGGTCCACGGAAATAATGGCCAACGTTTTATCTGGAAAATCCATTAGAAACCGCCGCACCAACTCATCTACCAGGCTCGACTTGCCTGCGCCGCCCGTGCCGGTAATGCCCAAAATGGGAGCTGTTAGCTGCTGGCTGTTAGCTGTTAGCTTTTGTTCTGGCCCATCGCTAGCAGCTAACAACTGAGCGCTAGCAGCTAAATTCTTTTTTACCCGCTCAAATTCTGCGGGAAAATTCTCTGCCGCCGAAATTAAGCGGCCGATGCTGCGGGCGTCTTTTTCCTTGAGGTGCGAGGCTTCGCCGTTCAGCTTTTCGCCGGTAGGGAAGTCGCTTTGTTCCAGCAGGTCGTTTATCATGCCTTGCAGGCCCATGGCGCGGCCATCGTCTGGCGAATACAGGCGGGTGATGCCGTAGGCTTGCAACTCGGCAATTTCGGTGGGCAGGATGACGCCGCCGCCGCCGCCGAAGATTTTGATGTGGCCCGCGCCGCGCTCCTGCAGCAAATCGTGCATGTAGCGGAAGTACTCGTTGTGCCCGCCCTGGTAGCTGGTAATAGCAATGGCCTGGGCATCTTCCTGAATGGTGCAGTCCACGATTTCCTGCACCGAGCGGTTGTGCCCGAGGTGAATAACCTCCGCGCCGCTGCTCTGAATGATGCGGCGCATGATGTTGATGGCCGCGTCGTGCCCGTCGAACAAGGCGGTAGCCGTGACGATACGAACGTGATTATGAGGCTTGTAGGGGGCAGCAGGAGCGGGATGCATAGGGTGGGGGAGGGGGCTGATAGGGAGAGCGGAAAACCCAGGCGAAGGTACAAAAAACCACCCGGCAAGGTCGTTTCGCTAAGTTTACGCCTCGCTTCCACCCTTTCAGCCCCCGACTATGCTCGCGTATCCCCGCCCTACCGACTACCCCACCATCGTGCAGGCGGTGCAGCGGCTGCAGGGCCAGTTTGTGCTGCAAAGCGCGGTGGAAGACCCCACAAGCCATATTTTCACGCTCTGGTTCGGCCTCACGCTGGCTGCCGACCAACTAGTGGAAACCGGTGCCCTGAACGTGCATTGCGCCTGGCGCACCGAGGAAGCCGGCAAAATTCTGTGCGCCTGGCAGCAGTCCATCGACCGCTACACGGAGCCGGCCCTGCAAACCCTGGTGGGGCTGCAGGTAGCTACCGTCACGCCGTCCGAGTACGGCGACTTGCACCTGAGTTTCACCTCCGGCCGCACCCTGCACATCTGGAACGACATTCCCTACGAGGAAGGCGACAGCTGGCTGCTAGGCTTTCCGGGCCAGGGAGAATATGCCGTAGCATCGCCCAACGAGTTCACCTACTGCCCAGACAATCGGCAGGTAGGTTTAACGCCTCCGCCAGCCGCCTAGCCACGGGTCGGCCCAACCGACGGATTCAGCACGTTTTCGAGGTCGCCGTAGCGCAGTAAATCCGCAATGGTAGCCTCCAGGCAGTCGCGGGTAAGCTCGCGCACCAGCAAGTCGGGCGGAATTCGATAAGTGCCGGCCAGGTTTTGCCCATCGGCCGCGTCTTGCCGAACGGCAGTAGCCAGGAAGCCATACGTCCACACGTTGAGGCTGTAATGCCGACCGTCGGGGAGTGTTACCCCGATGTTGCAAAAGTCGTTTTTATTATTCCAGGCAACCTTGCGAAACTCTCCGGTTGCAAGGTCGAGGCTGGAAGTGAAGTCAACAGCTTCAAACTTGAGCCAGAGGGCGAAACTTTGCATATTTACTGCGCCGCTGGCTGCTTCAGCCCCTGCTCCGTCAGGTAAACCAGTAGCTGCGTAGCCGCCGCAATGACGGGCGCACCCAGCGGGTCGGTTTGCATTGTGTCGAACGGCCCCTGGCCAAAGTACAGGCCGTCCGATAGCAGGAAGGTCATGCGTACCAGGCCTTTAGTAAGCGGTGGCAGGCGCTTTTCGTGCCACGGGCCAATCTGGCTCACCACTTGCCGGCCAGCGGCGAACAGCTGCGCTATTGCTTGCTCCGACTCGGGCGTGCTGGTTTCCCACACCAGCAGCTTACCCGCCTGGTTGAAGTAGCGCGCCCCACCGTCAGCGAAGGCGGCCAGCACGTCGAGCCCACCGGGCAGGGCTACCTCTACCACCACCCCCAGCAGCTCTGGTGGGCCAAGTGGCTCGCCCAGGGCCGCCAACTGACGATAGGCTAGTAGCCGGGGCCGGGCTTCCAGCGCGGTATCGGCGGCCAGGGCCCGTAGCGCGGCCGGAGTGGGGGTAGCCGCCAGCAGCACTGTCCAGGGATATTCAGTGGGCGGAGTATCCTTTTGGTACAGGCTGAGATTGTCGCAGAACAGCAGCTCGTACACGTGGTTCAGGCCCTCATCTTGGTAAGGCCCGGTGGATTTTTTGGAAAACAGGTCAAGCAGGCCCATGCGGAAAAGAATAAGATGGCTTCGCCTCAGCAAGTAACACCAGCGCCCCGCATTCAGCCAGTGAGTGCGGGGCGCGTCGGGTTGAGAACCGCTCCAAGGGCAGCCTACGGAAACTTCGGAAACTTATCGAAATCCGGCTTGCGCTTCTCCAAAAAGGCGTTTTTGCCTTCCTTCGCCTCGTCGCTCAAATAATAGAGCAGCGTGGCGTTGCCGGCCAGCTCCTGAATGCCGGCCTGCCCGTCCAGCTCGGCGTTGAAGGCCGACTTGAGCAGGCGCAGCGAGAGGGGGCTTTTCTCCAGCATCTTGTGGCACCAGGCTACGGTGGTTTCTTCGAGCTGGTCGAGGGGCACTACCTTGTTTACCAGGCCCATATCGAGGGCTTCCTGGGCGTTGTACTGGTCGCACAAGAACCAGATTTCGCGGGCTTTTTTCTGGCCTACCACGCGGGCCAGGTAGCTCGCGCCAAAGCCGCCGTCGAACGAGCCCACGTTGGGGCCGGTTTGGCCGAAGCGGGCGTTGTCGGCCGCAATACTCAGGTCGCAGACTACGTGCAGCACGTGGCCGCCGCCGATGGCCCAGCCCGCCACCATGGCCACCACGGGCTTGGGTATGGAGCGAATCATCTTTTGCAAATCCAGCACATTGAGGCGGGGCACGGTGTCGGCACCCACGTAGCCGCCGTGGCCGCGCACGCTCTGGTCGCCGCCCGAACAGAAGGCGCGGCCGCCCTCGCCGGTGAGGATGATGACACCGATGTCGGTGCGGTTGCGGCAAATATCCATCGCCTCAATCATCTCCTGCACCGTGAGCGGCGTGAAGGCATTGTGCACCTGCGGCCGGTTAATACTGATTTTGGCGATGCCGCCGTGCTGGGAGAACAGAATTTCTTGAAATTCCTTAATTGGTTTCCACTCGATTGTTTCAGACATAAAATTGAAGCTTTTCTGCGTCCTTTCGCGATACCTTCCGCGTCTCCTGCGGTGAAAATTTACCGCGGAGGACGCAGAAGGTATCGCGGAAGAGCGCAGATTGTTCTAGGAAAAGGCGTTGCGCACGGCGGCGCGGTATTCTTCAAAAAACGCGGCGTTGGTTTTTGAATCGGTGAATATTTCCAGTACTGCCGCGCTGGCTTCGGCTGCAAAGAAAACCGGCAGCGCGGCTTCTAGTTCGGCGAAGGAGGCTACCGGCAAATACCGCAACTGGAAGTCGCGGCACAGGTTTTCGGCCGTCAGCGCCTGGGTGGTTTCAAAAAACTCGTCCAGCTCCGGCTGCTGGCGCGGCCCGTCGATGAGCCGGAAAATGCCGCCGCCGTGGTTGTTGAACAGCACCACCCGCAGGTTGGGCGTGGGGTAGTTGTGCCAGAACGCATTGCGGTCGTAGAAAAACGCCACGTCGCCCGTGAGCAGCACCACCGGCCGGCCGGGCTGCGCCAGCGCCGCGCCCACCGCCGTGGAGGTGCAGCCGTCGATGCCGCTGGTGCCCCGGTTGGCAAATACCTCAATCTGGCGTTGCTGCGGCGGGCCCAGGATGTTGGCGTAGCGCACGGCCATGCTGTTGGCCAGGTGCAGAGCAGCTTTGGGCGGTAAGGCAGCTAAAGCGAAACGAAAGGCCGAAAATTCGTTGAATGGCTGGTTTTCACTTGCAAAAAAACTGCCCAGAAACTGCGTAGCCGCAGTATCGGCTTGTTGCCAGGTTATAGCCGGCGTGGTGGCAACAGGTGGAATTGAACCCGATTCGCTTTCCGCAGTAGTGGAGATGCCGGGATTCGAACCTTCGTCCGTAGCAGAGGGGATGGGATTCGAACCCTCGATATCCTGCTGGGCTATACCAGCAGACAAGAAGGGATTCGAACCCCCGGACCCGTTAGGTGCTTCGGTTCTCAAGGCCGCTAGCTGCTGAAAAAACACGGCGGGCGACACCCGAATAATGCGCGTGAGGCTGCGGAAGGTGTCGGCTACGTCGCCGTTGGCTTGCAGGTGCCAGTGCTGGGCGGGGGCGGCATCGCGCAAAAACAGCTTTAGGCTCTTGGAAATCAGCGACTGGCCGAAGGTGATGAGCAGGTCGGGCTTTAGCGCCGCCTGGTTTTCCTTGGATAAGCCCGCCAGAAAAACATCCTGCCGCTGCACCGTCGGCAACTCGCCCAGGTTGGCAATAACGTCGGCCACGATGGGCACTTGCCGGGCCTCGGCAAACTTCGCCAGCGCAGTAGTCAGGCGGGCATGGGTAGGCTGCTGCCCGGCTACCACTACTACCCGGTTGGCCTGGCGCAACAGCTTCTGTAGCTCGGGCAATTCGGCCAGCGGAATCACCGGATGAGCAACCTCCTCCCAAATAATCTTCACCTCCGCCTCGTACTCCATTTCCTCTCCGACTTTCGGATAAAACGGCTCGCGCAACGGAATATTCACCTGCACCGGCCCGGCTGGTGCGGCCCTGGTCAAATTAATAGCCTCATTAATTACCCGTTCGGCGTGCCACTTAGCGTGCGCGTGCGCAGTATCAGTCGGAAAGTCAAACGTGCCTTTGGCGTGCGTTCCGTAGAGGTTGCGCTGCCGAATGGTTTGGCCATCGAGCTGGTCAACCCATTCGGGTGGCCGGTCAGCGGTGAGTACCAGCAGCGGAATCTGCTGGAAATACGCCTCGGCCACGGCGGGCGCGTAGTTGAGGCCGGCTGTGCCGCTGGTGCACACCAGCACCACCGGCCGCCGCGTGGCCTGCGCAATGCCTAGCCCGATAAAAGCGGCGGCCCGCTCATCGGGCACCACGCGCAGCTTGCCCCGGTAGGCTGGGTGCCGCGCAAACGCCAGCGTGAGGGGCGCCGAGCGCGAGCCAGGCGACAAAATAACGTCGGTAATGCCGTGCCGGGCGCAGATTTCGGCAATATTAAAAACAGCCTGAAGAGTCATGGATTCGTTTTTCGTTGTTGGTTTTTCGTTGCTCGTTTTCACCACGTCGGCACACCCAGCCGAATAACGAAAAGCCAGCAACGAAAAACAAATGACTTATGCCACATTTCCCAGGCTGAACAAATCGAAGTGCTGGTGCGCAGCCAACTCATTGAGCCGGTAGCTGTAGTCGGGGCCGAAGGGCCGGGTGCCCAGGCGTACCTGCCGCACGTAGGTGCTCAGCAGCTCAAACGTGTTGGAATCGTCCGTCAGGTCGCCCCAGATGGTGACGGTATCCTGGTCGGGATTCAGGCCCAGCTCCTGCATCACGAGGATGGCATAGTACACAACCTCCTCAGCGGTGCTGACAAGGAACACATTACAAAATTCCAGCTGTGGCCCCAGCACACTGGCGGTTAGTTCCTGCTCGGCCAGATTGAGGTACAACTGGCGGCTGCTGGCTGCTGGCCCTCGCTGCCGGAGCAGGCCCGCCAGGATGGCAGCCGGCCGGGGCAGCAGGCGGGCGGCGGGCCCGTAGGTAGTATTCAGCCAGGTGAGCAGCTGCTGGTCAGCAGCAAACAAGCTAACTATATCGGTGGCCGGCGAGGCCAATGGTAAGGAGTAGGCCAGAGCAGTTTCGGTAGCGGCCAACTCGCCGTGCAAGGCTAGGTACTGCGCCTCATCGCCCGGCCGGAACAACGGTGCCGGGAGCAAAGTGAATGCCTGGCCGGTAAGGGCCAGGCGCACGCGCGCCCAGCCGGTATGGCGCAGCAGCTCGTGGGTGGCCGCTTCATCCGGCAGGGTAGCGGGCCCCCCGTAAGCCTGTTCCTCAAAGGCCACTACTTTTTGCCGGTCAGCATCGAGCACCGCCAGACGCAGGCGACGCTGCCCGGCCACGGCATACAGGTGGTAAGCCGTTAGGTTATCGAGCGAAAAGGTATCGTCGCGCAGGCTGATGGTAGCAGCCACCGGCGCGGCCAGGGTAGGAGTAGCGGGCACGGGCCAAAGGTAACGAGGTGATGGGGTGAGGAGGTGATGGAGTAGAGGTAATGGGGTGATGACGTTCCTGTTTTATCCATCATTCTACCAGCCCATCACCTCCTCACTTCGTCACCCTTCCAGCACCAACTGCGGCACAAAGACGTCGTCGACGCTCAGCAGGCCGCGCAGCACCGGGTGTACTTGCGAGGGCGGCAGGGCCAGCAGCTGCCGGGGCGTGAGCCAGGCCAGCTCGGTGAGGAGCTGCTGGGTGGGGCTGTGCTCGGGGTCGTGGCCCAGCCGGGGCAGGCTGGTAGGGTCGGGGCAGGTTACTTCGAAGAAGATTTCCAGCGCCTGCAAGTCACCGGCCCGAAACTCGTGCAAATGGAGCTGCCGGCCCACTTGCACCACCAATCCGGTTTCTTCCAGAAACTCGCGGCGCAGGGCATCTTTCAGGCTCTCGCCGAATGCCCAGCCGCCGCCCGGCGGCGACCAGAAAAGAGTTTCCTCGGGCAGCAACCCCCGGTGGGCGGCCAATAGAATAGCGCCGTCGCGCACCAGCAGGCCGCCCACCCGCACCCGTACCTGGCCCGCGTAGGGCGCTGTTAAAGAGCCGTTTAATAGTGTGTCAGGAGCTGTCATAAACCAACAAGAGCCCTGGTAGGCTCGCCTGCTCTACGCAAATTCGTCGGGCAGGGCCGTGGCACTGGCCGGAGACGGCTGCCCGGTGCGGGCCAACGCCCGGCGCTGCCGCCAGCGCCGCCAACGGCTCACCAGAAACACCAGCAGCCCCAGGGCCAGGGCGGCGGCCACCAGCGGCAGCAGCAGCGTCAGGATGGTGCCCACCACGGCCAGCACGTTTTCCAGCGTGGCAAACAGCGGGTTGGCCAGCCCGCCCGTGGTGGCCGTAGAGCCCGCCCGTAGCAGCGCTGTGCTGCCCTGCACCACGCCCGCCGCCCCGCCGCCCACCAGGATGCCCAGCGTCCAGCGCAAGGTCGGGTCGAGGTGAGTAAGCGAGGAAGTCATCAGCAGCGTGCCCGCCACAAAGGAGGCCGGTGTGGTGAGCGTGTCGAGCAGGTGGTCGAATATGGGCACGTAGTAGCCCGCCAGTTCGGCCACAGTGGCCGTGCCCAGCACCAGCAGCGCCGTGGTGCTGCCCAGCCAGTCGAAGCCCGGCGAGGCGGGCACCCAGCCCAGCCGGTGCGCCACGCTGGCCGCCAACAGCGGCACAAATACCCGGAAGCCGCTACTGGCGGCCAACCCCAGGCCCAGCGCCCCGGCCAGGAGGTAGGGCATAAAGGTGGGATGGTCCATAGGTTCGATGTTGGAGGTTTTTTAGGGTAGGAGGGTAAAGGGGTAGGAGTTGAGGAGTTGATAGCTGGAGGTTCCGTTCGCCAACTACCATCTCCTCAACTCCTACCCCTTTACCCTCCTACCCTACAATAACGAAGGTACGCGCCGGTATCTTTGACGTTATTATGACTGCCCACGCCGCCCCCGACCTCGAAACCCGCATCCGCGAGAAGCTGAAGAAACAAGGCTTCATGCACCTCATCGGGGCCGACCTCACCCGCATCGAGCCGGGCCGCATCGAAGTAGAGCTGCCCTTTGGCCCGCAACACCAGCAGCAGCGCGGCTTTGCCCACGGTGGGCTGGTAGCCACGCTGGCCGACCTGGCGGCGGGCTTTGCCGCCGTCACGCTCGTGCCCGACGGCGTGGGGGTAGTCACGGTAGAGCTAAAAGTCAGCTACCTCAACCCTGGCGTGGGGGCCCGCCTCAAGGCCATCGGCTGGGTGCTGAAAGCTGGGCGGCGGCTGCACTTCACTGAGGCTGAGGTGTGGTGCGATGAACTGCTCATTGCCAAGGCCACGGCCACGATGGCGGTGCTAGAGCCGATAGAACCAACTAAATAAAGCCAACTATGAAACGGCTCTTACTAGTACTGCTGTCCTTGGTTGTTAATCAAGCTGCCGGTCAGAACATCACTGGACTTTGGCAAGCAGGCGACACAGTTATAGGCTCTATGTACAGAGAGCATTACATCTTTAGCGCTGGTAATAAGTTTATCTATAACACAAGCGGCTACGACGGATTGCAAAGAGTCATATCAATTGGCGGACATTATAAGCTAGTTGGTAAGACGTTGTATTTAACGCCAGAATACACCGTTGAGAACCGGGAAGGAAGAATGATAAGTAGAAGTCATATCACTACTCTCAATGACAGTTGGGAAATTGAGGATGGGACAGCAAAAACCTATAACATTGCCAAGCCAACACGTGAATCAGTATCACTTCTATTGGTCAAACGCAAAAAAGGTCTGTGCCTACTCTTAAACTCACGACCATTTTATTTTACTAAAGGTTCGCCTGATTAAATTGTGTTAACAACCCGTTTCCCGTCCGTCCGCGACTATTTTCCCTTTGAGCCGACCGACGACCAGGCCGAGTTGTTTGTGCAGCTCGATGCCTTCTTGCGCGACCAGCTGCCAGGCCGCAAGGTGTTTGTGCTGCGCGGCTACGCGGGCACCGGCAAAACCACCGTGGTAAGCGCCCTCGTGCAGTGGCTGGGCCGCATGCAGCGCAAATACACCCTCATGGCCCCCACCGGCCGCGCCGCCAAGGTGATGAGCGCCTACGCCGAAGTGCCGGCCAGTACCATCCACAAGAAAATATACCGCCAAACCGGTGGCGCGGCCGCCGAGCGCCTCAGCTTCACGCGCCAGCCCAACCGCACCGAGGAAATGCTCTACATCGTGGACGAAGCGTCCATGATTTCCGATGAGAAATCCTTTGGTGAAACAGGATTATTGGACGACCTGATGGGCTACGTGTTCGAGAAAAGTACCAACCGGCTCCTGCTCATCGGCGACACGGCGCAGCTGCCGCCGGTAGGCCAGCTTCTGAGCCCAGCCCTCGACCCAGAGCTGCTCGCCAACCGCTTCCGGGCGCGGGTAGAGGGCGTGGAGCTGCGCCAGGTAATGCGCCAGGCCCAGGCCTCGGGCATCCTGGTGAATGCCACCGAGCTGCGCGAGGAGCTACGCCAGGAAACGCCCGATATCCGGCTGCATACCAAGGGGTTCAAGGATATTTTCAAAATGGGCGGCGACAAGCTGGAAGACGGCCTGCGCTGGGCGTACCGCAACTTCGGGCACGAAAACACCACCATTATCTGCCGCTCCAACCGCAACGCCAACCAGTACAACCAGCTCATCCGCCAGACGCTTTTCGAGGCCGAGGATGAGATTGCGGGCGGCGACTACATCATGGTGGTGCGCAACAACTACCACTGGGTAGCCAAAGACTCGGAAGTAGGATTTTTGGCGAACGGCGACTTCCTGCAAATTCGCAAGATTATTCGCCAGGAGGAAATGCACGGCTTCCGCTTCGCCCAGGCCCTGGTGCGGCTTGTAGACTACCCCGACGAGCCCGAAATCGAAGTAAAGCTGCTGCTCGATACGCTGCACACCGAAACCCCCGCCCTGCCCGCCGACCTCAACAACAAGCTCTACCAGGCCGTGAGCGCCGACTATGCGGATGTAAGCAAAAAAACGGAGCGCTCGCTCAAAATCAAGAGCGACGACTACCTCAACGCTTTGCAGATAAAATTTGCCTACGCCCTCACCTGCCACAAGGCGCAGGGCGGGCAGTGGCAGGCCGTATTTGTCGACCACGGCTTCATCAAGCCCGACGAGCCGGTGGGCGGCGAGTTTGCCCGCTGGCTCTACACGGCCATCACACGGGCCTCGGAGCGGCTGTTTTTGCTCAACTTCCAGCGCCGCCTGCTGGCCGAAGAAGAAGCCGCTGAGGAAACCGATTAGCCTTTACAACATTGCTACGAGGTAATTTTTTGTCTGCTGGGAATCTAAAAGACAGAGCCGTAGTTTGCGCAGTAGCTTCATTAATTGTTCAGGGCTACCACATTAGTTTGGCCGTAGATTTGTAAGAAGCGCCGCACCGGTTAATTTTGCTTTACTCAACCAACCCTTAACTTTTTTACCGACCATGAAAAAAACGCTGCTCCTGGCCCTGGGCCTGACGTTCGCGGGCGCTGCTGCCCACGCCCAAACCACGATGGCTCCTACTGCCAAAGTTGAAACGCCTGCTAAAAAAGGCAAAACGCCCCGTCCCGATGGCCCGCAGGTAGAGTTTGCAGAAGTGAAATTCGACTTCGGCACCATCAAGCAAGGCGACATCGTCGACCATGTATTCAAGTTTAAGAACATCGGCCGCCAGCCGCTGGTGATTTCTAACATCGGTGTAAGCTGCGGCTGCACCACGCCTACGTGGACCAAAGAGCCGGTAGCTCCCGGCAAAACCGGTACCATCTCGGCCAAATTCAACTCGGCCGGCAAAATGGGCCTGCAAACCAAAGTCCTGACCATCGAGTCGAACTCGGCCGGCGGAAGCACCACGGTATCGCTGGTAGGCGAGGTGAAAGACGCCGCTGCTGCCCAGTCAACTACTGCTCCCAAGTCTTAATTCGCTGCGCTTTCGAGCGCAAGCCACTAAAAAAGCGAGCCGGTCCAAATGGGCCGGCTCGCTTTTTTGTATTTAGGATTGACGCACTCGGCTCGTTGAGTACTCTACCCTACTATTTTTTGATACCCCTTTTCAAGCTGTTTTGGCGGTTGTTGTAGGGTGCGGGGCTTGCCCCCGCCCACCGTTGAACGAATGACATAACAACGACGGGCGGGGGCAAGCCCCGCACCCTACAACAACCGAAATTTTTAGTCAGGGGATAGTGCTTGTTGAGTGCTCTACCCTACTATTTTTTTCGGCAATCCCCTTCGCTTCGGCCGTTGTTCCGGTCTGACCGCCCTAGGCGGTCTGACCGGCTGCCAGGGAGGCAACAGGCAGCATGTTCTAGTGGCATCCGGTCTGACCGCCTAGGGCGGTCAGACCGGAACAACATCCTGGTTTACAGGTGTTTTTCGATGATAAAGAAGGCTGCGAATTTTTAGTAGGGTAGAGTACTTGTTGAGCCAGCCCTATATAACAACAGAGCACTCCGCCGCATTACAGCTTGCTCACGGCGAGCAGCAGCCGCAGCCAGCCAGCCAGAAACAGCAGCCCACCCAGCGGCGTGATGGCCCCGAGCTTGGTAAAGCCGCTGAAACACAGGGCATACAGCGAGCCGCTAAATAGCACAATGCCGCCCAGCCAGAGCAGCGCCGTAGTGCCCAGCGGCTCGCGCAGCTCGGGCCGGGCCGCGGCCAATACGCCTATCGCCAGCAACGCCAGCGTGTGGTAGAACTGGTAGCGCACGGCCGTTTCGAAGGTGTCGACGCGATGTGCGGCTTCGAGCATAACCCGTAGGGGACCATGTGCCCCGGAAGCACCGATGGCCACGGAAAGGCCGCCCAGCAGGGCCGCAAGCTGGATGATGAGACGGGCAGACATAAGGTAGCGAGTAACGTTAAACTTTAAGAAGATGCCGAATTCGTTTCAGGCCATCAGGCGCGGGACGGTAGGGAACTGGGCGAAAAGTGGAAGGGCAGCAGGTCGGCCAGGCACGCGAAGCGCAGCACTGTGCCCGTGGCGCTGGGCAGCAGCAGCCAAACGGGTTGGCCCTGGCGCATTTCGGCTTCCAGCATCACCTGGCGGCAGGCCCCGCAGGGCAGCGCCGCTCCAAAATCGCCCTGAGCCGGGCGGGCGGCCACAGCCATGCCCACGATGCGCGGCGGCGGCGCAGACCGTCCCCCCGCCAGACCAAACAAAGCCGTGCGCTCGGCACACAAGCCCGACGGATACGCCGCATTTTCCTGGTTGGTGCCTTGCACGAGGCTGTCATCGGTCAGGAGCAGGGCCGCGCCTACGTGAAAATGCGAGTAGGGCGCATACGCCTGCGCCGTAGCTGCCTGGGCTGCCTCCCACACCCGGCGTTCCGGCGGGCTGAGCTGGTCGGGGCCGGCCAGTTCGTGGTAGTGCAGGCTAAGCTGGCGGCGGGTATCGGCAGGAAGGGGAGGGGCAGCGGCCATGCGCAGAAACGGAGGGTGGGCGGGGCGGCAAAAGTAGCGCAACCGGCTGCTTCTGCGCCCCGAAGCTCTACTTTTGCCGCCCTATGCACTCAACTACTCGCCTGCTGCTGCTGGGTGCGGGCCGCTCGGCCTCCGCCCTTATTGCCTACCTGCTGCGCCACGCGCCGGCCGAAAACTGGTTTCTGACCGTGGCCGACGCCCAGCCGGCCCACCTAGCCCCCGTGCTGGCCGCGCATTCCGAATATGCTCGTGCAGTGCCCTTCGACGTGCAGGATGCCGCCCGGCTCGATGAGCTGGTGAGCCAGGCTGATTTGGTTATGTCCATGCTGCCGGCGGCCCTGCACCCGCTGGTGGCGCGGGCCTGCCTGCATCACAAAAAACACCTCGCCACAGCCAGCTACGTGAGTGCCGACGTGCAGGCGCTGCACGCTGCCGCTGCTGAAGCGGGGCTGGTTTTCCTCATGGAATGCGGCCTCGACCCCGGCCTCGACCACATGTCGGCCATGCACACCATCGATGCCCTGCGGGCGGCAGGCGGGCGCCTCACGGCTTTTCGCTCGTATTGCGGTGGGCTGGTGGCCCCCGAAAGCGAAGGCGACAACCCGTGGCGCTACAAATTCACCTGGAACCCGCGCAACGTGGTGCTGGCTGGGCAAGGGCCGCCCGCGCAATATCTGGAAAACGGAGCGCTGCAATTTATTCCCTACGCCGAGCTGTTTGCCCGCGCCGAAGTACTGGCGGTGCCCGGCCACGGCCACTTTGAGGGCTACGCCAACCGCGACTCGCTCAGCTACCAAAGCGCCTATGGCTTGCACGACATCCACACCATGCTGCGTGGCACCCTGCGCCGCCCCGGCTACTGCGGGGCCTGGCAGGTGCTGGTGCAACTCGGCCTTACCGACGACACCCAACACTTGGCCAACGCTGCCAGCCTGCCCTGGAATGAGTTGGTAGCCAGCCGGCTGCCAACCCCAGTGGCCCCCGCCGAAGCCGCCGTTGCGCTAGCCGCCCAGCTGGGCCTCGACCCACACGGGCCAGAGCTAACCCGCCTGGCTTGGCTGGACCTATTCACCACCCGGCCCGTGGGCCTGGCCAATGCCACCGCCGCCCAACTGCTAGAGCACCTGCTGCTGGAAAAGTGGGCACTCGGCCCCCACGACCGCGACCAGGTAGTGATGCAGCACCTGTTCGACTACGAGCTGGCGGGCCAGGCGCGCCGGCGCACGGCCTCGCTCGTTGCCACGGGCACCGATGCCGGGCATACGGCCATGGCCCAAACCGTAGGCCTGCCTCTGGGTATGGCTGTGCGCCGGGTGCTGCGCGGTGAGGTGGCCGGGCGCGGCGTCGTTATCCCCACGCAGCCCGAACTGTATGCACCCATCATGGCCGAACTGGCGGCCGACTACGGGCTGGTGTTTGTGGAAGAAGATATGGCCCGGTAGAGGGACGGGCGCTGGGTTTTTGGAGCTATTAACGTCCTACTACCGAACACCAAAACCCAACCAACCCCGTTACCTGGTAGATGCAAAATTACCTACATCTGCGCCTGCTGTTACTGGGGCGCCTGCTGCGCGAGGTAGGCTGGTGGCGGCTGGTACTGGTGCTGCCAATTCTGGCGCTGGCGCTGATGCAGGGCCTAGTAATGGCCGCCGGGCACCCACTGGGACGTTGGGCCGTGCCAGTGGTAGTAGCCGCATCGGTGCTTTCGGCCCACCGGCGGCGCGACGACTGGCAATTTCTGGCTACCGCAGCGCCCGGTTTTCGAGTCTGGCTGGCGGTGGAGTATGCGGTGGCCAGCCTGCCGGTTGGGCTGCTACTGCTGGTGTTGCGGGCCTGGGGCGCGGCAGCCCTCACGCTGGCCCTGGTGGTGCTGGTGGGCTGGGCCCCGCCGGCCCGGGCGGAGCGGGCCAGCCGGCAGCGCATTCGCAGCCCCTTTCGTAGCGAGGCATTTGAGTGGGTGAGCGGAGTGCGGGCCAGCTACGGGCTGTTGCTGTGGCCGGTGCTACTGGCCGGGGCCGTGTGGCAGCGGGCGTCGCCGCTGGGGCCCATTGCGGCACTGCTGGTGTGGCTGCTGGTGGTGGCCGGCTACTACAGCACCCCCGAGCCAGTGCCTATGCTGCTGCTGGCAGCTCGCAGCCCCAAGCAGTTTCTGCGGCGGCGGCTGGGGCTGAGTCTGGGCTACGCGGCCGTTACGGCGCTGCCGGTTGGCCTGCTGCTGGGCTGGGGGCCAGCCGGCTGGGTGGGGGCCGGCGCGGCACTCCTTTTTTGGTTGCTGCTGCTGGGTATGGTGGTACTGGCGAAATACGCATTTTACCCTAACGCCACCCATGTGCGCACTACCCAGGGGCTGGTACTGGCCCTGGGGCTCCTGGGGGCCTGGCACCCCGCCTACCCGCCCGTGATGCTCGTTATCCTGGGCGGCCTGATTTGGCAGAGTTGCCGTCGGCTGCGGGAAATAATAAGACGTTAGCTTTCCCAAGAAATATGCTCGAAATCAGTAACCTGCACAAAGCCTACGGCCGCCACGAAGTGCTGCGCGGCGTGAGCCTGCGCATTCGGCCGGGCACTATTCATGGCCTTATCGGGGCTAATGGAGCGGGTAAAACCACGCTTATCAACTGCCTCTACGGGCTGGAAAGAGATTTTAGTGGCACGGTGAGCACCACCGAAGCCAGCCAGCCGGTACGCGAGATTACCGGCCTGCTGCCCTACGAACCTTATTTCTACCCCCGCCTCACAGGCCGCGAGTACGTCGAATTCTGTCTGCAGGCGCGGGGCCGGCCGGTGCCCGACCTGCGCGGCTGGAACCAGCTGCTGGAGCTGCCCCTCGACCAGTACGCCGAGGAATATTCGGCCGGCATGAAGAAAAAACTGGCCCTGCTGGCGCTGGTGGTGCAGGATTTTCAATACCTCATCCTAGACGAGCCCTTCAACGGCCTCGACCTCGAGGCCAACCTGCTGCTCAAGGAGTTGCTCAAGCGCCTGCGCGACCGGGGCACGGGCATCCTGCTCACCTCGCACATCCTGGGCACCCTCATCGAAGTAGCCGACGAAGCCACCGTGCTGGTGGGTGGCCGGGTGCAGCGCCACTACCTTGCCAGCGAATTCGGTACGCTGGAAGCCGACCTGCTGGCCGCTCTGCACGGCGAGAAACTGGCGCAGTTGCAGAAATTGCTGTAGCACAGTAGCAGCGCAGCTAAAGTTCGCGTTGCTATAGAGCCAAGTAAAACCCGGCCAGCAGCGCCCGAAAATCCGCTGAATAGTCGCCGCTTTCCTTCTGAATAACCAGTTCTGTTTCCCGAAGCGCCCGCCCGGCTTCTCGCCCAAACTGGCCGATTTCGCGTGTGGTGCGCCCGCCGGGCCGGTGCCGCACTCGTAGTCGGGCTTGCAGCACCAAGCCGCAGGCAGCAGCAGCGGCCACGAAATGCGCCATCTCGGGCGGTGGCAGTAGGACGGTGAGCGTGCCGCCAGGAGCTAAAAATTCGGCCGCAAAAGCGCCGATTTCGTCAAACGTTAGCGACGTTTCGCCTGCGTGGCGGGCCGTGGCGCGGGCGGCATCCGGGGGCGGCAGGCTGCGCCGGAAAAATGGTGGATTACAGATGAGGTGGCTGAACGGGGCCGGCCGCGTGGCGGCGTAATCAGCCAGGCTCAGCGGCCACACCCGGATGCGGCCGGGCCAGGGGCTGGCCGCCACGTTGGCCGCCGCCTGGGCGGCAGCGGCGGGCTCTATCTCAAGGGTTTCGATGTGCGCAGTGAGGGCCCGCTGGGCCGCCATAAGCGCGAGCAGGCCGGTGCCAGTGCCAATATCCAGGATGCGGGTAGCGCTGGTGAGGTCGGCAACCGCGCCTAGCACGCAAGCGTCGGTGCTCACCTTCTGGGCACAATCAGCTTGCTCGATGCGAAACTGCTTAAACTGAAAATAGTCGTGAGGCACCGTTGGAAAGAGTAAGAAAGCAGCTAAATTTTGCCCCACACTACGCCACCGATGCAGCAGTGCCAGCGAGTCGCCGGATGAGGGCATTGCACGGCTTCTCCAGCCCGTAATAGCAGATGATAGCGCCTGCTACGGTAAGTAGAAATACTGTACCATACTTCGCCAGCGAGTCTGGGGTAATCCACTGTATCAGCATGTCGTGAAACAAGCCCATGTGAATCAGGTAAAAACTGTAGGAGCTTTTACCCAGCACATCGGCTACTGGGTGCGCCAGAACCCGAGAAGCTAGCGTGCGCTCGTGCAGCAGCCCGTAGAATAGCAGCAGGATAAAGCAGGGCAGCACCACGTTATTCAGCAGCAGCCCCAGCGGACGGTTCACTCCAAACCGGACGTGGTAAGTTTCGCTAATCAGTGCGAGCGCAAAGACCACCAGTATAATGCCAGCAATACCCGCGTACGTAAACCAACCGGCCCGGCTTAGCTGACTACTGGCAGCGGGTCGTTGTCGTAAAAACAGCGCCAGTGCCAAGCCAGCGGTAAATTCAATAACCCGCCCAAAAAAAGTGCCCAGCAGTAAAAATTCGAAATTTGGGAAAAAATCCAGAAAATGACCGTGAATTATTTTCGTCAACACGCCGCCCGCTCCTAAAAACAGCGCTACATAAGCCGCCAGTACCAGCCAGTACTTGCGCGGGGAAAACCGGCGTAGCGCATAAAATAAAAAAGGTGCCGACAAATAAAACGTTTCTTCAACGGTAAGCGACCAGCCCTGCCCAACCCCGCTAAATTGAAAAGCCCCCGAAAAACCGCGAAGCAGGGTGATATTCAGGAAAAATACCAGCCCGTTATGACTAGTGAAGCTTTCGTCGTAAAAAATAAAAGCGAATGTCAGGCAGGTAAATATAAAATAAGTGGGGAAAATGCGGGCAAAGCGGTTAACAATATAGGCTTTGAATTCCGGCCTGGCCAGCAGTAATTTGTCTTGGTAGCGGTAAGTAATAAGAAACCCGCTGAGAACAAAAAAAATAGTGACGCCAATGTGTAACTCGTTCAGAAGCCGGGCGGGCAAGGTGTCCTTGGATAATCCTGGCAAGGCGAAATGGTGCAGAAATACCAGGTAGGCCGCCACGGCCCGCAGGCCGGTTAAGGGCCGGAAATAAGTTAACTGGTTCATGCGTGAGACGAGTGCGGCTTATACAGATACTAAGTCGGTCAAAGGCTAGACGAGAACCTGAACGCTACCGCACGTAGTGAATGCCGTCACTAAAACAGCTATTTTCGCCGGTTAAAATTCCTCTGTTGAATAAGGCGTGTGCATAAAGCGTCATTATGCTGTCAGAACGTGAGATGTGCCATTTGCCTTTGTGTCTTATTGCTATCGCTAAAGAATCCAGGTTATGCTTTTTTTCGAATACCACCAAGTCGCTCATCGTGTAATCCCACGAGCTGATATTTGATAAGGCACTATCCTGCTTAAACTCAAAATACCTGTAGCGGCTCCCAATGGCCATTTTATAGGCTTTTGCTTCCGATTTACTATCGTAACCCAGATTATATTCCCGATGCAGCGCACCTAGTAAAAAATTACCCATCGTGCAGTATTCTCGGGTTAACCCGGTAATTGAATTTTTGACACGAACCACCAAATAGTATTGAAACGTGCTGCTGTGTGTTTTGACAGCACGTAAGTAGTTTAAATACAAGTTTTCATTTGTTTCAGCTCGCAGAGGAAGCACTAAGGCGAAAACCGGGAGTATGAATTTGATTTTAGCCGACAGCATAAGTTATGTGGGTTAGCTCTGATACTTACCCTAGCGCCTCATAGCCCGCATCCACGAGCAGCCCTTTGCCCAGCGCGCTTTGCACAGCCAGCACGTCGCAGCGCTCGTTTTCGGCGTGGCCGGCGTGGCCTTTTATCCACTTGAAGGATACTTTGCGGTTTTCATAAACCTCTAAAAACCGCCGCCACAAGTCCTCATTGGCTTTTTTGCCGAAGTCGGGTTTTTTAATCCAATTAAATACCCAGCGCTTTTCTACGGCATCGACCACGTATTTCGAATCGGACACGACGAGCACAGGCAAGTCGGGGCGGGTGATGGCTTCGAGGCCCACTATCACGGCCAGCAGTTCCATACGGTTGTTGGTGGTGCGGCGGAAGCCATGGCTGATTTCCTTTTCGTGGGGGCCGTAGCGCAGGATGGTGCCAAAGCCGCCGGGGCCAGGGTTGCCCCGGCTAGAGCCATCGGTGAAGAGCGTAATCATTGTTTTGAGAGATGAGGTGATTAGGAAGTAGGGTGCCGGGCTAAGCCCCGCACCCTACTTGCGTATTTCCTCGAAAAACTGCACCAGCGCCTCGAAGGCCGCATCGGGCACGGCGGGGAAATTGGCGATGCGCAGGCTCGTGGCTTTGTGGTCGCCATAGCCCGAGCCGAGCTGCAAGCCGGCTTCGTCGCGGGCGCGGCGCTTCACGTCTTCGATGAGCGCGGCCGGGCCTTGCAGGCCGATAACGGTAGTGGAGCGGGCCTCCACGTTGTCGATGAGCGGGCGCAAGCCCAGGGGCTGCACCTGCTCGAAGTAGTCGTAGAGCTTCTGGGCGCGCCCGAGCAAGTGCGGGCCTACGGTTTTGATGCCGTCGCGGGCTTGCAGCACCCGGCTCAGCAAATAGATGCCGAGCACGTTGGGGGTGTGGGTGGTCTGGAAGTTGAGCATGTTGGAAACCATGCTGTTAATGCTGTTGTAGTGCGCTTTGTCGCCGACTTCGCGGGCGCGGGCCACGGCGCGGGGCGAGAGCACGAGCAGCCCCAGGCCGGCGGGCAGCCCCAGGCATTTCTGCACCGAGCCATACCAGATGTCGGCCTTTATGAACTTGAGCTGCACGCCGCCCAGCGAGGAGGTGGCATCCACGGCTAGCAGGGCTGGCCCTACCCGGTTGAAGAGGCTCAGGATGAAGCCGTCGCGCAACTGGGTGGCGGTGCTGGTTTCGTTCTGGGTGACGCACACCAGGTCGGTGTCGTCGGGCACGAAGGGCAGGCTGGCCGGGTCGGGCACGTCGTTGATATCGAAGCGCAGGCCGGTGCAGTGGGGGCGCAAGGCACGAGCGTAGTCGAACCACTTTTGCCCAAACGCCCCGTTATAGAGGTGAAACGAGCGGCGCGGCGTCAGACTCTGGGTCAGGATTTCCCAGCATTCGGTGGCCGACGAGGTGAACAGGATGGTATAGTCCTGCGGAATGTTGAGCTTGGCGCGGGCCTGGTCAAGGGTGTGGCGCACGAGAGTCGTAAATCGCTCGCCCCGGTGCGGGGCCGACAGCCAGCCTTCTTCAAAGGCATCGGTGAGGTACTGGCGTACTTCGGGGTACACGGCCGAGGGGCCAGGGTTGAAGGTGTAGGTAGGAAGCGTAGGCATAGTGCCCGCAAAGGTAGTTTAGTGCGGAGGGGATAGAGTGCTAGGGAAACTCTTTCAGGCAGTGTGCAGCTATGAGTTAGGCCGCGCTAAATTCGCAGGTGCATGGCTGCCTAAACGGCTTCGTAAGAGCGAGGCATACAATTATCTGACTTTACACCCTGGCACGGGCCAGAGGCCCGCGCCAGGGTGTAAAGTCAGATAATTGTATGCCAAATTTTAATTTTGTCTTTACAAGTATGGAATACGCCGCCTTGCTAGCGTTGCTATTACTCACGCCAGCCGCCTTCGGCCAGGGGAGCGACTCGGTGCTGGCCGTGCATCACTTGTTTGCCCAGCAGCGCGGCAGCGGCCAGGGCTTAGCCGGACTAGGCGATGCCATGCTGTGCGGGCCCAGGGCCGAGCAGCTCGCCAAAAAAAACCGAGCTGGCGAAAGCAACGCCGAAAAACCCCCTGGGCCTAGTGCCGCTGGTGGCAGGATGGTGGCAGCAACTGCAGTTCAGCCAGGAGCGCGAGCACGACATCATTGGTCGCCACCAGCAGGGCGAGCCGCTGCCGGCCGATGTGCGGCACAAGCTGAAGCGCCGCTATTTCCACCGCTCGGCACGCGACCTGCCCCGGGGCTGGTAGCGCCCGCCTACCGCCGCCCAAACCCCACCGGGCGGGGCCGCTGCCCAAGCAGGTAGTGCAAAGCCAGCCGGTAGCTTTCCAGCCCGAAGCCCGCAATACTACCTACACAGTGCTTGCCGATAAAGCTTTGGTGGCGGAAGTCTTCGCGGGCCGCCAGGTTGCTCAGGTGCACTTCCACTACGGGCAGGCCCGCGCCGGCCACGGTGGCTACGGCATCGCCCAGGGCCACGCTGGTGTGGGTGAAGCCGCCCGCATTGAGCACCACGGCCTGGCGGGCGTCGGCGGACCCGCCGGGGCCCCAGCCGGCGGCGGCGTGCAGGCTATCGAGCAGGCCGCCTTCGTGGTTGCTCTGGAACGTGCTGAGGGTGAGGTCGGGAAAGGCCGCTTGCAATTCGGGAAAGAAGTCGTCGAACGAGCGGGTGCCGTAAATGTGCGGCTCGCGGCGGCCCAGCAGGTTGAGGTTAGGGCCATTGAGAATCAAGATGTTCATAGTAATTGAACGGGTATAACGCAAACAAAGAACGTCATGCTGAGCGAAGCGAAGCATCTCGCTCGCTAACTAACTCAATCGTAGAACCGAGGTGACACTACCGATTAAGTTAGTTGGCGAGCGAGATGCTTCGGCTACGCTCAGCATGACGTTCTTTCGTACCCGTTACCTTCCCCTATTCCCCTTCAACCCATGACTTGGCCCCAGGCAATTAAACAATTCGATGGCTACCTGCGCCTCGAAAAGTCGCTCTCGCCCAACTCGGTGGAGGCTTACCGACGCGACGTGCGCAAGCTGCACCAGTGGCTGGAGCTGGAAAAGCTGCAGGCCGGGCCGCTGCAAGTAACTACCCGGCTGCTACGCGACTTCCTGACCGCGCTTACCGAGCTGGGACTTTCGAGTACTTCGCAGGCCCGCACGCTCTCGGGCCTGAAGGCGTTTTTTGAGTTTCTGATAATGGAAGACCTGCTCAAAAACGACCCCACCGACACGCTCGAATCCCCCAAAGCCGGCCGCCACCTGCCTGACACTCTTGCCTACCCCGACGTAGAGAAACTGCTGGCAGCCAGCGACCTGAGCACCCCCGAGGGCCTGCGCAGCCGCGCTATGCTGGAAATTCTGTATTCGTCGGGCCTGCGCGTGAGCGAGCTGTGCGACCTCAAACTCTCGAACGTGTATACTACTGAGGGCTTTATGCGGGTGCTGGGCAAAGGCAACAAAGAGCGGCTGGTGCCCGTGGGCCGCGAGGCCATCAAGCACCTGCACTTCTACCTAGGCGGCGTGCGCCAGCATCTCACCGTGCAGCCCGGCGCCGAGGACATCGTGTTTCTGAGCCACCGGGGCCGGCAGCTCTCGCGCATCACGGTGTTTACCACCATCAAGGCCCTAGCCGAAAAAGCGGGTCTGCGCCAAACCGTGAGCCCCCACACGCTGCGCCACTCCTTTGCCACGCACCTGCTCGAAGGCGGAGCTGACCTGCGGGCCGTACAGGAAATGCTGGGCCACGCCTCCATCACCACCACCGAAATTTATACCCATCTCGACCGCGATTATTTGCGGCAGGTGATAACTGAGTTTCACCCGCGCAGCTAGCTTTTTGCGTAGGGAACACATACGCCCCTGGCCCGTGCCGACTATCCGCAGGCCTCTGGCCTGCAACGCTAGAACAAGCCATTCGGGTGTCGCCCACCCCGTTGCAGGCCAGAGGCCTGCGGGTAGTCGGCACGGGCCAGAGGCCCGCGCCAGGGCGTATGTGTTTCCTACTAAACCTGCCCGCCGAATGAAAAAGCACGCCTGTTTTCTCCGTCTTTGCTTGGCTATAGGCAGCCTACTGGCAGGCAGCACCGTAGCCCAGGCCCAAACCGTGCAGCAAGTGCCGCTCGACAGCGTGCAGGTAGCCCCGCAGGCGGTGGACATTTCGGGGTGGCTGCTACTCGACAAAGACATTCAGACGGAGCTAGGCGGCGCGGTCGAAAACATCTATAACTTTAAGTTCGATAAAGCCGACAAGCAGTTTCGCTCACTACGCCGCCGCTACCCGCAGCACCCGATGGCGTATTTTCTACTGGGTTTGAGCACATGGTGGAAAAGAGTGCCCAATAGCCCTACCGATACCCGCTACGACAAGGTGTTTCTGGCCTACGTGGACACTGCCGAAACCAAGGCTGAAGCCCTCTACAAGGCCGATGCGCACAACTACGAGGCCTGCTTTTTCCTGTCGGGGGCTTACGGCATGGAAGCCCGCCTGCACGCCGAGCGCCACGACTGGCGTAAAGCCACGGTGGCCGCTCGCCGCTCCCTCAACTACCTGGAGAAGAGCAAAGAAGCCAACGGCCTCAGCGACGAATTCCTGTTCGGGCAAGGGCTTTTCAACTACTACGCCGTGTGGATAGGGCAGGAGTACCCGTGGCTGCGGCCAGTGCTGTTCTTCTTCCCCAAAGGCAACCATGACTTGGGCCTGGCCCAGCTGCGGCAAACGAGCCAGAGCGCCTTTTATACCGGCACCGAAGCTAAGTTTTTTTTGCTCAGCATCCTGGACAGCGACCGCGAAAAGCAGTCTGAAGCCGCCTACCAGTTAGCGCGGCAGCTGGCTACGCAGTTTCCCGACAATGCTTATTTCCAGCGGCGCTACGCCCAACTGGCCTTTACCCAGGCCCGGTTCGACGAGAGCGAGGCGGCTTGTAAGTCCATCCTCACCAAATACGCCAGTGGCCAGGCAGGCTACGAGGTGTATAGCTGCCGGCCAGCGGCCTACATCCTGGGCTACTTGATGCAGAAAAAGTACCAGAACGTAGCTCAGGCCAAAGACTACTACCAGCGCTGCGTGGCGTACTCCGAGCAGGCCGGCGTCACTAGGTACGGCTACTACGTGTCAGCTCAGTCGCGCCTGGCCCAACTGGCGGTGCAGGAGCACGACGAGCCCGCTGCCCGGCGCTATTACCAAGCCATCGTGGAGCAAAGCGAAACCGGCGAAGCCGAATACAAGGAAGCCCGCAACTGGCTGCGCAAGCACCGGCAATAAGCTGCGGGTGGTAGTTTGGCGCGAAGACAAAAGTCTTTTTCCGACTTTTGTCTTCTCACCCCACCTTTTTTACTACCTTGAAACCCCTGTTACTAGCCCTGCTGGGGCTACTGCTGTTTCTGTTGCCACAATGGCTGCTCGGGACTCACAGCTACGTGCTACTGCACGACAGCCTGGACACCGAATTCAGCTTTTTGTATTTACTCACCAAGCTGCACGTCGTGTTCGCCTACGGGGCCGACGTAGTAGTGCCGCAGCTACTCGATGGCCTGCCGCGCAATGCCCTGCGGTCGGGCCTGAGCGTAACGGTGCTCGTATTCGACCTGTTGCCTAACCTGCTGGTAGCTTACCAGGTACACCAGCTACTGGTGCGGGTGGGCGGGCTGCTGGCCATGTACTGGCTGCTACGGCGCTACGGGCTGGCGGGGCCGCAGCAACGCGGGCTGGCCGCGGCCGTGGCGCTGGCCTGGGCCACGCTGCCGCTCTATAGCATCTACGGCCTCACGGTGCTGGGGCAGCCGGCGCTGCTGCGGGCCGCGCTGGACTTGCGCCAAGGCCGGGGTCGCTACACTTGCTGGCTAGTGTGCGCCGCGTTCCCGCTATGGTCGATTTTCGTGTACGTGGGGCCGTTCATTGCCCTTGTCTGGGGCGGGTTTCTGGCCTTTGACCTGGCACGGCGCGGGCGGGCCGCCTGGGGCAGCACCGGGCGCGGCGCAGTGGGGCTGGCCCTGCTGGTGGGCATGTACGTGGTGGTGGAGTGGCCGCTGTTCAACTCGTTGCTCGTTGCCCGGCAGTTTGTGTCGCACCGCGAGGAGTTCGACTTTGTGCGCCTGTTACCGCATGGACTCGGGGCGGGGCTGCGCGAGGCACTGCGGTTTTTCTGGTTGGGGCAATACCACGCCAGTCCGTTTTTCCGGGGAGCGGCGCTGCTGGCGGTGGCGCTGGTACTGCGGCGGCTGGCCCCGGCGCGGTGCCTGGTGCTGGCCCGGCGGGTGGGCTGGCTGCTGGCGGGGCTAGCCGGCACGGCGCTGTTTTGCGGCTTCGTGCCCCAGCTGGTTATGCTGCTGCAAAAGCAGTTGCCGCTGCTGCACGCCTTCAATTTCAACCGCTTCCACTTTCTTACGGCGCTGGCGTGGTTTGGGGTGCTGGTGCTGGCCCTGCGCGAGCTGCCCGTCACGGTACCCAGCGCCCGGCGGCTGGCGCTAGCGCTGGTGGGGCTGCAAGTACTGGCCGCCCTGCCTTTTAATGAGGAGTACGTCAACAACCTGCGCATCCTGGTGGGGCGGCCCCAAGCCAACGCGCCCAGCTACGCGGCTTTTGTGGCGCCGGGTCTGCTGGCGCAGGTGCGCCAGTTCATTTACCAGCGCACCGGGCAGGCACCGGCCGCCTACCGCGTGGCCAGCCTGGGGCTGCCGCCCGCCGTGGCCCAGCTCAATGGCTTTTATACCCTCGACAGCTACCAGGCCAGTTACCCGCTGCCCTACAAGCACGCCTTCCGCCCCCTCATTGCAGGCGAGCTGGCTAAGAGCCCGGCCCTGGCCACGTACTTCGATGCCTGGGGCAACCGCTGCTTCCTGTTTTCGAGCGAGCTGGGGCGCAACTACCTCTGGGGCAAGCAGTCCGGGCGCACGGTGCAGCACTACGCCTTTGATGCCCCGGCCTTCCGGCAGCTCGGCGGGCGCTACGTGCTCTCGGCCGTGCAACTCGCCCATCCGCAGGAAAGCGGCCTGCGCCTGCTGGGCGTGTTCGAGGTGGCTGATGCCTATTGGCGGTTGCATGTATATGAGGCTTTAGGTGATGAGGTGAATGAGTGATGGGGTGAAGGAATGGTGGGGTTCAACAGAACGTCATGCTGAGCGGAACGAAGTGGAGTCAAAGCATCTCGCTCGCCGATTAACTCAATCGTTGAACCGAGGCGGCGCTACCGATTGGGTTAGTTGGCTAGCGAGATACTTCGACTCCGCTGCGCTACGCTCAGCATGACGTTCTGTTAAACTCTATCACTCCTTCACCTCATCACCTAAAGCCTCATCACCTCATTCCTAGCGTAAATTTGGCTTTTCCGCTTGCCTGCCCATGGCCTCTAACAATTACCGCAACCCGGCAGAGCCTTCGCCTGCCAACAACCGCCCGGCCGATGAACGCCCGGCCCAGCCGCCGCGTGGCAATGCGCCGCGCCCGGCAGCCGCCAATGGCCCGGCTGCGGCCCGGCCAGCCGCTGCCAACGGCCGCCCCCGCGCCCAGGCGGCTCCTAAGCCAGCGGCAGCTCCGCGCCCGCCCCGGGGACCCCGGCCGAGCTTGGGGCAGGTATTTGGGTTCGTGCGCGACCGGCGCTTCCACCTGCTCATTGGGTTTGGGCTGCTGCTGGGGTCGCTGTATCTGACCATTGCTTTCACCTCGTTTTTGCTCAGCGGGCGCGCTGACCAAAGCACCGTGGCCGCCCTGGGCACCGTGCCACTCAAGGAAGCCGGCCGCGAAACCGGCAACTGGCTGGGCCTGCTCGGGGCATGGCTCTCGCAAAAGCTCATCTACCAGGGCTTCGGGCTATCGTCGTACTTGTTTGTTCCGATTGTTTTTTTTCTGGGCTACAAAATCGTGTTTCGTCGGGCGGCGGGCTCGGTGAGCTATGTGCTAGCGTTGGGGCTGTTCTCTATTCTGTGGCTCAGTACCTTGCTGGGCTACGTGGTGGTGCAGCAAACGCAGCCCGGCACCACTCCGGCCGACCCCACCCAGGCCCACCGCCTCGACTGGCTCAGCGGCAGCGGCGGCTACGAGCTGGCGCTGTGGCTGGGCTCGCTGCTGGGCTGGGGCACGGTGCTGCTGCTGGCCTTCGGGCTCATCATGTTCGTGGTGTTTTTCTTCAACGTCACCAGCCTCAATTTCAACCTCAACAGCCACGAAGAAGAGGACGACGACGAGGAAGTAGCCGTAGTACCGGCCGTAGCCGTGGCCCCCATTAAGCCGGCCGCCACGCTCCCGCGCCCCCGCGAGCCTGCCCCCGTGCCCACACCGGAACCGGAGCCGGAATTTGAGCCCGCGCCGCGCCCCACCAAAGCGCCGGTGCTGCTCGCCACCAGCTTTGAGGTAACGCAAGGTGCTGATAAAGAAGCGGAAATGGAGCCGGCCCCGCTGGTCGCCAGTGCCACGGCAGTACAGCTAGCCGTTACCAGTCCCGCCGCGCCCATCGTGGTTCCGGCCGTGGCCAGTGGTCCCAGCTTTTCGTTCGAACTGCCCACCGCCGAGCCGGAAGTGGTATCCGTGGCCCCGGTCACGGCCACCATTCCCACTCCGCTCTCGCTCGCCGACCTGGCCGATGGCCCCGCTCCCCACACCAGGAACCAGCAACCAGAAACCCGAAACCAGGAACCCAGCGCCCGCAACCTGGAAATAACCGTGCCCAGCCGCGACGACCTCGACCCCAATGCCGGGGCCGACATCGCGGCCGTGGCCGATGAGGACGAGGACGCCGACGCCATGCCCGACGTCAACTACGACCCTACGCTCGACCTCTCGCGCTACCAGTTCCCCACCCTGGAGCTGCTCAACGACTACGGCGTGGCCAAAGCCCAGGTAACGAAGGAGGAGCTGGAAGCCAACAAAGACCGCATCGTGGAGACGCTGGGCCACTACGGCATCACCATCGCCAGCATCAAGGCCACCATCGGGCCCACCGTCACGCTCTACGAAATCGTGCCCGACGCCGGCATCCGCATCTCCAAAATCAAGAGCCTCGAAGATGATATTGCCCTGAGCCTGGCCGCGCTCGGCATCCGCATTATCGCCCCCATTCCCGGTAAGGGCACTATTGGCATCGAGGTGCCGAACACCAAGAAAGAGATGGTCAGCATCCGCTCGGTGCTGGGCAGCGAGAAGTTTGCTCGCTCCGAAATGGATTTGCCCGTGGCCTTTGGCCGCACCATCACCAACGAGGTATTCGTGGCCGACCTGGCCAAAATGCCCCACCTGCTCATGGCCGGGGCCACAGGCCAGGGCAAGTCGGTGGGTTTGAACGTAATCCTGGCCTCGCTGCTCTACAAGCGCCACCCCGCGCAGCTCAAGTTTGTGCTGGTCGACCCCAAGAAGGTTGAATTGAGCATCTTCAACAAAATTGAACGGCACTTCCTGGCCAAGCTGCCCGACGTAGAGGAGCCTATTATCACCGATACGAAGAAAGTGGTGCATACGCTCAACTCGCTGTGCATGGAGATGGACCGGCGCTACGACCTGCTCAAGGAAGCCGGCTGCCGCAACCTTAAGGAGTACAACCTCAAGTTTGTGGAGCGGCGGCTCAACCCCAAAAAAGGCCACCGCTACCTGCCCTTCATCGTGCTGGTAATCGACGAGCTGGCCGACCTGATGATGACGGCCGGCAAGGAAGTCGAGCAGCCCATTGCCCGCCTCGCGCAGCTGGCCCGCGCCATTGGCATCCACCTCATCGTGGCCACCCAGCGCCCCTCCGTAAACGTGATTACGGGCATCATCAAGGCTAACTTCCCCTGCCGGATTTCCTTTAAGGTGACGAGCAAAATCGACTCGCGCACCATCCTCGACACCGGCGGGGCCGACCAGCTCATCGGCCAGGGCGACATGCTGTTTTCGGCCGGTTCCGACCTCATTCGGGTGCAGTGCGCCTTCATCGACACGCCCGAAGTGGACCGCCTCTGCGACTACATTGGCGAGCAGCAGGGCTACCCCGATGCCTACCTGCTGCCCGAAGTAGCCGGGGCCGACGGCGACGCCACCGCCAGCGACGGCGAGTTTGAGGACGGCGAGCGCGACTCCATGTTTGCCGAGGCCGCCCGCTGCATTGTGCTGCACCAGCAGGGCTCCACCTCCCTCATTCAGCGCAAGCTCAAGCTCGGCTACAACCGCTCGGGCCGCCTCATGGACCAGCTTCAGCAGGCCGGCATCGTGGGCCCTTTTGAGGGCAGCAAAGCCCGCGCCGTGCTCGTGCCCGATGAGTACCAGCTGGAGCAGCTGCTGAATACGATGAAGTAAGTAGTAAGACAAAAGTAATTAAGTGTCAAGCGCAGTTTTACGGGGCTGTTTTTCAGCCAGTTGCCATCTTATTACTTGCTACTTAATTCTGACTACTTACTTAACACCAAGCTGGAGCTTAGCTTCGCGGGCCACTTTAAGCGCGGCTCCTTCGGTTGGTGTTACTTTGGCCGGGCTTTTGCGTATCAGCCTTACCCGGCTCTACATTGTTGGGCTTTTATCACTTATGAACAAGCAATTTGCACTGCTGGCCCTGGCGGCCACCCTGGCCCTGCCCGCTGCCGCCCAGCAAGACCCCGCCGCCAGCAAAATTCTGGATGCGGTGAGCGCCAAGTACACGGCCCTCAAGTCGTTTCAGGCCAGCTTTATCCAAACCCTGGAAAACCCCGCTGCCAAGCTCAAGAATAACATCACGGGCGACGTAACCGTGAGCGGCCAGAAATACCACCTTACCGCCAGCGGCCAGGAAGTCATCAACGACGGCAAAACCACCTGGACCTACCTCAAAAATGAGAACGAGGTCAACATCGCCGAGGCCGACCCTACCAACCAGGATATGTCGCCCAGCCAGATGTATACCATGTACAAAAAAGGCTACAAGTATCAGCTACTCAAGCCCGTAAAAGAAGGCGGCATCACCTACGACCAGATTGAGCTGACGCCCGATAACAAAACCAACGACGTGTTTAAGGTGCAGCTGCTGGTAAGCCAGGCCGATAAGGCCATCAAGAGCGTGAAGACGTTCAAGAAAAATGGCACCCGCACCACCTTCAGCCTCAGGAATTTCAAGCCCAACGTGCCCGTAACGGCCAGCACCTTCGCCTTCGACAAGGCTACCCACCCCGGCGTGAAAGTGGTAGACCTGCGGTAAAGCAGTAGCGCGGACTCACGGAGTCCGCGAATAAAACTGCCAGAAACGGCCCGCTTCCAAAGAAGCGGGCCGTTTTTTTGTAAAACGGAGTGGCACTCCGTTTCCAGTCGAACGATTAAACGGAGTGCCACTCCGTTTTACATTTGCCACCTATGCGCGAAGATTTCCTCCACTACGTCTGGCAGCACCAGTACTTCGACAAAACCGCCCTATGCACCACAGCCGGTGAGGAAATCCAGGTGCTGCGCCCCGGCCAGCGCAACGCCGACGCCGGCCCCGATTTCCTCAACGCCCGCCTGCGCCTCGGCGACATGGAGTGGAACGGGGCCGTGGAAATTCACCTGCGCGCCTCCGACTGGCACCGCCACAACCACCAGACCGATGCCAAGTACGACCAGGTAGTGCTGCACGTCGTACTCACCGCCGACGCCGACGTGCGCCGCACCAATGGCAGCCTGATACCCGCGCTGGCCTTGGCCCCGCGCCTGGCCCCCGACCTGCTGGGCCGCTACGAGGCGCTGGTAGCCGCGCCGCCCGCCGCCGTGCTCCCTTGCGCCCCGCTGCTGGACCGCGTGCCGATGCTGGTACGCACGATGATGACCGAGCGGGCCCTGCTGGAGCGCGTAGAGCACAAGGCCGATACCATCGCCGAGCTGCACCAAACGCTGGGGCAGGACTGGGAAGCCACCGCTTACCACACCCTGGCCGCCGCCTTCGGCTTCCAGAAAAACAGCGAGCCGCTGGGCCGCCTTGCTAAGGCCGTGCCGTTGCCCGTGCTGCGCCGCCACCGCCACGACCAGCGCCAGTTGGAGGCGTTGCTGTTTGGGCAGGCCGGATTTTTGGTGGAGAACGAGGAAACGGCCGATGATGAGTACCTGCGCGACCTGCGCCACGAGCATGAGTTTTTGCGCCACAAGTACGGGCTGGGCGTGGCGGCGCTGGCGGCCCACGAGTGGAACTACCTGCGCCTGCGGCCTGCCAATTTCCCCGCCGTGCGGCTGGGGCAACTGGTGGGGCTGCTGCACCGCCGCCCGGCCCTGTTCGATGCCCTGCTCACAGCCCAGAACGTGGCCGCCCTCACCGACTTTTTTACCGGGGCGCCGGCCCCCGATTACTGGCGGGCGCACTTCCGGCCCGGCCGCCCCGGCAAGGTGCCCACGCTGGGCAAAAGCAGTGTCGAGCTGCTCATTACCAACGTGGTAGTGCCGCTACGGGTGGCTTACGCCCGCCATGCCGGCCAGCCCGCGCTGGTCGAAAGCAGCATCGGGCTGCTGAGTGAGCTGCCGGCTGAGCACAACCAGTACACCGACCTTTATGAGAGCCTGGGCTTTGAGCACCGCACGGCGTCGGACTCACAGGGCCTGCTGGCGTTGCACAAGGGCTACTGCCAGCCCCGGCGCTGTTTGCACTGTGCCATTGGCGCGCGGCTGGTGGGCGGGGCTAAGCGCGTGGGCGTATGAAGCTACTGGTCATTATTGTGCTGAATACCCTGCTGGCCAGCGGGTTTGGGTTCTGGCTGCGGGCCGAGTGCCAGCGGGGTAGCCAGGCAGCGCGCTGGTGGCTGGGCGTGGCCTTGGCGTGGCGGCTGGTGTTCACGGCTGTTAGCGGGCAGTTTCCTAGTCCGGATATAGTGCCGCAAGGTTCTCAGGCGGCGTCACCAAGCCCCGACGCGTGGGGCAAATTACTATCGGCTTATTTTTTAGAGCATCCCGCCCAAATAATCACCTTGTTGCAAGACTCGCGGTTTGCCATGTATGGTAAAGCGGTTGCTTTGCCGTCGTGGTCAAATACGTTGGTAGTGTATAAAGTATTCGCCCTGCTCGACCTGGCTTCGGGTGGGCTGCTGTGGCTCAACGGCTTATACCTGAGTATAGGCTGCTTCATAGCTAGCTGGCTCCTGGTGCGTACGCTGGTACAAACTTTCTCCGGCGTTTCATTGGCAACCGCTGGCATAGCCTTTCTGCTGTGGCCCAGCGTGGTATGGTGGACGAGCGGCCTTACCAAAGAAACGTTGGTGCTGGGTAGTGGCATGGCCCTTGCTGCCTTGGTGCTGCAAGCAGTATATGGCAGCAGCGCAAACTGGGGCTGGCGGCAGGCAGGGTGGTGGCTGGCAGTAGCCGGGCTAGCCTGGCTGCACGTGCGCTTACGCTATTTCTTCGCCTTGCCGCTGCTGGGCTGCCTGCTGGGGCTGGCCGCCGTGGTAATGGCCGAGCGGCGCGGCTGGCTGCGCGGCGGCTGGGGGCGGCCCGCGCTGGTGCTACTGGCAAGCGGGGCGCTGCTGGCCGCCGTAGCCATGGCAGTAGGCGGGGAGTTAACCTCCAAGGATTTCATAGTCGTTCAGTTGCACGCCAATTATGTGCATGGCCAGCTTACTTCAACTGGCCGGCCCCACCTCGACTACCCCGGCTTGCAGCCTACGGTGAATAGTATGGCCCGCTACTTTCCCCTAGCCGCCGCCTACACCTTGTCGCGGCCCTGGCTGGGCGAGTC
This sequence comes from Janthinobacterium lividum, assembly GCA_050954465.1. Classification (GTDB taxonomy): domain Bacteria; phylum Bacteroidota; class Bacteroidia; order Cytophagales; family Hymenobacteraceae; genus Hymenobacter. The sequence goes on from JBPBPU010000129.1 coordinate 35,701, forward strand.
GGGGCAGTGGCGCTACCTCGGGGCAGGGCTCGAAAACCTGGCGCTGCTGGCCCTGCTGCTGGTGGCCGGGTGGCGGGTGGCGCGGGGGCAACGGGGAAAGCTGCCGCCCGCCCTGGTGCTGGCCCTGCTGCTCTACTGCCTGCTGCTGGCGGGCCTCATCGGCCTCAGCACCCCCAACCTGGGTACCCTGTACCGCTACCGCGTCATCTGCTTGCCGTGGCTGGTGCTCGTGGCCCTCGATGCGGCCCGCCTCGGCGCGCTACCGGGCCTTAACTTTGGAGCCTTATGGAAAACCCGGTTATTATTCTCGGCGCGCAAGCCGTAGGCACGGCGGCGCTCGATGCCTTTCTATCCAACGACGTGGTGGTGTACTGCATCCTCGACGACGACCCCAAGCTGCACAACACCGAACTGCTCGACGTGCCCGTGATGGGCAATACCGACGACGGCGAGCTGCTGAAGCTGCTCGGCAAAAAGTGCGAAGTATTTGTAGCTACCGAGGACAGCGCCAGCCGCCGCAGCCTCACCAAGCTGCTGCGCGACGAGTACGAGGTAGCCCCCGTCAACTGCATTCACCAGCAAGCCAGCGTGTCGGGCCACGCCGAGCTAGGCCACGGCAACTACGTGGGCCCCAACGCAGTAGTAGCCGCCACCGCTAAGCTCGGCGACGGTATTCTGCTGGGCCCCAATGCCGTGGTCGAAGGCCGCGCCACGGTGGGCGACTACGCCCAGCTCGGCAGCGGCGCGCAAATAGGCGTCGGGGCCAGCATCGGGGCCAACGCCTTCGTGGGGGCCGGCGCAGTGCTGGTAGCCGGCATCAAAGTCGGCGACAAGGCCCGCGTCGGGGCCGGCTCGGTGGTAGTGGCCGACGTGCCCGCCGGCCAAACGGTATTCGGCAACCCAGCAAAAGCGGTTTGAATTGGGAAGTAGGAATTAAGAATTAGGAATTGCGTTTTTAGCTTCTGCAGCTACCAGTTCACGTTTTCAATTCCTAATTCTTAACTCCTAATCCCTAATTAAAAATGTACCAAGTCCTTCTTTATTACTGCTATACCCCGCTTGCCGACCCCGAGCAGTTCCGCGACGAGCACCACCGACTGTGCCTAGCGCTGGATTTGCGCGGGCGCATTATCGTGGCCAGCGAGGGGCTGAACGGCACTGTGTCGGGCACCCGCGAAAATTGCGCGGCCTACATGGCGGCCGTGAAGGCCGACCCACGCTTTGCGGCGCTGGAATTCAAGATTGACGAAGTAGCAGCGCACACCTTCCAGAAGCTGCATGTGCGGGTAAAATCCGAGATTGTGCACAGCAGCCTGCACCACGTACGGCCCCACGAAAAAACTGGTCAGCACCTTACGCCTCAGGAGTTTAAGGAGCTGAAAGATTGCGACGACGTGGTGGTAGTGGATGTGCGCTCGGATTACGAATACAACCTCGGCCGCTTCAAAAACGCGGTAGTGCTGGACCTCGAAAATTTCCGCGACTTCCCCGAGCGGGTAGCGCGCCTGCAGGAGTTCAAGGACAAGAAAATCCTGACCTACTGCACCGGCGGCGTGAAGTGTGAGAAAGCCAGCGCCTTTTTACTAGAGCAAGGCTTCGAGAACGTGTACCAGCTCCACGGCGGCATAATCAAGTACGGGCACGAGGTAGGCGGCGAGGACTTCGACGGCCAATGCTACGTGTTCGACAACCGCGTGGCGGTGGACGTGAATACCGTGAACCCCACCGTGATTTCGCTTTGCCACCATTGCCAGCAGCCCTCACCGCGCCTCATCAACTGCGCCAACCCGCACTGCAACGCTCACCTGCCCCTCTGCGAAGCCTGTGGCGAGCAGTTGCAAGGGGCCTGCTCCGCTACCTGCGCTGCTCACTCAGATAAGCGCCCGTATGACGGCACGGGCACGTATCCGAAAATCAGCAACCACTACACCCCGGCGCAGGGCCTGGCGTCGTATAAAACGAATTAGGAAGTAGGAATTAAGAAGTGGGAACTGAAGCTAAAGAGCCTGAAATAACGCCCGCACCAATTCCTGTTTTCCAATTCTTAATTCCTAATTCTTAATTCCTAATTGAAATATGATTCCCGCCTCCGAACTCATCCTGCACCCCGACGGCAGCATCTACCACCTCAACCTGCTGCCCGACCACATCTCCGATACCATCCTCACCGTGGGCGACCCGGCGCGGGTGGCGCAGGTAAGCCGGCACTTCGATTCCATCGAGTTTGAGGGTACGCACCGCGAGTTTGTGACGCACGTAGGCTACTACCGGGGCAAGCGCCTCACGGTGCTAAGCACCGGCATGGGCACCGATAACATTGATATTGTGCTCAATGAGCTGGATGCGCTGGTCAACATCGACTTTATGGCGCGCACCGTGCGCCCGCCCGAAGAGCGCCTGAGCTTGCGCATTATCCGCCTGGGTACCAGCGGCAGCCTGCAAGCCGACGTGCCCGTGGGTTCGCTCCTGGCTACTGAGTACGCCGTGGGCCTCGATAGCCTCATGCAGTTTTACCCCCTGCTGCAAACCGGCCTCGAAACGCAGGTAGCCAGCGACTTGCAGCAGGCGCTGGCCTTGCCCTTCGCGCCCTACGTGGTGCGCGGCTCCGACCTGCTGCGCGAGCAGCTGGCAGCCGACCTGCTCATTGGCAACACCGTCACCTGCCCCGGCTTCTACGGCCCGCAGGGCCGCCGCCTGCGCCTCGACCTGCGCCAGCCCGACTACCTGCAGCGCCTGCAAAGCTTCCGCCACGCCAGCCCCGAGGGCGACTTCCACCTCAGCAATTTCGAGATGGAAACGGCTGGCTACTACGCCCTGGGCCAACTGCTCGGCCACGAGGTACTAAGCCTCAACGCCATCGTGGCCAACCGCGCCACCGGCGAGTTTGCCCAAAACGCCGGCGAGATAATGGACCGGCTGATAGCGCGGACGCTGGCATTGCTGTAAGGTAGCGCGGACTCTGCGAGTCCGCGAATACGGTACTTGTTCAGCGTTAGCCCTTCGCGGACTCGCAGAGTCCGCGCTACAGTTCTGACGCCAGAAACTGCATCGTGTCGATGCCGTCGGCGTAATCGGCTACGCCGGGGCTTTGGGCGCGGCCGAAGGGGAAGGAGCCAGGGTAGCGCCCGCCGGCTGATACCAGGCACTGGGTTTGGGCGGCTACGTTGGTGAGCTGGTCGAGCAAGTCGATTTCCTGCTGGTAAGTGCTGTAGTGCAGCACCGAGATGGGCGACACCAGCGCCTCGCGCTCGGTGAGCAGCAGGAAACCGGTGTCGTAGTGCGGCACAGCGTTTACCAGCAGGATGCTCTTGTTGTAATCGTAGTTGTTCTGGTACTTGTGGTGGTTGAGTACGTGCTGCCAGGGCGCTAGCGCATCGAGCAATGGTACAAAATCGTAGTCTTCAGGCACGTAGAGCTTGCTCACGTTGCGGCAGCCCAGGCCGTAGTAGCAGAAAATGTCGGCACCTAGCTCGACCAGCTCCTCGGGGGTTTCGTAGCCGGTGAGGATGGCCAGGCTGGTGCGGTTGCGCCGGATGAGGTGGGGGCGACTCTTGAAATAAAATTCGAAGTAGCGGGCCGTATTATCCGAGCCGGTGGCAATGAAAGCATCAGCCGCGTTGAGCCGCTCCACAAACTGCAGTCGCTCGGCAAAGGCGGGCTCGATGGTGGTGAGTTCCTGGGCAATCCAGAGCATGAGCACGGTGTCGTCCTTGCTGAGTTTGGCGAGTAGCGTGTGGCCGCTGAGTAGCACGCAGAGTAAGTCGTGGAAGCCCACGAGCGGGATATTGCCGGCCATAACTACGCCTACTTGCCGGGGCTGGGCGGGCTCGGCGGGGTAGCGGCCGGCCCACTGCGTGAGCTGCGGCTCGGCCAGCAACTCGGCGATGCCGGTGATAGCGCTACGCACGTTGGGCAGGTCGAACCAAGCGTTGCGGTTGCGGGCGCGGGCCGCGAGGTCAGTTAGCTCGTCGTCGGTGAGAGTGGCGAGGCGGCGGCCCAAGGCGGCGAAGGCGGCGAGGCGGGAAGCGTGGTTCAGCATATAAAAACAGGTAGCAGGCTGCGCCAACCAAGCTAGCGGCGCTAGGATGCGCCGTACCTTTGGAGGGTTGAAACAAGCCAACGCTGCCAGTTGTACGTATAGCCGGGCAGCTTTGACCAGCAAAATTACTCAGTAACAAAAAGGAGACGCGGCAATGGCCATCATGATAACCGACGAGTGCATCAACTGTGGTGCCTGCGAACCGGAATGCCCCAACACGGCCATCTACGAAGGCGGCGCCCAATGGCGCTGGGCCGATGGCACCACCCTAAAGGAAGTGCAAACCCAGGACGGCAAAGAGGTCGGCGGCCTCGACCCGCAGCGTCCGGTGTCGAACGAGTACTACTACATCGTGACCGATAAATGCACCGAGTGCGTGGGCTTCCACGAGGAGCCGCAGTGCGCCGCCGTTTGCCCCGTCGACTGCTGCGTAGATGACCCCGACCACCGCGAAAGCCGCGAGCGCCTCACCCAGAAGCAGCAGTGGCTGCACAAGGCGGCGTAGCGCTGTAGCGCGGACTCTGCGAGTCCGCGAAGAGCCAAACGAGTGAAAGAGAACGTCTAAGAGAGAACGTCATGCTGAGCTTGTCGAAGCATCTCGCTTGCCAACTAATTTAATTGTTAAACAACGGTCGAGTTAGTCTGCGAGCGAGATGCTTCGGCAAGCTCAGCATGACGTTCTTTTGGTTTATGGCTGGTCACTTAATTTGTGACTTCTTTAAGCTAATTCTTCCTGTTGATAATGACTAACTTCAAAGCCAGATTCTGGCGTGTAGGCCGCTGGTTCGGGCTGTTGTTCGTCGTACTATTTGCTTTCCGGCTGCTGTATGGCTACCTGGCCACGAACACCGGGCGCGGCGACGACTACAGCGACGATTTTTTCAGCAGCATCGAAAATTTGCGCAAAAATTATGCGTCGGAAAAATTTGGTGCGGCAAAAAACGATGTGCAAGTTTCGGCTAACGTCGCGTCGAATCAGAAATTCGAAAAAACGGCTTCGGTAAAAGCTAAAACGTCGGAATTTGCGCAGGATGAACAGCTGATTAAAGAAAAAACGCAGGCGTATAAAGCCGTTATTCAGTACGAGCAGAACCTGGGCCAAAAGGGCAACCGGCAAATTCACTTGCTGATTGGCGTAGCGCCGTCGATGTTCGATAGATTTTACCAAGACGTACAGAAAATTGGCTCGATAAAAGCCACCGAAATTACTAAAGTCGATAAAACTAACGAATACCGGCAGCTCAACGCAAAAAAGGTTTCCATCGAGAAAACGCTGCAATCGCTCAACGAATTAAAATCGAAAGGCGGACAAATTGCCGATTTCGTTTCGCTCAACGACAAAATTCTGGAGATAGAAGAAAAACTACAGGAACTGGGGGTAGAGCTAGGGAATTTTGACGCTGAAAATGAGTTTTGCACCGTTAAATTTTCGCTCTACGAAGGCGCTACCGAAAAAGGCATTAGTTTTATTCACCGGGTAAAAGTGGCCCTGGAATGGACTATCAAGTACTTCTCCGTGCTGGTGTTTGCGTCGTTCGGGTTGTCAATTACAATTTTCATCCTGCTGCTAATTGCCGACAAGCTGAGGCTATTTACCGCTATAACGAACAGCTTGCCCCGCGAATAAACCGGCCGTTGCGGAAGTAGCGCTCAGCTTTAGCTTGGCGCATCGGCGCGAAGCGGCGAAACTCGCGCCTGGGGCCGTTAGAAACAAGCGGCGCAGTGCCGCCTTCGCCGCGCTGTGCGGCGATACGCCAAGCTAAAGCTGAGCGCTACTTCCGCAACGCCAGCAATTAAAACAACTGTCGCCCCGCGTCTTGCTCAGCCGCCAGCAGCGCCAGAAACTCGTTTCGCGACACCTCTTCCGCGCCCAGCACCGCCATGTGCGGCGTTAGCTGCTGGATATCAAACCAACTGCTGCCTCGCGCCCGCAGGTGCCCAGTCAGCGCCAGCACGGCCAGCTTGGAGGCATCAGGCCGGTGGTGAAACATGCTTTCGCCCGCAAACACGCCTTGCACGGCCACGCCGTAGAGGCCGCCCACTAGTTCGTCGCCCTCCCACACTTCCACGCTATGCGCGTAGCCGGCCGCGTGCAGCGCCACGTAGCCCCGCACCAGCGCAGGCGTAATCCAGGTGCCCGCCTGCCCCGGCCGGGGCTGCGCCCGGCAGGCCCGCATCACGGCCTCAAAAGCTTCATCGAAGCTGATGCGCCAGGGCGAGAGCCGTTGCGCCCGCGCCAGGCTGCGGCCTACGTGCAGCCGCGCCAGCCGCAGGATGCCGCGCCGGGGCGGGCAAAACCACGGCAGCGGCAGCCCCTCAATCGGCCACGGAAATATGCCCTGGCTGTAGGCCGCCACCAGGTTTTCGACCGTGGGCTGCCCGCCGAGCAGCAGCATGCCGTCGAGGTCGTCGCGGGCGGCGGTGGGCGGGGGGAAGGCGAGGGGCATTGGGGAAAGAATGTGCTATTATTTAGCCCGGTTGGTGAAGTATATTTTGGCTAACTCAGCTTCTTCCTCGGTATCGAAATCGGAGTAGAAACCGAAGAAGGCCCCGGTGCTGGTTAGAATATGCGAAGTGCCAAGCGGCCCCCGCTGAATCTCGTAAGCCAGTTTGATATTCTCCAGTATTGCTTTCACCTGCTTGAAAGTCAAGCCGCTGCGAATCCAATCGTAAGTAAAATAGGCAGGCTTGTCACTCTCGTTAATGGCCCAGGCTTCAATTATCACCTCAGAAAGATGTGTAAACTCATCGCCTTCGAAGTAGAACTCTACATCATCAAGCCTGACCAATGGATAGCCAAGCTGCAATTGCTCTTCAATTTCGGCCTTCGCTGCGGGTACAATAGCAAAAAAAGCGTCGAGCGAAGTGCCCCATGTCCAGGGCGCAATAGTGCCTTCGGTAATCCAGCGGCTAAGAGAGGTGCGCATGAAACTAGGAGCCAGAACGGAACAAAGTGAATTTCGGCTCAAGATAGATGGTAGATAATCCTTTCTGAGCTAAACACCACCAACCGCACCCGCCGTACTTTTGCCCGCTACTAACCACTCCAACCGCGCCCGCCGCCTGCCCGCCAAGCAGCCCAGCCAGCCCGCTTGCGGGCGTATCCGCGAAATCCGTTAAATCCGTTAAATCTGCGATGTCTACCACCTATTCGCCCGCCGACGTTGAAGCCAAATGGTACCAGCGCTGGCAGGAAAAAGGCTTTTTTCAAGCCAAAGTAAACCCGCGCAAGCAGCCCTACACCGTGGTGATTCCGCCGCCCAACGTGACGGGCGTACTCCATATGGGCCACATGCTCAACAATACCATCCAGGACGTGCTCGTGCGCCGCGCCCGCATGCAGGGCAAGGAGGCCCTGTGGGTGCCCGGCACCGACCACGCCAGCATCGCCACTGAGGCCAAGGTAGTAGCCATGCTCAAGGAGCAGGGTATCAACAAGCAAGACATTGGCCGCGAGAAGTTTCTGGAACACGCCTTTGCCTGGAAGGAGAAGTACGGCGGCATCATCCTGGAGCAGCTCAAGCAGCTCGGCGCCTCCTGCGACTGGCGCCGCACCCGCTTCACGATGGAGCCCAAGCTGACCGAAGCCGTGCTGCGCGTGTTCGTGGATTTGTACCGCAAGGGCCTCATTTACCGGGGCGTGCGCATGGTGAACTGGGACCCCCAAAGCGGCACCGCCATCTCGGACGAGGAAGTGATTCCGAAGGAAGTGATGGCGAAAATGTACCATTTGCGCTATGAGGTTGTGGGGCAGGCAGGGCAGTTTCTGACCGTGGCCACCTCGCGGCCCGAAACCATTATGGCCGATGTGGCCGTGGCCGTGAACCCGAACGATCCGCGCTACCAGCACCTGGCGGGGCAGCAGGTGCGGATTCCGCTGCTGGGCCGCGAAATTCCGGTGATTTTTGACGAGTACGTAAGCATCGACTTTGGCACCGGGGCACTAAAGGTTACGCCCGCGCACGATATCAACGATTACAACCTGGGCCAGAAGCACGGCCTGGAAGTAATTGATATCCTGAACGATAACGGTACGCTGAACGAAAAGGCGCAGCTCTACGTGGGCCAGGACCGCTTCGCCGCCCGCCGCAACATCGTGAAGGATTTGGAGCAGGCCGGCCTGCTGGCCAAAGTGGAAGAGTACGCCAGCATCGTGCAAACGTCGGAGCGTACCAAGGCCGTGATTGAGCCGAAGCTTTCGATGCAGTGGTTCCTGAAAATGGAGCACCTGGCCAAGCCCGCGCTCGAAGTGGTGGAAAACGACACCGTGAAGCTGCACCCCGCCAAGTTCAAAAACACCTACCGCGTGTGGCTCGAAAACGTGCGCGACTGGTGCATTTCGCGGCAGCTCTGGTGGGGCCAGCAGATACCCGCCTGGTACCTGCCCGATGGCTCCTTCGTGGTGGCCCTGCACCAGGAAGAAGCCGTGCAGCTGGCCCGCGAGCAAAGTGGCCACAGCAGCCTGAAATCCAGCGACTTGCGCCAGGATGAGGACGTGCTCGATACCTGGTTTTCGTCGTGGCTCTGGCCCATCTCGGTGTTCGATGGCTTCGACGACCCCGACAACCCCGACATCAACTACTTCTACCCCACCAACGACCTCGTAACGGGGCCGGACATCCTCTTTTTCTGGGTGGCCCGCATGATTATGGCCGGGCTGGAATTTCGCCGGGAAGTGCCCTTCCGCAACGTGTACCTCACAGGCATCGTGCGCGACAGTCTGGGCCGCAAGATGAGCAAGCAGCTCGGCAACTCGCCCGACCCGCTCGACCTCATCCGCGACTTCGGGGCCGACGCCGTGCGCACGGGCATGCTCTTTTCGGCCCCCGCCGGCAACGACCTGCTCTACGACCAGAAGCTCATCGACCAGGGCCGCAACTTCAACAACAAGCTCTGGAACGCCTTCCGCCTGGTAAAGGGCTGGCAAGCCGACGCCGCCCTGCCCTTCGCCAACGCCCAACCCGTGCGCTGGTTTGAGGCCCGGCTTGCCCAGGTGCTGGCCGAGTTGGATGAGCATTTCGAGAAGTTCCGCTTGAGCGATGCCCTGCTGGCCGTGTACAAGCTGGTGTGGGATGACTTCTGCGCCCAGTACCTGGAAATGGTGAAGCCCGCTTATCAGCAACCCATTGATGCCCAGACGCTCAGCGCCACCGTGGGCTTCCTCGAAACGCTGCTCAAGCTGCTGCATCCCTTCATGCCCTTCATCACCGAAGAGTTGTGGCACGAGCTAGCCGAGCGCGGCGAGCGCGACTACGTGTGCGTGGCCCACTGGCCCCGCCTGGCGGCCCCCGCCCACAGCGCCGAGGTGCTCGCGCAAATGGAGCGCACCCTCGCCATCGTGGCCAGCGTGCGCAACGTGCGCAACCAAAAGAACATCGGCCCCACTAAGCAAGTAGCCCTGGCCGTGAAAATCGACGACCAGCCCGCCATCAGCGACTACGCCGGCGTCATCCGCAAGCTCGCCAACCTCAGCGACTTATCGTTTGTAGACGCGGCCCCCGCCAGCGCCGTGAGCTTCGTGCTGGGCAGCGCCGAGTTTTTCGTGCCCCTGGATATGCAGGTCGATGCCGCCGCCGAGCGCGAGCGCCTGCAAAAAGACCTGGCCTACAACCAGGGCTTCCGCGACTCGGTGCAGAAAAAGCTGGGCAACGAGAAATTCGTAGCCAATGCCAAGCCCGACGTGCTGGAGCGCGAGCGCCAGAAACTGGCCGACGCCGAGGCGAAAATTGCGGCGCTGGAGCAGGCGTTGCGGGCGTTAGGGGAGTAGGGGAGGAGAATTTACTCCCCCTAGAAAGAACGTTCTGCTCATCTGGCGTCCGCTTGCCAAAGCATCTCGCTCGCAGAGTGACTCAATCGACAGCACCATCTCGGTTCAACGATTTAGTCATCCTGCGAGCGAGATGCTTCGGCAAGCGGACGCCAGATGAGCAGGACGTTCTTTTCGTTTGTAATAAGAAAATGCATGAAAACCCTGCTGCTCATCCTGCTCGTCACCGCTGCTATGCTTTACCTGCTGGTGTGCGGCTTCCTCTATTTCAAGCAGGAAAGCCTGCTCTTCTACCCTCAAAAGCTGCCCACTAGCTACCGCTTCACGTTCCCCGGCACCTACGCCGAATACCCCATTACCGCCCCCGATGGCACTCAACTAAGCGGCCTACTATTCAAAGTGCTAAATCCGAAAGGGTTGGTATTTTTCCTGCACGGCAACGGTGGTTCACTGGCGGGCTGGGGCGAGCTGGCTCCCACCTACACGCGCCTGGGCTACGACGTATTTTTCCTCGACTACCGGGGCTACGGCAAAAGCCCCGGCCGCATCAGCAGCGAGGCGCAACTGCTGGCCGATGTGGAGGCTGCCTACCAGCAGGTAACGGCGGCATATGCCAAAAGCCAGGTAGTTATTGCCGGCTATTCGGTAGGTACCGGGCCGGCGGCATGGCTGGCCGCCCGGCAGCACCCGCGCCTACTGCTGCTGCACGCGCCTTATTTCAACATGGCCGACATGGCGGCGCACACGGTTAAGATATGGCCCATACTGCCCGGCTTTTTATTGCGCTACCCGCTGGCTACCAATGAACTGCTGCCGCAGGTAGCCGCACCAGTGGTGCTGGTTCACGGCGACCACGACGAGGTAATTCCCTATAGCTCCTCGGTGCGGCTGAAGGCGCTGCTCAAGCCGGGCGACGAACTGCTTACCATTCGCGGCGGGCACCACAACGACCTGCTCGACACCCCGCAGTACCAGCAGGCTATTGCGAAAATCCTGTAGTTATCAGGGCTTTACGCCGCATCGCGTGGCTATGTAGCGCTGATATTCCGCATAGGCTGGCTCCTGCACCAATTGCTTTAGCGCCCGCACATGCGGGTCGGCCACATCGGACGACTCGCTGCGCAGGCGCATAAAGTAAACGCCCTTGCGCAACGGCCCGCAGTCGCCGGCCACCGCCAGCTCCCGGGTTTTCAGCAGCGAATAATCGAAGGCGGCCCGCTCGCTCGCCATAGGGGTGCGCTGGCCGGGTGGCACGCGGAGGTAGTAATGCAAATGGCCGATTTCGTGGTAGAGCACCACTACCAGCCGGTCGTCATCGAAGTCGGGCTGTAACTGCAACAAATAGCGCACATCCAGGCGCACGACGCCGGTCGGCGAGGCTGCCGCCGGGCCAGCGGGCCGGGCTGGCTGCACCAGCACCACCTGCCTGAGCAAGGTGTCCTGCTGCTGAAGCAGTTGCAACGCCCGCGTAAACTTAGGAAACTGCCGCGCTGCCGAAGCCAGGGCCAGCCGCGCCGTAGCCGAGTCGACGGGCGGGGCCACGGCCAACTGGGCATGGCTGGCCAGGGGGGCAACTCCCAGTAGCAGGGCAAGCAGAACTATAAAGCGAAGCATCGGGGACGATAAAACAGACTCCTAGGGTTGACGTAATCGGCAGCGCTCCGTTTAATTGGGGCATAGGAATAAGAGCTATTTCCGGGCCGAGGGGGCAATAGTAGCGTGGTCGGAGGCGCTTTTCTCGTCTTGGCTGAGTTGGTTTTGCAGCTGAAACGTCACTTGCTGGCAGTCGGCAAAATGCTGCTCGGCAGCTTTAAGGGCGGCTTCGGTAGTGGTGAGGCGCTGGTAGAGGAAGACGATGAGGCCCACGGAAATAGCCAGCGTGGCAATGAAGAGGATATTTTTCATGGATTAGGAAGTACAAAACAAGAACGTCATGCTGAGCTTGCCGAAGCATCTCGTTTGCGCCGTTAGATTACTAATCCGACGGCGCGAGCGAGATGCTTCGGCAAGCTCAGCATGACGTTCTTTTATAGTTGTTCAATTAAGCTAAGCAGCCCGGCTACACCGCCGTATTTGGGTCGAACTGTTCTAAATAATCGGCCACGCGGCGCACGAACATGCCGCCCAGCGAACCATCTACTACGCGGTGGTCGTAGCTGTGGCTCAGGAACATAAAGTGCCGGATACCGATGAGGTCGCCCTGCGGCGTCTCAATTACGGCGGGCTTTTTCTTGATGGCCCCCACGGCCATAATCGCCACCTGCGGCTGCATGATGATGGGCGTGCCCATAACGTTGCCAAACGAGCCCACGTTGCTCAGCGTGTAGGTGCCGCCTTCCAGGTCTTCGGGCTTGAGCTTGTTTTGGCGGGCGCGGTTGGCCAGGTCGTTCACCTTCTTGCTCAGGCCGTTGAGGTTGAGCTGGTCGGCGTTGTGAATGACGGGCACAATAAGGTTGCCGCTGGGCAGGGCCACGGCAATACCCACGTTGATGTCGCGCTTCTTAATAATGTAGTCGCCATCCACCGACACGTTGATACCGGGGAAATCCTGGATGGCGCGGGCCACGGCCTGCACAAAAATGGGTGTAAAGGTCAGGTTCTCACCCTCGCGCTTTTTATAAGCGTCTTTATGCTTGGTGCGCCAATACACCAGCTCCGTCACGTCGGCCTCCACGAAGCTCGTAACGTGCGGCGAAATGCGCTTGGAGTCGACCATGCGCTGCGCAATCATCTTGCGCATCCGGTCCATCTCTACCAGCTCCTGCCCCCCCGATACCGACGGTGCCGGCTTGTTTGGTGCCTGGGGCTTGGGGGTGGGTGCCGGAGCAGCGGCCGGTGTGGCTGGTGCCGGAGCAGCTACCGCCGTTGCGGGGGCCACTGCCGGAGCCGGCGTGCCGGCCGCCGGCTGGGCGGGTGCTGTGGCGGGGGCCAGCGGCTTTTTGCCGGCGGCCACGTAGTTGAGGATGTCTTTTTTAGTCACGCGGCCTTCCTGGCCGGTGCCGGGCAGGCGCTCGAGGTCGGTCATGTTCACGCCTTCTTCGCGGGCGATGCTGAGTACCAGCGGCGAGTAGAAGCGGCCGGGCTGCACGGGCAGGCTGGCCATGGTGCCTACCTGCTGGGTAGCCTCGGCCACTACGGGGCTGTTGGGGCTGGGCAGGTAGGGTAGGTCAGCGTCGCCGGCCGGGATGGTGTGCAGCGGCGGCACGTTTTCCGAGCCCGTCAAGGGTGGGTTGGCGCTGGCTTCTTCCAGGTCGTCGGTATTGGCCGTGGCAGTGGCTGCCCCGCCAGTTTCGATGATGGCAATGGGTGCGCCTACGGCTACTACCTGGCCTTCGGGCACCAGAATCTCGGCCAGGGTGCCGGCGTGCAGCGCAGGCACTTCGGTGTCTACTTTGTCGGTGGCTACTTCGAGCACCGATTCGTCTTGCTCAATGGCGTCGCCAACTTGCTTGAGCCATTTGAGCACGGTGCCTTCCATGATGGATTCGCCCATCTTGGGCATCGTCATTTCCACTCGGGCCATAATGTAGGGGCAGGGGTGTTAAAAAGTAGGGTGGGGTGGGAGGGAGAATTGTGGCGCAAAGGTATGGCGCAAGTAAAACGCCCCCGCCCCTGAAGGCCGGGCAGGGGCGTTAAATAGGGCAAGGGCGGTTTATTGGTCGAAGAACAAATACCAATGCCGGACTTCAACCTGCGGATTATGCCGACGCACGGCTGCAATAAAGCCGTCGATGCTGCGCCCCGAAAAACCAACCGGCAGTACCCGCACAATTCGTTCTTGGTTATTCGTGTCGTAATAGCCTATCCTCCAACGGTGCCGGTATGATATTTTGAAAAAAACATACTTTATCTGATGCACACGACCGAGCGGAATCTGTTCGGTGCCAACACTTTTGTAGAGATATAAAAAATCGGAATCGTAAGCCGTAGCAAAACTGGTATCAAACCGCCTGTATAGCAGCCAGATGCCCAATGGTGCCATCACCAGTGTGATAAGCCCCAGTGCCGTTACGTTCACTGATTCCAACACTATATCCGCTAAAATAGCCACGTAAACCAGCCCCAGTAGTGGCAGAAATACCCACTTTGCCCAGCGCAAACTTCTGGATAATAGATGCAGGATATTTTCCATCGATTGAATCATGTCTTGCAGGAAATTGCCTGCTCTAAACATACCACAGCGGGGCTAAGCAGGCTTCAGGTTGCTTGGGTGGAGCAGGCTAAAACTACCTCAATCGGTACAAAGCGGGCGTTGGTCGGCACTTCCCCAGCGATGGTGCGAAAGCCCGCTACCGGGCGGCATTTCCGGCCATTCATTTGCAAAGCAGTAAGCACCCCGCTACTACCGGCGCGGTAATTACCTCACTCCCTTAAACCTTACGGCCATGAAAGCATCCATCTTTGCCACCTTCGCCGCCACTGCTTTGCTTGCTGCCACCAGCGCCTTCGCTACTCCTGCTTTCGACCACGACGGCCCCCGCGACCGCCGCAACGATAATTACGGCTATGCCCCTAACCACCGCGTAACCCGCGAGGAAATCGCTCGCTGGGAAGCCGCCCGCCACAACGACCACTTCGACCACAACCAGAACTACGGCTTCGACCGCGACCACCGCGCAACCCGTGAGGAGCAGCGCCGTTGGGAACAAGCCCACAACTACGGTTTTGCCCCCGACCACCGCGTAACGCCCCAGGAACGTGCCCGCTGGGAAGCCAGCTACCGACGCTAATTTTTTGGGCCGGCAATTTCTTTCCGGCTCTTTTTTTCCTCCCCAATTTCCCCTACTTCCATGAAAAAGTTTCTGTTGCCCCTGTTGGCGCTCGCCCTCACCGCTACCGCCGCTTCGGCCCAAGACACCCAAACCGACCAGATGGGCGGTATGCAGGGCGGCCAAGGCCAGCGTCAGCGCCGCTCACCCGAAGAAATGGCTACCATGCAAACCAAGCGCCTCACCCAGGAGCTGAGCCTCACCCCTGACCAAGCTACCAAAGTGCAGCAAATCATGCTCGCCCGCACCAACGACATGCAAGCCATGCGCGGCCAGGGCCAGGGCCAGGGCGGTGACCGTAGCCAGATGCGCGAGCAGATGCAGACCATGCGCGCCAAGTACGAAGAGCAGTTTAAAGGCGTACTCACAGCCGACCAGTTCACCAAGTTCACCGCTATGGAGCAGCAGCGCGGCGGCGGCCGGGGCGGCATGGGGGGGGGGCGCATGGGCCAGGGCGGCCCCGACGGCGCGGCCCCGGCTGCCCAGCCCGTAGATGGCAAAGTGAAAATAAAGAACGACAAGGTGAAGGTGAAAACCACCGAATAACCAAATCCTCCGTTTCCAGGACAAAGCCCCGGTCAGCAAGCAGTTGGCCGGGGCTTTTTGCGTTTGGGCTGCGCGAAAGCTTGCTACTATTGCAGCATGGTCGCCAATCATTTTGCTGTATTGCTCGCGCAGGCCGCGATGGGTGTAGGTATTATATGCGGTTTTCTGTTTGCGGTGCTGTTCGGCGCGGTTTATTCAGTGCTGCTGCTAGTGAACTTGCTGGTTGAGGCGGTGCAACGGTATAAACAGCAGCCACTAACGCCATTGATATCGAATCAAATGAGGTCGATTAGTACCCTTATCGTAGCTTTTTTAGGGTCAGTGCTGGCGTTTTGGTGGATTGTGTCCCAAATGGGAGAGTTTATGTGAAGGAAAGACTTGGCTGCCGTGCCCGTTGGTTGCCGTGCTTGGCGCCCCTATAACCCTGCCCGCACGCCCCGCGTCTAACCGGCTCTACTACCTGCTTCGGTTAAAATGAGTCTTTGGCAAATTATTCAGCGGCTGCTGCCGTTTGTGGTGCCGCACCGCCGCCTTGTCGTCAGCACGCTGCTGCTTACGCTGGTGGGCTCGCTAGCGGCGCAGGTCAACCCCTTCGCTCTGCGCTACACCGTCGATACGGTGCAGCAGTTGCTCAATGCTGGCCAGGGCCTTGCGCAGGGCTGGCACCTGCTGGTGTGGGTGAGTGTGATTTTGCTAGGCAAAGAGCTACTAAATACCGGCATCACGTTCGGCCAGAAATACTACGGCGAGAAAATTCGCATCAGCGTATCGGGGGCGCTGAGCGAAACAGCGGTGCTGCGCATGCTCACCTACCAGCTCGGCTTTTTCACCGATGGAGGCAACCAAGCCGGCAAGCTCCAAACCCGCATCGACCGGGGCGTGGAGAGCCTCATGAAGCTGGTGCAGAACTTCTTTATTGACATCCTGCCGCTGTTTGCCAATGCGCTGGTGGCGCTGGTGGTGATGTTTTTTGCCAATAAATGGGTGGGCCTGGTGGCGCTGGCCGTGCTGCCGGTGTACTTCTGGCTTAGCTACCGGCAGGCCGACCGCCTCAACGGCACCCGGCGCAATTTGCGCAGCCTGCGCGAAGAGAAAAACCACGGCCTCATCAGCCTCATCGACAACATCACGGTTATCAAGAGCTTCGTGCGCGAAGACTATGAGGCCCAAAAGCAGCTTGCCGTGCAGGACAAGCTGGAAAGCGCTCAACTGCTGACCCGTAAAACCAACTTCCGCTACGACGGCCTCAAGTCGTTTTTCGAGCAAATCGGGGTCGTTGCCATCATCGTGCTCACCGCCTACCTGGTGCTGGCGGGCCAGATGAGCATTGGGGCCATCATGTTTCATGTGCTGCTGTTCAACAACGTGTCGGCCCCCATCCGGCAGCTGCACCGCATCTACGACGAGATGAACGAGGCGCTGACCTACGCCGAGGGCTTCTTCACCATCCTCGACGCCCACGACCAAACCGAACAAACTGGCACCCTGCGCCCCACCCACCTGCACGGCGAGTTCGAGCTACAACACGTCGACTTCACCTACCCCAGCGGCACCGCCGCCCTGCGCCACGTGAGTTTGCGCATCGAAGCCGGCAAAACCACGGCGCTCGTGGGCCTGAGTGGCGCGGGCAAAAGCACGGTACTGAACCTGCTCTGCGAGTTTTACCGCCCCAACGCGGGCCAGGTGCTGCTCGATGGCAAGCCGCTGGCCGAATACGACATTCACGCCCTGCGCCAGCACATCGGGCTGGTGCTGCAGAAAAACCACATTTTCCGGGGCAGCATCGAGGAAAATATCCGCTACGGCAACTTTGCCGCCACCCGCGCCCAGATAGAACAAGCCGCCCGCCAAGCGTATCTGCACGACCAGATACTCGACTTCCCCCAGGGCTACGCCAGCGACGCCCAGCAGCTAAGCGGCGGCCAGCAACAGCGCATCGCCATTGCCCGCCTCTTCCTCAAAAACCCGCCCATTATCTTCCTCGACGAGCCCACCGCCAGCCTCGACGCCATCGCCACCGAGCAAATCAAGAACTCGCTCGACGCCATCAAGCAGGGCCGCACGGTCGTCATCATCTCCCACAGCCTCGCCCAAATCGTGGACTCCGACTGCATTTACGTAATGAAAAAAGGCGAGCAGGTAGAAAGCGGCACCCACCTGGAATTGTACGAGCGGCGCGGCACCTACCGCGAGATATTCGACGCCTCGGCCCGGAGCCTCAATATTGAGAAGCTGGCGAAGGCTATGGCTGATGATGGCGACGAGGTGCTGGATACAGCACTGTAAAATAGTTTAAGCCCGCTTTTATGAAACAAAAATCGAAGCCTGACTTACTGAAATGCCCGTGTTGCAATCAGCGTCGCACGAAAGACGAATGCTCAGTCTTTGCCGCACAGTGCGCAAATGAAGTGCCTAAACAACACTACGTTAGCTGGAAAGGGAAATTCGTTCTTGATGAGCAGTCTACCTATTGGACTGATGCCATCGCCGGAACGAATAGAAATTGGGCGTGTGATAATTGTCTGCAACAGGAACGGGCAGTGCGAGCCCACCCACGTCTACAGCAATTTTGTGACTTCACACCTCATTTCACATTTTTCGATAAAAGAAGTGCTTGCCGCGATTGTGGCCAGGAGTTTATATTTACTAAAGGCGAACAGCAATTTTGGTTTGAAAACCTGAAATTCTGGGTCCAGGTAAAAAAAGTGCGTTGTGCTAAGTGCCTCGCCATCAAGAAACGCCAGAAAAAACTTTCCTACTTACTAACCAACTACGATTACCGTGACTTAACTAAACTCGCAGAAATAATAGCCATTTATTTGGAACGAGAAGAAATTCAAAGAGCGAAGCATATTTTGACGCTAACAAAGAAAAACTACTTGCCTACCGACCCACAGGTTCAAAGGCTGCTGGAGTTGTCGGCCAAAATTACTTTGCACTGCGCAGGCCTACCGGCACCCACCCCCGCAAACGGCTGACTCTGTTATGGATTCTCACCAAGCAATTTGGAAAAGCAGCGCTTGGTGCCTGCTTTTTTACGGCTGTTTCGCGGCAGCCATCGCGTTTCTGGAACATATGAGCCCGAGCGGTATTTGCACACCCGGCGCGGGCGTTATAGATTTTTTGGCGCTACCTGTTTTCAGCGTGGTACTGATGCTGAATAACAGTGTACAGGCATTGGCTGGCGCTCAGCCCCAGCGCTTAGGCATCGCGACGCTCCACCTGCTGGCTTTAGCCGGGTTTATGTTGCTCAGCAAGTGAGGCGCGAGCGGCTGAATACCCGGCGGCTCACACCTTTAGCAGCGCTGCTTGCTGGTGTCCGGCCAACTGCTGCCACAGCAGTATTAGCACGGCCTGGGTGGTGTATTCGATGTTGGTTTGGCGGCCCCGGTCGAGGCTGAATTGCCGGCTCACGGTGCCGGCCGGAGTGGCGCAGGCTAGGCAGATGGTGCCCACGGGCTTTCCGGGGGTGCCGCCGCCGGGGCCGGCAATGCCGCTGGTAGCCAGGGCCACGTCGCAGCCGAGGCGGACGCAGGCACCTTCGGCCATCTCGCGCACGGTTGCCTCGCTCACCGCGCCGTGCTGGGCCAGGGTTTCGGCGTTTACGCCCAACAGGCTCATTTTTACGTCGTTGGAATACGCCACCACGCTGCCCTTGAAGTAAGCCGAGGAACCGGGCACGCTGGTGAGGCGCTGGGCCACGGCCCCGCCCGTGCAGCTTTCGGCGGTGCCGAGTTGCCAGTTTTTGGCTTGCAGCAACTGCCCCACTACTACTTCAAGCGGAGTGTCTTCTTCGGCAAAAATGTACTCACCGATGCGCCCGCGCAAGGCGGGCAGTAGCGCCAGCATGCGGGGGCGCAAGTCGTCGGTGGGGCCGTCGGGTGTGCCGGTGAGGCGCAGGCGTACGCTCCCCAGGCTAGGCAGGTAGGCGAGCTTC
The DNA here is from genome assembly GCA_050954465.1 of Janthinobacterium lividum. GTDB lineage: Bacteria > Bacteroidota > Bacteroidia > Cytophagales > Hymenobacteraceae > Hymenobacter. Next base: position 54,759 of record JBPBPU010000129.1, read on the forward strand.
ACGTTGGCCGGCAAAGCAGCTTCCCAATCCTTGATTTTTTCGGCCAGAAACGACTCGCCTAACCCAGCCGTCATCACAACGACGTGCTCGATGGGAGCCAGCTGGAATTTCTGTTGCAGCTTGGGGAGTACTTCATCGGTTACCAGCTTTTTCATCTCGAACGGCACGCCGGGCATACTGATGAACACCGTGCCGCCGTCTTCTATCCACATACCGGGGGCCGTGCCTACGGCATTGTGCAGCACCTCGCAGCCTTCGGGCACCAGCGCCTGCTGGCGGTTCACGTCGAGCATGGGGCGGTTGAAGCGCCGGAAAATAGCCTCCACATGGCGTAGCGTGGGCTCGTGCAGCACCAGCTCGCGGCCCAGGTAGCGGGCCAGTACGTGCTTGGTGAGGTCGTCTTTGGTGGGGCCCAGGCCGCCGGTGGTGATGATGACTTTCACCCGCTGCCGGGCCTGGTCGAGGGCGGCCACTAGCTCGTCGGCGCGGTCGCTCACGCTCGTAATCTGGCGCACGCGCAAGCCCAGGCGGCCAAGCTGCTGGCCCAGGAAGGCCGAGTTGGTATCTACAACCTGCCCATAGAGCAGTTCGTCGCCGATTGTCATAATTTCAACGTCCATAAAGCAGAAAGTCAGGGTTTGGCAAGGTTTTATAGGGAACTTTGCAGCACGCTGCTTGCAGGACAGCCACGCCGGCCATCTGGTTTTGCAGCTTACGTTTCTTTTCCTATTTATATGAAAAATTTGCTACTGGCCCTGGCGCTGCTCACGGCCGTACCAGCCCTGGCCCAAACCAAGCCAACCACTGCTGCCGCCAAAGCTGCCGCTGCTAAAAAAGCCGCTGCCGCCAAAACTGCCGCTGCCAAAGCCGCTGCCGCTAAAAAAGCCGCCGCTACTAAAACCACCACTACCACCGTAGCTGCCGCACCCGCGCCGGCTCCGCTCACCGAGGCCGAAGCCAGCACCGGAATCCGCGAGGCCCTCACTACGGGCATCACCAAGGCCGTCGCGTTTGCGTCGGAAAAAGACGGCTTCAACCTCAACGACGACATCCGTATTCCTTTCCCGCCCGATGCGCAAATGGTAGCCACCACGCTCAGCGCCCTGCCCGGCCCGCTGGGCAAAACGGCCGTAGAGCAAGCCACCAACCTCCTCAACCGCGCCGCCGAAGCCGCCGCACCCGCTGCTAAGGATATATTCCTCAACGCCTTACAGCAGCTTACCCTCTCCGATGCCCTTACGCTGGTAACGAGCAGCCAGAAGGATGCTGCCACCCAGCTGCTGCGCAAAAACTCGGAAGCGGCCCTTAACGCGGCCCTGCGCCCCAGCATCGTGCAGAGCCTCGACCAGGTAGGCGCCAACGCCACCTACAGCAAGCTCATCCAGCGCTACAACAAAATTCCGCTCATGACGCCCGCCAGCACCGACCTCACCGACTACGTTACCAAGCAAACCGTCGACGGCCTCTTCGTGCTGCTGGCCCAGCAGGAAGCCAAAATCCGCCAAAACCCGGCCGCCCAAGGCACCGCCATCCTCAAGCGCGTATTTGGCAAGTAGTAACACCAAGCTCCAGCTTGGTGAGTAGGTGAGTAACCATTGTTCAACGACTCACCAAGCTGGAGCTTGGTGTTACAAGCAAAAAAGGCAGGCTACCAAACTGGTAGCCTGCCTTTTTTGCTTCAAGCCCGCGTAGGCTAGTAGTCGCTATCGTAGTCGTCGCCCCGGCCCCGGCTGCGCGAGCTGCTGCCGAAACTATCCTCGTCGTCCTCGTCGCTGTCGAGGTCGTCGTCCTCGTCCAGGGGGCTGAGGCCGCTGCTACCGTCGGGGTCTTCGGCCGCCTGGGCAGTAGTGAATTCTTCCTCGGTGAGGGCGGCGAGGTCGAGCGCTTCGTCGTGCGAGGAGCCGGTGTCGCGCCACATCAGGTAATCGGCGTATTTGGCCGAAAGCTGGTCTTCTCCCGAGCCGTGGGTTTTGGCCCCGCCGGTGCTGGCGAAGCTGTCGAGGTTATCATCGTCGGCGAGGTCGTCCTCGTCCATATCGTACTGTCGCATAGTAAAAAAGGGCAGCAGAAGGTGAATAGGTAAGGTTTTTAACGGGTCGCGAAGATACGGGCGAAGAGGAAACAGGGTTTTGCCCAGTCTGGCCAAAGCGGCTTCAGGCCAGCAGCGGCACCTTCCGGTAAATCTCAGCCAGCGGCAATTCCAACCCCAAATCCGGTAGCATAATGACTGCGTCCAGCCCGGCAAAACCGTACACGTTCAGTAGCCCGTTCTCGTTGCGCGACCCCAGCGAAACCAGTGCCGCGTACTCCGTCACCAGCAGCACATGCTGCACTGTAGGAATGCTGTAGTACAGCTCAAATACGTCTTTGAAATGCGTGGGCATCTCGTGTGGCAATACTTTCACCAGCAGCGCCGGGTTAAGCAGATTGTCGTCGTAGCCGTCGGGCCGCACCTGCACCGGGCCGCACACCAGTGAGGCATCGGGGTACGTAAAAAGCGGCCCGGCTGGCACATATAGCCGCATGGCGCTGCCCAGTACTACGCAGTCGCGGTTGAGCACCTGCTGATGAAGTAGGGTGGCTACGTTGGTGTTAATCAGGCTATGCGCGTTGATGGCTGGAGGCACTGGGAAAATTTCCCCGTTTACATACTCGCTCTTTTCGAGAGCGGGCCGCTCGGCGGCCAGATAAGTTTCAATAAGGTCGGGTTGCATAGGTGTAGTTGTAGGGTGCGAAGCTTGCCCCCGCCCGTCGTTGTTACGTCAATTGGCAACGACGGGCGGGGACAAACCCCGCACCCTACTGAAAGTCCGTAATCAGCACCTGCTCGTCGCAATACCCATACTCAGCCGGCACGTTCGATGACACAATCACTACCCGGTTTGCGTCGCGCACCCGCGCTACGTGCTCCAGGTACCAGGCCGCGCCGGTTACGTCGAGGTTAGTGGTAGGCTCATCGAGCAGTAGGAGCGGGGCCGCCGCGTAAAGAGCCAGTCCTAGCTTGAGGCGCTGCTTCATGCCCGACGAAAACTCGCGCACCAACTGGTGCCGGGCCTTGTGCAAGTACATAATATCCACCAGCGCGGCGGGCGTGAGGCCCGCTTGCAGCGGCTTGAGGCGGGTATGGAAAGCCAGCAGCTCCAGCAGGGTGAAATCCTCGGGTAGCTCCAGATAGGGGGCACAGTAGGCAAGCTGGCGCGGCACCTCGGCTACGGGCAGCGGGCGGCCGGCGTGTTCGTAGCGCACCTGGCCCTCGGTGGGCAGCAGCTGGCCCGCCAAAATGCTGAGCAGCGTGCTTTTGCCCGCACCGTTGGGGCCGAGCACGGCCGTGGCGGTGCCGGGCCGGAAGTCGTGGCCCAGGTGGCGGAATACCCACTGGCGGCCGTAGCGCCGGCCCAGGTCGTGGGCAATCAGGCGCATTAATCGAGCCCCTCTTCGGGCTGGCTGCTGCGGTTGCTGGGGCCGCGCACGATGCCCCGCGCCGCCGCCCGCACAAACTCCAGCGCTTGGTCGCGCTCGGGCGAGGGCGACAGCTCGGCCTCAATGCGGGCCAGGGCCGTTTGCATGGGCAGGCCGCTCAAATACAGGATGCGGTAGAGTTCGTGTATCTCATTGACTTGCTTTTCGCTAAAGCCCCGGCGGCGCAAACCCACCGAGTTTACGCCGGCGTAGGTCAGCGGCTCGCGGGCGGCTTTGATGAACGGCGGCACATCTTTGCGCACCAGCGAGCCGCCCCCAATAAAGGCGTGCGCCCCAATACTGGTGAACTGCTGGATGGCCGAGGTGCCCCCAATAATGGCCCAATCGCCCACCTGTACGTGCCCCGCTATCTGGGTAGCGTTGGAAATAACGCAGTGGCTGCCCACCAGGCAGTCGTGGGCTACATGCACGTAGGCTTGCAGCAGGCAGTGGCTGCCCACCACCGTGCGGCCCCGGTCGATGGTGCCGCGGTTTACAGTTACGCATTCGCGCAGCACGGTATAGTCGCCCACGTGGGCGGTGGTTTTTTCGCCCGCAAACTTCAAATCCTGCGGGATACCCGCAATAACCGCCCCCGGAAAAATCTGGCAGTGCGCCCCAATGCGGGCCCCGTCCATAATGGTCACGTTGGGGCCAATCCAGGTGTTTTCGCCAATCTCCACGTCGCCGGCAATGGTAGTGAACGGTTCGACGGTAACCCCCGGCGCGAGCCGGGCAGCTGGGTGAATATGGGCGAGAGGGGAAATCATGGGGAGAATTAAGAATTAAGAATTAAGAAAGAAGAATTAAGAATTGGGAAATCGGGGTTGAGGCCGACTGGAAATACCAGAAGCGCTGTACCTAATTCTTAATTCTTAATTCCTAATTCTTAATTAAACTACGCGTCCTTGCGGACAATGGCGGCGCTCATTTCGGCGTCGCACACCACTTTGCCATTCACAAAGGCTTGGCCTTTCATCTTGGCGATGCCGCGCTTAATGGGGGCCGTGAGTACGCAGTGGAAAATAACAGTGTCGCCGGGCAATACTTTTTTGCGGAAGCGGGCATTCTCAATGCCCAGGAAATATTGCCAGTAATTTTCAGGGTCGGGCACGGTATTCATTACCAGAATGCCGCCGGTTTGGGCCATGGCCTCAATCTGCAGCACGCCAGGCATCACGGGGTTGCCGGGGAAGTGGCCCTGGAAAAAAGGCTCGTTCATGGTGATGTTCTTCACCGCCGTCACCATCTGGCTGTCGAGGTGAATGACTTTATCGAGCAGCAAAAACGGGTAGCGGTGGGGCAATACCTGCATAATGCGGTTGATGTCCATCACCGGCTCGCGGCTGGGGTCGTACACCGGCACGGGGCTGCTGTTGGCTTCGAGCATCTTTTTCTTGATGCGCTTGGCAAAGGCTACGTTGGCGGCGTGGCCGGGTCGGGCAGCTAGAATCTGGCCCTTGAGCGGGCGGCCTACTAGGGCGAGGTCGCCCACAAGGTCGAGTAGCTTGTGGCGGGCGGGCTCGTTTTTGTGGCGCAGGTCTACGTTGTTGAGGATGCCCTCTTTCTTCACCGACACCTTGGGCTTGCCTAGCATGGCAGCCAGCTCATCCAGCTCGTCTTCGCCCACCACGCGGTCTACTACCACGATGGCATTGCTCAAGTCGCCGCCTTTAATAAGGTTCGACTTGTACAGATGCTCCAACTCGTGCAAAAAGCAGAACGTGCGCGACGAGGAAATCTCGTTCTCAAACTGCCCGATGTCGGTGAGCGTGGCGTGCTGCGAGCCTAGCACCGGCGAGTTGTAGTCGACCATCACCGTGAGACGGTAGTCGGCCAGCGGCAGGGCCGCAATTTCCACGCCCCGCGCACTGTCGATGTAGCGGATGGTGTCGGGAATCTCGAAGTAGTTGCGCAGCGCGTTCTGCTCTTCCAGGCCTACGCTGTGAATGGCCTTGATAAATTCGGCCGACGACCCATCCATAATGGGCGGCTCGGGGCCGCTGAGCTGAATGAGCACGTTGTCGAGCTGCAAGCCCACGAGGGCGGCCAGGGTGTGCTCCACGGTATTTACGCGGGCACCGTTTTGCTCGATAGTGGTGCCCCGCGAGAGGTCTACCACGTTGTCGACGTCGGCATCCACGAGGGGCTGGCCGGGCAGGTCGATGCGCTGAAACTTGTAGCCGTGGCCCACCGGGGCGGGGCAGAAGGTCATGGTAGCCTCTACGCCCGTGTGCAAGCCCACGCCCCGCACCGTCACGGGGGCTTTGATGGTATGTTGTTTGTCGTTCATTCGCTGGCGGGTTCCTAGTTCCTGGTTCCTAGTTGTTGGTTGGCGGGTTTGAATTTATTTGCGCCTTGTAGCGGGGCACAAACCAACTAAAAACCAGGAACCAGGAACTAGGAACCTGAAACCCGGCCACAAAGCTAAAGCTTTTCCGGCGCTGGCTGGCTTTTTTCGAGGGCCGTGAGGCGGCGCTCCATTTCGGGCAGGCGGCGGTAGATGGCGGCGGCCCGCAGGTTGTCTTTGAGGTTGAAGGCCGGGTAGCCCTGCTGGGTTTGCCCTTCCTGGCGCACCGATTTCTGCACGCCGCTCTGGGCCGTGATGGTGGTGCGGTTGGCCAGCGATATGTGGCCTACCAGGCCCACCTGGCCCGCCAGCACGCAGTAGTCGCCCACCTTCGAGGACCCCGAAATGCCCGTTTGGGCCGCCACCACGGTGTGCTGCCCGATTTCCACGTTGTGGGCAAGCTGCACCAAGTTGTCGATTTTGGCACCGCACCGCACCACCGTGCTGCCGAGCGTAGCGCAGTCTACAGTGGCATTGGCCCCAATGCTCACATCGTCTTCCAGCACCACGTTGCCAATCTGCGGAATGGCCTTATAAGACCCGTCGGGCTGGGGCGCGAAGCCGAAGCCGTCGGAGCCCACTACGGCACCGGCTTTCACCACGCAGCGCTGCCCAATCACGGTATCAGGGTATATTTTGGCTCCGGCGTGGATAATAGAGTTGTCGCCGATATGCACCCGGTCGCCAACGTAGGCGTGGGGGAAAATCAGTACGTTCTCGCCCAGCACGCAGCCCTCGCCGATGTACGAAAACGCTCCCCGGTAGTGCCCCGCCCCCATGGTTGAGCCCGCGCCGATAAAGCTCGGCTCCTCCACTCCGCGCCGCCCGGTGCGGGTAGCCTGCTGGTAAAATTCGAGCAATTTAGTAAAGCCCGAATACGGGTCGGCTACCCGAATGAGGGCGGCACTTACCGGCTGGCGCAGCACTAGCTCGGTGCTCACAATCACGGCCGTAGCGGCAGTGGTGTACAGAAATGGCTCGTACTTGGCATTAGCCAAAAAGGCCAGCGAGCCGGGCCCGGCCTCTTCTATTTTGGCCAGGCTGGCCACAGCCGCCGTGGCATCGCCCTCCACAGTGCCCCCCAACACCTGGGCTATCTGACTTACGGTAAACTTCATAATTCCGGCAAAATTAGACCGCAGATTTAACTGATTTTAACGGATAGAACGGATTTTTGTGGTTCCGCTTGTTCGGGGTCGGTAGATGCGGAACCACGAAAATCCGTTCTATCCGTTAAAATCAGTTAAATCTGCGGTCAGGTAGGGGTGTAGTTGTTCGCGTAGCAACTCCACCAGCGCTGGGTCTTGAAACTGGTAGTCGTCGGGGATGCGCAGGTTTATTAGTTGCTTGCCGCGCAATTCGTCTTTGAATTTGGCTTTGAGGCGGTCGGCGTGCTTGCGCTCCATCACGAATATTACGTCGGCCCAGCCGATATGCCCGGCAGCCACGCGCACCCTGGCTCCCGGCTCGGTGCCGGCCGAACGGGCCTGCACCGTGGGGTGCCCGTCGAAGAGCCGCTCGGCCGTGAGACTGCGCCAGCGGTTCTGGCTGCAAATGAAAAGGAGTTGCATTATGGATTGGCGTGAATTCCTGGGATTAGTTTCGCTTTAGTTCGGTTCACGGGTTTTGTGGGCGGCTGCCCGGCAGGCTCGTTAATTGTCCGGTGAAGAGCTTGCTTGATTTTGAGCGGCCAATTCTAATGTGTTTTCGCTTCGGCCAACTGCGCCAGGTAGTTGCGGCGCAAGCGGGCCAGTTGCGCAGGGGTTAACTCGTCGGCTCGCCACAGCCGGAATTTGCCATACTGCGGCTTTGGCAGAACTTCCTGCGCGTTGACTTGCGCGTTGGCTATGGCAAAGTAGCGCACTCCCAGCGCGTAAAAAGCGCCCTGCTGGTAAACGATGGTGTCTAATTCCAGATATGGCGGCTGCCAGTCGTGTTCGCGCCATTGAGCGTTCTCCGCCGCTTGGAGCTTACTGGCAGGCTGACCGCGCGGAAAAAACCGCGCCGAATCAATGGCTTCTTCAATTCTGTAAAGCTGCAAAGTGCCCGACTGCGCAAACTTTTGAAGCAATATGGGTTGGTGTGGCTCGTAATAGGTAGTTGGCCCGGTGGCTACCCGCTTCAAGCCTCCTGTTGCCGGATGTTTGCCGGAAAAGTGGGCAGAGTAGGTTTTGCCGTTGTTTACCACTGTCGAATCCCAGCCGTAGAGGCGGCGGTACCGCAGCGCAGCGGCTTGTTGCCCGAAATTAGCTACCTGCTCCAGGTACACGATGGGCACCCGGCTTCGCAGGGCGTTCCAATCGGTAAGGGGGCCGGGGCTTATTCGCAGCTTCAGGGGTTGCACCAGCTTAGCCGTTTTATAGATGAAATCGGTGAAGTAGTACGTGCCGGGCCGGAACGGAATGCTGTCGAGGGTGAGTTGGTCGACGCGAATAGAGGGCGGATACACAAACATGGTATCTGGGCCGCGTGCTATAAACAAGCGAAATGCCTCGGTTACCGGAGCACCATAATGGCTCTCGGGTGGCTCTACCTGGTAAAACCCCCGTAGGTAAAAGGCGTTAGCCGGCTTGGCGGCGTTAAAATTGTCGGCTGCCCGAATTTGGTGTAAACCAGCGAAATAACCAGGAGCAGCATCGCCAAAACCGATGTGGAAGCTGGCAGAGTCGGCTGGGGTAATGAGCCGGCCAGTTGGTGCAAATACCCGAAAGGCAATACGCCCTCCAACGTTGCCGGGCTGCGCTTGGGTCTGAAGTTTCCAAACCACCAAGAGCATTGTGAATAAAAGCGTTAGTTGGCGTCGCATAGGAGATTAGTGAGTTGCGATAAGGTGCCTCTGGGTCATATCCCTCCCTACGTCCACCAACGCTGGAATAGGTTTAACGCGCCCTACTCCACCTCCGTCACGCGCACTTTCACGCCCTTTACCTTGGCTCCGTTCAGGCGCTCCAGCAGTTCGGCCACCTGCTGGCGGGGCACGGCCACGTAGGAGTACCAGTCGAATACTTCGATGCGGCCTACGGCGTCGCGGGCCAGGCCGCCCACGTTTACCACGGTGCCTACCAGGTCGTGAGCGCTCACTTTGTGCTTCTTGCCGGCCGTAACGTGCAGCGTGACGGTAGTGGGCTTAGGGGGGCGGGCGGCACTGGCGGCAGGTAGCGCGGGCGGGTTGAGGCGGGCCCACTGCACGGCCTGAGCGGCGGGCCAGCCTTGCACGCGGGTTTGCTCGGGGGGGGTGGCGAGCAGGTGGGCGGTGCCAGCTACGCCGGCCCGCGCCGTGCGTCCTGCCCGGTGCTGGAAGGTTTCGGCATCGTGCGGCAAGTCGTACTGGATAACCGTGTCGAGAGCGGGCACGTCGAGGCCGCGGGCAGCTACGTCGGTGGCTACCAGCGCCTGGGCCGAGTTGTTGCGCAGCTTCATCAGGGCTTTGTCGCGCTCGGGCTGGGGCAGCTTGCCGTGCAGCACCTCGGCGGCCACGCCCCGGCCCCGTAGAAACTGGGCTAGCTCCTGCACCTTCTCGCGGGTGTTGGCGAAGATGAGCGTCTGGCCCGTGGCGGGCTGCTGCAAGAGGTGGTAGAGGGCGGCGGGCTTCTGCTCTACGGCACTGAGTACGTGGCCATGCAGGGTGAGCGAATCGGGCAGGGCAGCCGCGCCCGTGTCGCCGGTGGCCAGGTGGCCGAGGCCGCCCGTGGCGCTCAGCATGCGGGGGCGGGTGAGGTACTCGCGCACCAGCGCCATAACCTTGTCGGGCATGGTGGCCGAAAACAGCAGCGTTTGGCGACGGCGCGGCAGGCGGCTTACGATGGTGGCCATCTGCTCCTGAAACTTCAGTTCCAGTAGCTTGTCGGCCTCATCCAGCACCAGCACCTTGAGCTGGTTAGGAATGATGTTGCGCTGCTCCAGGTGGTCGAGCAGGCGGCCGGGCGTGGCAATAACCACGTGGGGCGTCTGCTGCAGGCTCTTCACCTCGTCGCGCATGGCGTGGCCGCCATACAGCGCCGCCACCCGCAGGCCGGGCGCGTCCATGTGCTTGCCCAGGGCCTTAATGGCCTCGCGCACTTGCAGGGCCAGTTCGCGGGCGGGCACCAGGATGAGCGCCTGCACGGCCTTGGCCGCCGGGTCAATCTGGGCCAGCACGGCCAAGCCGTAGGCGGCGGTTTTGCCCGAGCCGGTGGGGGCCTGCCCGGCTATGTCCTGCCCATCGAGGGCGGGCGGCAGCACGAGGGCCTGCACGGGCGTAGGCTGAGTAAAATTCAACTCAGCCAGCGCCTGGGTAAGCGCGGGCGGCAAGTTGAAATCGGCGAAGGTGGTGGGGGTTTGCACCCGGCAAAGGTCGGGGCTGGGCGGGGAAGTGAGTTAGCGCAGGAGTTTTTCCAATTTGGCTATTTCGTCGGCTATGGCCACCTGCTCTTTTTTCAGTTGACTGATGGTGGCTTCTCGCTTTAAATAGCCAGCCAATAAACTAGCGCGTTCTTCTTCGGAAAGCCCTGGGGGAATACCCTCGCGGGCGACTCGCGCCCGGTCGTCGGCTAGCTCTTTTTCCTGCGGTAATAATTCTGAACCAAGCTGCCGGTAATAAACCAAATAGTCCTGCCGGGCATCTGCGTATTTTTTCAACTGGCTTCGGGCCTCGGCGCGGCCCCGCCAAGCGCTCCGGTAGTTGGCGCTGTCGTAACCGGGCGTATTTAAGAATGCCGAGTAGTAGGTTTCGGCTGCTGCCCATTTTTTCAGGCGCGTACATACAAGAGCGCATCTGGGATACAAATTGCCCTCTTCCGAGTCGCCTGCACGCTTGCTTAGGCGGATAGCCCGGTTATAGTCGGCCAGGGCCAGCGCATATTTCCCAAGGTTTTGGTAGCAGTAACCCCGGTTGCGGTAAGACCAGTAATAGCTGCTGTCAAAGGCGACGGATTTGGTGTAGTTTACTATTGCCTGCTTACGAGCCACATTATCGCCTACATAAAAGCTTGCTCCCCGTTTGAAATAGTATTCGGCTAGCCCACGGGCAGCTTTCTTCTGTGCTGTAGCAGGAGTAGCATAAGCTGCTACTAAAATTGTTATCGAAACAATAATTTTCAGCATCATAAATCAAGAATTTAATCTACTCAATCTCCGCCTTCAAAAATGGGTTTTGCAGCGAGTCCGGCATAAGTAAATCTACCCGCCGCTGACACAACGATTCCAACGCATTCCAAAAACACAACAACGCTTCGCCTTGCGCAAGCTGGGCCAAGGGCAGTGCAATTGCCAGTACGTCGAGGTCGCTACGGCTGGCATCAAACCGCTCGGTAACCGCCGACCCAAACACGTACAGCTGGGGCACCCCGAACTGATGACACAAGGCCCGCAAGGCGGGTATCAGCGGCTGAAGGGCAGGATGTAGCATCAGCTAAACATACGAAAAAACAAGAAAACCAACTACTCCGCCACGTTCACCAGCCGATACCGCACGGCTGTTTTCTTGGGCCTGATATCCAGCCCCACGCGGTGGGCGTAGACCTTGGTAAACGCCGCGCCGAAATAGAATATCATGGCCGAATAAAACACGAACAGCAGCACCAGCACCAAGCTGGCCACTGGGCCATAGATGGGGCCGAGGTCGCGCCCCACCAGCAGCTTGCCCAGCACCCGCTCGCCGGCCTCAATGAGCAGGGCCGTGAGCAAGGCCCCGCGCCGGGCGGCCTGCCAGGGTACCTTGGCCGCGCTCAGGGTGCGAAACACGTAGAGGCACCAAGCCCACAAGATGAGCATACTCACCAGCGCGTTAAGCACTTGCACCGCATAAAAGGCGAAAGTGGCGTCGAAGTCGGCAATGAACGTGCGGAACAGCGCCAGCCCGGCATCGGTGGTAAAGGCCAGTACCGAGAGGCCCGCCGTAGCCAGCAGCACGCCCGCCGAGCGCACCCGCTCGCGCAGGGCCACTGCCACCTGGCTCAGCTGCTGGCGGGGCCGCACATGCCAGAGCTGGTTGAGCGAGTGCTGAATAACGGTGAACAGCGTAGTAGCTATAAACACTAGGAACCCGAACCCCAGCCAGGTAATGAGGCGGTTGCGCCCGGCGTGGCTCACGTTGTGTACCGTTTGCTCGACCATGCCGGCCGCTGAGCTGCCGATAAGCTGGTTGAGCTTGGTGAGCAGCATAGAGCGGGCACCCTGCCGCGAGTACACTGCCGCCAGCAGCTGCACCAAAATAATGACGATGGGCGGTAGGGCAAACGAGGTGAAAAACGCCGTAGCCGCGCCCAGCCGCAGCGGGTCGTTGGCCGATAGCTCGCGGGCGGCGCGGCGCAGCAGGTGCCACAGCTCCAGCCACCAGGGCCAGTGCGGAGGCGGCTCAGCCAAGGAAGGGGACTTAGGCATAGAGGGTTAGCGCCGGGCAGACAACATTTTGCGCCAGTACGGGGTACAAGCTGCCTGAACAGCAACCCAGCCCTTTTAGTTGGCTTTCTCCCTGTCGCCCGGCATTCTGCCGGCTAGTTACGCATGGCAATTACTACTATTTCGGCGGCTGGGGTGCGTGCTGCCCCCGACCCACTGCCCCGCACCTGGGTGCAGCGGCGCATGCTCGACCCCTTCATGAGCCTGCTCAAAGCAGGGCTTTCGCCCGCGAGCCTGTCGCTCACCGTGGGGCTGGGCGTGGCCTTTGGGTTGGCCCCTACCTTTGGCATCACCACCATCGTGAGCACGGCCACTGCCCTGCGCCTGAAACTCAACGTGGCCGCCATGCAGCTGGTGTGCCACCTGCTGAGCCCGGTGCAGCTGCTGCTATTGCTGCCTTTTTTGCGGTGGGGTGCCACACTGCTGGGCCAGGGTGCCGAGGTATCTCACCTCACCATGAGCCAGATAAAGCTGCTGATACATACCAAAGGCTGGGGCTACGTACTGCACCTGCTGTGGCGCGCTGAGCTGGGGGCCCTCATGATTTGGGCTGTGGGGGCTGTAGTGGCCGTCATCCTCCTCTACTTTGGCTTGCAGCCGCTGTTTCGCACGTTTCTGAAAAAGCAGGAAGCAGCTGAGGAGCTAGCCGTGGTAACGGCCGCGTAGGAGGCATTATAACGTACAAAGAGAACGTCATTTCGAGCTTGCCGACAAATCTCGCTCGCTTCGTTGAAAACTATTGTTCAACGAAGCGAGCGAGATTTGTCGGCAAGCTCGAAATGACGTTCTCTTTGTACGTTATAATGCCTCCTACGCCTTATAAATAGGCTCTACTTCCGGCTGGCGGAAGTACGGGTTTACGCCCTCATCAGAGTTCACGTCTACTAGCATTAGGTCGACGTGCTGAAACTGGCCGGTGCGGCCTTCGAGCGCGGGGCCGAGGTTTTGCATGAAGTCGGGGTTCTGGTCGGCCGTCTCGAAGCCCAGTAACAGGCGCGGGGGCTGGCTCTCGTCGCCCACGAGCTGCATTTGAGCCAAGTAGATGGCGCGGATGGCGGGCATCGTGGCACCAAAGTCGCGTAGCGCTTCGGCCAAGCCCTCGGGCAGCGGGTCGGGGGTGCTGAGGGTCACCTGGGCATCGGCGGGCAGGGTTTGGCCGCCCTGGGTGAGCTGGCCCGCCAGCAGGGCCTGGATTTCGGCGGCGGGCAGCAGCTTGCCGGCTGGCGAGAAGGGGTTAAGCACGCAGTCCTGGCCCTGCGTCATGGCAAAGAAAGCCTGACCAGGAATCTGCACCCAGCTCATGGCGCTATGGTCGAGGCCGCCATCGTGGAGGCGGGCTGCCGAGGTGAAGATGGGCAAGCGGCCATCCTGGAGCACTTGCAGCTGGATTTCCTGGCCTTCGGCGAGTACTATCTCACCGGGCGTGAGGTTGTCGGCCGGGGCCAGCACCATCAGAATATTTTCCTGCAATAGGGCCTGGTAGAAAGCGGGGCGGGCATTTTCGTCAACCGGGGCCAGCAGCAGCAGGTGTTCGAGCACGTTTTCCGGCTCGAAGGGAAACTCCGGCATGGGCGGCGCTTCGGGCATGGCCGGCATGGCGGGCGCGGGCGGCGCTACGGGGGCTGTGTAGTTGGAGCCCTGGTAGCGCGGGCCGGTTTTGGCGGGCGCGGCTTCCGGGGTGGCAGTGGGGCCGCCAGTAGCGGCCGGCGTGGGGGTGGGGGGAGTAACCGGGGCGTCCTCCGGTTTTTTCAAAAAGTCAAACAGACCCATAGCGCAGAAAAGATTTAGCAGACAAACAAAGGTAGCTTACAAGGCTCCGCAGGCGCGTAGCTCGGCCTCGGTGCCCGCGATGGTACGCAGGCCGCCGGGACCGGGTTGGTTGCCCCAGGCGCGCTCCAGGTAGTTGAGCAGGTTGGTAATCTGGGCGGGGGAGAGGTGGCGGTGGGTGGCCGTATCCTGCACGCCCAGCATAAGCTGGTTGTAGCCCACGCCCTTCACCGTAATCGGCCCCTGCAGCCCTTGGCGCACGATGCAGGCCAGCTGCGCCCGGTGCCCGGCCAGGTAATCGGACCCCGCCAGCGGCGGCACCAGCTGGCCAATGCCCTCGCCCTGCGCCCCGTGGCAGCTGGCGCAATGCTGCCCGTACAGGCGCTCGCCTTGGTGCCCCTTGTTGGTGAAGCAGCCCGGCAGCAGCAGCCCCGCCAGCAGCGCGGTGCCGGCCGCCAGGCGGAAACGAGAATGGTAGCACATGAGAGGGGAAAAGTAAAATGGAGTGGCACTCCGTTTCTTGGTGGTTCGATGTTACCGCGGGTTTGCCCCTGGCGCAGCATAAACGGAGTGCCACTGGCTACGCCGACTTTCGGTTCCGTTTTACTTACTGCTGTTACGCAGTCGGTATCGTTCTGACGTTTGCCTCACCCCCTAGCCCCCTCTCCGAAGAGAGGGAGAACTAGTTTTTAGATTTAGAATTCAGCATAAAACGCTGATTTTTAGCATGAAATCGAATATAGAGACTAGTTTCCCCTCTCTTCGGAGAGGGGGCTAGGGGGTGAGGCAAACGTCAGAACGATACCGACTGCGTAACAGCAGTTACTTACTACCCTGCCGGGTTTCCGTTTCTTTAAGCAACACGGGTAGCTCGCGCAGCAAGCGCGCCGTTTCGGCATCGCTGAGGCCGTCGTAGGTGCCGCGCACGTAGCCCTGGTCGTCTACCAAAGCCAGGGTGCCACCGTGAGCGATGCCGCCGGGGGCTTTAAGGTCGGTTTGGGCGGCAGTGAAATACGCCTGGGCCAACCCATAGGCGGCGGGGCGGCTGGCGGGGCGCACAAAGCGCCAGTGGCTGCCGGGCGTGCCCACGCCCAGGCGGCGGGCGTAGTCGCGCAGCACGGGCAGGCTGTCGTGCTCGGGGTCGATGCTGTGCGACACGAATACTACGCGCGGGTCCTGGCTATATTGCTTGTACACCTTCAGCAGCTCGCTCTGCATTTTGGGACAAATACCAGGGCAGGTGGCAAAGAAAAAATCGGTGATGTAGACCTTGCCAGCCAGGGTTTTGTTGGTGATGCGGTGGCCGTCCTGGTCGGGCAGGTCGAAGGCCGGCAGGGCCTCATGCGCTGTCACCGAGTCGTGGCCCGGCACCGCCCGGCGCTCGGTGTTGCCGGCGTAGGGCAGCACAGTGGGCGTTTCGGTGGGGGTATCCATCGTGACGACGGCACCATCGGCGGCACTGGCCTCGGGGGAGGCGCCGCTGCCGCAGCCGGCTAGGGCCAGCAGGGCTGCAAAGGGCAGAATTTTCAAGAACATAACGGAAAAGCCGGGGCCCCTAAGCGGGGCCAGCCGGACGCAAAAAGACTTAACAACTGCCTGCTATATCCGCGTTCACCGGCGGGCCGGGGCTGGGGTGGTAGGAGCCGGCGCGGCCGGCAGCTGGCGCAAGGCGGCTGCGCCGGCCGTGAGGGATGCATGCAACTGTTGGTCGATAACATTGAGCTGCCGCTGCTGCTCGCGCAGGTACGCCAGGCGCTGGGGCGCGGGGGCCGTGCTGTCGGGCGGCTGGTAGGTGTGCATCCAGGTCATCATAGCCTGGTCGGCGGCACTGAGCTTTACTACCAGCGCGTGAGGCGGGTTGGGCGTGGCTTGCAGCTTGGCGGCCAGCGCTACGGCTTCGTCGGCCTGGGGCATAAGGCGCTCATGCAGCGCCAGCACGCTGTCGGTGGCCGCTTTAACTTGCTCGGCCGGCGTAGCCGGGGCCTGGCTGGTACTAGTGGTGGGGTTGCAGCCGCTCAGCAGCCCGCCCGATGCAAACAGGGCCGCTGCCAGCGGCAAAAACAGCAGTTTTTTCATTTGGCAAAGTTCGGGTGTAATGAGCAATGAGTAATGAGTAATGAGTAGTGAACAATGTGCCTGCCAGTTGTTCATTGCTCACTGTTCCTTGCTCATTACCACTTATGCAAACCCGCCAACTCGGCCGCTCCGGCCTCACGGTATCCTCCCTCGGCCTCGGCTGCATGGGCATGTCAGACTTCTACGGCGAGCGCGACGATGCCGAAAGCCTGCGCGCCCTGGCCCGCGCCCTCGAACTCGGCATCACGCTCCTGGACACGGCCGATATGTACGGGCCTTATACCAACGAGGAACTGCTGGGGCGCTTTCTTAAGGAAGACAAAACCCGGCGCGGGCGCGTGGTACTGGCCACCAAGTTCGGCATCGTGCGCGACCCTAATGACGCCACCCGGCGCAGCATCAGCGGCCGGCCCGAGTACGTGCGGCAAGCCTGCGAAGACAGCCTACGGCGGCTCGGCACCGACCATATCGACCTGTATTACCAGCACCGCGTCGATACGGCGGTGCCCATTGAAGAAACCGTGGGCGCGATGAGCCGCCTAGTGGAAGAAGGCAAAGTGCGCTACCTGGGCCTGAGCGAGGCCGGAGCCGCCACCCTGCGCCGCGCCCAGGCCACGCACCCCATTGCTGCCCTGCAAAGCGAATACAGCCTCTGGAGCCGTGAGGTAGAAGTCGAAATCCTGCCCGTGCTGCGCGAGCTGGGCATCGGCCTGGTGCCGTACTCACCCCTGGGCCGGGGCTTCCTGACCGGCGAAATTCAACAATTCGAGGATTTTGCGCCCGACGACTACCGCCGCTTCTCGCCGCGCTTTCAGGGCGAGAATTTTGA
Source organism: Janthinobacterium lividum (assembly GCA_050954465.1). GTDB lineage: Bacteria > Bacteroidota > Bacteroidia > Cytophagales > Hymenobacteraceae > Hymenobacter. The sequence goes on from JBPBPU010000129.1 coordinate 71,618, forward strand.
CAAAAACCTGCACCTCGTTAACCACTTGCGCGACCTGGCCCGCGCCAAAGGCGTAACGGCCAGTCAACTGGCCCTGGCCTGGGTGCTGGCGCAGGGCGACGACCTGGTACCCATTCCTGGCACCAAGCGCGTGAAGTACCTCGAAGAAAACGTGGGGGCCGTAGCCGTGCAGCTAAGCCCCGACGAACTGCGTCACCTTGATGAGTTGTTGCCGCTGGGGGCCGCCGCCGGCCCGCGCTACCCCGAGGCTATGATGGCAACGGTGAACCAGTAGGGGCGGGACCCTGGCAGTTGGCTGAATAGCGGCGACTTTTGGCGCGGGCCAGAGGCACGAGCCAAAACCAGTCACGCAACCCTACTGCGGCCTTCCGCTACCTTAAGGTCATGAGATACCTCCTGCTCTTACTGGCCCTGATGGCTCGGCTGGCGGCCCAGGGCCAGCAGCTGATTCACTTGTCGCAAGGAGATTTTATAGATACTGTGCAGACCCGGCCGGCCGTTTGCCCCGCGCCGGTGGGGTATCGCTATTACATGGTGGGCGGCAAATACCCGCGTAGTTCAGCCACACTAGTGCAACAAGCGCAGGCATTTTTGCAGCAGCGCGGGGCAGCGTATGGAGGTAGCGGCTTCGTCACGTTTCGGTTTATTATCGACTGCCAGGGGCACCGGCAGCGCCGCACGCAGGTGCTCCAAACCGACCCGCACTACCAGCCCTGCCAGTTTGCGCCGCCTTTGCTGGCCACTCTCTACGCCTACCTGCAAACCCTCACGGAGTGGAAAGCGGCTACCAATAAGGCCGGCGAGCCCCTCCAGTATATTGCGTACCTTACATTTAAGCTGCAAGATGGCGAAGTCGTGGCCGTGGCTCCTTAGCCTGCTTTTGCTGCCGGCCCTGGCCTGGGGCCAACATCCTATTCCGACGCCCGACTGCGCCAGCCGCGCCTACCAGGATACGCTCGTGGCGCGCTACCTCGACCGGGGCGCCGAGCGCGTGGGCTACCTCGACCCGCGCTGGGCTATGTACTGCGACTCGGTTATTGCCCGTTGTCCCCGCATCGCCCAGGCCTACCAGCTCAAAGCCGTGCCGCTTATCAAGGACGGCAAATACGCCGATGCCTTCGCACTGGAAGACCAGGCTGTGGCTATCGACCCGCATAACTGGCTGGCTTACCGGGGCTTCCTTAAATGCATTTTCTCGAAAGACTACGAGGGTGCCCTGGTGGATTTTGAGCGCGTCACGCTCCTCAAGCCCAACGGCCGCGAAATGGACCACACCTACCCCTTTTTCGAGGGCCTCTGCCACCTGGAGCTAGGCCAGTTGCCCCAAGCTGTTGCCGATTTTGGGCGCGACATCCAGCTACAGCAAGGCTCCAGCGGCAAGGGCGACGTGCATTATAACAGCCAGTTTTACCAGGGCGTCGTGTATTTCGAGCAGAAAAACTACGCCCAAGCCAGCCGCTGCCTGCGCCAGTGCCTAAGCCAGTACGCCCGGCACCCCGATGCTAATTACTACTCGGCTCTAGTATGCCAGGCCCAGGGCAACCGCGCCGAGGCCACCAAGCACCTGCAAACCGCCCACGAGGCGCTGGCCGCCGGCTACCGCCTCAACGAGGATAACATATTCTACGTCAACTACCTGCACCAGATTACGGACTATGAGGTGGGGCAGGCGTTGCAGTAGGTGAGTAGAGTCGTTGCGAGGGAAGATATCAGGCAATGGTCTAAGGCAAGGTGATTTCGTGTTTTGAATTAAATTTTCGCCACCCAATTTCGCCTTTTTAAGCTTGCCAATACGTTTTCAGAAAGCCAGTATTTCTAGCTGAAAACCAAGGTTTCACCATGCTTTAAACCATCACCCTAAATTAATGACCTGCTAACCCCCTCACACCTGAATAACCCCCACGTTATACGCCCGCTCAATAGGCGCATGATTTGCCGCCGAAATTCCTTCCGAAATAATGCGGCGCGTTTCCAACGGGTCAATTACCGCATCGACCCATAGCCGGGCCGCTGCGTAATAAGGTGATAATTGCGCCTCGTAGCGGGCCTTAATACGGTCGAGCAATTCCTTTTCCGCTTCGGAAGTTATTACTTCGCCTTTGGCTTTTAGCGATGCTACTTGAATCTGTAGTAGAGTATTGGCTGCTGCTGCGCCGCTCATTACGGCGAGTTGGGCGGTGGGCCAGGCTACTATCAGGCGCGGGTCGTAGGCTTTGCCGCACATAGCGTAGTTGCCAGCGCCGTAGCTATTGCCGATTATTACCGTGAACTTGGGTACTACGCTGTTGCTCATGGCGTTCACCATCTTGGCGCCGTCCTTAATGATGCCACCTTGCTCGCTTTGGCTACCCACCATAAAGCCCGATACGTCGTGCAGAAACAGGAGTGGAATGCGCTTCTGGTTGCAGTTCATGATGAAGCGGGCGGCTTTGTCGGCCGAGTCGGAGTAGATGACGCCGCCCATTTGCATGCCGCTTTTTTTGGACTTTACAATCTTGCGCTGGTTGGCCACGATGCCTACCGCCCAACCGTCGATGCGGGCGAGGCCGCAAATTAGCGTTTGGCCGTACAGGTCTTTGTAGGGCTCAAATTCGGAATTATCGACTAGGCGGTTAATAATTTCCATCATGTCGTAGGGCTTGGCGCGGTCGGTGGGCAGCAGGCCGTATAGCTCCTGTTCGGCTAGGCGAGGGGCGGCGGGGGTAGCGCGGCTGAAACCGGCTGTGGGCTGCGCGCCCAACTTGTCGAAAATATTGCGGATGTGGTCAAGGGCCTCTTCGTCGGTATCAAATTTATAATCCGTCACACCCGATACTTCGGAGTGCATGGCTGCGCCACCGAGGGCCTCATTATCAATGGTTTCGCCGATGGCCGATTTTACCAGGTAGGAGCCGGCCAGAAACACCGAGCCGGTACCGCTCACTATCATGGCCTCGTCGCTCATAATGGGTAGGTAGGCCCCGCCAGCCACGCAGGGACCCATAATTGCCGAAATCTGCACGATGCCCATGCTACTCATCACCGCGTTGTTGCGGAAGATGCGGCCGAAGTGCTCTTTGTCGGGGAAAATCTCATCCTGCATAGGCAGGTACACGCCCGCCGAATCCACGAGGTAGATGATGGGCAGCTTGTTCTCAATACTGATTTCCTGGGCGCGGAGGTTCTTTTTGGCAGTGATGGGAAACCACGCGCCGGCTTTCACGGTGGCATCGTTGGCCACTACTACGCACTGCCGGCCCTGCACGTAGCCTACCACCACTACCACGCCGCCGCCGGGGCAGCCGCCTTCGTCGGCGTACATGCCCTCGCCCGCGAAAGCTCCTATTTCTACCTGGGCCGCGCCCTTATCGAGCAGGTAGGCAATGCGTTCGCGGGCCGTGAGCTTGCCCTTCGCCTTGTGGGCGGCAATGCGCTTCTCGCCGCCGCCAAGAGCTACTTTGGCTTGCTTCTGGCGTAGCTGGTAAGTAAGCTGTTTGAGTTGGTCTTCGTTGCGATTAAACTCGATATTCATGGGTGGGAAGGGAAGTAGCGCGGATTTTAGAATCCGCAAATAGTGCGGGTGAAAACAATTGAATGAGCGCGGATTTGAAAGCATGCGCTACAAAAAAACCCGCCCTGTTGGGGCGGGTTTCAAAGATATGGAGCCGAAGCGGCACTCCTTATTAATTACCTACAGTCGGTGCCATACCTACCTTTTTCGTTTCGGTAGTGGTGGTGCCATCAGGCTTGGTCGTGGTTTCCTTTTTGGTTTTGCTTTTGCCGCCCCCAAATACCGAGAAGTGAACGTAGTCTTTTGGATTGGCTTTCATATCGGCCAGCAACGCATTGGCGCTAGCTGAAGTAGCAGTCAAATTGTTGTAGAGCGTACTGTCGTAGAGTAGCTTGCCTAGCGAACCCTTCTGGTTGTTGAGCGACTTATTCACGCCCTGCATTGTAGTTTGGGCTTCGGCCAGCGTGGAGTTGAGGCGGCGCAGGGCCGGGCCTACTGGCGCGCCTTTCAGCGAGTCCGAGAGTTGGCTGAAGTTGTTGGCGATGTGGTCGAGCTTGGCGGTGCTTTTGTTGAGGGCCGCGCTCATCAAGGCGAAGTTGCGGGTAATCTCGTTGATGTTGGCTTGGTTCGAAACAATAAGCTTTTGCAGGGCCTCGGTGCTCTGGCGTGCTCCTACCAACGTGCCGGCAATATTGGTTTGGGCATCGTGGTTTATTAAGCCGTTGAGGTTCCCAAGCGTGCGGTTTACCGAGTCGAGCAAGACGGTAGCTTTGGCTTGCACAATGTCGGTGATGCTTACCGCTGATTTGGTCGTCAGGGTTTGGCCGCCGCTAAACGTATCGTGGTTAGCCCCCAGCCGAAGCGTAAGGATTTTAGACCCCAGCAGGGAGCCGCTTAGCCCTACTACTGTGGAGTCGCCCACCACCACGCTTTTCTCCAGCTCTAGGGAAGCTTTAATCGTGTTGTTGGATTGTGGTTGCAACTCTAGATTTTTCACCTGGCCCACTTTCACACCATTCAGGTAAATGGGAGCACCTACGTTCAGGCCGTCTACTTTCGGGTAAATGGCATAGTAGGTGCGGTCGTTGGACAACAGGTTGCTGCCGCGCAAAAAATTAAATCCAACAGCCAAGGCAACCAGGGCCACTATGGCCAGAAGGCCCACTTTTATTTCTTTAGACACGGGGAGTATAGGTTAGCGGATGGATAGCCTGCTGTTAGAGGGACCATGCCCGGCAATTGGTTGCAGCCGGACAACTTACATTGCCCTTTAACGCGAATGCCCCCCCTTATGTTGGCCCCTAATGCCTGGTAGGCGGCCTTAGTCGGCTTCGCTGCCCTCCAACTCGCGCTTGTAGGCCCGGAAAGCCTGGTAGATGCCCCCCGCAATAGCTTGCTGTCCTGCTTTCTCATCGAGGTATTTCTCCTCTTTGGCATTGGTTAAAAAACCAGCTTCTACCAGCACCGAGGGCATGGTAGACTTCCACAGCACCAGAAAACCGGCCTGCTTGACGCCCCGCGAGCTACGCCCGATAGTAGTGCGAAACTGCCGGTCGATGCGCTGCGCAAAACGCAGTGAATTGGTAATATAGGCGCTTTGGTAGAGCGAGAATAGGATGTACGACTGCGGCGAGCGGGGGTCGAAGCCGTCGTAGCGGCGCTCGTGGTCTTTTTCCTGCAGAATAACGGAGTTTTCGCGCTGGGCCACGCCTAGGTTGGCGGTAGTTTTGTGCAAGCCCATTGTCCAGACTTCGGTGCCGTGCGAGGAGCCGGGGCCGGCATTGCAATGAACCGAGATGAAGAGGTCGGCGTGGTGACGGTTGGCAATGGCGGCGCGCTCGTCCAACTCTATAAATACGTCTTTTTTGCGGGTGTAAATCACCTTCACGTCGGGCATATTGTCCTCAATCTGCCGGCCCAAGTTCTTGATAATGGCCAAGGCTACGTCGGCCTCCTGCGACTCGGCCCCGGAGCAGCCGATGTCTTTGCCGCCGTGGCCCGCGTCGAGCACCACCGTGCGCAGGCGGTAGCGGGCGGGGTTGCGGGTTGCTAGTTCCTGGTTGCTGGTTGCTGGCTGTGGCTGCCTGGGGGAGGCTGCCAGCCGGGTAGCTTCCGAGGCCTGCGGGCCAGTAGCCACTAACCAAGAGCCCGCAACCAGGAACCAGGAACTTACAAAAGAAGCAATAATCCGCACGATGGTCGTTGTGGTGAATACAAGGCGCGGGCAACCATTACGCAGGGGGCCGGCCTCTTATCTTTGTAGGTAAGCCCCAAAAGTAATTCGCTCCGTGGCTTTAGGAAATTTGTTCGCTTCTAACTCGTTCTTTTTTGGGGCCTTGCGGGGCAAAGGCTGGACGCTGGCCGGCGTGCTGGCGTTGTGGCTGGGGCTGCTGGGTGGCCCACTTGGCACCCGTGCCCAAACCACCGACTCCACCGCCACCAACCCGCGCCGGGCGGGCTCGGCCCCCACGCAGCCGGTGCGCAACCTCAACTACGACCGCAACGCGCCCCAAAGCCCGCCGCCTGCCGGCCTTAAAAGCAACGGCCAGCCGTCGGTACCGGCCGTTTCGCGCAAGCCAGCCCCCGGCGTGACGCCCGACAGCAGCCGCCTGCTCGTGGCCGATACCACGCGCCGCAGCCGCGACTCGCTCAATCTGCAGGTGCTACGGCGCCGCAGTCAGGTCGAGACGACCGTAAAGTACAAGGCCACGGACTCCATTCAGTTCGACGTGCCCACCAAAATAGCCCGGCTCTACAACAAGGCCGCCGTGGATTACGGCGAGATGAGCCTTACGGCGGCCCTCATTACAGTGAACTACGGCACCAACGTAGTGGAGGCCGCTGGCCGCCGCGACTCGGCCAAGCACCGCATGGTGGACCGGCCTTTATTTAAGGACAAGGACGGGCAGTATGCGGCGGGTAACATCAAGTATAATTTCAAAACCAAAAAAGGCAAAATAGCCGACGTAGTAACCCAGCAGGGCGAGGGCTATATCCACGCCGAGGTAGTGAAAAAGATGCCCGACAATGTGATTTTCGGGCGCCAGGGCATTTATACCACCTGCAACCTGGAGCACCCGCACTTCTACATTGCGGCCCCCAAAATGAAGGTGATACCGGGCGAAAAGGTTATTACCGGGCCGTTTCACATGGTGATTGCCGACGTGCCGCTGCCCATCGGGCTGCCGTTCGGGTATTTCCCTACGCCGCACAGCGGGCGCGGGTCGGGCCTGATTATTCCCACGTTTGGGCAGGGGGCGCAGCGGGGCTACTCGCTCACCAACGGCGGCTACTACTGGGCCCCCAACGACTACATCGGCCTGCGCGTGACGGGCGACATCTACGCCGGCAACGCCGACCGCTTCGGCGGCTGGGGCATCAACTCGGAACTGACTTACCACAAGCGCTACAAGTACCAGGGCAGCTTCCGCTTTACGTATGCGCAGCAGCCGGTATCGCCTATTCTGAGTTCCACCTCCACTATTAGTACCGATTACGTCTCGGCACTTTCTACCAATACGTTCTGGGTAAGCTGGAGCCACTCGCCTACGCCGCTGCCGGGCGGCGGAGTATTTTCGGCCAGCGTGCAGGCGGGCAGCACCTCGTATAACCGCGTCAACACCCTTAATGCCCGGCAGCTGCTGTCGGCTACGTTTAGCTCGACTATTAGCTACAGCAAGCAGCTGCGGTATTTGCCTATTAACTACAGCATTCAACTGGCCCAGAGCCAGAACGTGCAAACCGGCGTAATGGACTTTACCCTGCCCAGCATCAACGTGGGCGTGGCCCGGCAGTATCCGTACCAGTGGTTTCATATTCAGCCCAAGGGGGCGTTTTACGAGCAGTTTGCTATCAGCTACAATCTGGTGGCCCAGAACCGCATCAGCACCCTGGTGCCGGCCCGCACGCTCTCAACCGACGTGCCGCTGCTTGGCGGCAGCAGCACCAGCTACAACCTGCCCATTAGCTTGCATAACCTTGGGCCCCTGCTGCGCAACGCCCAGAACGGGGTGCAGCACCAGTTCCAGATTACGCTGCCGTCGGCTACTTTGCTCAACCGCCACATCCAGATTCAGCCCTCCATAAGCTACGGCGAAACCTGGTACGCCTACGGGCTCGATTATCGCTACCGGCCGGCTGCCCGCGCCATTGCCATCGATACTACCTATGGGTTCAACCGGGTGTATTCGTACTCGGGCAGCGTGGGGGCCAGCACCAATTTCTACGGTACGGTGCAGGTGAAGGGCAACCACTTCGTGAAAGCCATTCGCCACAAAGTGTCACCCAGCCTCACGTATTCGTTTTCGCCCGACTTGTCGAAGGGCAATGCTTTTCAGGCCCTCAACCAGCAGAGTATCAACGGGGTGTACAACGACTATGGCCGCCTGCTCGACCCGCGCCAGTTTACGCGCTACCAGGGCTTTGTGTACGGCACGCCTACCAGCAACCGCGTAAGCCAAGTGGGTTTCAGCATCCAGAACAGCATCGAGCTGAAGGTGCGCAACAGCCAGGATACTACCGGCAACCAGCCCACCCGCAAAATCAGCCTCGCCGACGGCCTCGACCTCTCGACGGGCTACAACTTCGCGGCCGACTCGCTGCGCCTCTCGCCGCTCAGCCTAGGCTACCGGGTGCAGGTTGCTAAGAAGCTGAACGTGGTATTCAGCAGCACCTTCTCGTTCTACCAGCGCGACTCTACCGGGCGGCAGCTCAACCGGTATTTATTTGAGCAAAAGAACTTTAAGCTAGCCCGTATCACCTCGGCCAACCTGAGCCTGGGCTACGAATTCAACCCCGCCTCGAAGCCCAACCGCAAGAGCAACATCCCGCGCACAGTAGCCCCCTCCAACGACCCCACCCTAGGCGCGGTGCAGCCCGTGGCGCTCTACGCCGACTACATCGATTTCGATATTCCCTGGGAAGCCAGTGTGCAGTACACGGCCAGCTACACTACGGCGTCGGCCCCTATCCGGCCTGTGGTGGCAGGTATCACGCCGTTGCTGTCCAGCAATTCCTTGACGGCCAGCGGCTCGGTGAAGCTCACCACCAACTTTCGCCTAAGTACCAGCCTCAGCTACGACCTGCGGGAAAATACCTTTGTGTACCCCACTGTCAATTTCTACCGCGACCTCCACTGCTGGCAGATTTCGGGTCTCTGGATACCTGTGGGGCCGTACCGAGGCTATAATTTCACCATCGCCGCCAAAAGCAGCCTCTTGCAGGATTTGAAGCTGAACCGGAATAAGACAATTTTGAACAGGTAGGTTTTTTAGGGTAAGAGGGTAAGGAGGTAGGAGTTTAAGAGTTGATAGTTAGCAAACGTCCTCCAACTATCAATTCTTAAACTCCTACCCTCTTACCCTAAAAAACCTACCCTCCAAACTCATACACTACTTCCCGCACGAAAAGGTCGCCATCGGGCCGCAGGATAGCGAGGTTGTTGATTTCCAGGGCCAGGTTGAAGGTTTGGTTATTGAGGAACTGCATCACTGGGCCGAGCAGCTCGGGGGTGGTGTCGTGCAGGGCAAGGGAAATGTGCGGCAGCCACAGGTCGGGGTCGCTGAACTTATCGGTGCGGGAGCACAGAGGCAAGGCGATTTCCAGGATGCGGTGGTGAAGCTGGTTGAGGTAATCGGAGCGCAATACGGGGATGTGAATGACGGGCCGCTCGCCCGGAAACATGCCCAGGCCGGTGGTGTGCGCCACAAACGGCTGGCTGGCAGCAGCAATCTCGCGCAAGCTAGCTTTAAGTTGGTCGAGGTCAATTGGCTCGACAATTTGATAGGTGAGGTGCGGCTCGGGCGTGGCTTGCACATCGGTGAGGCCGAATTCCGTTTCCAAGCTCTTAATCAGTTTGTTGATGTGGTCGGCGGCCGGTGAGGGCAGCAGCGAGGTAATAGCAAGCATAGAAAAGGCCGCAGCAGGAAAATAAACGAACGTCTCAGGCAGCCGGGTCCTCAAAGCTACAGCGGGCTGCCGACGCTGAAAACCACTATACGGAAAAGCTGCTCAAACGCTGGTAGTGTAGGCTACCCTCGCAAGCTCTTGGCAAATGGTAATATAAAGCACGAAAGTGGCTGCCTGAACAAGCCACTCTAATACGCTACCCGCGTGAGACTGAACTGCGCCACAGGCGGCGTTTGCATCTGTTGCAGGGCGTTGAGGTGCGAGTATAGCACGTAGCTCTCGGTGCCGCGCCGGGCCAGCGTAGTTGGGTACACTGCCCCCGTGGCAAACGCCCCAGTGCGGCCGACGCTACTAAAACCGTCGGCGCTACTGAGGCGGTACACCTGCCCTTGCGCGTTGCAGGCCACGAGCAGCGTGTTAGCATCCACAAGCTGCAGGCCATCGTCGCCGCTTAGGTCGAGGCCGGTGGCCGTGACCTTGGTAAAGCTGCCAGGATTGCTGAGCGGTACTTTCAGCAGGCTGCCTTCATCCGACTTTGCCACCAGCAGGAAGCCACCAGGATGGTAGACGATGCCGTTGAGGCCAAATTTGCCGGCCGGAGCCGCGAGGGCACTATTTTCCAGAAATACCGAGGCCACACCCTGGGGGTCGATTTTGTAGATGATGGGCGCGTAGCTGTCGGTGACGTAGATGTTGCCGGCATTATCTACGGCCAGGTCGTTGGCGAAGTGCCCGGCAGCCGCGGGGCGCAGGCTGCCGAGGTCAACGTAGCCGGTTTTGGTGCCGGCTGCGTTAAAAATGGCTACGGCGGCCAGCTTGCCTTTGGTGGCGGCGCTGGTGCGGGTGGCGTTGTAGCCGGGGTCGGACACAGCCACGAGCAGGCGGTTGGTGGCTACATCCAGGTTGAGGCCAATGGTGGAAATCAGCTGCGCATCGTCGGCAAAGGTGCTGTAGGTGCCATCCTCCTGCACCTGCCCGATGCGGCCCGCCGTTTGGGAGCTGACCAGGAAACGGCTGTTCTGGTTGTCGTACTGCGTGCCTTCGGGGTAAAGGCCAGCCTGCGTGAACGTTACCTGGCTGGGTGGGCTGGCCGGGTCGTTGTCCTTATGGCAGCCGGCGGCGGCCAGCACCAAGCCCCCGATTATTACTGAACGGGTTACTGAGGCAAGTTTGGAATTAAACACTAACATAGCAGATTAAGAAAGGATGAATCTGCGGGCCTTTACGGCAGGCGTAGCTCTCGTGTTCCTTTGATGGCACTACTGCGCCCGGAATATCGTTTTCCAGGTGAGGCAGGTTTGCTGTAGGGGAGTCGCCGGGCGTTTTAGTGTGCAGACTCACCGAGGCCACGGTACTTCTGCGCCGTATCTTTGCCGCTAATAGCTTTTACGCAATGATTTCCATATCTGACTTAGATTTCCATTTCGGCTCGCGCACCCTCTACGACGGAGCCAGCCTGCACATTAAGCCCAAAGACAAAATAGGTTTGGTGGGTCTCAACGGCACTGGCAAATCCACGCTGCTGCGCCTGCTTGTGGGCGAGTACCGGCCCGACGGCGGCTCTATTTCCATGAGCAAGGACATAAGTCTGGGCTTTCTGAACCAGGATTTGCTCAGCTACGACACCCACGAAAGTATTCTCAACGTGGCCCTGCAAGCTTTCCAGGAGGCGCTCGAACTGCAGAAGAAGATTGACGAGGTACTGGCCGAGTTTGAAACCGACTACCGCGACGAGCTAGTGGATAAGCTGGCTAACCTGCAGGAGCGCTTCGAGGCGCTCGGCGGCTACACCATGCAAGCCAAGGCCGAGGAAATTCTCGAAGGCCTGGGTTTCAGCACTGAGGAACTGCAACGGCCGCTCAAGTCGTTTTCGGGCGGCTGGCGGATGCGCGTGATGCTGGCCAAAATCCTACTGCAACAGCCCTCGCTGCTGCTGCTCGACGAACCTACCAACCACCTGGACTTGCCGAGTATCAAGTGGATTGAGACGTACCTGGCGGGCTATGAGGGCGCGGTTATCATCGTGAGCCACGACCGTGAGTTTCTGGATGGCACCACCAACACCACCGTAGAAGTGAGCAGCGGCAAGCTCAATGCCTACGCCGGCAACTACTCCTTCTACCAGGAAGAGAAGGTGTTGCGCACCGAGATTCAGCAAGGTGCTTACGATAACCAGCAGGCAGCCATCAAGCAGGCTGAGCGCTTCATTGAGCGCTTCAAAGCCAAAGCCAGCAAGGCCAAGCAGGCCCAAAGCCGTATGAAGGCGCTCGATAAAATGGAGCGTATCGACGCCGTAGCACCCGATGCCGCGAAGGTGAATTTCAAGTTCAACTTCTCGCAGCAGCCCGGCCGCCACATCCTGCGCATGGAGCATGTAAGCAAGAGCTACGGCGACAAGCGCATTTTCCGCGACACGCACGTGCATATTGAGCGCGGCGACAAAATTGCCCTCATCGGGGCTAACGGCAAGGGCAAGAGCACACTCATGCGCCTCGTGGCCGGGGCCGAAGCTCCCACCGACGGCAAGCACCAGCTGGGCCACAACGTGATAATGGCTTTCTACGCCCAGCACCAGCTCGAAAGCCTGACGGTGGAAAACGAAATTCTGGAAGAAATGAACCAGGCCGGCTCCAAGCGCAACGACATGGAGCTGCGCACCATCCTGGGCTCGTTTCTGTTTACGGGCGACGAGGTGTACAAGAAAATAAAGGTGCTAAGCGGCGGCGAGAAAAGCCGCGTAGCCCTGGCCAAAACTCTGATTTCGGAAGCCAACTTCCTGCTGCTCGACGAACCCACGAACCACCTGGATATGCAGTCGGTGAACATCCTCATCCAGGCGCTGGAGCAGTACGAGGGCACGTTTATCGTCATCAGCCACGACCGGTATTTTGTGGAAAGCGTGGCCACCAAAATCTGGTACATTGAGGATTTGCAGCTCAAAGAATACCCCGGCACCTACCACGAGTACGAGCAGTGGCAGGAAGACCGCGCCAAAGCCGCTAAGCAGAACGGCAGCGCCGCGCCCGTGGTAAAGGCTGCCCCAAAGGTGGAGGTGAAAGCCAGTGAACCGGCTAAAACGCCTTCGCCCGACCAGAAAAAAGCCTTGCGCGAGTTGGCCGAGGTAGAAGCCAGTATCGACAAAGCCGAGAAGGAGTTGGCCGTGTACGAGAAGCAGTTGGGCGACCCGAAGATTTACGACAACGCAGCGCAATTAAAGGACGCAACGCTGAAATTTGAGCAGGTGAAGAAGGAGTTGGCCCGGCTGAATGACCGGTGGGAGATGTTGGCGGAAGTATAAGGATTATCTGCTGAAACCAAAAGCCCCGTCAGTTGCTGCTGACGGGGCTTTTGTATTTTGGAGCAACGGTTTAGGGCTTTGTGTCAGGTGGGGGATTTGAAAAACGTCAGTTTCAATTAACCGCAAAAGCAAAATAGCGATTTATAGTTGAATACTTAACGTCTAGCCACAATTTTATAAACACAATGTTAGCGGTTAGGCGTTCTTCTCGTTCGTCCAAATTTGTGTCAATGCAAGGTTCATTTATTATTTTTAAATGTCCATAACCAAGCAACGCCAATTTCATCATCTTGTACTATTTCAGCAAATGTAAATCCGTTATTCTGTAAAATTTTTGTCGAAGTGTTATGTTCGGGTGCTGTTTTAGCTGTTATTATTATAGTTGGGTCGGATTGTTGAGAAATTAATATAAGTTCTTTACAGGAAAACGTAGAAGTTCCTTGTCTTTCGTATCCTTTGAATGTCCAATATGCAATTTCAACTTTCCCTTCTTTTGTTTGTCCTATAAAACCACAAGAACCAACAATTTGATTTTCTTTTGTTACAAAGTATCCAACCCACGGTAAATTGTAGCCGATTTTTTGATAATATTCATCGTACGTTTTCAATAACATTTGACAATTGTCTGAATCATAAATTTCTTTCGACTTGTCAACATTTAATTCTATGGGCTTAAGTTCCATTTGCCTTTTATTTTTTAGTCAATACTCGTTCATTTCGTTTGTCTGTGTCGTGTACTACGCTTACCGCTAACGAGCAGGGCTTTATGCAGGTTGGGAATTAGAATTCCGTCTGCCGACAACCGCTGCTGACTGGAAAATATAAAGTTGAATTTAAGAACTAAAGTTGAAAGCTGTTTGTCCAGCACGAACCACGGCTTGGATTTGCAATTTGCTGATGTTTGCTGGTCATGCCCAACTTGCATAAAAACCAATGTTGGCTGTAGTTTTGTCAATCTTGCCCCATCCAACGAAATTTTCCTGTCTCCTTATTTATCGTTCCAAATTGTGTATTGTTGTAAACAATCCATATCACTTGTTTATTGTCAGTCCATTTATTGGTAGCAAAATCGAAATCCACAATTACGGGTCGTCTTACTCTATAAACTTCAAGTTTATTATCTTTCCAAGGGTCTGTTTTCCATAGCGTGTCACCTTTTGTGTTAAAGGCATAAATGTTTGTGCGAGTGGAGTCCAGTAAAAATGTGTTACCAGTCAAAGAGTCTTTAAGTACAAGTGTAGATCCTAGTTTTGATTTGATATGCGAACCTGCAATTAAATTACCTTGTCCATCATAAACATAAGTTTGAGCTTGTGACTTTAAAACAGTCGCACAAGTAAATATTAAGAAGATGAATATTCTTTTCATTTGTAAGGTCGTTTAGAATTACAGCCAACGGAAAAGGCTTGGCGAAGAACTGGAATTTGAAACTCGTCAGCCGAAACCAAAGTTAAATTTATATTCAAATGTTGATGCTTCTTTTACAAGCTAAATTTTGTTCCTTCCGCCGGAACTGAAGCAAAATAGTAAAACAAAAGTTCAATAAAATTCGTCAGCCAGTTTTTTGCCAAACCAATGTTGGCTGTAGTGTTTCTTAATCTATATTTTCAAATATCTAAAGCATATCAGTTTAATGATTGAATATTATCAATTATGATTTCTAACAATTTCCGCCATAGCTATAATTATACAGTTGATATAGAAATACAGAACCAAATTAAACTCCAGACAAGTCCAATGGAGTTTATAGTCAAAATTCCTTTGTGCTGTTGAAATTTTTCTTTAAAAGTTAATCCTGCTGAAAAGTAAAAAGTGAATGGAAAATGTAAATGGTAAAGCCAATAGCCCATAACCCATTGGTCCTCCTGTCGTTTTAAGAATGATAAAAGTAATTCGTAGAAAGTAAATATTCACCAGAATTAGCGAGATAGCTATTATCCAATTCACACTTTTTAAATTCATAAATCTAATTACGGTTGTCGTGATAACATTACAGCCAACATTACGATTGCCGCTACTCAACGGCTATGCAAGTAGCGGCAATCCGTCCATAGTACGCTCCTACATGGCGTAATCCCAACCAAAATAGGCGGGATTACGCTACTAGTTGCTTTACAGGTTGAGGTCGTCAAGGGGCGAGGGGACGCGGGTGCGTTGTGCTACGTGGGTGTAAATCTCGGTGGTTTTGATGCTGCTATGGCCGAGCAGGTTCTGAATCATACGGATATCGGTGCCACTTTCGAGCAGGTGGGTGGCGTAGGAGTGGCGGAGCATATGCAGCGAGACGGGGCGGCGAATGCCCGCCCGCTCGGCGGCCTGCTTCACTACTTGCTGTAAGCTGCGGGCGCTGTACGGCTCACCCGGCTGCGCCCCCTCAAACAGGAATGTAACGGGCCGAAACTGCCGGAACTGTTCGCGCAGCAGCACCAACAGGCTGTCGGGCAGCGGCAGGTTGCGGTCTTTTTTGCCCTTGCCGCCACGCACGTACAGGGCCATGCGCTTGCTATCGATGTCGGTGGGGGTAAGGGCCAATACTTCACCTAGGCGCAAGCCCAGGCCATAGGCCAGCATCAGCATGGCGCGGTGCTTGAGGTTGTCGGTGCCCACTAGCAGGGCGCGAACCTCCTCTTTCGCCAGCAATTTAGGGTTTTGCAAGGGCCTTTTGGGGCGGGGCACCTCGTAGTATTGGCGGGGTTGCCCCTCTACCTGCTCGTAATAAAGCTTGATGGCGTTGATGAGCAAATTCTGGTATGCCTCCGAGATGCCGCCGGCCACGCGTCCAGCCAGATAGTCCAGAACATCCTGCTTGGTTAATTCCAGCGGCAGGCGCGGCGCGAAGTAGTCTAGAAACAAGTGAAAAGCCCCCCGGTAGTTTTTCAGCGTTTGGGGGCTGTACCGTTTCAGCACGATGTGCTGGCAGTAGCGGGCTAGCAGCACCTCGTGGGGCGTGGGTGGCGGGGGCGGCCCGGCCAGCGCTGGCACTACCGGCACGTGCAGCGGTACACCTAGCGCCGTGCAGGCTTCGCGCACGGGTGCCACGGCCTCGGGGGTGGCCGCCAGCAGGTAGCCCCGCGCGGCAGCCTCGTAGCGCACCCCGGCTGCCAGCAGGGCCGAGCGCACGGCCGCGTCGGAGTAGGGGAAGAACACCCGGAAGTCCTGCCGCGAGTCGGCTAGGCGTAGCGATACAGCGGCTTTCATGCGTCGAGGGGCGGCATCTCGCCGGTTTTCTTGTCCAGCATCAGCACCTGTTCACCGATTATTTCGGTTACGTAGCGGCGCTGCCCGGTGGCGGGGTCGTCGTAGTGGCGGGTTTTGAGTTTGCCCTCTACGTACACCAGGCTGCCCCGGCGCAAATAGGCCTGGGCCAGCTCGGCCAGGCTGCGCCACAGCACCACGGTATGCCAGTCGGTGCTGCTCTGGGGCTGGCCGCTTTTGTCACGCCAAGTTTCGGTGGTAGCCAGCGAGAACTTCGCCACTGGCACGTTGCCATCTAGCACATTGACTTCCGGGTCTTTGCCCAGGTTACCGATTAGAATTACTTTGTTGAGGCCGCGCAGAGCAGCGAATATAGGTGCTGACCTGCTTACCCCGCCGTACCTTTCGCCCCCATGCGCCTCCTCCTTTACCTGCTCCTGCTGCTGGCCCCGGCCTGCGTGCCGCTCGGCACCCCTATTACCAACCCCAACGCCCCGGTGAGCCAGCAGAAGCCGGCCGAATACTACGCCGACCGCACCCTGCGCTACCAGGATTACACCTACGCCCCCAGCGTGCGCAGCGTGCAGTGCTACGTGCCTACCGGCCAGGCGAGTGCGGTGCTGCTGCCGCCCATTGTGCCCCTGAGCCAAGCGCAACCCGTGGTGCTGGAGTTTGATATCTTGGGTGAGCAAGCGCCGCGCCTCACGGCTAAGCTCATTCACTGCGATTTTAACTGGGCGCCCTCGCAGCTCACCGATATGCAGTTTTTGAGCGAGATAAACGAATTTAATCTAGCTAATTACCGCACTTCGGTGAATACCAAGGTGCCGTATTACCACTATTCACTAACGCTGCCCCAGGTAAAAATCAGTGGCAATTACCTGCTGGTAGTCCAAAACCAGGGCGGCGTGCCGCTGCTCTCGCGCCGGGTGCTGGTATATGAAAGCCTGGTGGTGGCGGGCTTGCAGCAGGGCATTGTGGCGGGGGGCCAAACCGACCGCTACGCCTACCAGCAACTCAATTTCAGCATCAACTACAGCGGCCTGGAAGTAATAAACCCGGCAGCCGAAGTGAAAGTGGTGCTGCGCCAGAACTACCGCTGGGATAATGCCCGCTACAACCTCGCGCCCACCTTCGTGCGCGACGCCGAGCGCCTGCTCGAATACCAGTATTTCAACTTCGAGAACGCCTTTCCGGGCCTGAGTGAATACCGCTACTTCGATACGCGCTCACTGCAGGGCAATGGCCTGGGCGTGGCCCGCCTGCTCCGCCAAAGCACCCCCACGCAAGTAGAGCTACTACCCGAAACTACACGTAATGGCTTGGCCTACAACCGATACAACGATGCCAACGGCCAGCGGGTATTCGAAAACCGCGAATTTGGCAACGGAGCCGTAAACGCAGATTATGCCCAGGTAACGTTTACTCTGAAAGCCCCGCAGTCCGCGCCCGGCCCGGTGTACGTGTTCGGGGCTCTCAGCGACTGGCAACTGAAAGACGAGTTTCGCCTCCGCTACGATACCCTGCAGCAGCAATACACGGGCCATGCCCTACTCAAGCAAGGCTACTACAACTATAGCTACGCTGTGCCCGCCCAGCGCGCCGCGCCAGTTCCCGACGAGGTCTATTTTGAGGGTACTCATACCGAAACCGAGAACCTGTACGACCTGCTGGTGTACTACCGCCCGCCGGGCTCCCGCACCGACCTGCTCATCGCCTACCAAGCCATCGACCTGAATAAATTTTAGTGATGAGGTAATGAGGTGAGGGGGTAAAAGAGAAAGAGGCAAAACCATTATTGCATCCATTGCAACAACAGTTTTGCCTCTTTCCTTTTACCCTCTCACCCCCTCACCTCATTACTTATTGCGTTACTACTAGCCGCTGCGTGCTTATTTGCCCGCCCACGTTGGCACTGAGCAGGTAAACGCCGGCGGCTAGGCCGGGCACCCGCACACTTATCTCCCGGTGCTGGCTGAGGTCGGCACGCCACTGCACCCGGCCCAGCATGTCGCGCAACTCAGCCGAGCTGCTATCGGGCGCTGGGGCCGACAGGGCGAGCGTGAAGGCATCTTTGCCGGGGTTTGGATACACGGTAAGCGTGGCAGCCGACGTAGTGGCCAACTGCACAGTACGCACCGGCGAGTAGGTGCTGCTGCCATCGAGGTCTACCGATAGTAGGCGGTAGTAGTTGAGGCCAGCCTGCGGAGCCGCGTCGCGCAAGGTATAGCTGCCACCGACAGGATGCGTAGCAGGCACGGTGCCAATGGAGACCCAGGCAGCAGCCGCGCTGGTTTGGCGCTGCACCACAAATTTATCGGCGTTTACTTCGCTGGCGGTAGTCCAGGCCAGGTTGACGCCCGTAGTGGCAGCTACGGCCGTGAAGGCAGTGAGCGTTACGGGGAGGGGCTTTATAAGATACCCGCTAGCGGCATCGCCGACGGTGCAGCCCAGGCTCGTAGCGGGCTGGGTAGCAAGCACGTGGCCATCAGTGGGGTCAATCTTGTACACGTTGCCAGTACCCGATACGTTGGCGTACACCCCCCCATTCTGGTCGCCCCACATAGAGCCTACCTCGGTGCCATCAGGGATTTGGGGGCTGGGAGTAGGGTTCGTCACAGCCGAGGGAGCGGTCAACGGGTTGTTGATAGCCATATACTTTTGCTCAACTCCAAGGTAGCTTACCAACCGGGCGGGCTGAGAGCCTGATGCCGGCATATATACCCAGTCCTGAATGCCACCGCTGGGCTGGCTGCCCCCGTTTTTCAGAAACATGTTAGTAGCTGCCGTGAAATTGGCGAATACAGCGGCAGAGTTGGCATCAAGCGCTACCAGCTTCCAGGAGGGAGGCGTGAACGCATTCAGGTTGAGCGTGCCCACGTAAAAGTTCGGGTTGCTTAGTACCGGGTAAAAGCCACCAGTGGCCGGGTTAAACCCGGCCCCAAGTCTAAAGGTCAGTCCGCCAGCATAGTAGTTGCCGCTAGGGTCGGCATCGGCAATAAAGCTCAGTGTCAAGCCTATCGTATTCCCGTCCTGGAGAGCAATTGGGTCGGGCGGCGTCATATTGCCTAGCGGGATGGCGATGCCATCGTTTAGCGAGATTTTGTAGAGGGCCGGGCCAATAGAGGAGGTAGCCGCCGCCTGGCTGGCAGTGCCATTCATGCCATATACATAGGATGGAGTAGCTGAATTGATAGCCAGCCCGTTGATTACCAAAGGAGTGCCGTCAGAAGCGAGCGTAACTGGCTTAGTTATATCGGTGCGAACACCGTTGGCCCCAATGCTACGCAGCACCGAGGGGGTGTTGTTGGAGCCTGGGCAGGCAGATGTTACCAGAATAGCCTGTTGGTTGGGGTCTGCCAAGGTCTGTGCCAGGCTGGTTATAGGAGTGCCACCAATTAACAGGCTGGCAGCAAACAGGTTGTATTTAAAAAGCGATTTCATACGGCAAGGGTTTTTAAAAATAGTTCTGCCCTTTGCACAAAATAAGCGACTTTGTTATTTTAAAAATTATACTTTTCGACCAACCTATTATTTTACTCGGCGAACTTATCCCAAATAAATATTATACTTTTTATTCATTTTCTGATAAAGTATTTATCAATCGGCTGGGTGCCTACCGCAAAAAGCTACTGTTGCTAATGGCAAAAAGCATTTGCAAAGCCTTTTTTGCATAATAATTACAAGATTATTAATAAATTGTAATATGAATAACATAGATAAATTATTATAATAATTTATTTTGTGTTTTTCATTGGCATTCCCTAGAGGTTCACTTGCTTGGAGGGTAGCCCGTATGTATCTAAACTGTCGACAACTTAAATTGAAGTGGTGCCACAGCTTTCTGGTCGTGGTGCCCTACTGCTTGAGTTATGTGGCATGAGAAACCAGTGGTGACACAACCAAAAAGCCGGGGCATCACTCTACTCAATTTCAAACCATCGTCCTCGAACCGATAGTGTCAGCTAGCCTCGCCGGTAGCTAAAGGCATTTAATCTTTGCCACATATAACGTCCGCCCTGGCCTGGGCTAGGTTTGGGTTATTATCCCCCAACTGACCCCACAGCGAAGGCACGAATGGCCCTTCCACGGCAATCCAGTCAGCGAGCTATTACGTAAGCTAAGTGTACACAATAAAATTGAGATGGCCATTTTATTTAGTATGGCTCTCTGTCAGGCTTTTTTTCGCAGAAGGCAACAATATGGCTTTCATTTACCTTGTTTTTCGACTCGTTCTTGCCAATAATTTTAGTTTTTATCGTATATTTGGCCATGCGTAAGACTCAGCTTCCGACCCCACCGCCCATTCAGCAATTTGCTCGCTGCATCGACGATACTAATCGCCCAGCCGGCTATATAGGAGATTGGCCCAAGGTGGGCTGCGTGTACCCGGTGCGGGTGTTGCCCCATGTGCGCACGGGGCAGGCTCATGTGCATGTGCTAGGCTTTTATGCCGAGCGCCCGTACGGAGCTTTTGCAGCCTACCGCTTCGAGGAAGTGGCTACCTTGTGGATGAATTAGTCGGTATATCGCTATCAAAAGGCCCGGTTCGTTGCGTGTAGCAGCAAACCGGGCCTTCCAGCGTAACCAGACCACTGCTTAGCGTATAGATAACAACCACTCTGGAAAGCTGCCAGACTTTATACCTGCCGTTACGCCGGGCGGGGAGTAGCGCTCAGCTTTAGCTTGGCGCATCACCGCCCTGCGGCGAAGCTCGCGCTGGTAGTCGTTGCACCAACTGGCGCGGTCCCGGATTTGCCGCTCCGCGGCGATGCGCCAATTTAGCCACTGCTGTAGCTACCAGCAACGTCGAAATTGTGTAGCTGCTAGCTTATTATCTGGGCAGCTACATCAAAGTCGGCTTCGGGCGGCTGGGGGTTCATTTCGGCCAGGGCGGCTACTACTACTTCGGCAATGGCGAGGTCGCGGGCAGTTTTGTCGTTGGCCGGAATCACATACCAGGGGCTATCGGGCGTGGAGCAGGCCGCCAAGGCATCCTGGAAGGCCAGTTGATAAGTATCCCAGAGCTGGCGCTCCTTAAGGTCACCGGTTTCAAATTTCCAGCGCTTAGCCGGGTTGTCGAGGCGGGCCTGCAGGCGGCGGGCCTGCTCATCGCGCGAAATGTGCAGGAAAAATTTGATTACCCGCGTGTTGCTGTGCGTGAGCAGTTGCTCGAAGTTATTAATATCCTGGTAGCGCTGCTGCCAGACTGCCGGCTTAATCAGGTCGTGTACGCGCGTTACAATCACATCCTCGTAGTGGGAGCGGTTGAAGACGCCGATGTGCCCCCGGCCGGGCGTGCGCTGGTGAATACGCCACAGAAAGTCGTGGTTTAGCTCCTCCGTGCTCGGCACCTTGAACGCGGTTACTTCTACCCCAGCCGGGTTTACGCCGGTGAGCAGGTTGCGGATAGCCCCGTCCTTGCCGCCCGTGTCGATGGCCTGAAAGACCAGTAGCACGCTGCGGCGGTGCTCGGCGTACAGATTTTCCTGGTAGGTGCTTAGCTGCTGGCGCAACTCTTCTAAGCGCTTGGCTATTTTCTTCTTTTTGGGCAGGCTATCGGGCGCGTCGGGGCTGATGTCGGCCAGGCGAAAGGGGGTGCCGGGCTGAATGCGTACCGCCAGCGAGGCAAAAGGGGAAGGGTCGTTATCCATGTAGTGAAAAAAAGTGAAAGAAGCTTGTAGTAGCTGCCGTTCTATTAAACGAAAACTACTGCCTTTTGCGTTGTGCTACCAGAGAGGGTCATTGGCCGAAGTACCACCTTTACGCTGGGGCCACCACCCGTAGATAATCGACAATACTGACGGATTTACTGTTTGATAATCAGCTACTTGCTCATTAATATTCTTAGTTGAAATCTGGTTTTTTGGCATCCGAATTGCCTGGTAATAGCTGTCACTTTATCCTGTTTTGTTATGTCCACTCTCCCTCGCTATTTTCGCAAACTGGTGGTGGCTGCCGGGCTGCCGGCTGCCTTGCTGTTAGGGGTGGCTGCCCCTGTGGCTGCGCAGTCGGCAGCCTCCCGCGCCACCGATATGCCCGCGAGCCAGGCAGCCGGTATTATCCGTGAAATCACCGATGCTGTGGGCTTGCAGCCACGCTTCGAACTGCGCGCTACTACGCAGGTTGATAATGCGGCCGCTGTAGTCTACGATGGCCGCCGCTATTTACTTTATAATCCGAATTTTCTGGCGGCGATAAACCGCGCCGGCCACACCGACTGGGCCGGTATCAGCATTCTGGCCCACGAAATGGGCCACCACCTCAATGGGCACACCCTACGCGGGGGTGGCTCGCAGCCGCAGGATGAGTTGGAGGCCGACGAGTTTTCGGGCTTTGTGCTGCGCCGCCTTGGGGCCAGCCTGGCGCAGGCGCAGGCCGCGATGGCGGCCGTATCGCCCACCGAAGACTCGGCTACGCACCCCGGTTTGCAGCCCCGTCTGGCGGCCATCGGCCGGGGCTGGAACCAGGCAGCTTCGCAGATTGCGGCCAGCAACCAGCCGGGCACGGCTCCGTCGAGCCAGCCCATTGCCGTAGTGCCGCGCCCTACTCAGCCACCTGAAACTGCTAGCGATGAAAGCAGTGCTTCTTTTAGCCGTCCGGTAGCTACCCTCACTCGTAGCACGGCCAACGCGCCGGTACGGCTGGTGGGCCAGCTTACCTTTCGCGACAACCCCGAGGTGCCCTTCTACCTCACCAGCGCCCTGAACGTGGTGCGCTTGGCCGACGAAAGCAGCACCGACGAAACCGGCGTGCGCGAAGCCGAAGTAGTGGGCCACCTGCGCCGCACTGGCAACGCCGCCTTTCCCTTTGTGCTCGAAGACAGCCAGCAACGCCCGCTCTTCATCACGCCCCGTGGCGACGTGTATAACCGCGCCGGCCAGCGCGTGGCCAAGCTGCACGACTAGAGGCAATGAGTAATTGCTAATGAGCAGTGAACAATGTCGCCTGAAACCATTGTTCATTGCTCATTAGCAATTACTCCTTACTGATTGTGCCCGAATTACCCGAAGTAGAAACTTACCGCCGCTTTATCGAGGAAGTAGCCGTAGGCCAAACCATTACCGGCCTGGAAGTGCGCGATGCGCACGTACTGGCCGTGCCCGAAGCGGAACTGCGGGCAGCTCTGCTAGGCCACACGATTACAGGCACCGGCCGGCTGGGCAAAAATTGCTTTCTGGAACTAGATAATGGCCGCCTGCTAGTGCTACACTTTGGCATGACCGGCGACATCGGGGCTTACCGCGATGCCCCCGATGCGCCGCGCTTCACCCGCGTGGTCTGGCACCTGGCCGACTCGGGACTGAACCTGGCCTTTATCGACCCACGCAAGTTTGGCCGCATCCGCCTGGCCGACAGCGCTGAAGCTTATCAAAAAGCCAAAAAACTCGGTCCCGACGCACTGCAAATAACCGCCGCCGAGCTGCACCAGAAGCTGAGCCGCCGCCGGGTAGCCGTGAAGCCACTACTCCTCGACCAAAGCCTGACCGCCGGCCTCGGCAACTGGATTGTGGACGAGGTATTGTTCCAATCCAAAATTCACCCCGAACGCACGGGCGCGTCCATCACCCAGCCGGAAGCGGCGGCCCTGCACGCTGCTATTCAGTTGGTGCTAAAAACTGCTATCGACCACGAGGCGAATTACCGGCATTTTCCGGCTAACTTTTTAATTCACGCCCGCGAATGGGATGAGTCGGCCACGCCGGGGAGCGACACCCACACATTTTGCCCGCGCCACCCGAAAGTTAAAATTGAAAAGTTTTACGTGGGTGGACGCGCTACGTATATCTGCCCCCGGTGCCAAGTAGCGCCAGATGGACACTCCTAGAATCTAATCGCCACTAATTTTTGCGGCCTACTTATGAGCATAACAAAAGGATATTTTATCGGCCGGACAAATTGCTCGTAAGGGAGTGAGGTGTCGACTAAAAAGTAGGAATATCCAATGGGGGAGAGTGTCATTAAAAGCAGATTTAGAAAGGCGCGGTCGTGAAATTACGAATGTGCTGCCTGCCATAATAACTTTGCGAAATCGCAGCAAACCCCGATATTGCTGGTATTAAAGAATGCGCCTCACCACCTTCACGGGCCTCCTACTGCTAGCCGCTTCCCCGGCCGCCCACGCCCAAACTGTGCTCAACCCCGTGCAGCCCTGGGGCAGCTGGCTTATTGGCACAGTGCAACTGCCGGGTAGCGCAACTCACCGCTGGGGCGGCTTTGCCGAAGTTCAGGCTCGCACCAATGGGGTGCTCCGCGACTATTTCTACAACGAGCTGAAAGCCGGGGGCAGCTTCGATATCGACCCCAACTTTACCGTGGCGGTGGCCGGCGGGCGCTACTCTACCTCCGACTACCAGGACTTGGGCGCTGGCCCGCTTAACGTGGAAAAGCGCCTTTGGGAGCAGTTGGTGCTTACGCAGTATTCGCACCGGCTCAAGCTGGAACATCGCTACCGCCTTGAGCAGCGGTGGTTTGCATTTCGAGATGGCAGCACCGACTTTCGGCAGCGCATTCGCTACCGGTTTAACGGGTTTTTGCCACTCAACCATAAGGTTATTGGGCCGGGCACTATCTTTTTATCAGCCTACGACGAGATTTTTATAAATCCCAGTGGGCCGGTATTTGAGCGCAACCGCGTGTACTTTGGCGCTGGCTGCCAGTTCAACCCGCATTTCATTCTGCAAGCGGGCTACGTCAACCAGACTAATTATAATTATACGGCTGCTCAGGGCCAATTCGTGCTGCAAAATACTGCTGCCAAAAATAATGTGGTATTGAGCCTCACGTATAAGCTGCTCTACCGTAGCGCCGTGGCCCAGCCTACAGAAAAATTGCCTTCGCAGCAAGACTAGCTTGGCAGCAGCTTGGAGAGCAAAGGCTAAGTTGGCACTGTGTGCTGGTGCAACTCCGGCTGGTTTGCTAGTAGCTCGGCGGCTTCGGCTAGCTCGCGGGCTTCGGTTTCGCCATCAGGGAATATGAGGCGGGCGGCGGCCTGGCGCAGGTCATCAAGGCGGCTCAGGGCGTCGGCTACGGTGGGGTTGGATTCAAGGCGGGCAAGCAGGCCACTGGCGCGGGCCGCTTCAAAAAGCTTTTCGAGCACAAAAGGTAGTGCCCAGCCCACCACATTGCTCATAAAGGCACCACGCAAACCCAGGCGCAACAGCAGGCGGGCCGTCATGCGCTCCAGCAGTAACACACGGGCGGCAGGCAGGGCTTTATCGGCCAGGAAATCGGCTACCAGCCGGGCGTGGCCATTCTGTATTTCAGCCCGTAGCACTTCTTGTATCACGTCGAGGGCCCGTTGTGCCACCTGCCGAAATAAGCGGCCTGTCTGCCAGGCCCGCAGGCCGGTTTGGCGGGCGGCGCTCAGCACCTGGCGGGGGAAAGTAGCGGGCAGCGAAAAGTATTTCATGGCGGGTTATACGTAATTCTCCAAACGCGAGTCGCCCTCCGCAAGTCACCTCACGAGACCCCTATGGGGCATAGCTCCTTCTTCTGCGGAGAGGGGAACTAGCTCTAGTACTAGAATTAGAAACTAGTGCCCCCTCTCCACGGGAGAGGGGGCTATGCCCCATAGGGGTCTCGTGAGGTGACCCGCGGAGGGCGATTCGCGTTTTAAACGAAGCCTACGCCTTTTTCCACTTAATAGTGCAGCCAATGGCCTGTGTGGTATTGGTAGCAGCAGGTTTGCCGGCTATGATATCTGTCATGGCATTTTCCAGGTACTTGGTTTTCACCAGTTTGGCATCTTCCGAATTGTCGTCGATAGCACCGATGTAGGACACCACGAAGTCGCTACCCTGGCGCGATACCACGTAGAGGTGCGGGGTGTGCGTGGCCCCGAAAGTGTGGGCTACCTGCTGGGTTTCGTCTTGCAAATAAGGGAAAGCATATTTATGCTCCTTGGCGCGGGATTGCATAGCGGCGTAGGAGTCGCCGGGGGCAACAGCCGGGTCGTTAGGGTTAATGGCAACCACCGGGAAGCCCATTGGCGCATACTTGGTATTGAGGGCGATGATGCGGTCCTCATAGGCTTTGGCGTAGGGGCAGGTATTGCAGGTGAAGACTACGATGTAACCTTTGGCGGCTTTATTAGTGGCCAGTGATACTTGCTTGCCGTCCACGTTTTTGAGTTTGAAGTCGGCTATTTTATCACCGACTTTGTAGCCCCCAGCCAGGGGGCGGAGCGCGAAGCTGCTGAGCAGCAGGGAAAATAGGGCGAGGAGCAGGAGGATTTTTTTCATGGGGAAAAGGAAGCTGGGTAATTTTTAGGAGAGAATTCGCTAAAAAAGAACGTCATTTCGAGCTTGCCGAGAAATCTTGTTCGTAGACTAATTTAATCGTTAGCTCCGCTGAACTGTAATTCAATGAGGCAAGCGAGATTCCTCGGCAAGCTCGAAATGATGTTTTTATATTTCACATCGGAAATTTATGCAGTGCCGCCGTTAATTCTTTTTCCGTTAGCGGCTGCTCGTAGGAAACGCGCTTTTTGGCGTTAGTATTGAGTATAAGTGTAAACGGTATGGAGCCCGACCAGCGCTTGTCCACCTGCGTCAGCCAGGTATTGGGGTCGGGCTCATCGAGCAATACCACTTCCGATTTCATTTGACGCTTTTGCACGAAGGGAATTACTTTCTTATTTAATTGCGACGCATAATCTAAACTCACCAGTAGAAATTTTACTTTCTGCCCGGCCGTAGCGGCCCGCACTTTCTCGTAGCCGGGCAGCTCCTGCACGCACGGCCCGCACCAAGTGGCCCAGAAATTAACGATATAAGTAGTATCGCTGGCCCGCATGAGCCGCTGCTGCAACTCCGGAAATTTGAGTACGGCTACATGCTGCGCCTGGCTCGCGCGGGCGGCTAGCGACGCGGCGCTGAAGGCGAGGATTTTCAAAAACGACATAAGGCAAAAGTAGCGCGGACGCTGGGAGTCCGCGAAGTACTAACGTTGAACAACTACTGTATTCGCGGACTCCCAGAGTCCGCGCTACCCCCCAACCGTACCTTTGCCGGAAGGGTGCAACTTTCACCTGATACCCCCGGTTTTTAGCGTATGAATAAGACCTATTGCCCCAGCCTGATTGAATATAAGCGCCGCCAGGCGCGGGTAGTGAACATCGGTGGGGTGCCCCTGGGCGGCGACTACCCCATCCGGGTGCAAAGCATGACCACCGTGGACACGATGGACACCCTCGGCTCGGTGGAGCAGACCTTGCGCATGGTGGAGGCCGGCTGCGAGTACGTGCGCATCACCGCGCCCAGCGTGAAGGAAGCCCAGAACCTGCTGGAAATCAAGAAGGAACTGCGCCGCCGGGGCTGCGAGGTGCCGCTCATCGCCGACATCCACTTCACGCCCAACGCCGCCGAGCTGGCCGCCCGCATCGTGGAAAAAGTGCGCGTGAACCCCGGCAACTACGCCGATAAAAAGCGCTTCGAGGAAATCGACTACACCGACGCGAGCTACGCGGCCGAGGTCGAGCGCATCCGCGAGCGGTTCCGGCCGCTGGTGAAGATTTGCAAGCAGTACGGCACGGCCATGCGCATCGGCACCAACCACGGCTCGCTATCGGATAGAATACTAAGCCGTTACGGCGACACGCCGCTGGGCATGGTAGAGTCGGCGCTGGAATTCCTGCGCCTCTGCGAGGAAGAAAACTACTACGACGTGGTGCTGAGCATGAAAGCCAGCAACACCCAGGTGATGGTGCAAGCCTACCGCCTGCTGGTGCAGAAGCTCGACGAAGAAGGGCTGCAGCCCTACCCCCTGCACCTGGGCGTAACCGAAGCTGGCGAGGCCGAAGACGGCCGCATCAAGAGCGCCGTGGGCATCGGTACGCTGCTCGAAGACGGCCTCGGCGACACCGTGCGCGTGTCGCTCACCGAAGCCCCCGAAGCAGAAGCCCCGGTAGCCAAGATGCTGATTGACAGGTACACCACCCGCGCCGCCGAGGCCCGGCCCATCCGGCCGCTGGTAGGGGAGGAGCCGCTCAATCCGTTCCAGTATTTCCGGCGCAATGCCCGCGAAGTCGGCAACTTCGGTGGTACCAACGTGCCCCGCGTCATTGCCGACTTTTCATGTCTGCCACAGCTCGAATATGCCGACCTGCGGGCCGCTGGGCACCTGTATTCGGCGTTTCTCGACAAGTTTCAAATGCTGGATTTGGGGGCCGACTACCTCTACACCGGCCAGCGTCCCGCCCCGTTCATGCTGCCCAACGGCCTGAAGGAAATCCTGGATTACAGCGCCTGGGTCGATGCCGGAGAGCCCGTTGGCGCGTTCCCGGCCCTCACGCCGGCCGAGTACGCCGCGCCCGGCCCGCGCCACGCCCAGCTCAATTTCGTGTTTCAGGAGCTGGCCACTCTCACGCCCGACACGCTGGCGCAGCTTCGCACCGACCTCACGGCCGTAGTAATTCTGCGCACCACCAACGCCCACGCCCTGCCGGAGCTGCGCCGGGCGTTTTTCGAGCTGATTGAAAACCACATCACCTGCCCCGTCGTGCTCCAACGGCAATACGCCGACCAGCCCGCCGCCCAAACCCAGCTCGACGCTGCCACCGACGCGGGCGGCCTGCTACTCGACGGCCTCGGCGACGGTATTATCCTGCGCACCGAGCTGCTCGCCGAGCGCCCCCACGACCTCTGGCTCGACACCCTCGACGGCCTCAACCAGCTGAGCTTCGGCATATTGCAGGCGGCCCGCACCCGTATGAGCAAGACCGAGTACATCAGCTGCCCCAGCTGCGGCCGCACCCTCTTCGACTTGCAGGAAACCACCGCCCTCATTCGCCAGCGCACCGACCACCTCAAGGGCATCAAAATCGGCATCATGGGCTGCATTGTGAACGGCCCCGGCGAAATGGCCGACGCCGACTACGGCTACGTGGGCGTGGGCAAAGGCAAAATCTCCCTCTACCGCGGCCAGGAAATGATTAAAAAATCGGTGTCCGAAGAAAATGCTGTGGAAGAATTAATTGGGCTGATGCGCGAGGACGGGAAGTGGGTGGAAAAGGAGGAAACAGTGGGGGTATAATATTTTCCGCTGAAGATTATCGGTGGCTTACTCCATATTCAAACACTATGAAGGGCTTCGTTGTCTTTGTTTTGAGCTTACTGTTTAGTGTAAGTGACCAGGCACAAGTTATTCAAAATTGCGAGAGCCTTAAAGCAGACACATCTACTTGTGCAAAAGTCCTAGCTAGTGCCTTTAAGACCAGAAAAGGCGAACTCATTTACAAAAATGTCTCACTAGAAATTTGCTCGCAAGGCGGGTATTTTATCATTGCCTTTGGTATAAGCGAACGGTATCAAAAGGCAGGTATTCTTTTGGATTGTGAAGATGTATTTGCGGGGAGGCCATTCAATAATAGAAAGAATGGGCTCAAGCATGGAGTGTGGTTTAAGGGCAGCTTGTTTGGTCGGGTAAGAAGAGTCACCCAATATGATTCTGGACAAATTAGGTTTATAATTACTTTTTGGCCTGATGGCCTGCCAAAATATATAATCAAGTTCAATACATCGGGTAAGCCAGTGCCAGATAGCGGTAAGTTTTATGGGAAAGCTGTGAAATAGAGTTTTTTGGTAGAGCTTTATACTGAAATTATGGCTTGATTATGAACGTTTTATCCATAATTCATGCTCGACTTCTATCTAATCTGTGACCATGAGCCGCGTCGTAGCCAGCCACCAGTGAAGAGCAAATACGCCGGAGGTATAGCGGATGGCGAGTTTTCTGATGCACAGAAATACGGTATAATCGAGCACAGGCACGACTATTATGGCGATTTCAGGTGGTCGAGCCAGCAGGCTAAGGTCAAATTAGAGCTTCTGAAAAATACGTCAAATATGACGTTGCTTTTTAGCTTGACCGGTATTCTACAAAAGGCGGTGGAAGCAAATAGCGGACTAATTGCTTTTGGTGATTGAAAAAATAATAGCAAAACCCTACTCCACCTGCCACGAGTAGGCTAGCTACTGCGCCAATTGCTGGTAGTAGCTGGCGTCTCGTCGTAGAGCAAGCATGCATTGGTAGTACTTTTCGGCCGCTTGTCTAAATACGCTTATAAATTCTGGTTTACTGACACTGATTGTTTTAATGCCACAAGTAATAAATAATTTGCGCCGGTAATGAAAGTCCAGCTTGAAATACGAATTATCAATACGGTGTAGGCTACCGGAGAAAATAGCTGCTTTGGCATCCTGGATGTACGTAATAAAATTCTCTATTTCGCACGGGGCATCTATAAAAACTGAGCCGTAATTTTTGATGAGCACCTTGCCATATACATACCTTGTTGGCGATACAACTGGGACTGCCTGGCCAGCAAGTATTTCATCTAGTGAAGTGTAAACAAGGCGTTGGCCTTTAGTAATAGGTGTGGCAAAGTGACTTAGGTAGATTTTTATTTCAAGCATAAAAAGTATGGGTTGTACGAACGCTCACCGCCCCAGAAAAAACGCCCCAGACCGCGCCAATCACGGCACGTAAGCCGCACTTGCTGCAGCTTTAGCGTCGGATTTTCATGCCAATCACCCATATTTCTCCTTTTTCTAATTGCTGCGCCATTTGCGGGATAAACCGTAGCATATTGCTGACATATACGCCGGGAGCTTTCCAGAGCGCTTGAAGTTGTTCGCGGGCATCTTCGTTCATAAAAAAGCCGCCTTTCTTCAGTGTTAACAGCATTGCTACCTCGCCTTTTTGCTCGGTCACTACAAATAGCAAGTCGTCTTTATCCTGGCGCATCCCTTTGTGCCATAAGCTACATGCTCTCTCAACTCATGGGCATAAAGCTCAAGGCTCATGGGGCCGTTTAAAACCAAGGCTTTATGCAAGGCGATTTGAATGGCTTGAGTTGTGGCTGGCTGGAAGGGATTCATAAAAAAACAGGCAATGGGTAAAACCAAGATAACAAACAACAGCGCTTCTTGTCTCCCAAAGGTATCAAATGAAGCCATGAGCTACCAACCGCCCGCCGCCCAACTCCAGGCCGCTGGCTTTGCCACGCTGCCCGGCCTCTATACGCCCGCCGAAGTAGCGGTCCTGCTCCGCTGCATCGAAGACGCGCCCGCCGCTGGCCCCAATTTCCGGCGCAGCCAGGACGTATTTGCTATTCGCAATTTGCTGGGCGAAATACCGGCGCTGTGGCCGCTGCTGACTACCGCTAAATTGCGTGAAGTATTGGCCGAGTTATTCCCGGCCGGCTGCCACCTCACCAAAGCTATTTATTTCGACAAGCCCGCGCAATCGAACTGGCTGGTGGCCTGGCACCAGGATTTGATGGTAAACGTGGATTGCCGCCTCGACCTGCCCGGTTTTGGCCCCTGGACCAGCAAGGCCGGCTGGGTGGCCGTGCAGCCGCCCGTGGCCGTACTCGAAAATACCGTTACCTGCCGCCTGCACCTCGACGACTGCGATGCCACCAACGGCGCGCTCAAGGTGGTGCCCAGCTCGCACCAACGCGGCGTAGTACCCCCCGAAACCATTGCCGCCCACACGGCTGCGGCTACCAGTTGCGCCGTGCCAGCCGGTGGGGTAATGCTGATGAAACCCTTGCTGCTGCACGCTTCTAACCGCAGCACCAGCGCCCAGCCGCGCCGGGTTATTCACCTGGAATTTTCGGCGGCTGAGCTGCCCGCCGGGCTGTCGTGGCGCGAACGGCGGCCGGTGCCGGCCTGATTTTTTCGGGGAAAGTAGAGTAATTGACCGGAGCCGTTCGTTTGCCAGAAGGAAGGGCTGCTGATGAAATGCGCAGCCCAAAGCTTCATCTTATTACTACTATGAGTTTGCTGACCAACAAGCAAGTAGCCATTATCGGGGGCGGCCCCGCGGGGCTAATGACGGCCGTGCTGCTGCAACAGCGCGGTGCCGCCGTGACTGTGTACGAGCGCGACCCTGGCCCGGAAGCCCGCATCTGGGGCGGCACCCTCGATATTCACCGCGACAGTGGGCAGCGAGCGCTGGAAGCGGCCGGGCTGCTCGAACAGTTTTACCAGCTGGCCTGGCCTACGGCCGAGCGCATGGCCGCGCCCGACGGGACCATCCTCGAAGACGAGCCCATGGAGGAAGCCACCGCCTACTGGCGGCCCGAAATCGACCGGCCCGATTTGCGCCGGCTGCTGCTCGGGGCGTTGGCACCCGGCACCGTTGTGTGGGGCCAGCAGTTCGAGAACCTCGCCGAACTGCCCGACGGGCGCTTCGCCCTGCACTTCGCCGGGCAGCCCGAACAGGTGGCCGATGTCATAGTTGGGGCCAATGGGGGCCGCTCGCGGGTGCGCCACTACGTAGCCGGGGCCGAGCTGGTGTATTCGGGCACGGTGTACGTGCAGGGCGATTTGTACGACCCCGCCACCAAGGCTCCGGCGCTGGCGGCACTCGTCAACGGCGGCAACCTGATGGTGCTGGGCGAGCGCAACCTCTTCGTCAGCCACACCAAAGCCGACGGTACCCTGGAACTGGGCGTCTCGTTTCGGATGCCGGAGCACGGCCCGGCCGCCCAGGGCATCAGCAGCGAACACCCCGAAACCGTGCGCCAACTGCTGTGCACCACGCTGGCCGACTGGGCACCGCTGTTTCAGGCGGGCTTCGCAGCCACCGACGAGTGGCGGGTGCTGCCGCTCTACTTCGTGCCGCTAACCCCGGAGCGGGCCGTGACCCGGCCTATTACGCTGGTCGGCGATGCGGCCCACCTCATGCCGCCCTTCGCCGGCGTGGGTGTCAACGTCGGCCTGCTCGATGCCCTGCACCTAGCCGACCACCTCAGCAACGACGCGCACCCGGACCTGAACGCGGCCATCGCGGCCTACGAGCGCACCATGTACACCTACGCCCACCACGCCCAGGCCATGACGGCCCGCGCCGAGCGCAGCCTGCACGGCGAGGCCCAAGCCGGTGAGGCCGACGCGCTGGCCGACCACGCCGCCTGGAACGAGCTGCTGTAGGCGCGGGGTAGGAAAATAAAATCGGGCAATTTGCCAATCTTTCCGGGTGGGCTGGTGTTACTTTACGAGCCCTAACCCCGCCCCACCATGGACAATAAAAACCTCTTCAACTTCGGCCCGGCCTTCGGTTATTTCTTTCGCAAGAATGACCCCAACCGCACCACGAATTTCAATTTGCGCACCATGCACTTCATCAATAAGCTGAGCATGGCCATGTTTCTGGTAGGCTTGTGCGTGCTGCTCTACCGCTGGTTTTTCCGTCATTAGCGGCCCGATGAATATTGAGAATTTCCGCGACTTCTGCCTCAGCCTGCCCGGCGCTACTGAAGAAACGCCTTTCGGCCCCGATACGCTGGTATTTAAGGTAGGAGGCAAGTTATTCGCGCTCACCGACTTGCAGGCCTTCGCCAGCTTCAACGTGAAGTGCGACCCCGAGCAGGCCGCCGACCTGCGCGAGCGCTACGACTACGTGCTGCCCGGCTGGCACATGAATAAAAAACACTGGAACACCGTGCTCGTTGGCACCGGCGCTACGGAAGTGCAGTTGCGGCAGTGGATTACCGACTCGTATGAGTTGATTGTGGCGGCGCTGCCTAAAGCCGTGCAGGCCGAATTGAAGAAAAACGCTTAAGAATATTGGCAAAGTTGCCTTTGGGTAGTTATTGATTAATTACTATTTTGAGTAGCACAAACCAGATGCGCTATCTGCTATAGGCGTAACAGTAAGAACGTGATACCTATCCATAGCCAGCTGTCTACTTAGGAGGGCTGGCTATGTTGCGTTTGGTCTAATAAGTGTTGTTGAAATAGTTCAGCTTACTTATTGAAAATCAAGAAGTGGTATAAAATATTATAATGGTTGAGGTGCTATAAGCTGGGGGGTTCATAAAAAAATTGAATGACTACCAATAGCTTGTGAAGAAAGCTTTTAGTAAGGGCAACCATAACGGCAGGCCCAATGGTAAATTCGGATATTGTTCTGACAAATCTTCGAATTTTACCTCAACTATGAAAGCACCGCTACCTCTTCAACTGGTCGGGATACTGGGGCTGTTACTGCTGCTAGCCAATCCCTTGCTGGCCCAAAATCTGAACTTGGCTTATGCTAAAACAACCACTGCCTCTTCGGTAGAAAGCGGCACTGCCAACGTAGCCAGCAACGCGACCGACGGCGATAATGGCACGCGCTGGTCGAGTGAATTCACTGATTCGCAGTCGCTGGTCGTAGACCTGGGAGCCGCCCAAACCATCGACCGCATCCGGATACTATGGGAGTACGCATTCGGACGCAATTTTCTGCTGCAAGTGTCTACCGATGCCCTTACCTGGACTACCCTCAGCCAAACGACGGGCAACATGCCGGTTGCCCATAATGGTGGCTATTTAAATGAATATTCAAACCTGAACGCTACGAGCAGGGGCTATGGCCGCTACGTGCGCTTGGTTGGCACAACCCGCAATACCTCTTTTGGCTATTCCATCTTCGAATTTGAGGTATTCAGCTTTTCCAATACGGCGGTGAGCGTGGCAGCCGGCAAAACGGCCATTGCCTCCGATACGGAAGGAAATAATGCGGCCGGTATGGCAGTCGATGGCGATGATAATACCCGCTGGTCGACGCTCAACACCACCAACCAGACGCTGACAGTGGACCTGGGGCAACAAATTGCTATTTCGCGAATCTACCTCAGCTGGGAATCGGCCTACGGTGTTAAATTTTCCTTGCAATCCTCAACCGATGGTATAGCGTGGACGACCTTTTTGCCCTTCACCAACAATCACGCTTTCTACAACGAATGGGCAGTAGTGACCACCGGGCGCTACGTGCGCTTGAACGGCGAAACAGGGGGGCAAAATGGTGGCGGATTTTCCATCTGGGAAATGAAGCTCTACGGTACGGCAACTCCGCTGCCAGTCTCATTAACCAGCTTCCGGGCAACGCTGGCCGGTAAAACAGTAGCAGTAAAGTGGACCACCGCCAGTGAAGTAAATAACGCCGGTTTCGAGGTGCAGCGCTCGGCCAACGGCACCGATTTTACCGCCCTAAGCTGGGTGGCCGGAGCCGGGAATAGCCAAACCATGCGCGTGTACCAGTACCCCGATGCGAGCCCGCTGCGCCCCACTGGCTACTACCGCCTCAAGCAGCTCGACCTTTCAGGTGCAGCTACTTACGGCCCGGTAGTAGCCGTGCAACTAGCTGCCGGGGAGGCGGTTAGCGTCAGCTTGTATCCCAACCCCACCGCCGACCAGGCCACCGTGCGGTGGGAGGCACCCATTGCCAGCGCCGGGCATTGGCGCCTGACTACCGTCACTGGCCAAGTAGTGCAGGAGGAAAATTTCGCGGTGCAGCCCGGCGCCAACGCCCGGGCCATCGACCTGCGCCCTTGTGCAACTGGCAACTACTGGCTGACCCTGGAAACGGCTGGACAAGTACTGCACCAGCAGCGCCTGCAAAAGCTATAGGACTACGTGCCTGACGTGGCCGGAGAGCGACCTACTTAGCTGCCCGCGCAGCTTATTGCCCTACCAAAAACACGGCGTTGCCGAACAGCAGCTTGCCACTTTGCCAGAAAGCGCGAAACAACGGGTTGTCAGCCAAGTAAACGACCTGGCCCCGGCCCAAGTCCTGGGTGCCCAGTACGAAGGTATCGGTCAGGTCCTTGCGGGCTTTGCTGCCGGTGAAGCCCGCGTAGTAAGCGTCTTTCTTGATGACGCCCACGTTCCAGCCGCCTTTGGGCAGGAAGCGGTAGGCGGGGGGCGTGCGGATAAGCGCCGGGTAGGTGTCGCTATAGCCGAAAGCCAGGGGGTGCGTGGGGTCGAGCTGCACTTTATAAATGCTGCCCAAAGTTTGCTCGGTGGTACTTTCGCGCTCGGCGTTGCCGTAGCGGCGCAATTCCTGGTAGGGGTTGGCCTGCGCCGCCTTTTTAATAGCCACCGAGTCGGCGGTTTTGGAGCGCAGCAGGAAGCCGGGTTTGCCCGCCAGGAACCTGGTGGCACCTTCGAGGGCTATGAGCTTGCCGCCGCCGCGCACCCAGGCGCGGAGGTTTTCGAGGGCGGGCGCGGGATAAATGTCTTGGTAGTTGCCATCGGGCAAAATGAGCACGTCGATTTTTTGCATCGCCACCCGGCTCAGGTACTCAGTGCCCAGCACGGTGATGGGGTAGCCAAGCTGTTGCTCAAAAAAATGCCACACCTCCCCAAACGCCGTGGCATCGACGCCGGGGCCAGCTACCACGGCCACCGTAGGCTGCCGCACAACATGCACCGAGCCGGAGCCCAAATCGTGTCCGCTGCCCGAAAAACCCGACTTCACGGCCTGCACCACCGTGCCCGCCGAGTCGGCCTGCGCCCGCACGAGCTGGTCGAGCCGGGCCCCGAGCGCCTCGTTGCCGGTGCGGGTGATAATGAGCGTACCGGGCGCATAGCGCTGGCCTTCAGCCTCAAATGCCTGCTCGGCATAGCGCACTTTCACTTTATGCTGCAGCAGTTGGCTCAGAAAGCGCACATCCTGGAGGTTGTTCCAGCGGGCCAGGTAGGCATAAGGTTGGGCAGTAAGCGCGGCGGCGCTGCCCTTCACCACGGCTGGCGCGGGGGTGGGCCCGCCGGCGTCGAGGCGCTCGGCCAGGGCGTAGGCGCGTACGCCGAATGAGTAGGGGAGCGCCCAGGAAGTAATGTCGTAGGTGAGCGAGTCTTCGAGCTGCGGCCGGGGCTCAAACAGCACTTTTACCAGCGTTGACTTGGGCTGGTACATGCTCACCAGCACGTCGTGGGGCTGAATTGTCACCGCTTCGGTTTTGCCGTCGAGGTAGCTGTAGCCTTTAGTAATCAATTTCTTAGGCGCGAAGCCGTAGCTTATTTGCTGGCGGTCGAGGAACTGCGTCAGCATGCGCAGCTGGCCGGGGTCGTTGCCGGAGGCCAGCACGTAGGTTTTGTATGTGCCGCCCGGTTTGGTTTTGGCGGTGGTGAAGTACTGCTCAAATTCGCGCAGCAGGTCGTCGTGCCGCTCGGCAGTGGCCTGAATGGTAGCCCGGCTGGCAGCTACGTGGTGGGCAATGCGTTGCGCCAGGGTGAGCGTGTCGCCATCGGGTCGGGCGTAGCGCACGCCGCCCGCGCCCCCGCCGCCCTGCTCGTAGGTCATGCCGATAGCGCCGTTGAAGCTCGGCCAGGTATCACCGTAGAGCGGCGCGAACAGGTCGTAGGTTTCGCGGGTGAAGTAGAGCCAGTTATTTTTATCGAATACCGCCCGGTTGTAGTCGCCAATCACGTTCTGAAACTGCCGCTGCCAGGGCGTGATGTCGGCGTGAAAGGGCTTGGCGGCCGGCGAAAAGTAGTAGGAGCTGTTGGGCCCCATCTCGTGGAAGTCGGCGTGTACCTGCGGCAGCCACTGGTTGTAGAGCACAATGCGCTGGCGGGTTTCCTGCTGCGTTTGCCAGGCCCAGTCGCGGTTCAAATCGAAATAATAGTGGTTGTAGCGCCCGCCGGGCCAGGGCTCGTGGTGCTCCCAAGAGTCGGGAGCCGCATTGGGGCTTTGGTTGCGCACACGGTTGTACCAGTTCACGTACCGGTCGTGCCCGTCGGGGTTCACGCAGGGGTCGATAACGACCACCGTATTTTTGAGCCAGCCTGCCAGCTGCGCATCCTGCGGGT
Organism: Janthinobacterium lividum; assembly: GCA_050954465.1. Classification (GTDB taxonomy): domain Bacteria; phylum Bacteroidota; class Bacteroidia; order Cytophagales; family Hymenobacteraceae; genus Hymenobacter. The sequence continues at coordinate 109,098 of JBPBPU010000129.1, forward strand.
TGGCCAGGTCGTAGAGCACTTGCAGCACCGCCTCGGAGCTAACCGCCTCATTGCCATGCACGTTGTAGCTAAGCCAGGCTACGGCCGGCAGCTGTCGGCTGGCGGTGCCAGGGTCGAGGCTGGCCAGTTGGCGGTTATTCTGCTGAATAGCAGCGAGGCGGCCGAAGTTTTCGGCGCTGGCTACCTCCACTACTTCCAGCGGGCGCTTTTCATAGGTTTGGCCGTAGCGCACCACCCGCATCCGGCCGGGCGCGTGGGCCACTACGTGCGCCGCGTAGCGCAGCACATCGGCTTGCGGCGTAAACTGGTTGCCCAGCGCATACCCCAGAAACTGCGCCGGCGTGAGCAGCGGCCCGGCCGCATCGGCCGCGCTGGTTTGGGCCTGGGTCGTTAAAGTAGCCAGCAGGAACAGCGCCAGCAGTTGGCCCCAGTAAGTGCGTAAAGTTTTCATGGCTGATGGATTCCGTCGTATACGAAAGTAGGGTGCGGGGCTAAGCCCTGCACCCTACCTAAACCTACGCCGGTACCGCTGCCTGCTTGCTCACGTAGAATTTCCGCTCCGTCATGCAGTACACGTTGCCTTTCGCCAGCACATGCATCCGAATATTCTCGATGGAAAGCGTGGTGCCCTTTTTGGCGGCGGCCGTATTATTATGGATAATATCGTAGCCGTCGAGGATGATAACCAGGTTCGAACCGACGGTTTCGACCAGGTGCCCGTCGGTAATGAGCACGCCCGTATCCTCGCCCAGCCCGATACCAATGAGCTTCGGGTGCAAGGCTACCGACTCGATGAGCCGGCCGAAGCGCCCGCGTTTCACAAAGTGCGAGTCGACGATGGCGGCGGGCAGCAAACTCAGGCCAGTGCCCATTTTCACGGCGCCTTTCAAGAGGGCGTCGGGCACGGAGCCGCCGCGTATCATGTGCTGCGACATGGCCATGGCCCCAGCGCTGGTGCCGGCAATGACAAAATCGGGCTCGGCGTAGTAGCGGCGCGTGAGAGTAGCGAGGAAATCGGTTTCGCCGAACATCTCGCGCAGGCGCGACTGGTTGCCGCCCGAAAACATCACCACGTCGGCGGCCAGCAGGCGCTCCAGGTATTCGGGCTGCCGGGCATCCTCCGGGGTGCGAATGTCCATGATGCCCACCTTGTAGCAATTGAGCATGGCAAACGAGGCCGTATAAATCGGCCCCACTTCCTGCGGAATCATGGAAGCGGTGGTCACTACCTCAATCTGGGGGTCGGTTTTGCCCGTCTCCGACACCACGCGCTTGAGGATGCCCAACTCAAAGAAATTCAGGTAGTACTGGCGCTTGCTGCGCACGGTAGGGTAGGTGCCCTTGTCCTCGTTGCCGCCAATGGCGATAAGCTTGCCGCGGGGAATAAGATGTGTCAACGCTAAAGAAACTGGTTTAAGAAAGCAAAAGTACGGCAGGGAATGGGGGGCGGCAGAAAACGTCTGTCATTGCGAGCAGGGCGAAGCAATCGCACCAGAACGATACTAGCAGAACAGCGCATCTGCACTCGCTTCGTTCTACTAACATTGTTCTGGTGCGATTGCTTCGCCCTGCTCGCAATGACAGACAGTTTACCTCATCACCAATCCATCCAGCGTGCTGGTAGCCACCGAATGGTAATTGGGCCGGGCCTGCTGGTAAATTTCCTGCGCCCGCGCCCGGCCGCCCGGCGCAGCCAGCAAGGCCTTATATAAGGGCACCAAAAACTTGCGTCGCCCTACGTGCCGCAAAAATTCCGCCAAGGTCGCATCGGCCGGCGCGTAGCCCGCCCGCAATGCTAGCGGAAACCAGGCAGCCAGCAGCTCGGCATTGCCGGAGGCCGTGAACTGAAAGGCCGCGTCGAGCCGGGCCAGGTCGCCGGCCGGTAGGGTAGTGGGCAGGCCGCGCAGGAAATGCTCCCACTCCTGGCTGCTCCATTTGGTAGTGGGCAAGTCGGCGGGCGGGGCGCCGGCTGCCAGTTGGGCGAGGGCCGCATCCACCTGGACTAGCCGGGCCGACTTGGCCACCGGGGCACCGGGCGGCAGGCCGGGGCCGTCGAGCCAGGCGGGCAGGTCAAGTTGCGCTTCCAACTCGGGGGTGGTGAGTAGGGTAGCGCGCAGGTAGGTGGCGAAGTGCGCCGTGTCCATGCTCTGAAAGCTGAAGCGGGCGAAGTACTCCTTTATAAAGGTGTCGAGGCGCGGGCGGCCCACTAGCTCTTCGAGGCGGCGTAGCAGCAGGCAGCCCTTTTCGTAGGCAATGTCGTTGAGGCCGTCGTCGGGGTCGCGCCCGGCCAGGTGCAGGTGCAGGTGAGTAGCCGGGCTGGCCGGGCCCAACTCCCGTATAGTTTCGTGCAGGTCGGCTTCGCCCAGCACTTGCAGCATAGCCGCGTAGTCGGGGCCGTACAAGTGTTCCATAATACGGCGCTCGAAATACACGGTGAAGCCCTCATTGAGCCAGAAGTCGTCCCAGGTAGCATTTGTAACGAGGTTGCCGCTCCACGAGTGAGCCAGCTCGTGTGCTACCAGGCTGGTGAGGCTGCGGTCACCGGCCAGAATAGTAGGCGTTACAAATGTTAGGCACGGGTTTTCCATTCCGCCAAACGGGAAACTGGCTGGTAACACAAGTAAATCGTAGCGTTCCCACCGGTAGTTGCCATACAATTGTTCGGCAGCGCTAACCATTTGTTCGAGGTCGGCGAACTCGTGGGTGGCGCGGGGCAAGGTGGCCGGCTCGGCATAGATGCCGGTGTGCTGGCTAAGTGGAGCGAAGTCGAGCCGGCCCACGGCCAGCGCCATCAGGTAGGCCGGGATGGGCTGCGCCATCCGAAACTGGTAGCGGCCATCGAGCGCAGTGGCTTGGGGGTTTACGGCGCTCATCAGGGCCAGTAGCTGCCCGCGCTCTTCGCCCAGAATTTCCACCGTCGCCTCGTAGGTGAAGCGGATGCCGGGCGAGTCCTGGCACGGCAGCCAGGTGCGCGCCAGAATGGCCTGCGACTGCGTGAACAGGAACGGGTGCTGCCCAGCCGTTTGGGCGGGTTCCAGCCATTGCAGGGCAGCGGCTTCGGGCGCGGTGTGGTAGGTCAGGCTCACGGCTGTGGTGCCCGCGGGCACCGGCAGGTGCAGCGCCTGGCCTAGCACGGCATCGGGCGGCCCCATCGTAAAATTGGTGGTGGCCGGGCCGCCCGCTACCTCGCCCAGCCAGGCACCTGTTAGGGTAAGGTCGCGGGTATCGAGCACTAGCTCGGCGTCAGTGGCGGAGGCTTCGGCTAGTAGCCAGGTGGCGGTGCCGGCCAGGGTGCGCCGGGCAAAATCAATGGTCAGGGCTAAGCGCAGGTGGCGCACTCGCAAGGAGGCGGTGGCGGCGTAGCTGTGCGGGTCGGCCGCCAGGGGGAAGTCTTGGGTCATGGTTGCTGGTTGCTGGTTGCTGGTTTCAATTCGGATTTGGCAAGATAGTATCTGCGGTTATGCAGGTGGGGGAAGTAGCGTGAAGCTTTCGCTTCGCGCCTCGCCGCGTGGCGGCTAAACTCGCCCTTGGGTTGTGGGTACTTAGCTGCCCCAGGTAGTGCGATACCATTTTCGCCGCTCTGCGGCGATGCGCGAAGCGAAAGCTTCGCGCTACTTCCCCACCTGCGTGGCGTACCCGCTTCTGTAAAATCCAGCGTACTCTTATGCGAAGCTTTATAAGACCTTGTTGACCTTAAAGAAAAATTTAGGGCCTTAATTTGTAAGGGCTTTGAACAAACTGGTAAACCTGGTGGCCAGCCAGGGAGTAAAGCCGGTTGTTTCCATCTTCTGCCACTACCCGGCTCCTAGGTAGTGGGCCCATTCTTCAGGGTGGTCGTAGTGCTACTACGACGCCCCCTCTTTTTCGCTATGATTCTCAAATTTCGTATTTATATCTTATCGGCTGTCGCGCTGCTAGGGATGCTCAGCTTTTCGCTGAGCCTGACTTCGTGCGGCGACGGCAAGTCCGGCCAGGAGTCGACGAGCAGCAAGAGCCCGGTCACATCGGCGGCTACCAACCTTAGCGGCCCCGAACCGCACCTCGACAGTGCCTACGTCATTCGGGCGATGGCTGCGGAGCCGCGCTTCAAGGCGCAGGACAAATGGGCCCGCAAATTTTACCGTGAGCGGCAGTTCCGGCTGGGCTGGTTTCGGCAGCACCAAGTGCTGCCTCAAGCAGCTACACTGCTAGCCGTGATAGGTAAAGCAAAGGATGACGGCCTCGACCCTAAACGCTATTCTACCAGCGCAGTAAGCGAGCTGCTAGCCGACCTGCAGCAGGTCGGCCAGGACACTGCGCGCCGTAATCAGCTGGAGCGGCAGGCCGACGTGGCACTCTCGGGCACCTACTTCGCCTGGGCCTCCGATTACTACCGGGGCGTGGCCAACCCCCGCGATACCAAGAACGACGCCTGGAAGGTCAAGCACAATAAAATCAAGCTCGACCACGCGTTGCTGACCATCCTCAAGGAGCGCGAGAGTACCTATCCCTACTACGATTTTGCGCCGCTACACCCCGAGTACAACTACCTCAAAAAAGCACTGGCTTTGCTGCGCGCTCGTGAGGCTGCGGGCGGCTGGCCCATCCTGCCGGGTACCACGCACCTCAAACCCGGCGACGCGCTGCCCGTAGTGGCCTTGCTGCGCCAGCGCCTGCTGGGCAGCGAAACCAAAGGCCAAACTCCGGCCCCCGGTACCTCCCAGGCGCTGCCCGTCAACAACACAAACCCAACTGCCAATATCTACGACCCCCAGTTGGTCGGGGCCGTCAAAGAATTTCAGCGCGACCTGGGTTTGCCGCCTACCGGCCTGGTGGGGGGCGAAACCCTGCGCCAGCTCAACGTGCCGCTGGCCGCCCGCATCAGCCAGGTTATCCTCAACATGGAGCGCTGGCGCTGGCTCCCCAAAAAGTTTGAGCCGGACTACCTTATTGTTAATATTCCGGAGTATCGGCTGCGCGTGTTCGAGCAGGGCAAGGAAGCGCTGACGATGCGCGTTATCGTAGGCAAAACCCTGACCGCAACGCCCGTCTTCTCCGACAAGATGGAATACGTCGTGCTCTCGCCTTACTGGAACGTACCTTTCAGCATCATCGACAAAGAGCTGCGCTCGAAGCTGGTAGCCGACCCCCACTACCTCGACCGCCTCGACATGGAAGTGGTGCAGGGCTACGGCCGCAAAGCCACCATTATCGACCCTGCCACTATCGACTGGGCCAGCCTGACGCCGGACAACTTTAAATACACGCTACGCCGCCGCCCCGGTCCCCAAAACGACCTGGGCGAGGTGAAGTTCATCTTCCCGAACTCCAACGATATCTACCTGCACGACACTCCTCACGACCAGCTTTTCTCCCAAACCAAACGCGACTTCAGCCATGGCTGCGTGCGGGTGGAGGAGCCGGTGAAGCTGGCTACCTACCTGCTGCGCAACGACCCCAAGTGGAGCCTGACTGCCATTCAGGATACCATTGCCGAGCGTAAAGAGAAATACGTTACCCTCAAGCAAAAGCTGCCTGTGTACTTGGTTTACCTCACCGCCTGGGCTGATGCCGACGGCCACGCTCACTTCCGCGATGACATCTACGGCCACGACAAGACCCTAGCCAAAGCCTATTTCGAATAGCCCGCCGCGCCAGTGCCTGGCAACCTGAAAAAGCCCGCAGAGCCGGCTCAACTATCCAGGATAGTTGAGCCGGTTTTCTTTTGGAGGATATGGAGCAAGTGTAGCCCACCTCCATTATTAAACATTTGTAACAAGGCAGGTGCTACTTAAGCTTGGCCCATTGTTGCAACAAATGTATTGACAACAAGACAGGGAGGACGCATTAAAACAAATGTTTAATAAGAAATTTAACATTGTAAATAGTGAATTGATGAGCCAAGATGCCAGGTTTCAGTATTTGCGTTGCACATTTGTAACGTTATTCGCTTTACATGGTAACTCGTATTCGTCAGCTGCTGGAATGGCAGCAACTCAGTCCTACCCAATTTGCCGACCTTATTGGGGTGGGGCGGCCGGTTATCAGTCATATTCTCAGCGAACGCAATAAGCCCAGCCTGGAAGTAGTACAGCGCATTAGTGAGGCACTACCGGCTGTATCGTTGCTGTGGCTGCTCAAAGGCACGGGCAGCATGATGACAGTGGGCCCGGTCGGCTCGGCAGCAGAGCCTGCGGAAGAGTCAGCAGTTCCTGCCCAACGGCCAGTTTTGATAAGTGATGCTGCTGCGGCCGCCACCCTGCCGCCCCCAGTAGTCCCAGCAGTCTCATTTTCTGCTCCTGCCCGGCAGGAAACCAAGGAACCCAGAGCAGTGAAAGACAGGCCAGCCCGGTTTGTCAAGGCCACAGCAGTAGTAGCGCCAGCCAGCCCAACACCGATTTCTCCCAGCCTGACTGCTACACCAGCAGTAACCTCTCCGGCACTGGCTACCCCACCGGTACCACCTGTGAACACTGCTATGCCTGCAGCAACCGAAGATGCAGTGGTAGCAGCCCCGCCAGTGGAGCGCCGTAGTGAGGTACCCGTTGTCCCCGAAACGGAACTCCCGGCGTCTGGTATGCCTCCTGTTGCCGCAGCCGCTGCTATGTTCGGCGAACCGGGCAAGGCCATCCGTCGCATCGTCATCTTTTACCGCGACGGCTCCTTCGCGGATTATCAGCCGGAAGGATAAGCCGGTTTATAAACCAGGCACCGTCTTACCGGGGCTTGCCAGGCAACTGCTTCAGGGTTTACTCAAACCTGAGATGGATTTGTCGTAGTGCCTCATTACATAGGTATAGGGCTTACGCAAACATGCCGTTGGCTAGCCCTAGCGGGGCGGCCCATTGGCAGTAAGTGGTTGACCAGCAATTAATAAAGCTCCGTAGGGGCGGCCCAGACGGTTGGGTCGCCCCTACGGAGCTTTATTATTCGTTTACAGCGTAGTACTACCGACGGGTCGCTCCGCTAGGGCTAGCCAACGGCATGTTTGCGTAAGCCCTAAGTTACTTAGGAAACGACTGCCTCAAAGCCTCACCAGCGTGCCCCAACTATAAGGGCACTCTGGTGGGGCTTTGTCGTTCACTCCTACTCATTGCTCCCGACTGGACCTGCTGTCTTAACCCAGGGTGCGGCCTATAATGCTACGGAACATTGCCCGTTTTATAGTAGTGGCAACTTTCATGGAACAAGCAGCAGGTAGCTCGGTGCCGGAAGCTCCTGACAGCGCTACCGGGCAATAGGGCAACTGCTTGCAGGTCTGCTGCCACTACGCAGCATAGCGCTTCGCAGCTTGAGTCAGTCGCTGGTTCCGATGTGCTCAAACAAGGTTTTAGCGATGAATCGTGAGCTTCCAGCAACTTATTGCCTGGCTACTCCATACTAAGTGAGCTAGCCAATGGGCAAGTAGAGGGTAACCAGCCGATGCTGATGAGAACCGAATGAAGGGGGCTAGTGGTAGCCCGGAAAGAGTGCAAAGAGAGCAACTGCCATACCGGGTTAGCCCCAAAAGACTAAATGCCGTAGCTTTAGCAGGGAATCAAGGCAACTAATCTTATTGTCAGGTTGGGTAGTGGTAGAAATTATACAAATCCCTCTGCTTGCCTCTGGGGTGCAGCCAACTAATTGAACTGCCGATATAAGGCTAGTATAGCTTTTTACCTGATAAGCTCAAATAAGGTAATAATACAAGTGTCTACTATGGTGGTTTGATAAAATTCGTAGAATAACATGATATTTGATAAATACTTGTTTTTCAAGGGTATAATAAAGCTAATTTAAATAAATTACTCAAGCGTGTATGGTGCTGCACAGCCTGGCTTGTTTTATTTTTTTAATACAATGCATTGTCAGCCCTGATAATGAGCTAATGACTAGGTGGCTCGGTAGGGTGATGCTAATTTGCTTGTACGGGCATAGTATAGAAAAAAGACAAATTGGAGTTGCCAATGATTTTTGCAGGCTACCAGCGGAAAAGCTTTGCTGGCAGTTGATTACTGATGAGTAACGTGGTAAGCTGCGCTAATCTTATTACGCGAAATTAAATTGCCTGGTTCCGACGGTTAGCCTTAAGTTTCCTCTTGCAGTCTGGCTAGCTTACTTAGCGCAGCCAGCAGCTAGTTCAATTGTAAACAGGTGACTTTGTCCGTCTAGCCGAGAGGTGCCACACCCACTGCCAAGGCAGCAGCTAGTCAAGACAGCCGCACTGCCCAGCTGCTCCATTCTCCCAAATACTTTCGTCTATGGACCGCCGTCCTTACCTTCGCGGTATGAAAAGTCTGCGCCCCTTCTCCCTGTTGCTGGCCGCCAGCGCGGCCCTGTTTTTGACTGCCGCCTGCTCGCAAGAGCCCGACGCTGAAAAAGACCCCAACGCTAACGCCGCCTATAAGCGCACGCACCGCGCCGAGATGTACCGCGAGGCGCAGCGTAGCAACGTTAATTACTAAGAAATTCCTCACTGGTTAGGTGGCTGGCCTAGCCGAGCACCACTTAAAAAAAGCCCCGGCTGCCAGTGCGGCAGTCGGGGCTTTTGCGTGGTGGTTACGCTCGGTGCCTACGCAGCGGCGTAAGCCAGGATAGGTACCGAAGCCAGCAAGCGCTGCTCCAGCAGGTCGGCCCAGGTGTGGAGGTACAGCACCACATCGTCGCGCTGATTGTGGCGCAGGACGTTGCGGCGCTCAAATGGAATGGCTAGGCGCACAGCCGGGTCGGCGAGCTTTTCGAGGGCTGTGAGGTCGGCTCGCGAGAAGCCCAGAGCCAGCATCTCGTCGATGGTTTGGTCGAAGGGCAGGCCGCTGGTGGGGCAGTAGTCCATCAACTGGCGCTCCCAGTCGCCGTGGCGGCGCATGGCCTGGGCATGGATTTCGCCTTTGTCGAGGTGCGTGACGGTCTGGGCCAGGTGGCCGCAGTTGCAGCTGCCCATGTGGCCCCACTGGTAGGGCGCTTCGGAGGTCAGGCGCTGGGCAGTGTCGCGCAGGGCTTGAATCAGGGGCAGGGAAATGCGGGAAGTCATAGCCGGGACAAAATAAGGTGGTAGCCAGTGACAGAAGTGAAGTTAGCGGTTTTTTGTTTCCAATGGAAGCAAGTAGGGTGCGGGGCTTGCCCCCGCCCGTTATTGAACGAGCGGGTGTATCCAACTCGTTCAACGATGGGCGGGGACAAGCCCCGCACCCTACTGCCTACGATGAGCGCCGCCCGCCTTCCGACGAGCCGCCCCGGCCGCCGCTCCACGAGCGCGACCCGCCGCCGCCACTACCCGCAGCTGACCGATGGCTGCCACCGCCCTGGGGGCGCTCGCTGCTGCGGTTTTCGCCCCGGCCTGAGCCGGCGCTGCCGGGAGCCGAGCGCGGGTTGCTGCTGCGGCCCTGGCTGCCGCCACCCGAGCGGCCTCCGTCGCGGGCTGGCCGGCCCGCCGGGCCTTTGGGGCGAATAATGCGCTCGTTACCGTTTAGCGACACCGGGGCTACGCTATTCGTGCTGTACGGATGGGCTTTTTCCACGTCAATCTGGCGGCGAATAAGCTTCTGAATATCTTGCAGATACGCTCGCTCCTCTTCTTCTACAAATGTAAACGCGGTGCCGAAAGCTCCGGCCCGGCCGGTGCGGCCGATGCGGTGGACGTAGGTTTCGGGCTCGTTGGGTACTTCGTAGTTGATGACATGGGTGAGGTCGTCTACGTCGATGCCGCGAGCGGCAATGTCGGTAGCTACCAGCACGCGAGTGGTGCCAGCCTTAAAGTTGCTGAGGGCGCGCTGGCGGTGATTCTGGCTTTTATTGCCATGAATGGCTTCGGCCGTGATTTTAGCCTTTTCCAGCGTCTCGGTCACTTTGTTGGCACCGTGCTTGGTGCGGGTGAACACCAGCACGCGCTTGATGGCGGGGTTTTCCAGCACGTGGCGCAGCAGAGCCGGCTTGTCGTTCTTATCCACCAAAAACACCGACTGCGTTACCGTGTCGGCGGTGCTCGATACGGGCGTTACGGCTACCTGCACGGGGTTGGGGCGCAGGATACTGGCCGACAGGTCCTTGATGGCCTGCGGCATGGTAGCCGAGAAAAACAAGCTTTGGCGGCTGGCCGGCAGCTTAGGCAGAATGCGCTTGATGTCGTGGATAAAGCCCATGTCCAGCATGCGGTCGGCTTCGTCGAGCACAAATACTTCCACGTGCTGCAGGTGCACGTAGCCCTGGTTCATGAGGTCGAGCAGGCGGCCGGGAGTGGCTACCAGAATCTCGACGCCGCGCTGCAGGGCAGCAACTTGCGGGTTCTGGCCCACACCGCCGAAAATAACCGTGGAGCGCAGCTGTGGCAAGTGACGGCCGTAGGCTTTGAAGCTTTCGCCAATCTGAATGGCCAACTCACGGGTGGGCGTGAGCACGAGGCAGCGGATGCGGCTTTTGGGGCCGGGGCCACTTGGCTGGGCTGGGGTCTTCTGGTGCAGCGTCTGCAGAATCGGCACCGAGAAAGCGGCGGTTTTGCCGGTGCCGGTTTGGGCCACGCCGAGCAAGTCGTGCCCTTCGAGCACCTGCGGAATGGCTTGCTGCTGAATGGGCGTGGGAATGGTGTAGCCTTCGTCGCTCAGGGCGCGCAGTAAAGGCTCAATCAAGTTGAGGTCGTTAAACGTCATAGGGATAGGGGGCCGCCTATCCAGAGAGGGCGGCGGTCGGGTGGGGGCCATCGGCTGCCCTCGCTTATACAGTAAATTTGTAGGGGAAAATAAGCCCGTGCGAAGCGCACAAACCGCGACGCGGTGAGCCTGGCGGCCGTATAAGCGGCCAGTAGCCGGTCCGATTGCCGGGCTACTTTGGTGCGGTAAAGGTACCGCTTAAAATTTCAACTCATGCAGATTCTCAAACGCGAACAGGTCTTCAACGGCCATTTCAAGGTCAACCAGCTCACGCTCCAAACCCCCGACGGCGAGCAAATCAAGCGCGAACAGTTTGCGCCCGGTCACGCCGTGGCCGCTCTCGTCTTCGATACGAGCAAGCAACAGTACATCCTTACCCGTCAGTTCCGCACTGGCCCCGAGCAGGCGATTCCCGAAATCGCGGCGGGCATGATTGACCAAGGCGAAAGCCCCGAAACGGCCGTGCGCCGCGAGATTCATGAAGAACTAGGCTACGAGGTAGATGAGTTGACGCGCATCGTGGAATTGTGGCCCTCGCCCGGCACCAGCTCCGAAACCATCGTGGTGTACTACGCCGAAACAAGCCGCCAGACCGGAGCCGGCGGCGGCCTGGCCGAGGAACATGAAAGTATTGAATTTTTGTATTTCAGCCGGGAAAAATTGTTTCAGCAGATTTTCCAGGATGCTAAGACGATAGTGGCCGTGCAGTGGGCGCAGCTGCATGTACCTGAGAGTCCCTGGCCCACACATTAAAAACAGAACGTCATGCTGAACGCAGTGAAGCATGACGTTCTGTTAAACAGCGCAGCTTTTATTCTTCCCCTCCCATGCCCGACCACCCCGGCGCGCTGCCGCCCGCCTACTTCCCCGCCACTACCCCGCCCGGTTACTCCCGCGCCGATTTCGGTTCGGATTTTCACTGGGGCGCGGCCTGCGCGGCGTATCAAGTGGAGGGCGCCTGGCAGGCTGACGGCAAAGGCCCCAGCATCTGGGATGAGTTTGCAGGCCGGCCGGGCAAAATTGCGCGGGGCGAGCACGCCCAGGTAAGCACCGACTTTTACCACCGCTACCCAGCCGACCTCGACCTGGCGCAGAGCCTGGGTTTGACGGATTTTCGCTTCTCGGTTTCCTGGCCCCGCGTGCTGCCTACCGGCACCGGGGCCGTGAACCCCGCCGGCCTCGATTTCTACGACCGCTTGGTAGATGCCTGCTTGGCGCGCAACCTGCACCCCTGGCTCACGGTGTACCACTGGGACTTGCCCGCCGCCCTGCAGCAGCGCGGCGGCTGGACTAACCGCGCCACCGTGGGCTGGCTGGCTGACTACGCCCAAGTGCTGGCCCGCCGCCTCGGCGACCGGGTGGGGCACTGGCTGGTGCTCAACGAGCCGATGGCCTTCGTAGGAGCGGGCCACCTGCTGGGCGTGCACGCGCCGGGGCGCCGCTCGCCGCTAGCTTTTGGGGCGGCGGCGCACCATGCGGCGCTGGCGCAGGCCGAGGGCGGCCGGGCCTTGCGGGCGGCACTGCCCGCGTCGGCGCGCATCGGCACCACGTTTTCGTGCGCCTACGTTACGCCCGCCCGGCCCGGTCACCGCCCCAGCGAAGCCGCTACCCGCCGCGCCGATGCCTTGCTCAACCGCCTGTTTGTGGAGCCGGCCCTGGGGCTGGGCTACCCCACGGCCGGGATGCCGCTGCTGGGCTGGCTGCTGCGCCGCCACCTGCAGCCGGGCGACGAGCAGCGCCTGGCGTTTGACTTCGATTTCTGGGGCATCCAGAACTACACCCGCGAGGTGGTGCGCTGGGCCCCCTGGCTGCCCTCGGGCGCGGCGCAGGTGCCCGCTGCCCGACGCGGCGTGGCCGTTTCCGACATGGGCTGGGAGGTGTACCCCGAGTCCGTTTACGAGATGCTGAAGCAGTACGCCGCCTACCCCGGCGCGCCCCCGCTGGTAGTGACCGAAGCCGGCATTGCCCTGCCTGACTACCCGGCTGCCGGCCGCGTGCCCGACGCCGGGCGGCGGGCGTACCTGCAGGCCGTCATCGGGCAGGTGCTGCGGGCACAGCGCGAGGGCGTGCGGGTGCAGGGCTTTTTCCCGTGGAGCTTCACCGACAACTTCGAGTGGGCCGAGGGCTACCGGCCGCGCTTTGGGCTGGTGCACGTCGACTTTGAAACCCAGGCACGCATCGTGAAGGACTCGGGGCGGTGGTATGGGGAGTTTTTGGGGGATAATAGCGCTTCGTTCTCGCGACACCTCACCCCTAACCCCATAGCTGTTAAGTTCTAGCTTGGTCGCCTTCCGCGTGCGCCTCACCCCCTAGCCCCCTATCCGAAAAGGAGAGGGGGGTTAGGGGGTGAGGTGTCACAAGAACGACCCCCTACCGCACCAGCAGCGTCGCCCGCATCTCCATAAACCGCTCGATGAGCCGCTCCGTTTGCTGCTCGTCGAACTCGCCGAAGCCGAGCACGAAGGCCGGGCTGGGCTGCACGAAGCGGATGGCCGCGTTCACGGCTTCGAGGTAGGGCGCAATGCGGGCGGCGTCGTTGTCGGCGGCGGCAAATTCGGCATCCCAGCGCAGGGGTGCCGGGCCTTTATGCACCAGGAAGGGCAGCACGAACGGAATGTAGTGGCTGAAAACCGGGTTTTCGGTGCTCGTCAGCCGCGTATCGGGCCAGACGTGGAACTCAGCGAACGAGGCGGGCGGGGCCACCACGAAGCGCGCCTGCTCGTCGGCGATGGCCCCGAACAGCGCGGCGCGGTTGGGCTGGGCGTAGAGTTGGGCGTAGGCGGCGTACCACACCGTGATGCCGGCCGGGTTCACGAGCTGGTAGGGATGAAACGAGCTGGCCAGGCCCACCCCGCCGTGCCCGCCGACGACCAGGTTGTAGAGCTGCCCGAAAGCCGCCAGGTCGGTGGACTGCCGGTAGGGGTTGTCGGTGAGGCCGTAGAGGTAGAAGCTGGCGAAATCGGTGAGGGAGGGCGCGGCGGTAGCAGCTGGGGTGGTAGAATTGGCAGACACGGAAGAAAACGGCTGGGGCGGAAACGGTAAAAGCCGACAAGTTACAAAGCCACCAAATTTACGAACCGGCCCCGCGTTGCGGGCAAAAGTGTGGCCTTTCGGTGGCAGTGGTGCTACTTTCGGCTTCTTGCTTTGTGCCCTCGCCCCATGCTGCTTACCCTCACCACCACCCACCAGCCCGCCACCGATTTGGGCTACCTGCTCCATAAAAACCCCGCCCGCCTGCAAAGCGTGGACATTACCGGCGGCCAGGCCCACGTATTCTACCCCGAAGCCACGCCCGAGCGCTGCACCGCCGCCCTGTTGCTCGACCTCGACCCCATCGGGTTAGTGCGCGGCCGGGGCGGTGCGCCCGGCGAAGGCTTCGCCCTGGAGCAGTACGTGAACGACCGGCCCTATGTAGCCTCGTCGTTCCTGAGCGTGGCGCTGAGTAAAGCCTTCAGCACGGCCATGAACGGCACCTGCAAGGACAAACCCGACCTGCCCGCCCAACTTCTGCCGCTGGCCATTACGGTGGCCGTAGTGGCAGCTCCCGGCCCCGACTGGCCCCGCCGCCTCTTCGAGCCGCTGGGCTATGAGGTCAGTACCGAGGCTTATGCCCTCGACCCCACCGTGCCGGCCTGGGGCGATAGCTCTTATTACACCCTGCACCTGCGCCACAACGGCCTGCGCCTGCAAGACGTGCTCACGCATCTCTACGTGCTGCTGCCCGTGCTCGACAACGACAAGCACTACTACGTAGACCAGAACGAGGCCGAAAAGCTGCTGCACCGCGGCGGCGAGTGGCTGCCAAAGCATCCCGAGCGCGGCTTCATCACGCGGCGGTATTTGCGCTATAGGGCGCTGTATGTGAACCCGGCGCTGGAGCGACTGCTGGACGGGGAGGCGGAGGTGGACGACTCAACGATTACCTCACCCCCTAGCCCCCTCTCCAAAAAAGAGGGGGAACTAGCTTCTAGCTCTAGTTTAGAAACTGACGCTAGCTCCAATCCTAATACTAGCCCAGAGCTAGAGACTAGTTCCCCCTCTTTTTTGGAGAGGGGGCTAGGGGGTGAGGTGTCGTTTGGGCCTGCGGAGGGCGACAAAAAAACAAGCCTCCACGACTTACGCCTGCAACAAGTAGCCCAGGAAATCTACGACCTGGCCCCGAAGCGCGTGCTCGACCTGGGCTGCGGTGAGGGCAAACTCCTGCGCCTGCTTTTGCGCCAGCCCAAAATCGAGTATATCCTGGGCATGGATGTGTCGCACCAGGCGCTGACCCGCGCCGCCACCCGCCTGCACCTGGCCGAGATGCCCCCGCGCCAGCGCGCCCGCCTCGACCTTATCCAGGGCTCGCTGCTCTACCGCGACGAGCGCCTCGCCGGCTTCGATGCGGCGGCGCTCGTCGAAGTCATCGAGCACCTCGACCCCAGCCGCCTCGCCTCGCTCGAAGCCGTGGTGTTTGGCGCGGCGCGGCCAGCGCATGTCTTCGTCACCACGCCCAATGCCGACTATAACCAACTCTACGAAAGCCTCTCGGCCGGCACCTTCCGCCACGCCGACCACCGCTTCGAGTGGAGCCGCGCCGAGTTTGCCGCTTGGGCCGCCGGCGTGGCCGAGCGCCACGGCTACCAGGTGCGCCTGGTAGCTATGGGGGAGGAGCAGGAGGGCGTGGGCGCGCCGTCGCAGATGGCGGTGTTTAAGTTGTAGATTATTTCCGCTCCAGCTTCTCAATTGCTTTTAACATAGCCTCGCGGTTTTTAGCTGCCTTAATAAAATTCGGGAGCGTTTCCACCATTGTGGTATATTTTATATCTTGTCGCTCACGTAGTTTGGCAGTAACGTACTGCTTTATATCGTGCAGATGCCGCCGGTTATAGGCCCAAAACAGGTTGCCTCTGACAGTTTCTTGAAGCCACAGCGGCAAATGAAAAACCGGGTCTGCTCCGTAGTTATAAGGCCGGGTGTACTCCTCGTTTGTAGCCCGGTAAATCCTGGTTTCTTCGCAGGCTGAGCACGAAATAGCAAACCCATCCACCGGTTTTTTAGAATGAGGAATTACTTTGCTTATTAGTTTGCCGCAGTTGTCGCAATTATCCCTCACCGAAACTTTGTACCTGATTCGGTCAGCTGCCGTCTCCGAATAATTACAGTAGTTGCAAGTCAGCTTTGCAGTTGAGTAAGAGTTAGCAACGGTTACGATAGCTGGACGCTGACAACTGGGACATTTTACAAGGCACTCATTAGTATAAGAATAAATAGTCGTAATAGGCCCCTCATATCTGTCATTTACTTGTTTCATAAAAGTAAAAAAGAGAGATTAATAACTCAGTAACAAGGATTTAATTTTTAGAAAATCCTCTGCGAAATAGTCAGCAACTCACCAACCCGGTTCAAATCCACCACCCGCAGCCGGTCAGCCACGCCATGAGTCTGCAAATAAGCGATTTCCGCTTGAAATGGCCGGTCATCCAACCAGTAAAAATCAGCAGTTACATCAATGGCTTCAGTTTTTAAGGTGTCCCAAGTAGTGGGCTGCACCGCCCGCAGCTTTTCCAGGGTCGCCGGTGGCAGGAAGCTCGCCAGGTAGCGCAGGGTGGGGGCGCTGTCGCCTTTGCAATGCGTAGTGAGCCAGTAGCACGCGAAATGCTGCGTAACGAATTCCACAAATTCGTCTACGCCGGGGGCGGCTTGCGTGTGCCGGGCGGTAAGCAGAACGCCGTCGATATCCAGGTAAAGTTTGGTCATGGCGTGAAATATCTGTTGCTTGGCTGCGTCCCAAGGTACCGGACGAGTCGGAAACTTCATCCCCGGAACCCTGCTCCGGCGGTACCTTTAGGCTTCTCAACTTCTATTCGAACCGACGTATTACTATCTTGTTAAGAAAAAATTTACCCCCCATCGGGCTGCTGCTCTTGCTGCTGTGGCAACTGCCCGCCCTGGCCCAAACCCGCGTCACGCTCAGCGGCACTGTGCAGGATATTACTTCCGGCGAAAACCTGACCGGGGCTACCGTGCGGGTAGTGGAGCTAGCTGGCGTGGGCACCGGGGCCAATGCCTATGGCTTCTACTCGCTTACGGTGCCGGCCGGTGCCTACACGCTGGAAGCCAGTTTCGTAGGCTACGGCACGCAGCAGCGTAAGCTGACTATATCGGCCAGTCAGCGCCTCGATTTCAAGCTCAAGCCGGGCGGCAGCGACCTGAACGAAGTGGTAGTGACGGGCCGCAGCTCCGACGCCTACATCAGCCGGGCGCAAATGGGCGTGGAGCAGCTCGACCTCAAACAGATAGCCAAGGTGCCGGTGCTTTTCGGCGAGAAGGACGTGATTAAAACCATGACTTTGCTGCCGGGCATCAAGTCGGCGGGGGAGGGTAGCAGCGGGTTTTCGGTGCGCGGCGGGGCCGTCGACCAGAACCTGATTCTGCTCGATGAGGCGCCCGTCTACAACGCCTCGCACTTGCTGGGTTTTTTCTCGACGTTCAACTCCGACGCCATCAAGGACCTGACCGTGTATAAGGGCGGCATGCCGGCGCAGTACGGCGGCCGGCTTTCGTCGGTGGTGGATATCCGAATGAAGGACGGCAACAACCAGCAACTGCACGGTAGCGGCGGCATCGGGCTGATTTCCTCGCGCCTGGCGCTGGAAGGGCCGATTACCAAAGACCGGGGCTCGTTTCTGATAACCGGTCGGCGCACGTATGCCGACGTATTCCTGAAGCTCTCGCGCAACGAAACCACCCGCAATTCGAGCCTGTATTTCTACGACCTCAACGCCAAGGCTAATTACCAGCTCAGCGACCGCAACCGGCTCTATTTCAGTGGCTACCTGGGGCGCGATGCGCTGGGGCTCAGCAATACGTTTGGGCAATATTATGGCAACCAAACTGCCACGCTGCGCCTCAACCACCTGTTTAGCGACCGGGTATTTTCCAATACTTCGCTTATTTACAGCAAATACGACTACGAAATTGATATTTATACCAACGACCAGAATTTTGCCATTAAATCCAAGATTCAGGACTTAAATCTAAAACAAGATTTCGAGTTTACGCCCAGCACCAGCCAGACGCTACGCTTCGGGGCGCAGGCTATTTACCACACCATCACGCCGGGCTACATCACGGCCGATGGCGCGTCGGCGGTAAATGCCACAGCCGACCGCACCAATTTCTCGCTCGAAACGGCCGCCTATGTCTCGCACGAGTGGAAGGCCACGCCCCGCCTCGATTTCACCAGTGGCCTGCGGCTCTCGGGCTTCAGTCTGCTGGGGCCGGGCACCTACTCCACCTACGACGCGGCCGGTACCGTTATGGCTTCTACTACCTACGGCAGCCGCAGTGAGTTTCTCAAAACCTACGTGCGCCTCGAGCCGCGCTTTGCCGCCAGCTACCAGCTCAACGAAACCGCCACCCTCAAGGCCGGCTACGCCCGCAACGTGCAGAACCTGCACCTGCTCAGCAACAGCAGCACCTCGCTGCCCACCGACCTCTACGTGCCCACCACCTTCAACGTGAAGCCCGAAACCTCCGACCAGGTTTCGGCGGGCTACTACCGCTCGCTGGGCGAGAAAAAGACGTATTCGCTGACTGTGGAGACGTATTACAAAGCCTTGCAAAACCAGATTGACTACCGCGATGGCACGCAATTGCGCGGCAACTTCGATGTGGAAGCGAGCCTGCTCTACGGCACCGGCCGGGCCTACGGCATCGAATTTCTGGTACGCAAGGACCTGGGCCGCCTCACTGGCTGGCTGGGATATACCCTGAGCCGCACCGAGCGCCAATTTACCGAGATTAATCACGGCAGCTACTTCCCCTCGCGCCAGGACCGGCCCCACGACTTATCGGTAGTGGCTATCTATCAGCTCAATGCGAAGTGGACGCTTTCGGGCACCTTCCTGGCCAGCACCGGCAACGCGGCCACCTTCCCGGTGGGCAAGTACCTGGTGGCGGGCCAGGTGGTGAGCCTCTACGGCGAGCGCAACGCCGACCGCCTGCCCAACTACAGCCGCCTCGACCTGGGCGCGACCTACGAAAAGCCCCATCAGGAAGGCCACCGCTTCCACAGCAGCTGGTCGTTCTCGGTGTATAACGCGCTGGCTCGCGAAAACCCCTACAGCGTCCGTTTCCAGGCCGACCCCGACGACGCTAGCCGCACCCAGGCTGTGCAAACGGCACTGTTTAGGGCGATACCGTCGGCAACGTATAATTTTAGCTTTTAGCAGATTAGGTTATGATAAGATTTGTTAAGAAGAACGTCATGCTGAGCGCAGCGAAGCGGAGCCGAAGCATCTCGCGTGGGGTAGTAATTCAATCGTTAGGGTTGCTTCAGTTCAATGATGCGAGCGAGATGCTTCGGCTCCGCTTCGCTGCGCTCAGCATGACGTTCTGGAAAAGAATACGTCCTCTTCACCCGCTTCTGGCCGCCGCCCTGCTACTCACCGCCACCGGCTGCGAAAAAGTCATCAGCCTCGACCTGAAAACCTCGGCCGCGCAACTGGTTTTTGAAGGCAACCTGGCCGACGACGGCCGCCCATGCCAAGTGAGCCTCAGCAACTCGACCGATTACAGCAACACCAACACCTTCGCGCCCGTGACCGGGGCCACCGTGACGCTAGCCGACAACGCGGGCAACCGCGAAACCCTGCGCGAAACCTCCCCCGGCCAGTACGTGGGTACTAGCGTGCTGGGTGTGGCCGGCCGCGCCTACACGCTGAGCGTGGCTACGGGCGGCGCTACCTACGTGGCCCTGTCCACGCTGCCCGCGCCGGTGGTGCCCTTCGACAAGCTCAGCAACCAGCTCAGCCCCGTCGGCAAGGACAATATCCAGGCCGTGGTGGACTACACCGACCCCGTGGGCCAGGGCAACGGCTACCTGTTTCGGCAGTACCGCAACGGCCGCCTCAACAATACCATTTTCTTGCAAAACGACCAGTTCAACGACGGCAAGCACGTATCGCAGCCCCTGCGCACGATGGGCGGCAACGCCAGCGACCCCAACAACCTCAACAAGCTGGTGGTAGGCGACAGCCTGGTAGTGGAAATGCAAAACGTGGATACCGGCGTCTACGAGTACTTCCGCACCCTGAACCTGATACTCACCACCAACCCCGCCACCGCCACCACCCCCGCCAACCCCAAATCGAATTTCTCGGGCGGCGTCCTGGGCTATTTCAGCGCCCACTCGAAGCGGGTGCGGCGGATTAAGGTGCTGTAGGGAAAGTTGAATAATAATGAGTAAATTATTTACTGCTTCATAGCTCTTGCATATTTTAGAAGTAGCGGGGCAATTGGCTGTAGTCGCTTGCCGCACCACTCTATTTTTTTATTCTTAGAGCTACTCTGAAATTGAGTGATGGCATCACTCTTTGGAATATTATGGAAAGAGAATTGGAATCCTTTGATTTCAATTAATGTTAACTGATTCTCTATAAACACCTTTGTAAAAGGCTTTGGATTTTCTATTAGGTACACCAATAGCTTTGTTAAATGCGTTTTAAAAAAATACATATCACGAAAGAGTTTGTCCACTTGGGATTGATTTTTATTTTTGTCCCTGCGATTCCTTCCAAGCCAAGCATTAATTGTATTCATTGCGGCTAAGTAGTGAAAAATATCTCCTTCCGTAGTAGGGACCAGTTTTGCAATACTCCATGCTTCCATAAGGTCTGATTTTTGTACTTCATATTCATCACGTAAGGGATTCAGTATTTCTGATAACACTTTTTTTGAATCTGTGGTCTCATCTAAGTTTAAATGATTCTGTAAAAATCGTATTTGCGGTTTGTAGTTGAGTAATATGGAATCGGATAAAAGATTGGAAAATTCATATAATGATATAATATGAGTGTCTGGATGCTTGCACCGATGATGCCGCGTATATGTTGGGTTGCAAAATACAACATAGAGCTTGTGGCATTGATTAGAAAGATGGTATGCCAGCCGGTGAGCCTTTTCTTCAGTAAAACTAGCCACTACCCAAATGTCTCTTTCTACAGAGAAAAGAGGTGTGAATGGCTTGGATTTGCGTATGAATTGCGGATGTTCCTGGATATATCTTATGCCTTCAGGAATGAAAGCGAATTCAGTATTGTATTTGCCAATTGGAAATTTCTCTTCTGCAATCTGTAGAGTTAAAGTTCTAAATAATAAATCTGCAGTTGGAAGGGATTTATTGAGGCTGATTTTCTGGAAGCTGCCTCTTTTAAAACGAGATACGTAATCCTTTAAAGTATCATTCTTAGCAAAAACGGTGACGAACCAGTAGGAGTCAGAGTAGATAATATGAAAAATTGTGTTCCAGCTGTGCTTCTTCCAGGTTTTGTCGTTGGTAGATAGCTCGAAAGTAGCTTTGTATCTGCCGTTTTCTTGTAAATCGATTCCACTGATTTTTGCGGAATAAGAGGTTCTGTTAAATTCTATTTCCTGTTGAATTCCAATTAGATTATGCGCGAAATCTATTCGTTCAAAGACATTATAAGGGTACAACTCACGATACCATGTGTCATTGTGTTCAACGGGATGTTGTTTACACCAAGTCTGAAAGTTCAAGCTGTGTAAGTGCATGATGAATGCTATGGATTAGATGTGAGTGAGATACCTGGTAATCATTCTCAAATAATGCCCCAAGATACTCTCAAACTCCCCGAAATCTCCCTCGTCCTGCTCATTGGCAGCACCGGCGCGGGCAAGTCCACGTTTGCCCGGCGCTTGTTCCGGCCCACCGAAATAGTATCTTCGGATACCTGCCGGGGCTTCGTGGCCGACGATGAAAACGACCTGGCCGCCACCACCGATGCCTTCGAGCTGCTGCGCTTCTGGGTGGCCAAGCGCCTCAAGCGCGGGCACCTCACCGTGGTGGATGCCACCAACGTGCGCGCCGAAGACCGCAAGGGCCTCGTGGCGCTGGCCCGGCAGTACCACTGCCTGCCCGCCGCCATCGTGCTCGACGTGCCCGAGTCGGTGGCCGCCGCCCGCAACCGCCAGCGCCCCGACCGCCAGGGCCTCAAGCCCCACGTAATCGCCAACCACCGCCGCGCCCTGCGCCAAAGCCTGCGCACCCTCAAAAGCGAGGGCTTCCGCCACGTTTACCACCTGCGCGGCGTAGACGAAATCGACGCCGTGCAAACCATCCTGCGCGAGCCGCTCTACAGCAACCGCCAGACCGAAACGGGGCCCTTCGACATCATCGGCGACATCCACGGCTGCTACACCGAGTTGGTGGCATTGCTGGGGAAACTGGGGTATGCAGTGGAGGAGGTGCCAGTGACGGATGCGCGGGATTTGGGGGTGCGGGTGGTGCGGTCGTCCTCCACGGGGACCCCACCCCCTAGCCCCCTCCCCAAAAGGGAGGGGGAACTAGTTTCTAGCTCTAGCTTAGAAACTGACGTTAGCCCCAGCTCAATAGATAGTAGCCTAGAGCTAGAAACTAGTTCCCCCTCCCTTTTGGGGAGGGGGCTAGGGGGTGGGGTCCCCGCGGAGGGCGACCCGAAACCCCGCCGCGTCATCTTCCTCGGCGACCTCGTAGACCGGGGCCCCGCCTCGCCGCAGGTCTTGCGCCTGGTAATGAGCATGGTGCAAGCCGGCACCGCCCTGTGCGTGCCCGGCAACCACGACATCAAGCTGCTGCGCTACCTCAACGGCAAAAACGTGAGCCTCACCCACGGCCTGGCCGAAACCGTGGCGCAGCTCGAAGGCGAGCCAGCCGGCTTCAGGGAGCAGGTGCGGCTGTTTCTCGACGGACTCACCAGCCACTTTGTGCTCGATGGCGGGCGGCTGGTGGTGGCCCACGCCGGCCTCACCGAAGCCATGCAGGGGCGCGGCTCGGGGGCCGTGCGCTCGTTTGCGCTCTATGGCGAAACCACCGGCGAAACCGACGAGTTTGGCTTGCCCGTGCGCTACGCCTGGGCCGCCGACTACCGGGGCCGCGCCACGGTGGTGTATGGCCACACGCCCGTGCCCACGCCCGAATGGCTCAATAACACCATCGACATCGACACGGGCTGTGTGTTCGGCGGTCACCTCACGGCCCTGCGCTACCCCGAGCGGGCCCTGGTGAGCGTGCCCGCCGCCCGCGTGTACTGTGAGCCCAGCCGCCCGCTGCACTACAACCCCCTGCGGCCTGCCGAGCCAGCCGCCAGCAGCCCGGAGCTAAGCTCCCAGCAGCAACACGACGACCTGCTCGACATCCGCGATGTAACCGGTAAGCAGCTCATCAACACGCGCTTGCTTAATACCGTAACCGTGCGGGAGGAAAACGCCGTGGCCGCCCTGGAGGTGATGTCGCGCTTTGCCCTGCACCCGAAGTGGCTGCTGTACCTGCCGCCCACCATGTCGCCCACCGAAACCTCGGCGCTGCCCGACCTGCTCGAACACCCCAGCGAAGCCTTCGACTACTACCGCAAACAGGGCGTGGAGCGCGTAGTGTGCGAGGAAAAGCACATGGGCAGCCGCGTAGTGGTAGTGCTGGGCCAGGGCGAAGCCGCCATCCAGCGCCGCCTGGGTCTCGTGGGCGAGGGCATCGGCAAGTGCTACACCCGCACCGGCCGCAACTTCTTCACCGACCCCGACCTCGAAGCCGCCTTCCTCACCCGCCTGCGCGATGCCCTCACCACGGCCGGCTTCTGGGACAAGTTCGATACCGACTGGGTGTGCCTCGATGCCGAGCTGCTACCCTGGTCGGCCAAGGCGCAGGAGCTGATAAAGCAGCAGTACGCAGCCGTAGCGGCCGCCGCCACTGCCGCGCTGCCCCAGGCCGAAGCCGCTCTGGCCGCCGCCAGCGCCCACGGCCTGCCCGGCGCGGCCGACCTGCTGGCCCGCACCAGCGCCCGCCGCGAAGCCGCCACCGACTACGCCGCCGCCTACCGCCGCTACTGCTGGCCCGTGCAGTCGCTCGATGACCTTAAGCTGGCGCCCTTCCACCTGCTCGTCACCGAGGGCCGCACCTACTTCGACCGCGACCACGCCTGGCACATGGAAACGTTGCGGTCGCTCAGCCTCGCCGACCCCGGCCTGCTGCGCGCCACGCCCTACCGCGTAGTCTCGCTCCCCGACCTGGCCGACGTAGACGCCGCCATCGAGTGGTGGACCAACCTCACCGCCAGCGGCGGCGAAGGCATGGTAGTCAAGCCCTACGACTTCATCCCCCAGGCCGGCCGCAGCCTCGTGCAGCCCGCCCTCAAGTGCCGGGGCCGCGAGTACCTGCGCATCATCTACGGCCCCGACTACCTGCTGCCCGGCCACCTCGACCGCCTGCGCCAGCGCAACGTAAAAACCAAGCGCAACCTGGCCCTGCGCGAGTTCGCCCTGGGCGTGGAGGGCTTGGAGCGCTTCGTAGCCGGGCAGCCGCTACGGCTGGTGCATCAGTGCGTATTTGGGGTGCTGGCCCTGGAAAGCGAGCCGGTAGACCCGCGGCTGTAACTATTGCGGTGCTAGCTGGGTAGCTTAGCAGGCCACCACGTAATCCGTAAAATCCTCAATAATAGCGGCTTGCTCTTCCAGGCGCCATTGCAGCCGGTACACCTGCGGGAGCCCGTGCAGGCTTACGTGCAAGGTCAGGCCGTCTTCGTAAGGTAGAAAATTGGTGCCTTCAAAGACCCAGGTTTCGCCCACCGGGTGCCGAATGCCGTCGTAGTCTACAAATTCCCGCACTACCTGGTAGCGCTGCTTGGGAATAAGGGTATCAACAGCTGCCATCGGCTGAAAATTATTCCTGTTGTTACTCGCTTGCCGCCCCTGGCGACTCCTGTAATACGCGCTCAATGCGCGGGTCGGGCACCAGCCAGATACAGGCCACAATAACGTAGCACGCTCCTGATACCCACGTACTGACGAAACTCGTGCCGATACCCACGCAGTAAAGCAGCACCGAAACCTTGCCTTTCCAGTCGCTGCCAACGGCTTGGCCGAGCACCGAATCGCGGCCATTCACCGCAAGGAGGCGGTTTTGCAGCAGCACGAACGCCAGCGCCGACATGAGCAGCATCACACCGTAGAGGGCCAGCGTGGCGGGGGCGAAGTGGTTTTCGCCCATCCAGCCCGTTATCACCGGCACCAGCGAGAGCCAGAATAGCAGATGCAGGTTGGCCCACAGCACGGAGCCGCTTACTTTCTTCACCCCCGTAAGTAAATGGTGGTGGTTGTTCCAGTAAATACCAATGTACACAAAGCTCAGCAAGTAGCTCAGAAACGTGGACAGCAGCGGTTTCAGCGCTGTAAAATCGCTGCCGTGCGGAGCCTTGATTTCCAGCACCATGATGGTAATGATAATGGCAATAACACCATCGCTGAAGGCTTCTAAGCGGGTTTTGTGCATAAGAGATAGCCGTTACTTGTAGGCTTGGTATTTGAAATCAAAATGTTTTTCGAAGTGC
This sequence comes from Janthinobacterium lividum, assembly GCA_050954465.1. GTDB lineage: Bacteria > Bacteroidota > Bacteroidia > Cytophagales > Hymenobacteraceae > Hymenobacter. The sequence continues at coordinate 134,062 of JBPBPU010000129.1, forward strand.
AGCATTGTATCCACTTTAGTTTCATTGTCAAGCTGTACGAGCAAGCGGTTATAATCTTCGTGGCCGTATTTAATTTTCGCATTTACATTTTCTGTGCCTATGCATTCTAAATTTATTTTGCCTATTTCATCATCAAACCAAAAATCGTTAGTGCGATAAAAAGTTAGGAAATAACCGTTCGTGGGAGTAGTGGTAAAACCGTAAGGACGCTGGGTGAATGAATATTCGCTGTCTATGGCCTTATTCGTGGTAGGATACATCCAGGAGAAGAACAGATAGACAGACCCGCCAATAAAAGTTGCCACTGAGCCTAAAAAAGCCAGCCCAACTAGTACTGCCCGCAAGGCATTTGAATTTATCCTTATTTTTAAATAATTCTCAAATAAAAAAGCTATGCTGCTACTAATTACGGTTCCTAAAAGCAAATACGCGAAGGCCATATTTCGTAGAAATAAGTTTGCATCTACTTACTGCCATCCAGACTTGGATTCAGCGTAAATATAAAGCAAATCCACACCGCTTGTTACAAAAAAATGCCGCCCCGTTGCCAGGGCGGCGTTTTAACTCAAAGCAAAACCAGCTTACGCCAGTTCGGCCATCATTTGCGAGCCGTGCGATTTCACGCCCAGGCCAGCAAACATATCCGTGTGCTCCATGCCCATAGCCTTGTCCAGGCCGGTGCGCACGCGCTGGCCGTAATCGGCGTCGCACTTGCCAAATAGCTCCACCATCTTATCCTGCACCGACTTATCAGCGCCTTTGAGGGCATCAACCAAGTTGTTGATGAGGTCGGTTTTCTCTACTTCCGTGTGCTTGCGGTAGCGGTCGCCGGCCTGCTGGAAGTCGATGTCGCCGTGGCGCTCCAGCTTCTGGCGCACCAGGCGGGCCTCAATCAGCGGCTCGTGCTCCTTGCCGGCGCGGGGCGACTCCTGCAAGCCGTTGAGGCGGCTCGGCTCGTAATTTACGTGGGGGTTCTGGTTGGGGGCCGTGTCTACCTGGAACGTCATCTGGCCGTCGCGCTGATTGGTGGCGACGTGCTTCTTGGGCGCGTTGATAGGCAGCTGCAAGTAGTTGGGGCCCACGCGGTAGCGCTGGGTGTCGGAGTACGAGAAGGTGCGGCCCTGCAGCATCTTATCGTCCGAAAAGTCGAGGCCATCCACCAGCACACCGGTGCCGAAAGCTACCTGCTCTACTTCGGCGAAGTAATTCTCGGGGTTCTTATTGAGCGTCATCATGCCCACGGGCAAGAGCGGAAATTGCTCTTCGGGCCAGATTTTGGTGTCGTCGAGCGGGTCGAAGGGCAGCTCGTTGTGGGGGCCGTCGGGCATGAGCTGCACGCACAGCTCCCACTTGGGGAAATTGCCCTTGGCGATGTTGTCGAAGAGGTCGGCCGTGGCGTGGTTGAACTCCTTGCTTTGCACCTGCTCGGCCTCGGGCTGCGTGAGGTTGCGCACGCCCTGCTGCGGCACCCAATGGTATTTTACCAATTGGGCCTCACCTTCGGCGTTCACCCATTTGTAGGTGTTCACGCCCGAGCCTTCCATCTCGCGGTAGTTGGCCGGAATGCCCCAGGGCGAGAACAGGAAGGTAATCATCTGCAGCGCCTCGGGGTGGTGCGACATAAAGTCGAAGATGCGGCCGCCGTCCTGCCGGTTGGTTATCGGGTCGGGCTTGAGCGAGTGCACCATATCCGGAAACTTGAGGGCGTCGCGGATAAAAAATACCTTCAAATTATTGCCCACCAGGTCCCAGTTGCCATCCTCGGTGTAAAACTTGGTGGCAAAGCCGCGCGGGTCGCGCAGGGTTTCGGGCGAGTGCCCGCCGTGGATAACGCTGGAGAAACGCACGAATACGGGCGTCTCCTTGCCCTTGGTATTGAAGAGCTTGGCGCGGGTGTACTGCGCAATGGCCTCGTCGCCCACCTTGCCATAGGCTTCAAATACTCCGTGCGCCCCGGCGCCGCGGGCGTGCACCACGCGCTCGGGAATGCGCTCGCGGTCGAAGTGACTGATTTTCTCCAGGAAATGGTAGTTTTCCAGGGTCGTGGGGCCGCGGCTGCCCACGGTGCGCACGTTCTGGTTGTCGTACACGGGGTGGCCCTGGCGGGTGGTCAGCGTCTGGGCGCCTTCGCCAGCGGCGGTGCGCTGGTCGCTGGCCGAGCCTACGCCGTCGACGGCGGTGCCGCTGCCGTTGGCCGAGTGGCCGTTGCTGGAATGGAGGTCGGTAGAATCCATGGGGTTAAAAGTTGGTGGGTTAGTGGAAAAGCTGGGCAGAATACCGGCAAAGTTCGCTTAGGTTTGCAGCTGGCCGGTAAAAAATTTTGGCATTTGGCTATAAAGCGCAGTGGTCAGCTTTTGTTTAACCAGAGAAAGGCCAAAGTGCCGTTTTTGCCTCACCCGCTTTATTTTTTGTTTAAGGTAATGCAGTCTAACCCCATGCAACCCCGCATCCAAGCCGCTCTGCTGGCCCTCGAAGCCGAGCACGGCATCCGCGTCCTCTACGCCTGCGAGGCCGGCAGCCGCGCCTGGGGCTTCCCCTCGCCCGACTCTGACTACGACGTGCGCTTCATCTACTGCCACCCTCCGGCGTGGTACCTGCGCCTCGACGAAGGCCCCGATACCCTCAACTTCCCGGTAGACGACGAACTGGACCTCGCCGGCTGGGAGCTGCGCAAGGCCCTACGCCTGCTGCGCGGCTCTAATGCCGCCTTGTTCGAGTGGCTGCAGTCGCCCATTGTGTATCACGAAGCCGCTGGTTTTCGGGCGCAGCTGGCCCCGTTACTGCCGGTCGCTTTCAACCTCAAAGCCGGCCAGCACCACTACCTGGGCCAGCTGCGGCGCGGTGTGGAAGAAGACCTGCTGCCCACCGAAGTGCGCCTCAAGCGCCTCTTCTACGCCCTGCGCTCGGCCCTGGCCGCCCGCTGGATACGCGAAAAGCACGCGCTGCCGCCCATGGAATTCGAGCCTCTAGTAGAGCCGCTCCTGAAGTTGCTGCCTGATTTTCAAGAGGAAATAGGAGAACTGCTAGCACAAAAACGGTTGTCCAACGAGAAAACTACGGTGCCTCGCCCGGCCGCACTAGCAGCTTGGCTAGCCGAAGAATACGCGGCTGGGCAGGCGGCGCGGGAGGCGCTGCCGGTAGTGCAGGGCGAGCGGGTAGGCGAGCGGCTAAACGAGTTGCTGCAGCTTTGGGTGCAGCAGCAGGTCTGGTAACTGCGCTTTCCCCAGCGGTGCTACCACGCACTTACTGGCACTTACCGGCCGTTCTACCTTTGTGCTATGCGCTTTTTGTTGTGCCTGCTGCTGCTGCTGGGCCTGGTAAGCAGCTTGCTGCTGGGCGGGCTGTTCTGGGCTACGCCCTACGCCACGGTAGCGGCTGGCCTGCGGGCACCTAACTTATCGGCTAGCCTGGCTGCGCCGCCGCTGGTGCTTACCCTAGCCCGCTATACGCTACTGCGTGGTAGCATGGCTGTGGTAGCAGCTGGTTGCGCGGGGCTGCTGGGGCTGGGCTGGCGCGGGCAACTGGCCCAAATGGCCCGGCGCCTGCGGGCCGAGCTGCGGCAAAGCGGCCGGGAACTGCTGGCAGGCTGGCGGCAGCTTAGCCGGGCGCAACGGCTACTGGCGCTGTTGCTTGGCGGGCTGGCCCTGGGGCTACGCGGGTGGCTGTGGCTTGGCTACCCCATCACCGAAGACGAGCTGACTTCCTACGACGACTACGTGCACCCAGGGCTGGCGCTCACGGCCAGTAATTACTCGCTGCCCAACAACCACATCCTCCACAACCTGCTGGTGGGCAGCCTGCGCGGGCTGCCCCTGCCGCCCGATGCGCTCCAGCGGCTGCCGGCCGTGCTGGTGGGCCTGGGGCTGCTGCCACTCAGCTACCTGGGGCTGCTGCGCTACCTGCGCTTCGGGGCGGCCACGCTGGCGCTGGGCGTATTCACTTTCATGCCGATGCCGGCCTTTATAGGCGTGGCCGGGCGGGGCTACGGCCTGCAGCTGGCGGCTACCGTGGTGGGCAGCCTGGCCGTGCTGGAGCTGTTGCGGCCGGGTGGGCGCAGCCGCCTCCCCGAAGCTGCCTTCGTAGCAAGCAGTGTGTTAGGGCTTTATGCCGTGCCCACGCACGCCTGGGTAGTGCTGGCCGGTGGGGTGGTGCTGCTGGGAGGCTACGCCCGGCTGCCGGCCCGCGAACGCAGCCGGCGGCTGGCCCGGCTGGCGCTGGCGGCTGGCGGCATTGGGGGCCTTACGGCGCTGGTGTATCTGCCGGTAGGGCTGGTGTCGGGGTGGGGGGCGCTGCTCAGTAACCCCTACGTGCAGCCAGCGCCCAACTGGCCCATATTCTGGCAGGGCCTGCCGCTCTACCTGCTCGAAGTAGTAAGCCGGCTGTGGGGGCATGGCCGCTTCTTGCTGCCGGTGCTGGGCTCGCTGGTGCTGGTGGGGCCGCTGGTGCTGCCCCGGCTGCGCCCGGCGGTGCAGCCGCTCGGCTGGCTGAGCTGGGCGATGCTCACGGTGCCGCTGGTGCTGGTGCTGGCGCGGCGGCTCTACGTGCCGCCGCGGGTAGTGGTGCCTGCCGCGCTGTTTTCCTACGTGCTGCTGGCGCTGCTGGCCCAGGAGGGCTGGCGGTGGCTGGCAACCCGCTGGCGGCCCTGGCCGGGCGCGGCCAATAGCCAGGTGCTGGCTATCGGGGCGCTGGTGGTACTGGTTGGTGGGGTTCACTTCTGGCCCGAGCAAGTGGTTCGGCGCGAGTTCAGGCGGCATTACCAGGCCGTGGGGCAGGAATACGCGTGGCTACGGGCGCAACACCCGCAACGGGTATGGCTCGATGAGGCTAGTCGGGCCTATTACGGCATTTACCTCTACCACGTGGGCCTAGTGCGTGGAGCGCCCCTGCCGCTGGCAGTAGCCGCCGTGCTGCCCACGGTTGCCCGAAGCTCAGGCACTGAATACGTGGTAGTTAAACAGTCTGGGACGGAGCCGAATGGCCGGGCCGGGCGGGCACCCGTGTACGCCGACGCCTACATCTGCGTGTGGCAGCTGCCCCGCGCCAGCAAGCGGTGAAATGGGGTAGTAGTGAACTGCTTGTTTAGCAGTCTCCTCACTCACTATATCACCGCTCCTTAGTTCACCATCCCATTTCACCGCTCATGACCATCGCTGACTTGCGCCGCCAACACCTTATTCTCTTCGAAGCCGTGAGTGGCAGCCGCGCCTACGGTACCAACCTGCCGCATTCGGATACCGACCTGAAAGGGGTGTTTATCCTGCCCGAAGCGCAGTTCCTGGGCCTGGATTATATTCCGCAAATTGCCAACGACACCAACGACGAGGTGTTTTACGAGTTGCGGCGCTTCGTGGAATTGTTGCTGAAAAATAACCCCACCGTGCTCGAATTACTCGGCACGCCAGATGACTGCGTTATTTATAAACACCCCTTATTTGCTAATTTCCAGGCGCGTAATTTTCTGTCGAAATTATGCCGCCAAAGCTTCGCCGAATATGCTGTGGCGCAAATTCGCAAAGCCAAGGGACTGCATAAAAAAATAAACCATCCCGAGCCGCCCGCCCGCAAGTCGGTGCTGGATTTTTGCTACGTCACGGTAGGAGCCGGGGCGCAGCCGGCCGAAGCCTGGCTCACCCGCCAGAGCCTCGACGCCAGCCAGTGCGCTCTGGTCAACGTGCCGCACCTCAGTGACTTATACGCCTTGTTTGTAGACCGCAGCCCGGCCCGCAGCCTGGGCTACCGCGGCCTCGTGCGCGACCCTGCCACCAGCCAGGATGTGCTGCTCTCGGCCGTGCCGAAAGGGGAGGAGCCGGTGGCATACTTGTCGTTCAACCGCAACGGCTACAGTACCTACTGCCGGGTTTTTCGGGAGTATTGGGAATGGGTTTCAACGCGCAATACGGAGCGCTACGAAAACACCGTGCAGCACGGCAAAAACTACGACGCCAAAAATATGCTGCACGTATTTCGCCTGCTGCAAATGGCCGAAGAAATTGCCCTGACCAACGAAATTCAGGTGCGCCGCCCCAACCGCGACTTCTTGCTGCAAATCCGGCGCGGCGAGTTTGAATACGCCGAGCTGGTGGCCCAGGCCGAACAGCTGGTAGAACGGGTAGAAATCGCCTTCGCCGCCAGCACCTTGCCCGAAGCTCCCAACAAGGAAGCAGCCGAAGCGGTGCTGCGCCACGTGCGGCAGCAATTCTACCTAGCAAAGTAGCCCAGACTTTAGCTTCGCTGACCTTCGGTTGTAGTCCGCGTTCGCCCCGATTTGCAACTGCGAATCATAACCGAAAGTCAGCGAAACCAGATAACGTGCAAGAGCTTACTAAGTAGTGGTGCATAACTAACCGTACCCTAAAAAAGGCGGTCATGTTGAGCTTGTCGAAGCATCTTGGTCGCGTCATCCGAGTCGGTCAATGACGCGACCAAGATGCTTCGACAAGCTCAACATGACGTTCTCTTTGTGCATTTACTTATTCACTACTGCTTAATGCTGGCAGCACGCAGGTATCACAAGTTTCAATAATTATTGAAACTTGTGATACCTTTGCTTCGTCAAAGGCAATGTGCTGGCACTGGGCCCGCCAATAGCGCAGGCAACAAGTATATGTCTCAACCCAAACTCGTGCTGGTCGGCGGCAACGGCTTCCTAGGCCGCCACCTCGGTGCGCATTTTCAGCAGCTTGGCTACCAGGTAGTCAGCATCAGCCGCACGGGCGTGGGCGACGTGCGCTGGGATGCCCGTTCCCTCGGCCCCTGGACCCACGAGCTGGAAGGGGCCGACGTGCTGGTGAACCTAGCCGGCCGCAGCGTCGACTGCCGCTACACGGCCGCCAACCGCCGCGCCATTATCGAGAGCCGGGTAGCGAGTACCCGCGTACTGAGCCAAGCCGTGGCCGCCTGCGCCCAGCCGCCCCGCGTGTGGCTAAACTCCTCTACGGCCACCATTTACGCCGATACGCCCAGCCCGCAGCCCGCCAATACCGAAGACGCTGGCCAGCTAGGCGAGGGGTTTTCGGTGGAAGTGGCTAAGGCCTGGGAAGAGGCATTTTTTGCCGCCGCCATGCCCGCCACGCGCCGGGTAGCCCTGCGCACGTCCATCGTGCTGGGGGCCGATGGCGGCGCCTTCCCGGTGCTGGCGCGGCTGGCCCGTCTGGGCTTATGCACGCCGCAAGCCTCGGGGCAGCAGTGGATTAGCTGGCTCCACATCCGCGATTTTTGCCGGGCCGTAGAGTTTCTGGTAAACAACCCGCAGCTCAGCGGCCCCGTGAACGTGTGCGCCCCGCAGCCGCTACCCAACCGCGATTTCAACGCCCTGCTCGGCCAGCAGCTACGCCCCTTGCTACGGCTGCCGCAGCCCCGCTGGCTGCTCGAAGTGGGCGCTTTTATGCTGCGCACTGAAACCGAGCTGGTGCTAAAAAGCCGCAAAGTGTACCCGCAGCGGCTGCTGGACGCGGGGTTTCAGTTTGACTACCCGGAGTGCGCGGCGGCAGTGGGGGAGTTGCTTGGTGATGACAAGAAATAACTATGCTTCTGGAGACAATGAGACCGAGTAAGAGGTTGGCGAGTCATCTACTACTGACCGTTAGTGGTTCCGTGTGCTGTCTGGGCTGCTGGCTTTCCCTTAGCCGCGTGTTGTTGCTGCCAAGTATACTGGTTGCGATGGTGGGTAGTTTAGTAGTGTGGTTGTCACCCGTCAACCTGTGGTTAAAGGTATGGCTGGCTGGACTGCCATATATTCTTGTTATCGCCTGGTATATTGCCTTAGCAATTTGCAAATGCTAACTCCTACCAACCCCGACCAATCCGCACCCGGCCCCTCCCTCGCCGAGGCCAAAGCCCAATTTATTCACCTCTGGGGCGTTACGGGCACGAGCTGGGGCGTGAGCAAAACCCTGGCCCAGGTGCACGCCCTGCTGCTGGTGAGCCCGCAGGCCCTGAGCACCGAGGATATGATGGCCCAGCTCACCATCTCGCGGGGCAATGCCAGCATGACCGTGCGCGAGCTGCTCGACTGGGGCCTGATTTACAAGGAATTGCGTCCTGGCGAGCGGCGCGAGTTTTTCGTAGCCGAAAAGGACATGCTGCAAGTGACGCGCTGCATCGTTGCCGCCCGCAAGCGCCGCGAGCTAGACCCCATGAAACGTACCCTCGACCAACTCGCCGCCGTGCCCGGCGACCCGGCCGACCCCGATTACCGCGCCTTTCATACCGTGCTCGGCGATATTCAGCAACTCGCAGAAGCTTCGGATAAGCTCCTCACCCGGCTCACGAAAGCGGAGCGTAGCTGGTTTTTCGACAAGTTTCTGAAGCTTTTCTGGTAGCCTGGGGCGCACGAATGCCGGAATCTTGTACGGGCCAAATTCAACTAACAACCGACCTTCGTGCGTTTATTACATTAGTCGCTCCTTGGCGGCCCCTGACTATGATACTCAGCAACGACCTTATGATTTCGCGTGGCGAAGTACTGGAGCAGCTCGAAGGTTACGTAAAAGAAAATATCTATACTTTCCTGAAACCCGTCGAAAACAGTTGGCAACCCGCTGATTTTCTGCCGGATTCGCGCCGCGATACGTTCTTCGACGAGGTGAAGGAGTTGCGCGAAAAAGCGTCCGGCCTCAGCTACGACCTGCTGGCCGTGCTCATCGGCGACACCATTACCGAAGAGGCTCTGCCCAACTACGAGGCGTGGTTCCATGAGCTAGACAACCTCAAGCGCGACCACGACAACGGCTGGGCCAAGTGGATTCGGGGCTGGACGGCCGAGGAAAACCGTCACGGCGACTTGCTCAACCGCTACCTCTACCTCTGCGGCCGGGTGAACATGCGCGAGTTTGAGTTTTCGACCCAGCACCTCATCAACGACGGCTTCGACCTGGGCACTGCCCACGACCCCTACCGGGCCTTTATTTACACGAGCTACCAGGAAATGGCTACCAACGTGTCGCACCGCCGCGTGGGCCAGCTCGCCCGCACTGCCGGCGACGACCAGCTTTCTAAAATCTGCGGCATGATTGCGGGCGATGAAAACCGCCACGCCAAAGCCTACAAAACCTTCGTGGAAAAGATTTTCGAGCTGGACCCCAGCGAGATGATGCTGGCCTTCGAGGATATGATGCGCAAGAAAATTGTGATGCCTGCCCACTACATGCGCGAAATGGGCATCGACATGGGCAAAACCTTCGGCCACTTCACCGACGCCGCCCAGCGCATCGGCGTCTACACCAGCTCCGACTACACCGACATACTGGACACGCTCCTCAGCGAGTGGAATATCGCGAATGTGACCGGCCTCAACGGCCCCGCCGAAAAAGCCCGCGACTACGTGATGGCCTTGCCTGCCCGCCTGCGCCGCGTGAGCGACCGCATGGCCGTGCCCAAGCTCGAATACCAGTTTAAGTGGATTAGCTAAAGCGGCTGGTTGCTTAAAAGGAACGTCATTCCGAGCTTGCCGAGGAATCTCGCTTGCACCGTTGTTTAGTTATGCAACGATGCAAGCGAGATTCCTCAGCAAGCTCGGAATGACGTTCTTTTTTAATTGATGACTTTCACGCCTTTCCAGAAAGCCACGTAGCCTTTGATGTTCGCAGCGGCGGGGCTGGTTTCGGGATAATACCAGGCGGCATCTTTGTTTAGCTCGCCCTCCACGCGCAGGGAATAGTAGCTGGCGCGGCCTTTCCACGGGCAGCTGGTGTGGGCGATGCTGTCTTCAAAATACTCTTTTTTGAGCGAGTCGGCAGGAAAATAATGGTTGTTTTCCACTACTACCGTGTCGTTGCTTTCGGCCACGACGGTGTTGTTCCAAATAGCTTTCATGGGCGGGGTAGCCCCAAGCTCCAGCTTGGGGAATCGTTGAACGTGCCAGAATGGTACCAGCGGCACGGGCGCAACTCCAAGCTGGAGCTTGGGGTTACGGCGCACAATTGAACATTGCCGGCGCGGCCCTTGTTTTCCGGGACACTACCGTTATTTACTACCTATGGCTCTCGGCGTCCGCTTTCGTGATTTCGTGCCCGATGAAAACTCGGGCGACAAAGGATTTGAACAGCTTTTCAAGCTGTTTATGCAACTCATTACTATTACCAGCGGCGACGTAGGTGAGGCCCTGCAATGGCTCAACGAGCTGGACAAGCAGTACGGCCTCACCGACAACGACTACGGCATGGGCAACTTCATCGACGACCTCAAAAAGAAGGGCTACATCGATGAAAACGAGCAGGAGCGGGGCGAACTGAAAATCACGCCCAAGACGGAACAGAAAATCCGCAAGTCGGCCTTGGAAGAGATATTCGGCAAGCTCAAGAAAAGCAGCACCGGCAACCACCGCACGCCCCATACCGGGCAAGGCGATGAGCAAAGCACCGACCTGCGCGAGTTCCGCTTCGGCGACTCGCTCGAACAAATCGAGATGTCGGAAAGCATCCGCAACGCCCAACTCAACCACGGCATGGACGGCGACAACTTCATGCTGACCGAAGGCGACCTCGAAGTGCGCGAAAACGAGCATAAGAGCCAAACCAGCACGGTGCTGATGATTGATATCTCGCACTCCATGATACTCTACGGCGAGGACCGCATCACGCCCGCCAAAAAAGTGGCCATGGCCCTGGCCGAGTTGGTGAAGCAGAAGTACCCCAAAGACTCGCTCGACGTGATTGTGTTCGGCAACGATGCCTGGCAGATTGAAGTGAAGGATTTGCCCTACCTGCAAGTCGGCCCCTACCACACCAACACCGTAGCTGGCCTGGAGCTGGCGATGGATTTGCTGCGCAAGCGCAAAACGCCTAATAAGCAGATATTTATGATTACCGACGGCAAGCCCACCTGCCTTAAGGAAGGCAATGGCTACTACAAAAATTCGTTTGGGCTCGACCGCAAGGTGGTAAATAAGACGTTGAATTTAGCTGCTGCCGCCCGCCGCATTAAAATTCCGATTACTACGTTCATGATTACCTCTGACCCGTATTTACAGAAATTCGTAGAAGAATTCACGGAGGTAAACCAAGGCAAGGCCTATTATTCGGGACTTAAAGGGCTGGGCCAGTTGGTGTTCGAGGATTATAAAAAGAACCGCCGTAAGTCGCTGTAATCGGGTGTTTCCCCACTGGTTGCTATACGAAAGCCCCCTGAAAGTTCGTGCTTTCGGGGGCTTCTGTATGTTTAGGCTTTACGCTATGCGCCACATATTACTCGCTGAACTTTTGCTCGGGGCCAGCCTGGGTAGTCAGGCGCAGCCCGCTTCTTTGGTGCCAAATGGTAAGGCCCTGCCAGCCAGTAAGGCCCCCGTAGTGCCCTTAGCTAAGGGCCAGCTCGCCCCCGATTTGCGTCTGATGGATACCACTGGCAAGGCCGTAGCGCTGCACGACCTGCGAGGCAAGGTAGTGTACCTGGATTTCTGGTTTAGTGGCTGCCGGCCCTGCTTGGCCGAGGCCCCAGCTGCCGCAAAGCTCAAGCAGCAGTTTGCCGGGCGAGAAGTGGTATTTGTGTATATCTCCATCGAAACATACGTGGAGAAATGGCGGCAGACCATCGAAAAAAACGCTTTGGCTGGTCCTGGCAGCATTCACTTGCTTGACCCCGAGGGTAAATACGCTGCCCGCGCCTACCGGGTCGAGGGCTTTCCCACTTACCTGATACTCGACCGGCAGGGCCGGGTGTGGAATGGCAGCGCCCCGCGTCCCTCCGATGGCCGCCGCACTGTGCAGGCCCTGGAAGCTGCCTTGGCAATCCGGTAGGTTTCGGGAAGAAAATCAGGCTTCTGCTGGAACGGGTAATCGACTGCTTTAGCGCGAAAGCTCTTCCAGCTTCTTCTTTTCGCGGGTGCTCAGGCTCTCGATGCCCTGGCGGCTGATTTTGTCGAGCAGCCGGTCGAGTTCTTCTTCCTGCTGCCGAAGCTGGGAATTGTAGCGGTCATCGACCGTCTGGTAGGTAGGCGAGCGGAAGAGACTACGCACCAGCAGGGCATCGGGTTTGCGCCAAAGCAGGTAGAAAAACGCCAGCGCCGGCCCCAGAATGGCCAGAATGCCCAGGTAATTGGCGCGTAGCAGCACCGGGTAAAGCCCCAGCACCGTGAGCAACCCCACCAGCCCGCCGCCCAGGTGCGCCTCGTGCCCGATGTTGTCGCGCCGCACCGTGATGCCGTAGGCCGACAAAACCACGTAAATCATCCCCCACAGCCAGCCCGGCAGCCAAATGCCGGTGAAGGGAATACTGAGCGGTACGCTGGGGTCCAGGGCAATGGTGGCAAATATTATCCCGCTAATGGCCCCCGACGCGCCCACGGCCGAGTAGTTGGAGTCGTGCCGGTGCAGCAGCAGCGCCAGCAGGTTGCCGCCCACTAGGCTGGCCCCGTAAATGAGCAGGAAGTTACCGTAGCCCATCAGCGCTTCCAGGCCGCTACTGAAGGAATATAGCGTAAGCGCATTGAACCCCAGGTGCCACCACCCCACGTGCAGAAACCCGGAGGTAACCAGCCGGTAGTACTGGTGCCCGTACCGAATGTCCTTGACTGTGAAGGAGTAGCGGTCGAGAAAAGTCGGGTCTTTGAAACCCCGGTAAGAAACCAGGAACGTCACTAGCAGAATAGCCAGGCCGATAATGCCAAACTCGTTCATACGGGTAGTAAGCGCCAAACCGGGCGGATGGGTGCCAACTGGCGCGGCCCTGTCTAACGGCCATGCAAGATAAAGCGGGTAGTCTGCCCGACAAGGTAGTGATACGCTTAAATATGCCGCACTACGCCGCCATCGGCCCGCACTGATGCGCCGTTGGTAGCGGCTGCCAGGGGGCTGCACAAGTATACTACCATATTGGCAACTTCTTCAGGCGTGGCAAACCGCTGCAGCAGCGACGACGGCCGCGCGTCGCGGAAGAACTCGTGCTCGGCCTCTTCACGGGTTTTCCCCGCCCCACTTAGCTTCTGCAAAAACTCCTCTACGCCCTCCGATGCCGTGGGGCCGGGCAGCACCGAATTCACCGTCACGGCGGTGCCTTTGGTTAGCTCGGCCAAGCCCCGCGCCACGGCCAGCTGCGCCGTTTTGGTGGTGCCGTAGTGCACCATCTCGGCCGGGATTTGCAGGGCTGACTCGCTGGAAATAAAGAGGATGCGGCCCCAGTTCTGCTCCAGCATCAGGGGGAAATACTGACGCGAGAGCCGCACCCCGCTCAGCACGTTCACCTCGAAAAACCGTAGCCAGTCGGCATCGGAGATTTCAGCAAACGGCTTGGGCTCGAATATCCCCACGTTGTTGACCAGGATATCCACCGTGGGTACCTCCTGCAAGAGTTGCGCAATGTGGGCGGCATCGCCAAAATCGACGGCCACGCCTCGCACATGTGCCTGCGGGGCCTGCTGCAAAATAGTGGCTTTAGCTTCTGCCAGGCGCGCCTCGGTGCGGCCGGTAATGATAACGTCGGCCCCTTCAGCGGCCAGGCGCTGGGCAATAGCCAGGCCGATACCAGCCGTGGAGCCCGTGACGAGGGCAGTTTTGTGGGTGAGGTGGAGGTCCATTGGAAGTTGAGGTTTAGTGGTGTAGCTTTAAACCTCAGAGTGAAGGAATTTGATAGAATTGCCTGCCAAAAACCGGGTAGCTTGCAGGTCACTTTTGTTTACGCTGGTTTCTCTGCGCATTTCTCATGAAAGCGACTAATCTTTCGTTGCTGTTCCTGTTGTTCACGCTGCCTGCGTATGGGCAGGCATTTCTTCCCGAAAGCCACCAGCTACCCCTGCGTAGCTACGTGAAACAGGAAAGCGGCAGACAGTCCGTATTCTGGCCTGATGAGAGTACCTATATCAGGGCGTCTGGTTTCAAGCTGGGACAACCGGCCACTTTTGTCTTGCGCCTACCAAAAACTACCCCGCAAACCCAGATTCGATATTTCTATTCGTTGCCCGATTCATTGGTGAGAGAGATAAACATTGAAATCGACAGTTCGAACTTTCTAGGCAGGTCCTACCAAGCAGCCCAACAATACCACGAGCCTTTGGCTCGGCAGGCCGTTTTCGAGCAATATCACCAAGCTTTGGTAAGTGAATTCGCCGCCCGGTGGGGAGCACCTGGCAAAGACGAAAAAGATATTAAAACCCACGACCAGGTAAAATACGGCGAACGCACAACTACCTGGGAAACTCCTGACTTAACGGCTGACGTATATTCTATTTTTACCACCCAAACTACTGGCGGGGGCACCTACCGGGTACGAGCCAATATTCAGTATAAAAATAAAAGTGCGCCGGCTACTGTAGCTACTCATGCCCCAGCCAATCCAGTGCAGGCGCGGATTAGCCAGCAATATGCGGCGTTAGTACTAAAGGGCCAGTATCAGGAAAGCTGGCAGATGCTTGGGCCGGAAATACGCGATGCCCTCACGTATGAGCAATACGTAGCCCAACTACAGGCTTTTGTGGATGGTTTGGATAAACGCCACCAAGATATCACCTTGTTTATGGTGGGGCCCATGCTGACGATGACCGGCGCAACCTATTACCGTTATACTTATGCCATTGGAAAAACGCCAAGGTCTTCCCCGCCAGCCAGGATGCTGACCGTTGTTTTTAAGGATGCCACTGCTGAAAGTATAGTGGGCGTGCAGCCACGCACGTTGGCCGGTAGCACTCCCATTAAGCTAAATTGAGAGTAGCCCCTAACCCGTGCTAGCTATAGCCAAGCCCTAACCAGGAGAATTTGTTAGCAAATTGCGTGCTACGCTAGCCACAGCGCTACCAACGCCAGCCCCGCCGGTACGGTTTGCACAAACAGGATGCGCCGGCCCACCGTGGCCGCACCATAGAGCCCCGCCACCGCCACGCAGCCCAGGAAAAAGCTGCCGACGTTGCGGTGCCACGCCGGGTCGGTAATGAACAGCGCCCAAACCAGCCCCGCCGCCAGAAACCCATTGTACAAGCCCTGGTTGGCTGCCAGCGTCTTTGTCGGAACGAATAAGTCGGCCGGCAACGACTTGAATACTTTCGGCCCCCGCGTGGTCCAGCCAAACATTTCCAGCCACAAAATGTAGAGGTGAATAAGCGCCACCAGGGCAATGAGGGCTTGGGCGAGGAGGGGCATATTATTAACTGGGTGGGGTGTCGGCTTCGGCTACTTTGGCGGCGATAAAGTCGTAGACTTTATTGGCTAGCTGGTAGTTGATTTCGTGGATTTGAGTTTGGTCGTACTCGGTTTTGTAAAGAGAGCTAAAAACGTCCTCCGCCCAATAAACTTTTGGTGACTGCGATGTAAAATCAGACAGGATTCTTGCAGTTACATTAAAGGATTCTAAACCGAACTTAAAATTAATTACCAGTCCAACATCAAAACCATTGTTTTTTAGCCGAAAATACTGCCACTTTTTTAGTAGACTTATAGTTTCGATATCAGCATTTAGGGCTGAGATAGTATTCCTGATTTTACTTTTAAACTCATTTACGGGGACTGGATTCTCAATCCATTCTGTTGACCCTACTGCTGGATAGACTGCACCAGTATATCCATTATTTAGAAACAAATCATCAAACTTCTGTAATTGATTTCCTGCATCATCAATCCAAATACCCAATATTGCGTCGAAAATTTCATCTTGGGTTTCGTCGTTCCAAAGAGTTTTAATAGTATCCTCCCGCGTCAGCACCTGTTTCTTCAACAACGCCAGCTTCTTATCCAAGTCGCTCGGCTCGTCAATGCTCTCGCCCTTCGCTGCCCGAATCATAAGCCGCAGCGAATCCTCCACGTTCTCCACGATAAACCGCAGAAACGGCTCCGGTTCGCCCGCGTCGGCTTCTGATAGTGCCGCCAGGTAGCGGTTGCGGTCATCGGCTTTAATCACGGTCATGGGGTAGCCGTGGCGCAGCAGAATCAGGTTCATGAGCAGGCGCGACATGCGGCCGTTGCCATCATCGAAGGGGTGGATGCGCACGAAGCGGTAGTGAAACTCGGCGGCCAGGGCCACGGGCGGCATCGTGGGGGCAGTTTCTTCGGCGCGATACCAGTCCACGAGGTCGGTCATGCGGCCGGGCGTTTCTTCGGGGCTGGCGAAGTAGAATAGTTCGCCCGTGGCCGTGAGCACGTTGTTGGGGCTGGTTTTGTAGCGGCCGGGCACAATGAGCTTGCGCGTGGGCTGGCCGTCGGGTGTTTGAGCCGGCACTTCATATGGCTCACCCAATAGCACTTGGTGCATTTCACGGATGAAGTGCTCCGTAAGTGGGCGCTCGGAGCGCACGAAGTCTTCCAGCGCGTGTACTGCCTCGTTGTGCCCTTTTATATCGAGGTGGTCGCGCATGGGCTTGCCCGCCGCCGTGAGGCCGTGTAGCAGCAGCGACCGGGTTTCGCCCAGCGTCAGGGAGTTGCCCTCGATAGCGTTGGAGTTGTAATTCCAGTCCAGCCGAAACTTTTGCAGCACCCGCGCCTCCTGCTCTGGGGCGAGGGGACGCAGGGCGTCGAGGTCGGCTCGGAGCTGGGTGAGGGTGGGGAAGGGGGCGGGCATGAGTGGCTAATTGGATGGACTGCAAATGTGCACAAAAAAGCCCGCCCCAGGTCAGGAGCAGGCTTTCCATTTGATACTACCCAACTACTGCGCCACTACTACGCGCACGCCGGGGGTGCCGGCCGCCGCCTCGCCGCTCAGGCTGAGCCAGTAGGTGCCGGGAGCCAGCGCCACCCCGGTAGGCGCGAGTGCGTTGGTGCCGGGGGCCAGCGTCACGGGCTGCGTAAGTACCGGGCGGCCCAGCAGGTCGCGCAAGGTGAGCGTGGCGGGGGCGGCGGCGCTGCCGCCGTACTGCACCTGCACGCGCAGGCCGGCCGGGCTGGTGGGGTTGGGGGCCACGCGCAGCAGCACGGAGCTGGTGCCGGCGGCCAGCGTCACTACCCGCACGGGGCCGAAATCGAAGCTGCCGTCGGTGTTTACCTGGCGCAGGCGGTAGTAGGTGGATGCCGCGCTGCCCGGCGCGGCATCCACGAAGCTGTAGGTGCTGGCCTGGGGGGTGGTGCCGTGCCCCGGCACCTGGCCCACCGCCGCGAAGGTGTGCCCATCGGGCGAGCGCTGCACCTCGAAGTGGTCGTTGGTCAGCTCGCTGGCCGTTGTCCAGGTCAGCTGCACGCGGCGGCTGGGGGCGGCGGTGGCCGTGAAGGAAGTCAACTCCACGGGCAAGGGCGAAACCGCCGACGCGATGCAGCGGGCCCCATCCACGTTGGCGTCGGCCCCCTTCACGCCGGTACCCACATAGTAGCCCGTGAAGCTGGTAGTAGAGGAAGAGTAGGAGGCCGTATTGGGCGTGTTGATGCGGTAGATGTAGCCGTTGTCGCTGGACACGACATAATAGACTTGTTGCAACGCTAAACTAGCTTTTTAAGCAGAAATTCCATAGGCCGGCGCATACTTCTAAGGCTAAGTCAAATTGCGCTAGATTGTGCATGC
>JBPBPU010000133.1:0-141793 GCA_050954465.1 Janthinobacterium lividum
GCTGCTTCGATGCGCTGGCGGCAGGCGTGGCTGGTGTACTGGCTGCCACGGTCGGCGTGGATAACCAGACCCGGCGCGGGTTGGCGTAGCGTCAGGGCTTGCTCCAGGGCCGTGAGCACCCGTTCAGTCGGCATCTGGGCGGCCAGCTGCCAGCCCACCACCCGCCGCGAGCAGGCAGCGCGCCAGGTGGCCAGGTAGCACCAGCGCCCGCCGACCAAGGGCAGGTAGGTAATGTCCCCCACCCAGACTTGGTTGAGGCGCGTGGGCGCGGGCTGGCTCAACAGCCGGTTCTCCGCTACCACGGCCGCTGGGTCGGCCTGGGTGGTGCGCGGGCGTTGGGAGCGGGTGCTCAGGGCGCGTTGGCCACTGGCCCTGAGCCAGCTGCGCAGCGCGTAGCGCCCTACCTGGTGGCCCTCGGCCCGCAGTTCGGCCCGCAGGCGGCGGGTACCGTAGCGGCGGGCATGGCGCGTAAAGGCCTGCTCGGCGGCGGGCTGCCAGCTGGGTGCTGCGAGCGGTGGGGCCGCCCGCCACTGGTACTAGCCGCTGCGGCTCACGCTCAGCACCTGGCAGAGGTCGCTCACCGTCCAGGTACCTGCCTGGGTGCTGATAAACAAGTACTTGCTCACGACTGCGGCTGTGAAAAGATGGTTACCGCTTTTTTTAAACTGTCGCGCTCGATTTCCACACGCTTGAGTTCGGCACGCAGGCGTTTAATTTCTTCGCGCTCGGCGCTGCTGGGCACGGCCTGCTCTAACGCCGCCCGTTGCCAACGACCTGGCAGGGTGGGCGAGATGCCTTGGGCACGGGCCACATCGGTTTGCCGCGCACCAGCCGCTACTTGGCGCACGCACTCGGCTTTAAAAGCGGGCGTATATTTCTTGCGGGGGACGGGCTGGCCATCAACTGGTTTCTTTTCGGTCATGGACAGGGAAAGTTAAGACTGCTCCCTGTCCGTTCCGGCTAGACCACCTCACAGCCAATGTACGAGACTGGACTAAACCGCGCACCGAAACGTGCTGGCAATCCCGCCTTGCCTTTGAAAAAGCACTGGCCCCAACTTGAAATTGGTATGCCGCATCCTACTGGGATGCCCCCGCTAAGTAGGGTGTTAGTATCTTTGACGGCGCAAAAAAACAGCAGATTTGCTTAAGTAGCGCTTACAAGATAATAATACACATAAATAATTAATAAAATATATTATTATCTTCGTAATAAAAATGGCTTAATAAATAGGTGATGTGAGGAAGGTGCTTTGCCTCATTTATTGTCCGGCATACGCTACCTAACGGCCAGCCGGCGTTTACTACACTTCCTAAACCCACCCTGCTACTCGGACTATCTTTGAAATTTTAGCAAAGTCGAAAAAAATGCCTATTAACGTTACCCAATCTTACCTGCCTCCGTTGGAGGAATATATTCATTACCTCGCTGGGATATGGGAGCGGGTGTACCTAACCAATGCCGGGCCACTGGTAGTCGAGTTAGAGCGGCGCCTGAAAGAAACACTGGGTGTTAGGCACCTCTTTTTTGTGAACAATGGCACTATCGCGCTCCAGATTGCCATTAAGGCGCTGGAGTTGCAGGGAGAAGTATTAACCACGCCATTTTCCTACGTTGCGACTACTTCCAGCTTGGTCTGGGAAGGCTGTACGCCGGTTTTTGTTGACATTGACCCGCACACGCTTTGCATTGACCCTACCCTGCTGGAAGCGCACATCACGCCCCGCACGGTAGGAATTATGGCTACACACGTATACGGAAATCCCTGCGATGTAGAAGCTATTGAGGCGATTGCCAAACGCCACAATCTGCACGTGATTTATGACGCGGCCCATGCGTTTGGGGTAACATATAAAAACAATTCTATACTAAATTTTGGAGATATATCAACACTTAGCTTTCACGCTACCAAACTTTTCCACACGGGCGAAGGCGGAGCTATTGTTACGAATGATGATGAACTGGCGCACCGTATTTCATACCTGCGCAATTTTGGTCACAACGGCCCCGAAGCATTCTGGGGCGCCGGGGTGAACGGCAAGAGTTCAGAATTGCACGCGGCAATGGGCTTGTGCGTTCTGCCCAAAGTGCCCGAGCTTATTGCGAAACGTCGTGCGCTGAGCGAGCGCTATGATGCTCTGCTGGATGGTACACAGTGCGTACGGCCTCGCCTGCACGCACACACATCCTATAATTACTCGTATTATCCTATTGTGTTGCCCTCGGAGGAGGCGTTATTGCGGGTGCGCGACTACCTCAATGCCCACGAAATCACCCCGCGCCGCTATTTCTATCCCTCCCTTAATACATTGAGTTATGTAGCCCCACAACCCGCACCGGTTTCGGAAGCTATTTCTCACCGGGTGTTGTGCCTGCCGCTCTACTACGACCTGGAACTAGCCCAAGTGGAGCAGATTGCTCTTCTCATTAACGAAGTGCTGTAGGATTATGCTGATACTAGGGGCTCGTGGGCATGCTATTGAATTGCTACAAGTATTAGAGGCTCAAGGAGTAACAGAGCTATGCTTCTTTGATAATGTGACACCTGACGCACCTACGCACCTTTACGGGCAGTATCCAATTCTGCGCGTAGCTTCAGAGGCAATAGCTTATCTGTGTCAGGACTCGCGGATAGTTATCGGCATTGGGGGGGGGCGCTTGCGCGAGCGTCTGGCTAGCCAAGCGAAAGAGTGGGGTGGAGCCTTACATACCGTGATAGCTGCTACAGCACAGGTAGGTCGCCACGGAGTAGTATTAGGAGCCGGGCTCAATATAATGGATAGTGTATTGGTTTCTAATGACGTAACTGTGGGTGAGGGCAGTCTGCTAAACGCTCGGGCTACCTTGCACCATAATGTGGTAGTGGGGCACTATTGCGAAATTTCGCCCGGTGCTCAGTTGCTAGGGCACGTCCGGGTCGGGGACTTTGCCCAAGTAGGAGCTGGTGCAGTGGTGCTGCCCCGGGTTGTTATTGGGCAAGGCGCGGTGGTAGGAGCTGGTGCGGTTGTTACCCGCGATGTGGCCCCTTATGAGGTGGTAGCAGGTGTACCTGCCCGCAACATTCAGAAGGCAGGAGAAGCTTCTGGCTGACCCTGCTACACGTTCCTCCTATCAAATCATTCTCCGTTGCATATAACCCCTGCTAAACTATGTCAAAACAGCCCGATACTACTGTACCGCTCGTGAGCGTGATGATGGTGACCTATAATCAGGAAGCCTACGTAGAAGCGGCTTTGGATAGTATTCTGGCCCAAGAAGTTAATTTCAGCTATGAAATAGTTATTGGCGAAGACTATTCTACTGACCGAACCCGGGAGATATTACAGCGCTACGAACAAACACATATTGGTCAGATTCGAGTGTTATGGCACGAAAAAAACCTGGGAGTTTCCC
Organism: Janthinobacterium lividum; assembly: GCA_050954465.1. Taxonomy (GTDB): domain Bacteria; phylum Bacteroidota; class Bacteroidia; order Cytophagales; family Hymenobacteraceae; genus Hymenobacter. Next base: position 3,394 of record JBPBPU010000133.1, read on the forward strand.
ACAATTGGGAGGCGACTATGCATCAGTGCCGAGGCACCTATGTGGCCCTGCTCGAAGGCGACGACTATTGGACCAGCCCGCAGAAACTACAAAAGCAGGTTGACTTTTTAGAGGAGAATTCTGATTTCAGCTTTTGCTTTCACAACGCTCTGGTACTATACGAAGGAGGAGAAGTTCCGCCAGCCAGCCACTTAATGACCCAGGAGAAAAAGCCGGAATTTACTTTATTCGATGTAACCCGTGAATGGCATGTCGCTACTGGTTCAGTGGTATATCGCCGGGCCTTGTTGCCCGACTTGCCCGCATGGATTCATCAGTCGGTCGTAGTCGACCTGCCCTTATTAGCTACATTGGCTAGCCGGGGTAGGGTAGGCTTTCTGAATGAAGAAATGAGTGTATACCGCGTTAATGCTGGTGGTGTAACCCAAACGGCCAAGAAAGAAGCGTACATTCTGAATCTAATTCGTATGTATGCGAACCTGGACCAGCACTTGGCATTCGTTCAACACCGCAATTTTATGCTCAAAATAGCTGACGCCTACCAAGCATTAGCTAGTCTACTCAATACCCAAGAACGCCACGCTGAAGCGCGAAATTACGTATTCCGGTCCTTACGAAGCCGTTTGGCAGCACGGGCCATACCCCGGAAAGATACATTCAAGGTATTAGCCATTAGCATTATGCCTGCTATTTATCGCCGGCTTTATAATACGTGAGAATTCCAGGTGAAATCACTTTAACTTAGCAGTGGGCCGCCATCTTATGGCGTTGCCATTGCCTTGGTTTGCGGTAAAACAGGCCGAAAATCAAACCAATAGACAGTGTGTGGAGGCGTTTGCCAACGTGCATAATTGCAAGGGGTGAGTTGCTGTTCAACCAAAAGAAGCATTGCCTGAAATAGGGCTGGCAGATAAAGCTAACGTAATTATGAACATCCTTATCGCCATCGAAGACTTGCGCACGGGCGGTGCTCAGGTATTCGGCATGCGCTTGGCGCAGGCATTGCACCAACGCGGGCATCGTGTGCATTTGTATAGTCACTACGCAACTTATACTAACCATGAATTGGTAAAGCAGGTAGCTCCCGACGTGCCTGTGCTGGCCTTCGACCCCGGCGTGCCCGGTCTAGACTGGCTGAGCCGTAAGGCCCAGGGAGCCCTACGGCGGCTGCGCCGGCCTTTTCCAGCTCGTGAGCGCCTAGTAGAGCGCCACTTGCGCCGCACCCTAGAGCGACTTAAGATAGACGTGCTCAACTCGCACATGATAAAGTCGGACTATGTGGCGGCGGCAGCGGCTACTACCGTGCGTCCGGCTGTGCCGTTGGTTATTACCATGCACGGCTGCTACGAAGAATTTTTGCATAAGGCCACTGAGCCCGAAGTAACTCTGCACTCGCGGCGAGCCTTACAGCAGGCGGCCGGGGTAATTTATTTAACAGAAAAAAACCTGGAAATATTCTCCGTGCCCGGCGTGCGGCCCCTGGCCGACTTGCCCCACGCTCAGATTTATAACGGGTTTGACGGGAATTTTTCGGCGGCAGCTCAGTTACCAACGCGAGCCCAGCTTGGTATTGGGGAACACGACTTTGTAGTGGGCATGGTAGCGCGAGGTATCGTCGAAAAAGGCTGGCAATATGCGTTGAACAGCTTCGCGGAGCTGCAAGCCGAGTTTCCAACGGCACACTTGGTGCTGGTCGGGAATAGCAACTACCTGGATGAGTTGCGCGCTGCTACCACGACGCCCAACGTGCATTTTGTAGGTTTCGCCCCTAACCCTATCGATTGGGTGCGCCTGTTCGACGTGGGGCTGCTGCCGAGCTATTTTGCGTCGGAAAGCTTACCTAATAGTATTGCCGAGTACCTATTTTGCGGAGTACCTGTGGTAGCTACCCGCATTGGGGAAATACCGCAGATGCTGGAAGTGCCTGGTCATAACATAGCTGGGGTGCTACTCGAGCAAAACGGGCGGGGGCTTACCCAGCCGGCTGCCCTGACGGCGGCGTTGCGAACTTATTGCTCGAACGCTGAACTGTTGCAAACTCACCGGGATTTAGCCCGGCAGTGCTTCGATAAGTTTCGCATGGAGCGGTGCGTAACGGCCTATGAAGCCCTGTTTGAGCAGGTGCAACCCGGTGCTCAGAAAGCAGTGGCTTAACGCACAGCGTGGCGTAATCCAGCAGATAGCGTTAATTTTGTCGGCTGTTCTGGTTCGGTTACTAACTGGTACAGGCCTTTTTGCTTAACTACTGTTGCTATGACTGCACCTACTATAGCTAGCGCTACGGCTGTTACCCGTCCACGCCTGCTTATGATAATCCCTAACCGGGGCCTAGGCGGAGCGCAACGCGCTTTTCACGACCATGGCGTAGCGTTACGGGAATATTACGAGGTAACAGAAGTTATTTTCAATGAAGATGACCCCGACCTCTACCCCAGTGGCAATCCTGTGCGCAGCCTGGGCGTGGCAGGTGGAGGCAGCCCGGTAGCCAAACTTCGTAACTTTTACGAGCGGGTAGCCCGGCTACGCGCTCTGAAGCGCGAACTGAACTGCGACGTAGCCATCAGCCACCTGGAAGGGGCCGACTACGTAAACCTGCTCAGTAAAGGCCGCGAAAAGGTGATTCTGCTCATTCAGGGTTCTAAACTGCATGATGGCGAAATCAAGGGTGGGCTAGGCTGGCTGCGCAAGCGCCTGTTTATGCCCTGGCTCTATCGCCGGGCCGACCGGGTGGTAACGGTGAGCCGCGATATCATCCCCGAAATGACAGAAGCCTTCGGAGTGCCGGCCGAGCGGTTATCGGCCAACAACAACTCGTTTGATGTAGAGAAAGTGCGGGAGCGCAGCCTGGAACCTTTGGCACCCCCTATACACGCGGCCATCTACGGTACGGTACCGGTGCTAGTGACCTCGGGGCGGCTGGCTATCCAAAAAAACCAGGCTCCTCTACTCGATATTTTCGCAGCTTTGCTAAAGCAACAACCTGCCAAGCTCGTGTTTATCGGCGATGGTGAGTTGCGCGATGCGCTCAGCCAGCGAGCCCGGTCGCTGGGCCTGCGTACCTGGCTGGCCTGGGAAAGCGACCCAATTGCGCCCAACTACGAGGTATATTTTGTGGGACTGCAAAACAACCCGTTTCAATTTATGCGGCCCGCGCAGGTATTTGTGTTTCCATCAGCCTGGGAGGGTTTCCCGTTGGCTCTGGGGGAGGCTATGACCTGCAGTATGGCCTGTGTTACCACTGATTGTCCTACCGGCCCTCGTGAGATGCTGGCTCCCGACTCGCCTATTCCGGCCCAGCCCATCCGGCAGGCCGAGTGGGCTCCTTACGGCGTACTGATGCCTATGCTCAACAATTCGGTTACCATGCCCACCGACCAAGCCGAGTGGGTTATGACCCTTAGTCGGTTGCTAGGCGATGCAGCCCAGCAGGCGCAGCTAGGAAAACAAGCCTATGAGCGGGCCGTCGACTTTTCTCACGCCAATACCTTTGAGCGCTGGCGGCAGCTAATTGATACCACGCTGGAAAGTAAGTAGATGCCTATACAACCTGTTATGTCTCCGGCTTCTATCGCTGCGCCACCTGCTCGCCGCATCTACTTTCCAAATCTGGATGGCTTACGCTTTCTGGCTTTCTTTGCTGTATTCCTATTTCATTCTTTCTATACCACCGACCCTGTCATTCTGCATAATAGCACCTACCAATGGGCACGTGCGCTAACCCGCTCTGGCGACTTAGGCGTAAATTTTTTTTTCGTACTCAGTGGTTTTCTTATCACTTATCTGTTGCTCAGTGAGCGGGAGTTAACCGGCCGCATTGCCATTGGGGCGTTCTACGTAAGGCGCATTTTGCGTATCTGGCCACTATATTTTGTGATAGTGTTCCTGGGCTTTATTGTACTGCCTGTTGCGCGCACCTATTTTGGACAGCATGAACTTCATGAAACAGCAAAGCCAGGGTACTTTTTATTGTTTTTGGCTAATTTCAATAATCTTTACTACGGTTGCCAAACGCCTACCCTAACAGTACTGTGGTCGGTGTGCGTAGAAGAGCAGTTTTATCTGGTTTGGCCCCTGCTTATTGCTACCGTACCCAATCGGTATTTAGGTTGGCTGTTTGGGAGCCTGCTGGTAGGAAATCTGCTATTTCGAGCCGGCCATCAGACTGAGTATATGCTGCTTAACTGGCATACATTCAGCGTCATCGGCGATATGGCCCTAGGTGGTCTGGTAGCTTGGCTGTGCTTTCGTAACGAGAAGCTGACTACCGCGATAGCCGCACTGCCCCGATGGGCCATTGGGCTGGGTTATTTACTAGGTATAGCCCTGCTAACGGGGCGCGCGGAGCTACTGCGTCTACCTGGGTATATTGTCTTTGACCGGCTGGTGCTGGCAATTTTCTTCGCTTTCGTGCTACTAGAGCAAAATTACGCCCGCCAGTCTTTCGTAAAAATGGCGCAACTGCGCTGGCTCAGCTACTGGGGCAATTACACTTATGGTCTTTATTGCCTGCACTTTATGGCCCTGTTAGCTGCCTACCAACTGTTGCATCGCTTAGGGCTGAACACGACCGTAGCTGGCGTGCTGTTTGGCGACAATGCATTGGGCCTGGCACTGGCTATGCTCGTGAGTTGGTTGAGCTTCACATACTACGAAAAACCGTTTTTAAAGCTGAAAAACCGTTTTGCCTTTATTAAGACGCACTAAATGTGAATGAAAAATACTGCATGTGAAAAACAGGAATATTCACTAGTTAAGACTTTACAACAAAGTATTTTGTGCCTGCAGAGCTTGAATTGGGCACACAGCTTAGACGTTCGCGTATTGGGTGCCGCCTAGGACTCTGTCGGTTTGGCGCTACATGGCAGGCAAACCGGCTGCATAGGTTCTTCAAACGGGCAGGCACTACTTGCCATCTAGCCTGCTACGAACATCAACAGGCTGTAAAAGGGGCAAATATTTGTTAATTCATGCATAACTAATCTAGTTACAAACGGATTTTCAAACTACCCGAGCTTTTTTGACTCTCGCGTCCCTGCGGGATTCTCGAAATAAATCCTAACTTTGCTGGAGTTAGACCTTTACTTTTTTTACGAATTGCCTTATGAGCCAAGAACTAATTGACTACGACCGGCTACAAGCTCACATTGCTGAGCTACAGCAACAGTGGAACGACCCTAAAAAGCCGTTTCGTTATTTGGTATACGAAAACTTTTTTAAGCCGGAAGCCGCCGAGCAACTTCTCGCAGCTTATCCAGATGTGACAACTGGTAACTGGGATGGTACTACGTATATCAACCAGAAAAATAAGTTCGCACTTACCAAATTCGGAGCGGATTACCCCTTGCTTCAAGAGGCGTTCGATGAATTCAATGGAACTAAGCTCCTGAAGATGTTGGAACAAGTCACGGGCATCGACGAATTGTCGGGAGATGACGAGTTGTTTGGAGGTGGGTTGCACCAATCGGTAACGGGTGCCTTTCTTGATGTTCACGTTGACTTCAACTACCACCAAACCACTCGCTACCACCGTCGCATGAATGCAATTGTGTACATGAATAAGGATTGGCAGAAGGAGTATAACGGGTATCTGGAGTTGTGGGACATGGCGAAAAAGCAGCAATTAGAAGATGTTGCTCCTGCGTTTAATCGTTGCGTAATCTTTGAAACCAACGAGGTATCTTACCACGGACATCCTAAGCCACTGGCTGCACCGGGCGGCCTCACACGCAAGTCGATGGCGGTATACTATTATACCAAAGACCGGCCCGCACACGAAATTGCTGGTGAGCATAATACAGTGTACGTGAACACAGAAGGTGCCGGTGGAGCGGTTAAAAATCTTAAATCTGGCTTCAAGGCAGCTTTCGAGCGGCTAAAGAAGTAACTATTCGGCCGTTCAGCAGGTAGGCTCAAGCTGAGTTTAGCTGCTGAACGGCCAAAATTGAATACCTTCCTTGTCAATACCTAGGATACCTGCCCTACCATTAGCATTAGTGGTGGATAATGCCCGCGGAGTCACCGGAGGCCTGAATGCTATCCGCCATGCTACGAATCCGTTGCGGGAACAGCAAGCACTGCGCTTTCAATACGTACTGCCGACGGGTAGTAGCGGTCGGCAGTTGCTGGAGGCTGACGGGTATCAGGTACACGAGTTGCCTTTCCTGGAAATAAGCCGGCGCAAAGCCGACTTACTGGGCTACCTGCCTATGCTGCTACTCAACGGCTGGCGCCTCTACCGCTTGGCCCGGCGTGAGGGTGCTAGTATTATCCACCAGAATGACTTTTATAATCTGGCTGGTTATGTAGCCAAGTTTTTCAGTTTAGGCAGGTTGCGGGTAATAGTTCATGTGCGGCTGCTACCACAAACGATGCCTTCGCCGTTGGCCCGCTTTTGGAGCAAGTTAGCAGCTTGGTTTGCTGACTATACAGTATGCGTGTCACAGGCTGTGCGCCAGTACTTTAGCGATAGGCCAAATCTGCGGGTCATTTACGACCCCTTGCCAGAAACCGAGCGTTATGCCGCTCCGTCGCGGCCACTAATCTCTGCTGAAGCTCCTGTGCAGTTATTGTATCTGAGCAACTACATGCAAGGGAAAGGGCAGGATTTGGCTCTGCAAGCCTTTCGTTTGGCGTATGCCCAAGACAAGCGTTTACGCTTGCGCTTTGCTGGTAGCGACATGGGAATGAGCAAGAATAAAGAATTCCGGCAGCGCTTGGAAGTGGAGATAATGCAGTATCACTTGGGGGAAGTAGTGCAGTTTGATGGGTTTGTAGCTGATGTAGAGGCCGCTATCAAAGCCACCGACGTTGTGCTTAACTTCTCGGAGTCGGAGTCGTTTTCACTTACTTGCCTTGATGCGCTCTTCTATGGCACCCCACTCATTGCCAGCGACTGTGGCGGACCAGCTGAACTGTTTGAGAGTGGCCGCTCTGGCTTGCTAGTGCCCAATCGCGATGTGCCAGCCATGACGGCAGCCATCATACAACTGGCAGCCGATGCTACCTTACGCGCTGGTTTTGTCGAGGCAGGGCGTCAATACGTGCGGCAGAAGTTCGCGCCGGCCTATACCTACCTCGCACTCAGAAACTTGTATACGGAAGTATTAGAGCAAGCCTAACTATCAAGCAGGGAGTAAAAAGCCTAGCGTACCTTTGCTTACTCTAGGAACAATACTTATTAGCAGGTTTTGCGTATTCTTTTCGTTATTCCGTATCCACCAGGCCGGGCGCCGTCGCAGCGTTTTAGGTTTGAACAATACCTAGACTTGCTGTCGGCTCACGGCCATCAGTACCAGCTAGCTCCTTTTCTGGATGAAGCTACTTGGCGTATTCTCTACCAGCCGGGCCAGACGGGACGCAAGGTGCTAGGTATTGTGGCTGGCTTTGGACGGAGGCTGGCCACGTTGCTGGCCGCCACGGCCTACGACTATGTATTTATACACCGCGAGGCTGCCCCGCTTGGCCCACCCGTGCTGGAATGGCTGCTGGCCAAGGTGCTGCGCAAGCGCATTATCTACGATTTCGATGATGCAATCTGGCTGCCTAATACTTCGGAAGCCAACCGGATGGCAGCGAGCCTGAAATGGCATCACAAGGTGGACAGTATTTGCCGCTGGGCTTACAAAAACAGCTGCGGCAATACTTACTTGGCCGCATACGCCCACCAATTTAACCCCCGCGTGGTGGTTAATCCTACTACCATCGATACCGTGCATTTGCACAATCAGGTGCGCGACCAACTAGCTCCTGGGTCGCTGGTAATTGGCTGGACGGGCACTCATTCTACCCTTAAGTATTTGCTGCCGCTGATGCCTGTGCTGGCGCAACTCGAAGCCGAGGGGCTGGCCTTCGAGTTGCGCGTTATTTCCAACCAGCCGCCCGAATTTGACCAACTCCTGCGCTCACTACGCTATGTGCCGTGGCAGAAAGCCACCGAAATCCCCGATTTGCTGACCTTCCATGTGGGCCTGATGCCGCTGGAAGATGACCAATGGGCTAAAGGTAAATGCGCTTTCAAGGCTCTGCAATACATGGCCCTAGGTATTCCGGCACTAGTGTCGCCGGTAGGCATGAATACGGAGGTGGTAACGGATGGGTACAATGGCTACATCTGCCGCGAGCCAGCCGAGTGGCACCAGCGCCTGCGCCAATTGCTGACTGATGCCCCGCACCGCCAGCAACTGGGCCAAGCCGCCCGCGCTACTATCGAGCAGCGCTATTCAGTAGTGGCTAACACGCCGAATTTTCTGAGGCTATTTTCCTGATGCTAGCTTAGGCAAACCGGGGCTGTAGGACTACGCGCTGGGGTATTACTTTCGTGGCAGCGGGCAAGGTGATATTCTGCAGAATATAAAGCCCAGCCAGATAAAAAGGCATAAGCGGAATTTTGTAGCGCACCAGTGTGCCAAAATTGCCGCTGGAAATACCCACTGAGATAGCGAAAATCAGACTAAACAGAAAACATAGACTCAGTACAGGTAAGCTTGAGATGGCCCGTAGCGTTTTAAGTAAGCCAACCCGGTAGAAAATGCGGATGGTAAGCACCAGAAAGTAGGTGGCTTCTAAAGCTGAAAGGGCCATGGTAGGATTGCGCGACTCCCAAAGAAAAGGTCTGAACAAGGCTACAACAGCCGCCTGCGGAGCCAGTTTCACCATACCTCCGAGGCTGCCGTCCTGCACTCCCAGATTGTAGCCTGACCCTTGCTGTTGTTGGCTGACGCCCTGCAGGTAATCGGCAGTTGTCTTGCTCTGTTCGCCAATTTTATCCAAACTAAAACGAGCATCGGAGGTCGCAATAGAACCCATTGCGTACACCGCCACAAACAGACCAACTACTAGCAGCAATGGCTTCGCTATCCAGCGCACCACGGAAGATTGAATGCGGGCAGTGTTTTCGTTAAGTATCCATAAAGCTGCCGGAGGCATGAATGCCAGCAGAATATATATCTTCATAGAAGAAATAACTTTTATAGCCAATACACCTAAGACCAAGCTGCGAACAATATTTTTCTTTTCAATTGCTCCCCGGTAAAAAGCATAGAAAAGCCAGCCTAATGACCCAATGCAAAGCGAATCTTTGAGCAAGCCAGAGCCCCAGAAAAAGACCGAAGGGAGGAAAAAAATAGCAATGGTAAGCTCCTTGTATACTTGCGGTCGAATTTTGGCAAACGTTATATACATGGCCCACATGCCGCTGAAGCTGAGTGCAGCAAAGCACAGGCTGGTTACAAAATAGCTATCGAAGCCGACCAGCGCACATACTGCTGCTACTCGTACCACAAAGTATTCTTTGCTATCCGGACCAAACCACACCATCTGACTGGCATATTGCTTGATATCGGGCGTCATCTGTCCATCGGTAGTTATCATGTGCAGACCCGCACTAAACGAGTCGCCGAAAGCATGATAAATAATCGAGCCGTACTTAAAATAATACAGCGTATCGCCTCCGTAAATGGTGTGATAGAGAATGCCAAGCGATATAGCTCCCAATAGCTTTACTGAGAGGGCGGGTATAAAATAAGGCTTTGTGTATTTGTTTGTAACCGTCGACCGGATGGCATATGCTAAGCCATAGAAAAAACCCAAATAGATAGGCGTTAGCAAATAATCCTTTGTTTCCATAGAATAAACTAGTTTTTACCGTTTTTCTTCAGCCACGCCTTCGCCTCTTTATACTGGTCCGACTTATGGTCGGCCTTGTCAGCTACCACTGAGTAATAGCGCCGAGCCGCCGCCACATCGTGGTCATGGTCGGCGAGGCGAGCTAAGTTAGCGTTGGCGAAGAGATAGAAACCGCCTTCAATTTCGCCATTGCTTTCGGCAAATACGATGCACCGCTGGTAATAGTCTTTGGCTTTGGCCATGTCGCGGTACTTAAACTGGCTGAGGTAGCCCAGAAAGTAGGTGGCGTAGCGGCCGCTGGTAGCTTCGTAGCCGGGCATGCCGGCGTTGAGTTTTTCCACAATGTCGCGGCTCACCCGCTCACACTCCACAAAATCGGCTTGGTCGAAGCTGAGCAGGGCGTAGAAACGGGAGAAGTAGCCGTTGTCTGGGTACTTGAGGGCTAGCTCGCGGGCTACGGGCATAGCGGCACTTGTTTGGTGTTCATCGTTGTGCAGCAGCTTCATCAAAAATACTTTGGCTTCTACACCGGTGTAGAAACCAGTATTAGCTACGGTTCGCAGTTGACTCAAGCCCAACTGCTTATTCCCTTTAGGGAAAAACAACAGCACGGGTTTGAGTAGCGGATAATTGTCGGGAATCCAGACGGCGTAATAATTGAACAGTGCCTCGCCGAACAGGAACTCAGGGCTGAGGCCGTTGGCTTCACGGCTTTTTTGCAAATAACTAAGGGCCCGTTTGCTGCTAAAAGTGGCTTTGCGCCAGTTGTGGCGCTCGGCATTGAGGCGGGCGTCGAAGCCGTTGGAAGCAGACAGGAAAAAATACGCTTCGTAGTTGCGCGGGTCTTTCTTGACTAACTGCTCAGCGTAGGTATTAGCCGTGTCCATGTAGGCGAAGAATATCCGGTCGTACTGCTTCGAGTCGAAGTTGGTGGGCATTATTTTCCACCAAGTGCTCAAACCCAGCAGGAAGTAGGGCATGGGGTGCTTGGGGTAGCGCCGCCGTAACGACCGAAATTGCTTTTCGGCCTTATCGTACTTAAAGTTGTAGAGGTTTTGCACGGCCCCGTCCAACTCCATCTGAATATCTTTGTCGAGCAGCAGCCAGCCTTTGGTATCGGCAGCAGTAGGCATCACGCTCAAGGTGTCGAGGGCCACCGTGCGGATGGCCCCCTGCCGGCGGGTAGTATCCTGCTGGGCGTAGCTGGCCTGTACCGTGCCTAGCAAGAGCGCGAAGAGAAGAAGAAAACGGGAAAACGTAACCATGCAGGCGGGGGAGGCGAAAAAACGCCGGGCTGTTACTAAAGAAAATGAGGTCACTATCCTACGAAAGTACGGCAGTAGTCCTAGCTTTGAGGAATAAGTACTTTTATGGAACTGCTTCACACGCTTTGCCAGATTGCGGCGCCTTCGGGCGAAGAGAGTGGCATCAAGCAATTTGTATTGGACTACGTGCACACCCACAGCTCTGGCTGGCGCTGCCCGCCGCTGGTGCTGCACGACGAAGTCCGCTTCCAGGACTGCCTGCTGCTGGTGTTTGGGCAGCCGCGCACGGCCATATTTGCCCACCTCGACAGCATCGGCTTCACCGTGCGCTACGGGCGTGAGCTGGTGCCTATTGGTGGGCCAGAGTGCGAGGCCGGCTGGCGGCTGGTAGGACGCGATGCGCACGGGGAGATTATGTGTGAGCTGACGGTACAGGATGAGGAAGGAACCGAGACAGTGGGATACGAGTTCAGCCGCGACATCGAACCGGGTACCAGCCTGACATTCGCCTGCGACTTCCGCGAAACCGATACCACCGTACAAAGCTGCTACCTCGACAACCGCCTAGGAGTATGGGCAGCCCTGCGCCTGGCCGAAACGCTGGAACACGGCATTATCGCCTTTTCGTGTAGCGAGGAGCACGGTGGCGGGACGGTGCCCTATCTGGCTCGCTTTATCTACGATACCTACGGCGTGCGGCAGGCCCTCATCTGCGATATTACCTGGGTTACGCAGGGCGTGCGGGCAGGACAGGGCTGCGTTATCTCTCTTCGCGACTCCCTGATTCCGCGCCGTAGCTACGTCGAGCGCATTCGGGCCATTGCACAGGCGGCAGGCATCGCGTACCAGCTCGAAGTAGAAGGTAGCGGCGGCTCCGATGCCAAAGACTTACAGCGCAGCGACATGCCCTGGGACTGGTGCTTTGTGGGCGCGGCCGAAGACCATGTACATACCCCCAACGAGCTGATAGATAAGCGCGACATTGCTAGCATGTTGGCGCTTTATCGAGTGTTGCTGCTTAACTTATAAGCATTTAGCCTGTCACTAAAAGTCCGCGCATAAAGAATTGCTTCTGTTAGCGAAGGCGTCGTGCTACCCAACTACAAGCAAATACTCTATAGCAGCCTTTTAGGAGAAAACAAATAAGTGAATTCAAGCAAAAAGGCTAGGCAAACTGGTGGTAGGAGGTGCGGAATAAGTATGATTTGGTTTGCCGCAAGGAGCCGTCAATCTGAGTTGCCTTGTATATTTGTCAGCTGATTAACTCGTATTTGTCAGCTGATTAACTCGTAATAACAAACTTCCCTTGAAATCACTCTTAATCACTGGCGGTGCCGGATTCGTTGGTTCGGCACTGGCGATACAATTCAAACAGACGTACCCCGCGTGCCGTATTATTGTCTTTGATAACCTCAAGCGGCGGGGTTCGGAATTGAACCTGCCGCGCTTGCGCGAAGCCGGGGTGGAGTTTGTGCATGGTGATATCCGCAGCAAGGAAGATTTTGATGCGCTACCGCCGGTCGAAGCTATTATCGAGGCTTCGGCTGAGCCTTCGGTGCTAGCGGGCCTTACTTCGGCCCCTGATTATTTGATAAATACCAACTTGGGGGGTACTGTTAACTGCCTGAACTACGCCCGACAGCATAATGCCGCGTTTGTGTTTCTGTCAACCAGCCGCATTTATCCTATCAATCAGATTGATAGCATCAAGCTTGATGAAGCCACCACGCGATTTGAGGTAAGTGCCGAGCAGCCCATTAGCGGTATTTCGCCGGCTGGGCTGGCCGAGGATTTTCCCCTTGAGGGCTATCGTTCGCTGTATGGAGCCACTAAGCTTTGCTCAGAGTATATCATTCAGGAATACCACCATTTTTATAATCTGCGCACCGTTATCAATCGGTGCGGCGTGCTCACCGGGCCTTGGCAGATGGGCAAGGTCGACCAGGGCGTTATTGTACTATGGGTGGCCCGGCACTTCTGGAAGCAGCCGCTAGGCTATTTTGGCTTTGGCGGCACGGGTAAGCAGGTGCGCGATATTCTGCACGTCGATGACCTGTTTGACCTAGTAAAATACCAGCTCGAACATTTAGAGCAGGTGAATGGCAAAACCCTAAACGTGGGTGGAGGGCGCGATATCAGCGTTTCGCTGCAAGAGTTAACCGCTATTTGCCAGCAGGTGACGGGCAATATTGTGCCGATTACCTCTCAGGCCGAAAACCGACAGGCCGACATCGCCCTCTACCTGACAGATAACCGCCGCGTAACCGCCCTCACGGGGTGGCAGCCGCAACGTTCGGCCGAGCAGATTGTGACGGATGTATACCACTGGCTGCGAGAAAATGAAGCGCAGCTCAAGCCCATTTTAGGGTAATGGCAAAGGCTTGTAGTGGGAGTAAGCGACTCAGCACTACGGCCGGCCCATTACACTAGGAGACTATTACACCAGTAATTAAAAAACCAAGCAATTGAGCATGAAAGTCGTACTTATTACCGGCGCTGGCGGCCTGATTGGCAGCGAAGCCGTCGAATTCTTTGCCGACAAGTTTGACCTTGTCGTAGGCATCGACAACAACATGCGCAGCTATTTTTTCGGCGAGCAGGCCTCCACCGATTGGAACCGCGCCCGCTTGCAAGCCGACTTTGCCAACTACCGCCACTACGCCGCCGACATCCGCGACGTGGAAGCGCTGGCCAATATCTTCCAAGAGTTTGGGGCTGACATCGCACTAGTAGTACATACGGCCGCCCAGCCCAGCCACGACTGGGCCGCCCGTGAGCCGTTTACAGACTTTTCGGTGAATGCTACCGGTACCCTCAACATGCTGGAAATGACCCGCCAGCATGCCCCTGAAGCGGTATTCATTTTCACCTCGACCAATAAGGTTTACGGTGACAATCCTAATTTCCTGCCGCTGGTAGAATTGGAAACCCGCTGGGAAATTGACGAAAGCCATCCATACTTCAAAAATGGTATTGATGAGCAAATGAGTATCGACCACACCACGCATTCGCTATTTGGGGCCTCCAAGGTGGCGGCCGATGTGCTGGTGCAGGAATACGGCCGGTACTTCGGTATGAAAACGGCGGTTTTTCGGGGAGGCTGCCTCACCGGGCCGCGCCACTCCGGGGCGCAGTTGCACGGCTTCCTCTCCTACCTGATGAAGTGCGCCATCACGGGCCAGCACTACACCGTATTTGGCTACAAAGGCAAGCAGGTGCGCGATAACATTCACTCGCACGACTTGGTGAATATGTTCTGGCACTTCTACCAAAACCCGCGCACCGGTGGGGAAGTATATAATGCAGGCGGCGGGCGCTTCGCCAATTGCTCAATGCAGGAAGCCATTGCCCTGTGCGAAACTATCACGGGCAATAAAATGAGCTACTCTTATTCCGAACAAAACCGTATTGGCGACCACATATGGTATGTGTCGGATGTGAGCCGCTTTGAGCAGCATTACCCTAACTGGCAGTTCACCTACGACTTGACCAGCACCCTGACCCAGATTTTCGATGAGCTGCGCGTGCGGCAGGCAGTTAGTTAATTTTTATTTACGACATCCGGGAGGAATGAAGAATTATTTTCTGTATGATTCTTCATTCCTCTTGTTGTGTGTGTGCATTATATAAGTATATGAAACTAAGCGTAGTTATTCCGGCCTACAACGAGGAGGAAAGTATTGGCGAAACCCTCCACACCCTGCACGCCAAACTGGTGCAGGAGCAAATCGACCACGAAATTGTTGTCACCAACGATAACTCGAAGGACAATACTCTGGGGCAGCTGCAAGCCTTAGCCCAGGAAATTCCCACGCTGACTTATTATACTAACCCTGGCCCCAATGGCTTCGGCTATGCTGTGCGTTACGGCCTCGAGCGCTACCAGGGCGATTGCGTAGCCGTGATGATGGCTGACCTCTCTGACGACCCCGCCGACCTGGTGGCCTACTACCGCAAAATGCAGGAGGGCTACGACTGCGTATTTGGCAGCCGTTGGATAAAAGGCGGGCGCGTGGTAGATTATCCTGGCCACAAAAAGCTTCTGAATCGGGCCATTAATAATATGGTAAAGATGCTGTTCCGGCTGCGCTATAACGACTGCACCAACGCCTTTAAGCTCTACCAGCGCCATACGATGGAGGGACTCAAACCCTTTTTATCACCACACTTCAATCTTACCCTAGAACTGCCCCTAAAGGCCATAGTTAGAGGCTACAGCTATGCCGTGCTGCCTAATTCGTGGACTAATCGCAAGTTTGGCGAGTCGAAGTTGAAGATAAAGGAGATGGGAAGCCGCTATTTCTTCATTCTCATGTATTGCCTGATTGAGAAACATTTCTCGCGAGGCGATTTTCATAAGGCCAAGCAAGCAGCCAAAGCTAGCCAAATCGTATAGAGCCGCCGCACTACTATGCAACCAACTCCTAATACCCCCATCGCTGGCAAGTCAGTAACACGAAACCTGGGGCAAAAGCTAGGAAATCTTCGCCTATTCTGGGCTCTGCTGCTGCTAAACGTGCTGGCTACGCTTGCCGTGGTGGCAGTAACGTTTCACATCAACAGCCCCGACCAGTACACATACCTAGGCTACACCGATGGCCTGCAGCAGGGCCGTTATACGTATTGGGCAACATTTGCCGATTATTTGCCCGATACGTTTCGCAACCCTGGCTATCCCCTATTTTTACTGCTGCTCAAGCAGCTAGGAATGGGGGTAGCGGGTATGCGCGTAGTACAAATAGGGCTTTACGCGGCTACTATTGGTATCGTGCTGCATTTGGCGCGGCGTTGCGAGCAGCCCGGTTCGTGGCTGGTGCGCAATCTATTTTTGCTGCTGCTGCTGCCCAATGTACAGATGGCCTACTTTGCAGCCGTCATTTACCCCGAAATTCTGGTTGTTTTTTTACTGGCCGCCTACACAGGAGTGGCGCTTACATGGGCAAGCGGTACATGGCGGCGCACAGTGACACTGGCGCTGTTAGCGGGCCTGATTTTTCAGGTTCGGCCCATATTCATCTTCTTTCCGGCTCTCCATCTAGCAGTTGATTTCTGGCACGCCCGGCCACACTTCGCCTGGGGGCAGGCGGTGGGGCTGCTGGCTTTGTTTGGCGCCACCATGTTGCCCTACGCCGCCTGGAATCACCACCATCACGGTGTCTGGAAGCCTACTTCACTGGAAGGCGGCGCTGGTGTAACGCAACTAGGCTTTTGGGCATTGCGGTTGCCGGGCTACAAAGACAGCCACTACTGGACCACGCAAATGGGCAACGAAGTAGTGCAATTTGTTGACCCGGCCGAGGTGCCCGGCTACATCGCCGCTTACAACCAGGAATGGGATACCATAGAAGCGCAGTGCCGTCCCTTTCTTTCGGCCCGTGACCGGCACTATATGCCCCTCATGGCTCAGCAGCCATTACTATTTCCCACTTACAGTTCTGCTTATACGCTGCAACGTGAGCATTTGCTGATGCAGTACAACGTGGCCCACATTCGTCAAGAGCCGCTTTATTACCTCAAAACCCGCCTCTACACCCTCGTGCGCCTCTGGGTGACGGGGGTGCAGCGCGATGCCTGGCAGGCGGCCACGACGCCCGTGGCCAAACTCAAAGTGCTATATCCGGCCCTGGTTAGTGGCTTTACTTTTTTGCTGGCCTTGGTCAGCATCACCTGGGCTGGGTTACGTGCCCGTTTGAGTTGCCGGCCCACTTGGTGGCTGTCGCTGGCGCTGGTAATGTATTTTGGGGTAATGCACCTGCCCTTCGCCATTCAGGCGCGCTACACAGTGCCTGTTCGGCCTTGGCTGCTGCTGGCTACTGCCCTGGCCCTGGCAGCCTGGCTCACCCGCCGCTTGCACGCACCAGCTAGGGCTAATGTTGTAGAAGAAGGATAGTTATAAAAACAGAGGCTCAAGAAAAAGCGGCTAGTAGTAGACAGTTTATCGGCAAAGTTTCCTGCAGGACACTAAACTGAGGTGGTCTAGCCGGAACGGACAGGGAGCAGTCTTAACTTTCCCTGTCTATGACCGAAAAGAAACCAGTTGACGGCCAGCCCGTCACCCGCAAGAAATATACGCCCGCTTTTAAAGCCGAGTGTGTGCGCCAAGTGGCAGCTGGTGCCCGCCAAAGCGACGTAGCCCGTGCCCAAGGTATCTCCCCCGCCCTGCTTGGTCGCTGGCAGCACGCGGCCCTGGAGCAGGCGGTGCCCAGCAGCGCGGAGTGCGAAGAAATTAAGCGCTTGCGCGCCGAGTTGGGGCGCGTGGAAATCGAGCGCGATAGTTTAAAAAAAGCGGTAACCATCTTTGCACAGCCTCAGTCGTGAGCAAATACCTGTTTATCAGTGCGCAGGCAGATACTTGGACGATTACAGACTTGTGCCGGGTACTAGGCGTGAGCCGTAGCGGCTACTACCAATGGCACGCGGCCCCACCGCCGCCACGCCCCAGCTGGCAGTCCGCCGCCGAGCAGGCCTTTACGCGCCATGCCCGCCGCTACGGTACCCGCCGCCTGCGCGCTGAGCTACGGGCCGAGGGCCACCAAGTGGGGCGTTACGCGCTGCGTAGCTGGCTCAGGGCCAGTGGCCAACGCGCCCTGAGCACCCGCCCCCAGCGCCCGCGCACCACCCAGGCCGACCCAGCCGCGGTGGTGGCCGAGAACCGGCTGCTGGGCCAGCCCGCGCCCACGCGCCTCAACCAAGTCTGGGTCGGGGACATTACCTACCTGCCGCTGCTCGGGGGGCGCTGGTGCTACCTGGCCACCTGGCGCGATGCCTGCTCGCGGCGGGTGGTGGGCTGGCATCTGGCCGCGCAGATGCCGACCGAACTGGTGCCCACGGCCTTGGAGCAAGCCCTGACGCTACGCTAGCCAGCGCCGGGCCTCATCATCCACGCTGACCGGGGCAGCCAGTACACCAGCCACGCCTGCCGCCAGCGCATCGAAGCAGCCGGGGCCCTAGCCAGCTACGCCCGACCGGGCACCCCCACCGACAATGCCCAGGCCGAAGCGGGCTGGAGTACGCTCAAAACGGAGTTGCTGCCCCACGGCGGCGCGTTTGCCAGCCTGCAAGAAGCCCGGCTGGAAGTGGCCTACTACCTCGATACCTACTTTAACCTCGCCCGCCGCCACTCTGCCCTAGGCTATCGCTCGCCTCACCAATTTGAAACTGACCTCCTGAAACTCCTACCTTAGCTCACTGTCCGCTTTCACTAGACCGTCCCAGTAAACACCTTTTCTAACGCCTCTTCCCAAGCCACAGGCTCGGGAGCCGGGCAGACGCTGCTGGCCGCTTTGCGCCACGCCTAGTAGCGGGCGGGCATCACTTCCAGCACCCGGCAGAGTCGGCGCACAGGATAGATACTGCGCTGTTGGTCAATAAATTGATAATAGCTCATGGGGCCAGTGGGGTGGTCGAAAAAATGGCGATGGCTTTTTTTAAAATCTCCAGCTCCTGGGCCAGCCGTCGGTTGGTGGCGCGCAGCTGGCGCATTTCCAGCGCCTCGGCCGGGTCGGCGGGCAGGGTCGGCTGAGCGTCGCGCTGCCACTTGTACAGCAGCTTGGGGTCGAGATTCAAGGTGCGGGCAGCAGTGGGCGTCGAGCGGCTCTCGGCCACCACCCGCAGGGCTTCGGCGCGGAAGGCCGCATCGTACTTGCGGCGTTTATCAGGCTTTTCCATAGGCGGAAAATACTACCCAATTCTGTCTCGCTTAGCTAGACCACCTCATTCTATTCCATGTGCATGAAGATAATCTCTTATACCAGTGCTGGTTGGCTCGGTTAGGATGGTACATGCTTTGCGCAAAGGCAGGTTCGTGACATCGAACGCATGACAATTACGGGAATTCAGTTTTGAAAAATACCATGGGGCCTCTGGTGAAACGCCTCCACAGACATATACCAATCCTGGCACATCATATAAAGCCAGCAGGGGGTCATCTGGATGGAAGCCACCTTGAGCTAACAAGTTCTTTAATTGATGAAAAAAAGTAGCCGTAGCAGCATCTACCAAGATTGGTTCCGTTAGGCCTGCTGTGCGTAAGGGCACCGCTTGCCGGGCCATGGGCTGCGTTAGGTTATAGGGAGTAAATAAGGTGCCCCAGATTATCTGTCCGGCGGCCTGCCCTTCATGGTTTCTTTCCGGGCAGGGCAGGGAAAGTCAAGATTTCTCGCTGTCTGTTTCGGCTAGAAAACCTCAAATACTATAATATTTTTATAGCACCTCGTTAATAAGACGAGCAATTTGTTCTACTTGGGCTAGTTCCAAATCATAATAGAGAGGCAAGCAGAGTACCCGGGAAGAAATATCCTCCGAAACTGGGGCAGGCTGCGGTGATATGTAGCTCAGGGTGTTTAAGGAAGGATAAAAGTACCGACGAGGAGTTATTTCGTGTGCATTCAACTGGTCGCGCACCCGTAACAATACTGCCTCTGAAGGCAAAACGATAGGATGGTAGGAATAATTGTAGCTGGTATGCTGCCGTAAAACGGGCCTGACGCACTGCGTTGCATTCAATAAGGCGTCGTAATGCTCACTCAGTATACGGCGCTTCGCAATAAGCTCGGATACTTTAGGCAGTACACACAAGCCCATTGCTGCGTGTAGCTCCGAGCTTTTGCCGTTTACGCCCACACCCCAGAAAGCTTCTGGGCCATTGTGGCCGAAATTGCGCATATAGGCAATGCGATGCGCTAGGGCATCGTCGTTGGTGACAATCGCTCCTCCTTCGCCGGTATGAAAAAGCTTGGTTGCGTGGAAGCTCAGCGTGGAAACGTCTCCAAAATTTAATACGGAACTGCCTTTATAAGTTACTCCGAAGGCGTGCGCGGCATCGTAAATTACGCGTAGGTTATAGCGCTTGGCAATAGCTTCGATATCTTCTATGCTGCACGGATTACCATAGACATGCGTGGCCATAATTCCCACTGTACGGGACGTGATATAGGCTTTCAGCAAGTCCGGATTAATACAGAGTGTACTAGGGTCGATGTCAACAAAAACCGGTGTACAACCTTCCCAGACTAGGCTGGAAGTGGTAGCAACGTAGGAAAAGGGGGTCGTTAGTACTTCGCCTTGCAAGTCTAATGCCCTAATGGCAATCTGCAAGGCGATGGTACCGTTATTTACAAAAAACAGGTGCTTTACTCCTAGCGCTTCCTTCAAGCGCTGCTCTAACTCCAATACCAACGGCCCAGAGTTAGTTAGATAAACCCGTTCCCATATTCCGGTGAGGTAAGTGACATACTCTTCCAGTGGAGGCAGATACGACTGGGTGACATTAATTGGCATCTTTTTTTATCTAAATATACAACGCAATATTAATCAGCAGATTATCAGCATTAGATTATGCTGCAACTACTTGCCGTATTAGGTTTTCATACTGATGCTCGGCGATAATTTCTCCCTGACTTAGCTCGTAAATTCGGTCGCATTCGCGCAAGGTAGTAATACGGTGGGCTATGATGAGGATAGTAATGTCCGTTTCAGCCAACTTATTTATAGCTTCGTTCACTTCGCGCTCGGTCTCATTGTCTAAGGCGCTGGTAGCTTCATCTAGTACCAGCACTTCGGTACGTTTGTATAGAGCCCTCGCAATACCAATGCGTTGTCGCTGGCCGCCCGACAGTCTAGAGCCGCGTTCCCCAATATGCGTATTTATCCCCTTGGGTAGCGCTGCCACGAAACTTTGCAGTGATGCTAGTTCGATGGCATACGTGAGGCGGGCTTCATCCACCGTGATATCGTTGAGGGTAACATTATCTTTAATGGACGCTTCCATCAAGAAGGTATCCTGCTTAACGTAGCCTACTATGCGGTGCCAGGCTTCGATGTGCTGCGAGGTCAATGGCTGCCCATCAATCAGCACCCTGCCTTGCTGTTCTGTATAGAATCGCAATAGCACATTCATCAAAGTAGTCTTACCAGAGCCAGAACTGCCTATAAAGCCGATTTTCTCGCCTTTCCTAATGTTAATACTAACCTCCTTCAACGCAGGCCTGTCTACACTACTTGGAAAGCTAAATACTACGTGGTCGAACACAATGCTATGCTCGAATTTAAGGGGTAGTTGCTGAGGGTAAGGAGCTTCATTGTATTCTGGGCCACGGTATGCTTGCAGGTTCTCGATGCTTGACTGGCTCTGTTTGATTTGCATCAAAGCAGTAAGCATTCGGTTTACGGAGGGCATAAGTCGATAGGCTGCTGCTGCGAACAAACCAACTAGCGCGATTAGATTATTGGTGGGATTAGGAAAGAAGATAGCGTACAGGAATATCATCAAAACGCCTAAAACAGCTACCATCTCGATTACTTTGAGTGGCAGCATTGAATATAGGCTGCTTTCAGCGTCCAATGCTTGCAATTCCTGCTCATTACGCAGCAACCGGTCTTGGAACTGATATTGCTTTTTAGCTAATTTTAACTCAACAAAACCGGTGAATAAGTCACCGGTGATAGAATAGGAAATAGGCCGTAGCTCATTTACTCTGTACCCGATTGCCTGTGAGCGAACTCGCAGCTGACGATAGATAAGCAGCGCAGCGGGCACCAGTATCACCCCTAATAATGCTATTAGCAGGGGCTGATAAAATAGCATACCCGAAACAACAACCAGAATAATCGCTATTTCGGAAAATAGAATAAAAAGCGGTCTAACTACCATATTCACATAGTAAACTGGCACCGTTAACGCACTATTAATCAGATTACCAGAGCCCAAGTTGTTAAAATCCCAAAAAGGGAAGTGGAGGTACTTATCGAACTGTGACCTAATAACTGCTAAACCTACAGTGGCACTAAATTTAGTTTGGAGGTGGCTGACCCATGCCGAAAAGAGATTCTTGAGTAAAAAGAAAATAAAAATAGCCACTATTAGCCCCAGCAGGAAGGAGCGTTCCGACTGGAAGTGCAGGGTATTGTATAGTGGTCCGAAGAACTTGCTCGTTTTCACGCCACCTGGCTCAGCGGCTACCATCATTATTGGTACGAGTGACGCTAACCCTACTACATCCAAAAGAGAGGTAACTAAGATTAACATAAATAGCCAAAGAGCTCTACGCTTCTGGACTGAATTAAGATAATAGCGGATGCTATTAAGAGAATAAGCTATAATTCCTTTACTCATTGTTAATAATTTATCACATTTGACACTTTTCAACCTACTTGTTGTAAGTCTGCTGTTTGTTGGCTTGTCCTAGCAAACAAAGATAAGGGCCAAATAGTAGATGTAGGCCGCTGCTCACAACTTAAAGACAATCTAATTAAAACAATATTTTGATATATAAAATATATATTTATCAATTCTATTTGTTTTAGGTAATGGTCTAGCCTAGCTCAGGATGATATCCCAATTGTGGTCGTAGATGATAATTTTAATTCGCACGCTGTGCATCTTCAGGCATCTGTTGAACGAACAACTCTTGCACACTAGCGTTGCGCTGGCACAACCAGCAGTTGTGGGATGGTCTAGCCTAATGGATAGTAAGTCAAGGTAGGTGATGGAGTAGGTCGGCTTCGAATTGGTGGGGTGAGCGGTAGCCTAGGGCCGAGTGGCGACGGTCGAGGTTGAAACAAGTGTCGAGGTAATAAGCGACTTCTAAGCGAGCTTCCTTCAAGCTGGCAAATGCGCCGCAGTCAGTCGGCAGTTCGGTTTTGAGGGTGCTCCACCCCGCCTCGGTCTGGGCATTGTCGTAGGGGTTGCCCGGCCGGGCGTAGCTGGCGAGCGCCCCGGCAGCTTCGATGCGCTGGAGGCAGGCGTGGCTCGTGTACTGGCTGCCTTTGTCGGCGTGAATGACCAAACCCGGCGCGGACTGGTGCAATATCAGGGCCTGTTCCAGTGCCATGAGCACCAACTCGGTGGGCATCTGCGCAGCAAAGTGCTAGGGCGTGAGGACAATTAAGTAATCCAGTCAATAGCTGCTGTTATATGCCAGAAATCGAGGAAAGATGTAATGGTTTTTTCATAGCGCGTAACCAAGCGTCGGTAGCGTTTCATGCGGTTGAAAAACCGCTCAATCTTATTGCGTTGCTTGTATTCTTCTTCATCAAAGGGGGCCGGTTGCTTGCGGTTAGGTCGATTGGCAATAACCACTTCTATCTGTTTTTCAACACAATACACACGGTTTTTATCGCTGTCGTAGGACGTGTCGGCCAGCACCTGTTCGGCCGGCAACTCGGCCAGCAAGGCGATAGCCTGCGGGCAGTCATTGGCCTGCCCCACGGTCGCCAGCAGGCGCACGGGCTTGTCGGCAGCCTCTACGCAGGCGTGTATTTTGGTGCTCATCCCACCTCGGCTACGGCCCAGGCACTCGGTCTGGGCATCACTTTTTTTTGGCCCGCAGCGTGCTGGTGGGCGCGCATGGTGGTGGAATCGAGTTGCACCTGCGCCCAATCAGGGGCTTGCAAGGCGTGGAAAATCCGTTCCCACACGCCTTTTTTCACCAGGCGGCGGAAGCGGATACGAACAGAATGGTGTTTACCGAAGCGTTCGGGCAAGTCGGCCCAGGGGGCGCCAGGGCGTAATACCCACAGCACAGCGTTGAAAGACAGGCGATTATTGTTGGCTGTTACCCCGCAGTCAGTGGCTTTGCCGCTGAGCAGCGGCGCGATGACCTCCCACTGACTGTCGCTTACTTCGTAACGTCGCATAGAATCTATAGGAAAGTATTCGCAAAGAAAAGATAATTGTCCTCACACCCTAGTCCACCACGCGCCGCGAACAGGCATCGCGCCACATGGTCAGGTCGGGCTGCCAGTCGGGGACGGGCGGCGGGCTTGCCGCCCGCCACTGGTAGTAACCGCTACAGCTCACACTCAGTACCCGGCGTAGGTCAGTAAGCGTCCAAGTACCGACCTGCGTACTGATAAACAAGTGCTTGCTCACAGTTGAGGCTGCGCAAAAATGGTCACCGCTTTTTTAAACTGTCGCGCTCGATTTCCACGCGCTTCAACTCGGCCCGTAAGCGCTTGATTTCCTCACGCTCCGTATGCCGGGTACAGCTTGCTCCAACGCCGCACGTTGCCAAAGGGCCAGTAGGGCGGGCGATATGCCTTGGGGACGGGCCACAAGCCGCTACTTGGCGAACGCATTCGGCCTTGAACGCGGGCGTATATTTCTTGCGGGGGACGGGCTAGCCGTCAACTGATTTCTTTTCGGTCATGGGCAGGGAAAGTTAAGACGGCTCCCTGTCCGTTCTAGCTAGACCACCTCAATCATAGCCAGTATACTGCTTTCACCTTATATTAAACTACCGCCTGAACTTCATCCTGGATTAGACCATCGCCAAATAAGCTTTGCACCTAATCATTCTAAAAGTTTTTGCAGCAATTGTATACGAGGCTGAAGCTGCGCTTGTGTGCTAAACAATTCTTGTAGTCGTGCTTGGCCAGTTTGTGCTAACTGCTTTAACTTGCTTAGATGTTGATAGTAATAAGTTATTTTACTAATAATATCATCCACATTATTAGTAATAATAATGATGTCTGTTCCCTCTTTTAAAAAGATGTTTTGCTTTAGCTCATCGGTACACATAAGCGCTACACCATATAAACCTGCTTCAACGCAACTACCAGTTGGAAACCCATCAAAAGCTCCTGGCTGGAGACGAAAAGATACATTTGGTGAAAGAATTATATCCATAGTTGGATAAAATATTGCGAAAAAGTCGCTTTGTTGCGTTCCATAGAACTTAATGTTGACCAGCCCGGTAACATCAACATCCTCAGGAGTAAAATTCCCGACTACGTGAAAGCGAATTTGTGGAAAATCGGCAGCTAAAGCATGCGCTACCTCAATAAATGTGTCATATCCCTTATCTACTCCGCGAGGAGTGTATTTGTGCGCGACAAAGCAAATATCAAAGGTGTCTTTAGCATGGGTATCGGAGTAACCGTTCAATTCTTTTGCAAGAATTAATTTGTCCGTGGGCATCACAACTCCATATATTAAAGTAATTTGTGAGGGTAGACAAAATCCTTTTTGCAACAAATAATCACGCGTAATATTTTGGCTAACAATAACTTGTTTAAACAGAACTGAATTACATATTCGCTTGAGTTTATTATCACTAACTTCTTGATTCAATGCAAATCCTCCCCCTGGGTAAAGCGTAAAAGCGAATGGTATAGCGTGCTGTTCTAAATAGGGCAGAAAATTATACGTGTTATGCAGGAATATGAAGTATGCTAATTTAGGGCGAATAATCCTGTAATAATTAAGATGGAAAACCCGCCCTGCTAAGTCAGGATTGTTTCTTTCAAACTCTTGCTTTACCACCTCAAAAGAGCGGTGTTCATTAACCAGAGGGAAGGCAGTAGCAGTAGACTGAATAATCAGTCTTGGCCAAGTACGCAGATAAGCACTGAACTCAACCATTCTAAAAGATGAAAGAGGCTGAGGAAATATATCATCTATTATCATGATATCAACATTTTTTCCAAAGCGCTTGTTGAATGATTTAAATGCGCTCTTGATTACTTTCTTCACGTTGTTCATTATTATTTTGGTTTGGTTCAATGTAAATCAATAATTATATATACTTTTTACATATATTATAACTAATTAAAGAGCGGAGCACCTCTAGTAAACAAGAATCAAAAGCAGTTGTTCTGGTTAGCAAGTATTATAGTGGTAATGACGCTAGTAGCAATCATATTTACCAGCGTTTATTTGATTTGTACGCTGACGTAAAAAATACTTGGACGAATTACTATGTTTCTTTCTCAACAAGTGGTTTAATTGCAATGTTGATTATACGTTAAAATATGTCACAAAAATGCTACTATCATACCAGCATAGCTGGTATGATAGTAGCATTGCCAATCGATTGAGGAAGGCGATAAATGGCTTTACCTTACATGCTCCTTGAAGTACTCTAGCGTGCGCCGCAACCCTTCTGCACGGTCTATTTTCGGCTCCCAGCCCAAGATTTCCTTCGCCAGCGTAATATCCGGCTTGCGCTTCAGCGGGTCGTTTTCGGGCAGGGCCTGATAAGTGGGCTTAAACTCGACGCCAGTTAGCTTGGCGATTTCCTCCCCAAACTGCTTGATGGTGATTTCCGCCGGGTTGCCGATGTTTACCGGCAGGGGATAATTACTGAGCAGCAGGCGGTAAATGCCTTCCACCAAGTCGTCCACGTAGCAGAACGAGCGCGTTTGCGAGCCGTCGCCGAACACAGTCAGGTTTTCGCCTTTCAGGGCCTGTGAGAGGAAGGCGGGTAGCACACGGCCGTCGTCGAGGCGCATGCGGGGGCCGTAGGTATTGAATATGCGGATAATGCGCGTTTCGAGGCCGTGGTGGTTGTGGTAGGCCATCGTGATGGCTTCCTGAAAACGCTTGGCTTCGTCGTAGCAGCCACGCGGGCCTACGGGGTTCACGTTGCCGAAATAGGTTTCTACTTGCGGGTGTACTTCGGGGTCGCCGTATACTTCTGAGGTGCTGGCAATGAGCATGCGGGCACCTTTTACCCGAGCCAGGCCCAATAGGTTGTGGGTACCAAGTGAGCCTACCTTCAGCGTCTGAATCGGGATTTTAAGGTAATCAATGGGCGAAGCGGGCGAAGCAAAATGCAGGATATAATCCAGCTTGCCGGGCACGAACACGAACTTGCTCACATCGTGGTGGTGAAACTCGAAGTCCTCGCGCTTAAACAAGTGTTCGATGTTGGCGAGGTTGCCCGTCACGAGGTTGTCCATCGCAATAACGTGGTAGCCCTCGGCTAGAAACCGGTCGCAGAGGTGCGAGCCCAGGAAGCCGGCGCCGCCAGTAATTAGTACGCGTTTTTTTTCAGACATAATTGTCAGTTGTTAATTGTCAGTTGACAGTTTATTAGGGCTCGTTGGCAGTACCGGCAAAAGCCGACAACTACCCACGAGCAGCTGACAACTAAGCAGTTGTCCGCTCTTTATGGTCGGTACGAATACCGATGCAATGGTAGGCAAAACCTAGCTCATCCATCTCAGTTGGGTCATAGATGTTGCGTCCATCAAAAATGACTTTCTGCTTGAGCAGGCGGCTTACAACTTCGAAGGAGGGAGAGCGGAACTCTGGCCACTCCGTCACTATCAGCAAGGCGTCGGCATCCACCAGGGCCTCAAACTGGTCTTTGGCGTAGGTGATGGTGTCGCCGAGCGTATGCTTAGCCTCCGGTATGGCTACTGGGTCGTAGGCTGTTACGGTAGCGCCTTCGGCCAGCAGCTTTTCGATAATAACCAGTGAAGGGGCTTCGCGCATGTCGTCGGTCTTTGGCTTGAACGACAAGCCCCAGATAGCGAATTTCTTGCCTTTCAGGTTGCCGCTAAAATGCTTTTTCACCTTGTTGAACAGCACTTCCTTCTGCGCCTCATTTACGCCTTCTACGGCTTGCAACACTTGCATCTGGTAGCCATTATCATGGGCCGTCTTAATGAGCGCTTTCACATCCTTGGGAAAGCATGAGCCGCCGTAGCCGATACCGGGGTAAATGAACTTGGTGCCTATACGGGCATCAGAGCCAATACCCTGGCGCACCTTGTTCACGTCGGCCCCCATGATTTCGCACAGGTTGGCAATATCGTTCATGAACGAGATTTTCGTGGCCAGCATCGAGTTGGCCGCGTATTTCGTCATCTCAGCCGACGGGATATCCATGAAGATAATCGGGTGGCCGTTAAGCAAAAAAGGCTTGTAGAGGCGGCGCATCACTTCCTCGGCGCGGGCCGAGCCAATGCCTACCACAATGCGGTCGGGCTTGAGGAAGTCGTCAATCGCCGCGCCTTCTTTCAGGAATTCTGGGTTGGAGGCTACGTCGAACTCGATGTTCTCGCCACGCTTGGCCAAGGCACCTTCTATTTCGGCGCGCACCTTGGCGGCCGTGCCTACGGGCACCGTACTTTTCGTCACGATAACGCCGTAGCTATTCATATTCTCACCAATACCACGGGCTACAGCCAGCACGTATTTGAGGTCGGCTGAGCCGTCTTCACCGGGAGGGGTGCCCACCGCGATAAAGGCTACGTCGGCTCCTTTGATGCTCTCGGCCAGCGAGGTTGAGAAGTGCAAGCGGCCCGCCTTTACGTTGCGGGCTACCATCTCCTCCAGGCCCGGCTCATAGATGGGCAAGATGCCGTTGTGCAGGTTATCAATCTTTTTCTGGTCGATATCAATGCAAGTAACGTCTATGCCCACTTCGGCAAAGCAAGTGCCTGTAACCAGCCCGACGTATCCGGTGCCTACTACTGCTATTTTCATTTTTGAATTAAGAATTAAGTATTGGGAATTGAGATTAAAAATCCGTTACCAATCAGTAGCCGTTGATTTTTAATTGATGTCTACGCCATGTACTTTTTCCACCAGTACTGAAACACCAGCAACCCCCAGACGCGGGCGTGCGCGTCGCCGGGGTTGTTGGAATACAGCTGCTTCTTGAGCTTCTGCACGCTTGCCACATCAAAAATCCCTTGCCCAGCTACAAAATCGTCTGCCAGCAAATCCTGCTCGATAAGCGGGCGCAGCTCGCCACGCATCCACTTAAGCAGAGGCACCTCGAAGCCGTGCTTGGGGCGGTCGTACAGCTCGGGTGGCAGCATCGGGCGGAAGGCATCCTGCACGATCTTCTTTTTCATCTTGCCATCCACTTTGCTGCTCACGGGCAGTGAGAAAGCGAAGTTGACGACCTTATAATCCAGAAACGGCGTGCGTACTTCCAGCGAGTTGGCCATACTCATCAGGTCCACCTTCGTGAGCATGTCGTAGGGAAGCACCAACTGGGTATCGGTGAGCAGCACCTCGTTGAGGTCGCCGTCGCCGTGGATATTTTCCAAGATATCCTTGCGGCGTTTGGCGGCCAGCTTCTTGCCTACTTTGAGGCGGCTAGTGGGGCTCAGCAGTTCGTTGGCTTCCTTTTCGGAGGCGAAGGTGGCCCAGTCCCAGTACCGGTCTTTGGGTCCGCTGAGCATGCCGCGCGAGAAGCGCTGAAACTGCCGGACTTTGTTGCCCAGGTACGAGTTGCGCGACTTGGGCAGCACATCCCAGAGCAGGTTGAGGCCCGTTACGGCCTCGGCCTTGAAGCCGCCCTGCCGCACCTGGAAGTCGCCCATGTGCTTGTTATAGCCGCCAAAAATCTCGTCAGCCCCGTCGCCGCTCAAGGCCACAGTTACGTGCTGCCGGGTGCGTTGGCTGAGTACGTGCACGGCCAGGGCCGAGGAGTCGGCAAAGGGCTCATCGAAGTAGTCGAGCATCTGAAACAGGTGCTCGTATAGGTCGTCGTTGGAGAGCGAGAACACCGTATGGTTGGTGTTGTGCATTTTCGCTACCAGGTTGGCGTACTTGGTTTCGTCAAAAAACGGCTCGTCGCGGAAGCCGATGCTGAACGTATTGAGATGCGGCGTGTGGCGGGTAGCCAGCGCCGTTACCACGCTCGAATCAATGCCGCCACTAAGGAACGAGCCCAGCGGCACGTCGGCCACGAGGCGGCGGGCCACGGCATCGTCCATGAGGTCGACCAGCTTTTTCTGCTGCTGCTCGTAGTCGAGCTTGTTTTTGGCTACTTTCTTGGGGTCATAGGGAATCTTATACCAGCGCTTGCGCACCACCTTATTGCCCTCGATATAGAGGTAGTGGCCCGGCAACAGCTTCTTGATACCCTTGAAAATGGTGGCCGGCCCCGGAATGTAGTTGAGCTGCAAATACTGGTTCAGCGACACATAATCCAGCTTTCGGGGGGCCCCCAGCGCCAGCAGCGACTTTAGCTCGGAGCCGAACAGCAGGCGGTCTTCGTCGCGGTATACGTGCAGGGGTTTTACGCCGTACCGGTCGCGGGCAATGAAGAGCGAATTGTCTTCCTTGTCGTAGATGGCGAAGCCAAAAAACCCGTTGAGTTTTTTGATGAAGCTACGGCCTTCACTGACGTAAAGGTTCAGAATAACTTCCGTATCAGTCTGAGAGTGAAACTGATAGCCTTTTTGCACCAGCTTGGCTCGCAGCTCGCGGTAGTTAAATATCTCGCCGTTGAAAACAATGGTGTAGCGGCCCGACGCATCGGTCATGGGCTGGTTGCCATCGGCCGAGAGGTCGAGGATGGCCAGCCGGCGGAAACCCAGGCCGCACTGGTCGTACACAAAGTGCCCCTGCGAGTCGGGGCCCCGGCGCACAATGGCATCGGTGGCCGCTTGCAGCTGGCTGAGGGCCGAGCGGCCCGAATCGGAGAAGGCGTAAGCGCCGGTTATTCCACACATAGCTAGGCCGCAAAGATAGGGCCGCTGGCAGGCTCCCCCGTTTGCGAAAAACAGAGAAGTAGGGCGGCTCTCCCCTATCCGTTGGCGCAACCCCAGGCTGCTTCTGCTAGTACAGCCTGCCAGAAGCTTTTATTTTTCTCCATTCCCTAGTTGCTGGCCCTGGCCGGCCCCCCACTCATGGCTCTTCAGGAACAATTCGAGGCTGCCGCGCAGCAAGTAAATGACTTACCCGCCGCTACTGCTGCCCCGCACATGACGGAGCTATACGGCCTCTACAAGCAAGCTACCGAAGGCGACATCAATATGCAGGGCGACGAGGTGGATGCTGACGCGGCCACCAAAGCCAGTGGCCCGGCTGGTCTCTCGCAGGCGCAGTGGGAGTCGTGGGACAAGTACAAAGGCACCCCTGAGGAAGACGCCAAGCGCCAGTACGTTGCTAAAGTGGCCGAAATAACCGGTGCCGGGGCTAGTGGCACCGAGGCTGGCACCGTGCCCACCGATGCCCTCACCAACGCGCCAGCTGCACCCGATGCGCCGCTGGTTCCGCTCCAGGAAAACGATACCACCTCGCGCCAGCCCGACTTTGGCCCCGGCCAAAGCACCGGCGGCCTGCGCGGCGACATCACCGGCGGCGCGCCCTATGGCGGCGAGGACGCGCTGAAAGGAGCGCAGTAACACCAAGCTCTGCTTGGTGAATCGTTACATGACACCCGAACGGCTCGTTCAGGCGGCGTGAATGGTTCACCAAGCAGAGCTTGGTGTTACAAGCACTTGCGGTAAATATTAAACAGAATGCGCCGGTCCAGCTCCGTCAGTTCCGGCCCGGTTTCAGCAGGCACGAAATGCCGCTTGAAGGCTGCGATGGCAGCAGGTAAATCCTGCGTGTCGTAGCCGATAATGCGTAGCGCTTCGCGGGGCGTGCTGCCCACAGCCCGGCCCACTGAGTCGGTAGCAAAGGGCGCGGCGGTGGTATCGGTGAGCACGGCGGCATCGTACCAGAGGCCGAAGCCACGCTGGGCCAGCCGCTGCCAGGGAAACCGGGCACTGGGGTCATTTTTGCGGGTGGGCGCGATGTCGCCGTGGCCGATAAAGCTGGCGACGGGGATGTTATAGGTTTTTTTCAGCTGCGCCAGTACTCGCAGCAAACTGGTCAGTTGCGCTTCAGCGAACGGCTCGGTGCCGTCGTTATCCAGCTCAATGCCAATGGATGCGGAGTTAATATCGGTGAGGCTACCCCAGCGGGCTACTCCCCCATGCCAGGCCCGCAGGTAGTCGCTGAGCAGGTGGTAGGTTTGGCCGTCGCGCCCAATCACGTAGTGGGCGCTTACCTGAGTTTTAACCAGCGTGAAGGTCTTCAGCGTTTGCTCGGTGCTATGCTGCGCCGTGTGGTGAATGATGACGTAGCTGGGCTTGCGCAGATTAAAATTGGTGGTACCTACCCAGTAGGGCGTGGCGGGCAGGCTGTCGGCGGGCGGCTGCGTGGGCTGGGCCCGCAGTTGCCGGGCCAGGGTTTTAACCTGCTGGCGGTAGCTGCGGTTGGTGGTGGCGTAAGGGTTGCGGGCGCAGGCAGTGAGTAGGGCCAGGGCGAACTGTAACAGGTATTTCATGCAGGGGCAAAATAAAGCCCCGACCGCGCTAGGCGGCCGGGGCTGTTTTGTAAAACGGAGTGGCACTCCGTTTATTACGCCAAGGTTACAAGCGCAACTCGTGTATAAACGGAGTGCCACTCCATTTTACTCGCGCTTACTTCGCATACGCCACTGAGCGCATCTCCCGAATAACCGTCACTTTAATCTGGCCGGGGTACTGCATTTCCTTCTCGATTTTCTGCGAAATCTCGAAGCTCAGTTCGCCAGCGCGCTCATCGCTCACGTTCTCGGCATCTACTATTACGCGCAGCTCGCGGCCGGCCTGGATGGCGTAGGTCTGGTTGACACCTTTGAAGGCACCGGCGGTTTCTTCGAGCTGGCGCAGGCGCTTGATGTAGCTTTCCATCATTTCGCGGCGGGCGCCGGGGCGCGAGCCCGAAATGGCGTCGCAGGCCTGAACGATGGGCGAAATCAGGGCCGTCATTTCCATCTCATCGTGGTGAGCACCGATGGCGTTTACCACGTCGGGGTGCTCTTTCCACTTCTTGGCCATTTCCATACCCAGGATGGCGTGGGGCAGCTCCGGCTCCTCGGTGCTCACCTTGCCAATGTCGTGGAGTAGGCCGGCGCGGCGGGCGTGCTTCACGTTGAGGCCCAACTCGGCGGCCATCGTGGCGCAGAGGTTGGCTACTTCGCGGCTGTGTTGCAACAGGTTCTGGCCGTAGGACGAGCGGAAGCGCATGCGGCCCACCATCCGAATCAGCTCGGGGTGCAGGCCGTGGATGCCGAGGTCGATAACCGTGCGCTCACCGATTTCGATGATTTCTTCCTCAATTTTCTTGGTCGTTTTGGCTACGATTTCCTCCACGCGAGCCGGGTGAATGCGGCCGTCTTTCACCAGTAGGTGCAGCGAGAGGCGGGCAATTTCGCGCCGCACCGGGTCGAAGCCCGAGATGATAATAGCCTCTGGGGTATCGTCTACAATGACTTCGACACCCGTTGCGGCTTCCAGGGCCCGGATGTTGCGGCCCTCGCGGCCGATGATTTTGCCCTTCACGTCGTCGCTCTCGATGTTGAACACCGACACGCAATTCTCGATGGCGTGCTCCGAGGCGGTGCGCTGAATGGTTTCGAGCACCACTTTCTTGGCATCCTTGGTGGCCGTGAGCTTGGCCTGCGCCACGGTGTCCTTAATGTAGGAGCTGGCTTGCAGTTGGGCCTCGTTCTTGAGGCTTTCTACCAACTGCTCGCGGGCTTCGGCGGCGGTGAGGCCGGCTACTTTTTCGAGCTGGGTTTGTACTACGTGTATTTGGGCTTCGGCTTCCTGCTGCTTGGCCTGCATCTCGGCTACGGCCGTTTCGTGCTTGTGCTGGCGCTTTTCCTCCTGTTGCTCCAGGCGCTGGCGCTGGTGCTCGGTGTCGGCCTGGATTTTTTCGCGGGTGGTTTCCAGCTCCTTTTCCTTGTGCTGCAGCCCTTCGAGCTGCTTCTGGGTGGTGTCGGTGAGGTGCTTGATGCTTTGCTCCTGGGCCAGTACACCCTGGCGGCGCTCGGTCAGCTCCTGGTCGAGGGCGGCCTTGAGGCGCTGGCTTTCCTGCTCAAACTCGCGCCGCTGGCGCTTCTGCTCCTGCTCGTACTCATTTTTGAGATTGCGAAACTTGTCTTTCGACTGCTGGATGCGCTCGTCGCGGGTCCGGTTGGCCTGGGTTTCGGCCTCGTCGAGAAGCAATTGGGCTTTGGCTTTCGCCTCGCCCTCCAAGTCTTGCCGGGCTTTGCCGGCAAGCTGGCGGCCCACCACCACGCCCACTACGAGGGCAATGATGGCGGCAACCGCACAATATAAAATGATGGTTGACATGGAAGTATGGAAGTGAAGTGAATCAGGACCATAGCCACGACAAAAACCCGAACCGGAGCGCTGCAGGCCACTTGCCTTCTGTGCGCCCGGCCGGGCCAACGAGTTTTTTTATAGGTACTTAAGCGGCCTAAGCCGCCAGTACCACGCCAGAAAGCAGTTCATCGAGGCGCGCCAGGCGCTCGGTGAGAGCTGCATCGGTTCCATCCTTTTCCTTGCTAACTCGCAAGGAGTCAGCCATTGTGGCGAGGGCTACCATCGCCAGCAGGTCTTGTTTATCCTGGATGCCGTACTGCTCCCGAAACTCGCGCAGCCGCTCGCTGAGCTGCCGGCCAGCCAGGCGCAGGCGCTCTTCGTCAGCCACTGCCACCCGCATGGGGTAGTCGCGGTCAGCGATGCGAATTTTAATGGCTAACTCGTTCATTTTCGTAGCAGCAGGCAGGTAGTTGGGTGAGTAGTTGGTTGGTTACGAGGTCGGGCGTCAGGGCGTCGGAAAAACAGATAGTATCTTCTTCCAACTTCTTAATTCCTTGTTTAGTAACTACCTGGCCACGCACAAAGAAGGTGTTTTATTCCCTCAAATAGGCAAGGCACTTATCTAGTTCGCGGATGTATTCGTTGAGGCGTTGTTTCAGCTCGTTGGCCTGGGTGGGTTCCCCGCCGGCTATAGTCTGTACAAGTTTAACAATGTTTTCCTGATTTTGGTATTCGCGCAAGTGTTTTTCCCGTTCGCGCCCGTCAGCTTTCAGGTGCTCAATAGTGGTGTGGGCATCGGCCAGCTCTTCGCGCACCTGCTGATACGCAGCCACTAAGGTGGTTACTTGCCGCTCCAGGCGGTCGAGTTGCGCATGCTGCTGGGATGAAGCCACGGTAAAGAATTTATTTTGCGAAGGTATAGCTAACGCAAGTTGCGGGTAATACATACGAACCAGAGGTAGCCTCTGGCTTGCACCTTGGGACAAGTCGTTCGGGTATCATTCTGAGGTGTAAGCCGGGCTCCTACGGGTTGTTAGCACAGGCCAGGTTATGTTTGGGCTTCCAACTATCTTCGGCTACCAATGCGCATCTTAGTTACGGGCAGCAATGGCTTTGTGGGCGGCAAAATCGCGGCGGCCCTGCTGGCGCGGGGCGACGTAGTCGTTGGCCTGGGCCGGGCCAGTGCGCCCGCCAGTCCGGTAAGCCAGTACCTCTGCCACGACCTTGCGCAGCCGCTCATCTGGGCCGAGCCCGTGGATGCTGTCATTCACTGCGCAGCCCTCTCGGCTTCGTGGGCCAGCCCCCACGCCTACCAGCAAGCTAACGTAGCCGGCACCCGGCATGTGCTGGAGTATGGCGTCCGCACGGCCTTCCCCTACCTGATTTATATTTCATCCTCGAGCATATTCTACCAGGCTGCCGACCAGTTCAATCTCACCGAAGCCAGCCCTATTCCAGCTGACGAGGAGCAGATAAACGAGTACTCGCGCACCAAGCGCCAGGGCGAGCTGCTGGTGCAGGGCTACGCCGGCCCATGGGCCGTGTTGCGGCCCCGCGCCGTGTTTGGCCCCGGCGACACGGTTATTTTTCCCCGCATTTTGCGGGCGGCGGCAGCAGGACGCCTGCCCCTGCTGGCGCGGGCCGACGGCCATTCGGCCATTGGCGACCTCATTTATATCGACACGTTGGTGGCCTACGTGTTGGGAGCACTGGACCGCCGCTTTCAGGGCGAGTTGAACCTCACCAATAACCAGCCCGTCGCCATCCACGAGTTTCTGCGGCGGCTATTGCAGCAGTTGGGCTACCCGGCCCCGCGCTGGCGCGTATCGGTGGCGTGGGCCCTGCGCGTGGCCCGCTTGGCCGAGTGGGTGTCGGCCGGGCTGCTGGGCTACCGCGAGCCACCGCTCACGCGCTTCGGCGTGGCCGTGTTTGCCTACTCCAAAACGTTCGACGTGCGCAAGTGCCTGGCCGAGCTAGGCCCGCCCGCCGTCACGGTAGAGGAGGGCCTGGCGCGGTTTGTAGCGTGGTGGCAGCAGCAACCCCCACCCGCCGCCTGATGGCTACTATCACCTTGGTGCTCACTGCCCTTTACCTGCTCCTTACGGCCTTGCGCCTCGGGCTGGCCCTGCGCTACGTGGCGCAGCCACCTGCTCCTCCCGCACCGCTGCCCGAAGCCCCGGCCGAGTTGGCCGAAGTCACCGTACTCCAGGCTATTCTGAGCGGCGACCCACTGCTCGAAGACGCCCTGCGCCGCAACCTGCACCACCACCCGGCCGCCCACTTCCTCTGGCTCCTAGACGAAACTGATGCCGAAGGGCGCCGCATTGCGGCTCGCCTGCTGGCCGAACTACCAACGGCCCAGGTGCAGGTGCTACTCACGCCGCCCGTGCCTCAGGGTCTCAATCCCAAGGCTTTTAAGCTGCGGCTGGCCTTGCCGCAGGCGCGGGCCGTAGTGGTGGTGCTTGACGACGATACCGTGCTGCTGCCGGGGTCGCTGGCCCGCGCCTGCACCGCTCTGGGCACGGCGGCGCTGATTACGGGGCTACCCTACTACACGGCTGCTCCGGCGGGCTGGTCGGCGCTGGTGCAGGCGTTTGTGAACGCTAATGCGCTGATTACCTACTTGCCGCCGCTGTATTTCCAGCTGCCCGTTACTATCAATGGCATGTTCTACGCCACCCGCAAAAGCACGCTGCTGGGGCTTGGTGGGTTTGCGGCCATTGAAGCCGAGCTGTGCGACGACTATGCAGTGGCCCATCTTTACCGTCGCGCCGGGCTGCCCATTGGGCAAACTACTATCCTGCACCCATTGGCGACTACCGTACCTACGTTCTCAGCTTACCTGCACATCATGCGCCGCTGGATGGTGTTCGCCCGCCGCCTGTTTCGGTCGTCGCTCACTGTGCCGGTGGTGGCGTTGGTAGTGGTGCCGGGCTCACTGCCGTTGGGGCTGCTACTAAGCAGCTTGCTAAGCCAACGCTTATCGCTGGTGGCCGGGGTACTGGCTGCCCTGGCCCTGAAAGCCACAGCTATGGCACTGATGCGGCGCCGCCTGTTGGGCACCCCCGAAAGCATCCGCACCGTAGCCCTGGAAATGCTGGCCGACCTGCTGCAGCCGCTCCACCTGCTACACGCGCTGCTGCAGCCCCGGCGCGTGCAGTGGCGCAACAAGTCCATCGAAGTAGTGGCCGACGGCCTGCGCTACGTGCCATGACCAATACCCGGCAACTCAACCGCTACGACCCCGCCGACACCCTGGCCCAGCCCGCCGCGCAAACCATAGCCTGGCTCACCGGCCAGAGTGCGTACCGGCCTTCGCGGCTCAGCCCGGCCCAGGAAGGGTTGCTGCGGGCCGTCTGTGCCTCGCCGTGGGTGGCACTGCCAGCTAATTTTCCTTACAATCGAGCTGCTTTGCGTTCTGACTATCAAGAGGCTCCTTTGCTGGCTGCTTCGGTGCGCAATAGTGCGCAGTTTGTGGCGGCGCTGGGTAGCGTGGCTTTTCGGCAGGCCTGCGCTCGGCACTTACAGCCACTGCTTGATGCTACTTCCAGTCGGCTAGTGCTGCTATGTGGCAGCTGTGGCTTGCAGCTGTTTTATGCGGCCCTGCCCTGGCTGCGGGTGCCACCGGAGCTACATATTCAGTTGGTGGGGCTGGGGCCGGTGTGCCTGCGGCCCCGCATGCACCCGCAAGTATCGGTGGCCGTAGTGCAAGGCCGGCGCGACTGGCTCAGCCGCACCCTGTGCCGGCTGCCCTGCCACCAGCGCGTGCCGGGCGGGCACTTAGCCTACGCTACCCAGCCGGAGGTGGTGGCTGTGGTACAGGGGTTGCTTGAGTGAAAAGGCGAACTCTGGCGCGGGTCTCTGGCCCGTGCCAGGGGTTTGCCATCGTATACCACCAATGAAGCATAAAATCTGTTTCGTCGCGCCGCCGTTTAGCGGCCACCTCAACCCGCTCATCGACCTGGCCCACTACCTGGTGGCCGAAGGCTTTGCCGTGCATTTCACTACCGGCGAGGCCAAGGCAGGGCTGCTGCGCCAACTGGGCTTCCCCGTCGATACGGTGGTAAAGCACGACCCTTTCGTGATGGAGCGGATTGTGGACACACCGGGGGCCGTGAGTAAAAGCATCTGGCTGATGCTGAGCCAGCTGCGCAGCAACCTGGCCCTGCTGCCGGGCATCCGGCAGGAGCTACGGGAAATTTTCACGGCCGAGCAGCCCGAGGTAGTCATTGCCGACTTTTGCGCCCCGGTAGCCGGCCTGGTGTGCGACGAGCGCGGCCTGCCCTGGATTACGACTATCCCGACGCCTTTTGCCCTCGAAACCCGGCGCGGTACCCCTTCCTACCTGGGTGGTTGGGGGCCGCCGCGCCACTGGGCGCACCGCCTGCGCGACGCGTTGGGCCGCCTGGCTATTCGCAGCAGCAAGCGGGCATTTGCGGTGGTGCTGGCGCGGCAGTTTCGGGCGCTGGGCGTGCGCGTATACCGCCCCGATGGCTCGGAGCAAGCGTATTCACCCTACGCCATCCTAGGGCTGGGAATGGCGGAAGTAGAATTTGTCCGCGACTGGCCCACTGGCTTTCAGCTTATTGGCTCGCTCACAGCCTCGCCCGAGCCGCTGCTACCGCCCCTGGTTTTTGCCGAGCAGCGAGCGGCGCAGGCCGTGCTGGTGACGCTGGGCACGCACTTGCCCTGGGCCAAGCAGAAGCTGCTTACGCAGTTAGCGCCTTTTTTCAACGCCTTCCCCGACGTGCATTTCGTGGTGTCGCTGGGCGATGCCAGCCAGGCCAGCGCCCAGCCCCAAGCCACGGGAAGTAACTGGTCGGTGTACGGCTACGTGCCTTACGATGCCTACCTGCCTCGCTTTGCGGCGGTGCTGCACCACGGCGGCGCAGGCATCGTGTATAGCTGCCTGCGGGCGGCGCGGCCCAGCCTCGTGTGCCCCCAGGACTACGACCAGTTCGATTTTGCCCAGCGCGTGCAGGAGTGCGGGGCGGGCCTGCGCGTGCGCTCCCTGGCCGCGCCCGAGGCCCTGGCCACCCTGCGCACCCTGCTCACCAGCTTCGACCAGACGCGCCTCCTGCACTTGGCGGAGGCGCTGCGGCGCTACCAGCCGCATCAGGCGTGCCTGGCCGAAATTCGCCGCCTGCTGCCACCAGCGCCGCCGGCTCCACCGCAAACGTCCGCTGCACCCGGCGGCGCTTGAGCTGTAAATCGGCCGGCGGCACCAACACGCCGAAGCTAAGCTGCGGCGGCTGCGCCCCATACCGCGCCCAGAGTTGCTGCAAAGCCTGGGCGGCGCATTCGTAGATGGCTGCCAGCTCGGGTGGGCCGGCAGCCGTGGTAGCCAACAAAAGCGTCACGGCCTCGGGTGCCCGCTGCACGCAGCAGAAATCGTAGATGCCAGGGCTGCTTTGCAGCACGGCATTGCGGATAAAATCCGGGAAGATGGGCACTAGGCGGCCATCCAGTGCGGGTAGTACGAATACGTCGTCGCACCGGCCCTCGATGCGCTCAATGGCGGTGAGCGGCGACCCGCACGGGCAAGGCGCAGCGGCTGCGATGAGCACATCGTTGAGCCGGTAGCGGATAATGGCCTGCGTAGTGCGGCAGAAATCCGTGACGATGGGCGTGAACCGCCCGCTGGCTTCGTCCAGGTATTCGCGCTCGATGTGCAGCAAGTCTTCGTTGAGGTGCAAGCGGCCGTGGGCGCAGCTGATACCCAGGAAGCCTTCGGCCGCCTGGTAAATCTGGTGGATGGGCTGCTGGAATACTCGTTCCAGCACAGTCCGGTCTTCGTCTTCCAGCACCTCGGCTGCTGAGTAGATGCGCTGCGGTGCCAGGCCAAGCGGGTGCCGGGTTTTGGCCTCGGCCAGCAGGCGCAGCACGTAAGCCGGGGCCACCAGCACCGTTGGGTTAAAAGCGCCTACTTCCTGCCGCAGCTGCTCAAAGGGCCGCGTCAGGTCGAAGTAGGCGAAGCGGAGGTGGCGGCTGCCTAAAGTTTCGTAGAGCGGACTATTGGCCCGCAAGAACAACGCAATGCGGGCAGGCCGCCAGATGGGGCCCGGCAGCGCCTTCGCCAGCATGGCCCCCGCCCAAGCCAGGCGCTCGCGGCGGCCGACCACAAACACACCCTGCCGCCCCGTAGTGCCCGACGACAAGCCCACGCTCAGCCCCTGCGGCAGCTGCACCGTAAAATCGCGGCTTTTTTCGGCCGCCTTGGCCAAAGCCAGGCAGTCGGCCAAGGACAAGCCGTAGGCGTTGAGGCGGGCGAAATTTGCCAGGTAGTCGGCCTTTTCCAGCACCGGCCACTGGGAAAAGGGCTGCCCTGCCCAGGCCCGGTAAAACGGGAAAACCCGCGCCGCCCGGCGAGTATATTCCCGCAGCCGGCGCTGTTGCCACTGCCGTAGGCTAGCCACTGTGCGCGGCTGCCACCCGTAGCGAAACCGGCAGTAGTGCCACAGAATCAGGAGCCGGTCGAGGGCAGTTTGCACGGTGGGTTAGCGGTTGGTAATGGTTGTTGTGCTGGGCGGCGCGGGGCTAGGAGGTGGGGTGAACGCCCGCGTCGCCCAGGGCTGTATTCGCCTTGTCGATACTCTCCTGGCAATGCGAGGGCACGAGCAGCAGCTCGGGGCGGGCGGCGTGCAGGGCGTGCAGCTTCCGAATCTGGGTTTGGTACTGTGTCATGTCGTGCTTGATGAGGCGCACCGGCGGCCAGGGTAGTTCGAGGCTTTCAAAGGCGTGGCGCGTCCAGCAGGCATCGGCTACCAGGAATATGAGCTGGCCGCCCTGGGCCGTGAGCAGCAGGCCGAGTTGGCCGGGCGCGTGGCCCGACACATCCACACCCAGCAGGCTGCCATCGCCGAGCAGGTCGTAGCAGGTTTGGAAGGGCGCTAGCTGAGGCAGTAGGCACTGGGGCAGGTCTTCGGCGAAGGTGCTGCGCTGGGGTAGGTTGGTGGGGAGCAGGCCGGGCAGCAGGCCGCGCCGCAGGTTGGTTAGCGCCGAGTGCTGCCGAAACTGGGGGTCGAGGGCTGCCCGCAGGTAGAGCAGGCGGGCCTGGGGGAAGTCGAGCAGGCCGCCTACGTGGTCGGCGTGGAAGTGCGAGAGAATGATGAGGGAGATGTCGGCGGGCCGAATGCCCCGGCGGGCCAGCTGGGCCACGGCCGTTTGCGAAGCGGGGCACACCACCGGCGTAGCATAGCGGTAGAGGGCGGCGGGGAGACGCGCCGTTTCGGTAAAAAACCGGGGCGAGTAGCCGGTATCGTACAAAATCAGCCCCTGCGTGGGGTGCTCAATAAGCGCGAAAAGGGCCGGAAACTGCCGGGGTGCCCAGCCTTCGCGCCGGGGGTTGACGACGAAGCCGGGGTGCTGGCAGTAGCCTCCTACCAGGAGTTGAAGCGAAAGTGCGCGGCCCATAACAGTAGTAGCTCAGTAACGCAGCAGCGCCGCACCTAGCGAAATACCCGCTGCCGTGCCCAGCAGCAACCCCAGCTGCCCGCGCTGGAGTTGGCCGCTTTGCACGGCCGCGTGCAGCGTACTCGGAATGGAAGCCGATACCTGATTGCCGTGGGTGGGCAGAATCTGCACCACGCGCCCGGCATCCAGACCCAGGCGCTGGGTGAGAAAGCGCAAGCCTAAATAACTGGCTTGGTGCGGAATAATGCAGTCGATGGCCGTGCGGGGACAGTCGGCCGCTTGCAGCAGGCGGTCGAGGAAACCGGGGAATACCTCGGCGGCCAGCCGGAACACGCCCGGCCCGTCCATGCGAAAGAGGTAGTCGTCGGGCGAGGGCGGCGGGGTAACGGAATTGTAGCGGGTGCCCCCGGCCACAATCTGGCACAGCTCAGCGCCGCGGCTGTGCGTCTCGAAGCCGAAGCCAAACACGGCCGACCCATCGGCCGGGCTGGCTGGGCCCAGCACCACGGCCGCTGCGCCGTCGCCGAAAAGGGCACTGGTTTCGGGGCTGGTGCGCTCCAAGCCCTTCGAGGCTATCTCGGACGACACAATGGCCGCGTGCCGGTAGCGCCCCATAGCAATGCCCGCACTAGCGGTTTCCAGCGCGTGCAAAAAGCCCAGGCACGAGCCGTTAATGTCGAAGCACGCGGCTTTTGGGTTTAGCCCCAGTGCCCGGTGAACCAGCACGGCATTGGTGGGCATGGGCTGCTCGGGCAACACGCTGGTAGCCAGCAGCAAATCCAAATCGGTGGCGGCCAGACCAGCCGCTACCAGGGCCTGCTGCAAGGCCGCGCCAGCCATGAAGGTAGAAGTTTCGTGCGGGGCCGCAAAATGACGCTGGCGCACCCCGCCCAGCCGCTCGGTAGCACCTGCCGGGCGCTGGTGCTGCGCATCAAGGCTGGCGGAGCTGACCGGCTGCCCAGGCACATACGCGCCGGTGCCCAGCACGCGAACCGGATAAGAGATTTTCATAGCCACAACGGGCGCTAAGATAATCAGGACTTATGCAAAGGTGCTTTTAGCGTAGAATGCCGAGTACTCTGTTCCACAAAAAAGCGCCGCTACCAGGCAGGCAGCGGCGCTTTTTTAAAGAAGCCAAGTGATTAGCTCTGAGGTGACGGGCGGCTTGACGTGACGTCGCCGATGGCGGTGGTAGCCCGAGAAATGCGCTGGCCTTCACCAGCTACCGGCTCGTGGCCTCCTTCGCCGGTGAGGTAGCGGTAGCTGAGGCCCGCGATGGCCGCGCCCAGGATGGGAGCCACCCAGAATAGCCACAACTGCTGCAGGGCCAGCCCGCCCACAAACAGCGCCGGACCGGTGGAGCGCGCCGGATTCACCGACGTATTGGTGACGGGGATGCTGATAAGATGGATAAGCGTGAGTGCCAGACCAATAGCCAGCGGGCCGAAGCCTTTGGCCGCTCGGCGGTCGGTAGCGCCCAGAATAACGTAGAGGAAGCCCATGGTAAGTACTACTTCGATGAGCAAGCCAGCTAGCATACTGTAGTGGCCCGGCGAGCCATCGGTG
Organism: Janthinobacterium lividum; assembly: GCA_050954465.1. GTDB lineage: Bacteria > Bacteroidota > Bacteroidia > Cytophagales > Hymenobacteraceae > Hymenobacter. The sequence continues at coordinate 45,879 of JBPBPU010000133.1, forward strand.
CCGTAGCCATTGGCAGCCAGACCTTTAGCAGATATACTATAATCGGGGTTGCCCTGCGCAATGACGTAGAGCAAGCCTGCCCCGGCGATGGCACCCACTACCTGCGCCACGATGTAGGATAGCACGTACCGGCCGCTGTGCCGGCCGCCCAGCCACAACCCCACCGTCACGGCCGGGTTGAAGTGCCCGCCTGAGATGTGCCCGAACGCGAAAGCCATGCTCAGCACCGTGAGACCAAAAGCCAGCGACACGCCTAGCAGCCCGATGCCGACACCCGGAAAAGCAGCGGCCAGCACGGCGCTGCCGCAACCGCCAAACACAAGCCAGAAGGTGCCTAGAAACTCAACGCCCAGGCGTTGGCCGACGGTGGGTGGTGCAAAATTGGTGAGCGAGTCGAATGCTTCGGCGCTCGTTGGAGTAGTGGTAGGTGTTGCCATGAAAGAGAGTGAAAAGGGGTTTATTTGAAAACAAAAGTAGTTTAAATACAACTTCACAAACACTTTGCCAACCTCGACGGGAAAGCAGCCAGCAAGTTGCTGGCTCAAACGAGCCGGATGCTGCCACCGTTGCGGCTGCAGGTAAGCCTCGCTCTATACTTTGAGTGGCCTGAGTGGCGTTGGGGGAAGCATTGCCCACTACGGAAGTATTTCCCGGCTTTTCCCGCTATCCACCGCCTATGGCTCTGCTTGCTACTGCCCCACAGCCCGTCAGTTCTGCCCCGCTTAGCACCCGGCAAAAGTGGCTGTTGCTGCTGGGCACCGTTTTGTTCGAGCGGCTTTTCTGGGGGCAGCGGCTGGGGCTGAATGGCTTGCTGTATGTGTGGGCAGCGGTGGGAGCGCAGCTGTGGCTACTGCCCCGGCCGGCTGGGCTGGCCCGACCCTTTTGGGCGGCTGTTGGAGGGGCGCTGCTGAGCGGCGGGCTGATGGCGCTGTACGGCTCGGCCACGGCGGGACTGGCGGGCTGGGTGTCGCTGGCGCTGGTGCTGGCTTTTGCCCGCTGGCCCCAACTGCGCTCGGTCGGCTACGCGCTGCTTACCAGCGCGGTCAACCTGGGGCAGGCTGGGCCTGCGCTGTGGCACACGCTACGGCCGGTGGGCACTGTGGCAGGCCGGGCGCGGCGCGGCTGGTTTTATGCCCGGCTGCTGGGGCTGCCGCTAGGGGCGCTGGTGGTTTTCCACACGCTGTTTGCGCTGGCCAACCCGCGCTACGCCGAGCTAAGCGAGCGGCTGCTGGCTGCCGTGAGGCGGTGGCTGGAGTGGCTGCTGGCCGCTATTTCGGTGGCGCATTTGCTTTTCTGGGTTGGGGCGGCCATCGTTGCAGGGGCCGTAGTGCTGCACGGCACCGCCCGCCGCTTCGCCGAGCGCGATGCTCGCAGCCCGGAGGTACTCACGCGGCAGCGCGGGCGGCGGGCGGCGTCTTTCCGGCTGCTGGACTTGCGCAAGCAGTACCTCACGGCACTGGTCGGATTTGGGCTGCTGAATGCGCTGCTGCTGGTGGTGAATGCGCTCGACGTGAACTGGCTGTGGCTGGGCAACTACCCTACCACGGCTCAGGACATGAAGCAGTTTGTCCACGAGGGCACGTTTTTCCTCATTTTCAGCATCTTGCTGGCCATGGGCATTGTGCTGTGGGCGTTCCGACGCAACCTGAACTTTTACGCGCCCGGCCGGCCCTGGCTACGCTGGGCTGCTACGGTGTGGGTGCTGCAAAATGCGGTGCTGGCCGTATCGGTGGGCTTGCGCAACTACTATTACATCGTGGCTACGGGCTTGGCATACAAGCGCATCGGGGTATGCGCTTTTCTGGTGCTCACGCTATTTGGCCTGGGCACAATGGCGCTCAAAATCTGGCAGCGCCGCACCACCTACAGCCTCGTGCGCCTCAACGGCTGGGCGGCGTATGCGCTGCTGCTGGCACTGGCCGCAGGCAACTGGGAGGTTTGGATGGTGCGCTACAACGTGCAGCGCCAGCGCCTGCACATCGACCTGAGCTTCCTGCTGGGGCTGCCCGGCCGGGCTCTGCCCGCGCTCCAGGCCCGCCGCGCCGTGCTGGCCTCCCCGCAAGGCACGCCCGTGCTCATGCGCCTTCCCTGGGCCGAAATCAGCGACGTGGACGTGCCGCCCACTACCTCTCTGAGCCACATCGCCGCCCGCACCCACGAGTGGTGCGCCGACTACGAAACCCACCGCAGTTGGCAAAGCTGGACCTACGCCAACTGGCAGGCGTATCGGGAGCTGAAAACCGCCGCGCCGCTGCACGCAGCCAGAAACTGACGTTACGCGAGGTGGTGAGCCTTGTTTAGGAAGTTGGTTCTTAAGGTCGTTGTTCCGGTCTGACCGCCCTAGGCAGTCTGACCAGCTGCCGCTGGCGCGGTCAGAAAAGCTCCTGCCCTGAGTCCTTTCGGCAGCCGGTCAGACCGCCTAGGGCGGTCAGACCGGAACAACGGCTTCAACACCGGAACGCTAAACAGGCTCAAAAGCCAGTGCGCTGACTACCTTACTGGTGGTGGAGTAGATGCCCGATTTTGCCGCTGGCCAGGGTGAGCACGCCACCCCAGAAAACCGCGCTCCAGAGCATGTGCAGCAGGATGCGTGAGCGCGGCACCCCCAGCAGCGTGGCAATGACGGTGCCGCCGATGGGCGAAAGCAGAATGGGCGTCAGAAACGCGATGCCGCCCATACCGAACTTCTTAAACACCGTGATGATGCGGCGCGAGCGCTTGGAAAAAACCGGCTCACGCCGCAGCCGCCGCTGCTGCTGGCGGTGCCGCACCCAGGCCCGTCCCACCCCCGAAAACACGAATACGCTCGTCATCATGCCGGCCACCGTGAGCAGGAGCGTGGGCCAGAAACTCAGGCCCATACTGCTGCCGGCCAAAGGGCCGCCCAGAAACTTTACAGTACTGAGCAAAAAAACCGAAGCACACTTAGCAACTGGGGGTAGCACGCAGCAGAAGGATATGGAAAGCCGAAAGTAGCAGGTTCTACCTAATACCCGGCCAGAAGTGGGGTAGTTCCTTTATTCAGAGCTTAGATGATAGAGCTTAGAGCTTAGACCTTTTGAACAATCTAAGTTCTAAGCTCTACCATCTAAGCTCCGGGCCTACAGCTTACTACCAAAAGCCAAGTCGCCGGCATCGCCGAGGCCGGGAATGATGTAGGCGTGCTCGTTGAGCTTTTCGTCCACGGCGGCTATCCAGAGGGTGGCCTCGGGGATTTCGCGGGTGACGTAGGCAACGCCTTCGGGCGAGGCGATGACGGCCGCTATGTGTACCTGGCGCGGGGTACCGAAGCGCAACATGGCGCGGTAGGTTTGCACGAGGCTTTTGCCGGTGGCCAGCATGGGGTCGGCCAGGATGAGCACGCGCTCATCGAGGCGCGGGGCGGTGAGGTAGTCGAGTTGCACTTGCACGTGGGCGGTGCCCTCGATGCGGTAGGCAGCGGCGAAGGCGCTCGGCGACTGGTCGAAGTAATTGAGGAAGCCTTGGTGAAACGGCAGGCCGGCCCGCAGCACGGTGGCCAGCACCGGGAAGTCGCGCAGCAGCTGGCTGGGGGCCGTACCCAGGGGCGTCTGCACGGCTTGGGTGGTGTAGCTGAGCTGGGCGCTGATGCGGGTGGCAATAATTTCGCCCAGGCGCTGCAGGTTGCGGCGGAAGCGCAGGCCATCCTGCTGCACGTTCACGTCGCGCAGCTCGGCCAGGAAGTGGTTGGCGATGCTGGGCTCGGCGCACACGATGTGCAGGCGCTCGGTGGGCAAGGCCGTAGCGGCGGGTTCTGGTGAAGTCAGGGGCGTATCCATGAGGCAAGTGGGGTAAACCAGGAGGGGCGGGTGAAGGTGAGCGCCGGGTAAAGTACGGGCCGCGCCCCGAAACTGGCAAAAAACCGCCCGATGCCCGGCAGGCTGCCTCCCTCAAAATCGAAGGTGCCGCCCGGCTGCCCGGCGTGGCGGCGCAACGCCTCATCGAGCAGCAGCAGCGGTGCCCCGGCCGTGCGCCCCGCTGCCGAAGCCGCCGCAAACAAATAAATAACGCCCCCCGCGTAGTGGATAAACAGCGCCCCAGCCAGCAATTCACCGGTAGCCGGGTGGCGCACCTGGCGCAGCTCGGCCGCACCGTGGGCCTGGGCGGCGGCAGCCACGCGGCGCAGCCGGGCATAGTGGCGCGGGTGCAGGCCGGTGTGCGCTGCCCCTCGGTAGCTGAGAAAAAGCCGCAGTAACTCCTCCAGGTCGGCCCCGGTAGTGACTTGCAGCGGCTGGGGCAGTTCCTGGTTGCGGCGCAGGCGGCGGCGGTGGTCGGGGCTGTAGGCGCGGATTAGCTCGGCGGCGGGCGGCATCAGGTCGAGGTGGTAGGTGAGGCGCTCGGTGGCCCGGAAGCCGGGCGGTAGCGCGGGCAGCGGCCCCGGCGGCAACTGCTGGTAGAAGTGGGCGCAGTGCCGGGCAGCGAGTTGTAGGTAGTCGGCCAAGTTGCGGTGTTCGCTGGCGGGGGTGAGTACCAAACCTAGCTGCTGGGTAAATAACGGCTGGTACACCTGCCAGCCCAGCCGCCACTGGCGGGGCAGGGGCAGCAGCGAGCGGTACTCGCCGGCCGGCCCCAGCTCCACCACGGCGCTCCAGCGGCCGGCCGTGGCGGCTAGCCACCACGCCTGCACGTAGGGCCGGGCACCGGGGCTGGCAGCCACGCAGGCATCCCAGCGGGCAGGGTCGGGGGTGGTGAGGAAGTGGAGCAATGTAGGGGTAGCTTTAGCTTGCCGCCTGGCCGAAAGCGGAGAAAGCGGCATAAAGGTCGGCGGCAACTTGGGGCCTGGGTGGCGGCAAGCTAAAGCTTACCCTACAACGGGCGTAATTTTGTCGGCCCTGCCCCGTTCGGGCGGTAATTTAAGTGAATGAAATACTACCTGTTGCCCTGCCTGGTGCTGCTGAGCGGCCGCCTGCTGGCCCAAACGCCTACTACCCCGCCCGCGCCCAACTCGGCCAACTGGTATATTTTCAACCAGCCCCTGCCCGAAAACCAGCCCGCCAAGGCCGATAAAGCTGACCAGCCCTTGGTTACCAAGGATAAGAACGGCACCACGCACCTGCCCACGCACCGTGTGTACCGCCCCCGGCCGGTGGTGCCGGCTGCTCCGGTGCCAGTGGTGGCGGGCAACAATCCGTTTCAGGGCGCGCTCTATGTGCCGCTCGACCCCAATACCTACCGGCTGCTCGACCGCTACGCTATCCTATACGGCCCCGACTCGCTGCAAGACCCGCACACCAGCGTGCGGCCCTACACCCGTGCGGCGGCGGCCCACCTCGGCGAGCGCCTGCTGGCAAGTGCTACGCCCGCCGGGCTCTCAGCCGCCGACCGCTTCAATGCTGAGTATCTGCTGAAAGACAACTGGTTGTACTCGCCCACGGGCGACAGCCTGAACCAGAGCCGGAAGCCCTTCCTGACGTATTTCTACCGCGACCAAACCGACCTCTACCACGTTCAGACGCCCGACTTCGTGTTCCGGCTCAACCCGGTGCTGCTGCTGCAAGGCGGCAAGGACGGCGGCGACGGCAGCCTCGACGGCCTGCGCTACGTGAACACGCGGGGCATCACCTTTGAGGGGCTTATCGACCAGCGGCTGGGCTTCTACGGCTTCCTGACCGATAACCAAGAGGCCGTGCCGGGCTGGGTGCAACGCCGCACGCAGCGCGATGCCATCACGGGCGGGCCCGTGGCCCCGCACGAAGGCTACACTAAGTATTTCAAAACGGAAGGCGGCTCGGCCTACGACTTTTTTACGGCGCGGGGTGGCGTCACCTACGCCGCTACGAAGCACATTAATGTGCAGCTAGCCCACGACCGCAATTTTATCGGCAACGGTTACCGCTCGCTGATTTTGTCGGACTACAGCGCGCCATATTTTTTCCTAAAGCTCAACACCAGGGTCTGGAAATTCAACTACCAGAACCTGTTTGCGGAGCTGAACGCCCAGCGTGAAAACGCCGACCAGGTGTTCCCTAAAAAATACCTGGCCCTGCACCACCTGAGCTTCGACGTAACCAATAACTTCAACGTCGGCCTGTTCGAGTCGGAAATGTCGGGCGGGGCGGGGCGCGGGCTCGAAATCCAGTACCTGAACCCGGTCATCTTCTACCGCGCCATCGAGCAGAACGTTGGCTCGGCCGACAACGCGCTGCTGGGCCTCGATTTTAAGTGGAACATCAAGCACCGCGCTCAGCTTTACGGCCAGCTGGTGCTCGATGAGTTCAAGATAAAGGAGATACTGGCTGGCGATGGCTGGTGGGCCAACAAGCAGGCTATTCAGCTCGGCGGCAAGCTGCTCGACGTGGCCGGCGTGCGCAACCTCGACTTGCAGCTGGAAATCAACTACATCCGACCTTACACCTACCAGCACCTCGATATTTATACCGCCTACCAGCATTACCAGCAGCCCCTCGCCCACCCCATGGGCGCCAACCTCACCGAGGTGCTGGGGGTGCTCAGCTACCAGCCTACGCCCCGCCTGAGCCTGGTGGGCAAGGCGTTTTACACCGTGCAGGGCCTTGATACGAATGTGAATGGCCAAGTGGTCAACTACGGCGGCAACCCACTGCTCTCGTACAATTCTCACCCGATGGACTACGGCAACCGCGTAGGCCAGGGCAATAAAGTGAACCTGCTGCACCTCGACTTTACGGCCACCTACCAGCCCCGCCTAAACCTCTTTTTGGATGCCACGCTCATCGCCCGCAGCAATCGGGGCGACGACGTTGTGAGCAGCTCTGGCTACGTCGAAAACTACGCTTCCGTGGCTGTGCGCTGGAACATCGCCCAGCGCCTGCACGAGCTATAAATCGCAGATTAAACGGATTTCGCGGATACGCCCCTGCGGGGCTGACTGGGCTGTGGGGTGGCGTGGGATAGGCTTTTAGATTTTACTTTATTCATGGCTGTTGCTACTACGTTTCTTTATCGCCCCGTTAATCAAGCCGAGCTGGATTTGATTGTGGCCAGTGGGTACCAGTCGTTTCCGCCCCGGCTGCCGGAGCAGCCCATTTTTTACCCGGTGCTGAACGAGGACTACGCCGTGCAAATAAGCCGCGACTGGAACGTGCCCTACTACGGCGTGGGCCACGTGTTGCGCTTCGCCGTGGACACAGCCTATTTGCAGCAATTCGCCGTGGAAAACGTGGGCGACGCCCAGCACAACGAGCTGTGGGTGCCCGCCGAGCAGCTGGCCGAGTTCAACGCCCACATCGTCGGGCCAATTGAAGTAACCCATACCTTCACCCGCCAGGCGTAACCGCCCATGCCCATGCAGTGGGCCGTGCCAACCACCCGCGCAACCAGCCCGCTTGCGGGCGTATCCGCGTAATCCGTTAAATCCGTTAAATCTGCGGTCTTGAAGACTTATCTGCGCCTGCTCAGCTTTTCGCGGCCCTACGCCGACTTCGTGCCGCTTTATGCGCTGTACGCCTCGCTGGGCATCCTGTTTGGCACGGCCAACTTCACGCTCATTATTCCGCTGCTGAATGTGCTCTTTGGCACCACGGGGGCGCACACGGCGGCAGCCCCGGCGGCGCTGCCGGCGTTTTCGGTTTCTATCGAGTACGTCAAGCTGGTATTTGACTACTACTTCACCCAGATGCTGCACCAGTATGGCAAGCAGGGCACATTGGCTTTTGTGTGCGGGCTGGTGGTGGTGTCGGTGTTTATGAGCAATTTGTTTCGCTACCTCGGGGCGCGGCTGCTGGCGCGGGTGCGGGCGCGGGTGGTGCACAACCTGCGCGACACGCTCTACCAGCGCATGACGGAGCTGGAGCTGGGCTACTTCTCCAACGAGCGCAAGGGCGACCTCATGTCGCACCTCACCAACGACGTGTACGAGGTAGAGATTTCGGTAGCCAACACGCTCACGGCCGTGTTTAAGGAGCCGCTTACGCTGGTGGTTTTCTTCGTGGTGCTGTTCACGATGTCGGCCAAGCTCACGCTCTTCACGCTGGTGCTGCTGCCCATTTCGGGCGGCATCATCGCCAGCGTTTCCAAGAAGCTGCGGCAGCAGGCCACCCAGAGCCAGCGCACGCTCGGCACCATGATGTCGGTGATTGATGAAACGCTGGGCAGCATCCGGGTTATCAAGGCGTTTAATGCGCGGGATTACATGCTCGACAAGTTTCGCGCCCAGAACGACCAGTACGCCCGCACGGCCCAGGCCATCGAAAACACCCGCGACCTAGCCTCCCCTTTCTCCGAGTTTGCGGGCGTGGCCGTGGTGGCGGGGTTGCTTTACTTCGGGGGCTCGCTGGTACTCAGCGGCCGGGCTGAGCTGTCGGCGTCGGAGTTTATTACCTACATCATTTTGTTTTCGCAGATTCTGACGCCGGCCAAGTCGCTCTCGGGCGCGTTCAGCAACATCCAGCGCGGGCTCGTAGCCGGGGCGCGGGTGCTGCGCATCATCGACACCGAGCCTACTATCCGCGATGCGCCCAATGCCGAAGTGCTGCCCAATTTCGAGCACCAGATTGAGCTGCGCGGCCTGAGCTTCCACTACGGCGAGGTGCCCGTGCTGCACGACATCAACCTGACCGTAAAAAAAGGCCATACTGTGGCGCTCGTGGGCCCCAGCGGCGGCGGCAAAAGTACCCTGGCCGACCTGCTGCCGCGCTTCTACGACCCCAGCGCCGGCCAGGTGCTCATCGACGGCCACGACGTGCGCGCCTGCACCCTGCACTCGGTACGGGCCCAGATGGGCATCGTCACGCAGGAAAGTATTCTCTTCAACGACACCATCTACAACAACATCAAGTTCAACACCGAAGCCACCGAGGCCGAGGTGATTGAAGCCGCCAAAACGGCCAATGCCCACGAGTTTATTATGGCCAGCCCCGACGGCTACCAAACCACCATCGGCGACCGGGGCTCGCGGCTCAGCGGCGGGCAGCGGCAGCGCCTGAGCATTGCCCGTGCCATCCTGCGCAACCCGCCGATTCTCATTCTGGACGAAGCCACCTCGGCCCTCGACACCGAGAGCGAGAAGCTGGTGCAGGAAGCACTCACGCGCTTGATGGCCGCCCGCACCTCGCTCGTCATTGCCCATCGCCTCAGTACCATCCGCCACGCCGACGAGATAATCGTGCTTCAGCAGGGCCGCATTGTGGAGCGCGGCACCCACGACGAGCTGTCGCAGCACGAAGGTGGGCTATATCAGCGCCTAAGCCAACTGCAAACCAACGCCGCCCTCGTATAAGGCCCACCGAAGGTCAGGGCAGCCCAATTCCAAAGCGGAGGTTATTGAACAATTACCCGAACAATTTTAATTGCCTTACGGTACAAACCATTCTTCAGGCTGGAACCCGGTGCTACGAACGGAAGCTTGGAGTCACTATCTTTCGCCACTCACCCTATTCTTTCTCTCATGAATTTTATTAAACGTATTGTCACGGTGGTGGCATTGGTGTACATGCTGCTGGCACTGCTCATGCTGTTTTTCCCCTCGGTGCGGGAGTCAACGGGCAGCATCTTCGGCCTCTACAGCCTCCCGCTGGAAGTTAATCTGCTGCTGGGCCTCACTTGGTTCGGCGTAGCCGTAGTGGGCCTGCTGCTCGTGTTCGAAAACCTCGACAGCGGCCTGCTCCGCCGCAACGTGACCCAGCAAGACCGCAAAATCAACGAGCTAAAGGCGCAGCTCTTTGACGCGCAAAAGGCGGCTGGCGTGCCTACCACTGGCCCGGCCCCCGCGTACCCAACCACTTATGACGCGCCTAGCGCCGATACGCCTACTACTTATTAGTTGATTGTTACTCAGTCGGGGTCACCCTCCGCGTTCGTCTCACCCCCTAGCCCCCTCCGAGGAGAGGGGGACTAGTCTCTAATTCTAGCTTCTAAAACTAGTTCCCCTTCTCCTCGGAGAGGGGGCTAGGGGGTGAGGCGAACGCGGAGGGCGACCCCGATTGCGTAACAGTAGTTGACAGCAACCGTTTTACCCCAGCACCACCCCCCTTGCACCTCCCCGACCTCATCCGCGCTGAGCTGACCGAAGCCCGCGGCGTGCTCGACGCCTTTCTGGCCGACGAGGCCAACCTCACCCACATCGCCCAGGCCGCTGAGCTGGTAGCTGCCAGCCTGAAAAACGGCGGCAAAGTGCTCACCTGCGGCAACGGCGGCAGCCTCTGCGACGCCCAGCACTTTGCCGAAGAGCTAAGTGGCCGCTACCGCCAGGACCGCCCCGCCCTTGCCGCCATCGCCCTCACCGAAGCCTCCCACATGACCTGCGTAGCCAACGACTACGGCTTCGAGTTCGTGTTTTCGCGCTTCGTGCAGGCCCTGGGCCGGCCCGGCGACGTGCTGCTGGCCATCAGCACCAGCGGCAACTCCCCCAATATCCTCAACGCCGCCGAAGCCGCCAAAGCCGCCGGCATGCAGGTAATCAGCCTCACCGGCAAGGACGGCGGGAAGCTGGCGAGCCTAAGCGACGTAGAAATTCGGGTGCCGCACTTCGGCTTCGCCGACCGCATCCAAGAAGTCCACATCAAGGCCATCCATATTATGATACTGCTGATTGAAAAGCTGGTGGCAGCATAACGCGGCAATAATGCACCGTACTACATAGAACAGAAACGCTGTACCAGTCGATACGACGCTTCACCCATTTCGCATTATACGCGTTTGCTGACGTGTTTTTCAAAGGAAAAACAATAAGATACATAAAGGCTGGAAAGGGCACTTCTTACGAAATGCTCTTGGGCATACAGCAGACAATTCAACAAAGTGACACTACTATCCTGTCTGTCATTATGCATGGTGCTCAGCACATTACCAGCCCTACTAACCAAGAGGCTGGAGATTTATTGGACGAATATTTTCAAGCCGATGAGTTTGTGACTGAGCGCCTAGTCTGGAGCAAGGCACATTATGCATTGCCTACTAGCTCTGGCTTGCCAGCGGCTCCATGAGCTGTTCAAGATTCGTAGCTAACCCTGGCTACGCTCAGTATGACGTTCTTTGTAGTGGAGAAGAACAAAAAATACACAGATGCTTACAAAAGTTTTCGGCTCGGCCGTGCAGGGCGTCAACGCCTACACCATCACCATTGAAGTGGTGGTAACGGCGGGTACGCTGTTCTACGTGGTAGGCCTGGCCGACAGCGCCATCAAGGAAAGCCAGCAGCGCATCGAGTCGGCGCTGAAGCTGCGGGGCTACCGCATGCCGCGCACCAAGGTGGTAGTGAACATGGCCCCGGCCGACATTCGCAAGGAGGGCGCGGCCTACGACCTGCCCATTGCGCTGGGTATCCTGCACGCCTCGCAGCAGCTCAATACCGAGCACTTAGAGGAATACATTATCATGGGCGAGCTGGCGCTCGATGGGGTGCTGCGGCCCATCAAGGGCGTGCTGCCGATTGCCATTCAAGCCCGCAAAGAAGGCTTTAAGGGCATTATTTTGCCCAAGGAGAACGCGCAGGAAGCCGCCATCGTCAACAACCTGGACGTGATTCCGGTGGAGTCGATGCAGCAGGCCATCGACTTTTTTGAGGGCCGCGAAGTCATTGAGCCGGTGCGGATTGACACGCGCGACATTTTCCAGCACACCGCCAACCAGTACGCCGCCGACTTTGCCGACGTGCAGGGCCAGGAAAATATTAAGCGCGCCCTTGAGATAGCAGCGGCCGGCGGCCACAACGTTATTATGATTGGGCCGCCCGGCGCGGGCAAAACCATGCTGGCCAAGCGCTTGCCTACCATTTTGCCCGCCCTGAACATGCAGGAGGCGCTGGAAACCACCAAAATTCACTCGGTAGCGGGCAAGCTGGGTACCGGCGAGGGCTTGATTAATCAGCGGCCGTTTCGGGCACCGCACCACACCATTTCCGACGTGGCATTGGTGGGCGGCGGCAGCAACCCGCAGCCAGGCGAAATCTCGCTCTCGCACAACGGCGTGCTGTTTTTGGATGAGCTGCCCGAGTTTAAGCGCACGGTGCTGGAGGTGATGCGCCAGCCGCTGGAGGAGCGCCGCGTCACGATTTCGCGGGCCAAGGTGAGCATCGACTTCCCGGCCAATTTCATGCTCATTGCCAGCATGAACCCCTGCCCCTGCGGCTACTACAACCACCCCGAAAAGGAGTGCGTGTGCGGCCCCGGCGTGGTGCAGAAGTACCTCAACAAAGTATCGGGCCCGCTGCTCGACCGCATCGACCTGCACGTAGAAGTGACGCCCGTGACCTTCGACCAGATGACGGAAACGCGCAAGGCCGAAACCAGCCACGACATTCAGCTGCGCGTAAAAAAGGCCCGCGAAGTGCAAGCCCAGCGCTTCGCCGACTTCCCCGACATCCACTCCAACGCCATGATGCCCTCGCAGATGGTGAAGGACATTTGCCAGATAACCGAGGCCGGCCGCAACCTGCTCAAAACCGCCATGGAGCGCCTCGGCCTGAGCGCCCGCGCCTACGACCGCATCCTGAAAGTAGCCCGCACCATCGCCGACCTCGCCGGCACCGACGAAATCCAGATTCAGCACTTGGCCGAAGCCATTCAGTACCGCAGCCTGGACCGGGAAGGCTGGGCGGGGTAGGCTCGTAATAAGACTAGGACTTACGCAGTGGGAGGTAAATTAGTAGGACTTACGCAGTCAGCAAAAGCACCCCAATAGATGGATTTAACAATTTCTGACGTAAATAGTCCGCTCACGGGAGCTGATGCGCCTGCTAAATGCTTTGGCCGATGGCGCGGGCATATTGGCGCAACGATACCTAGGCTAAGTAACAAAAAATCAAATGGTTGCGCTGCGAAATGGCTTTGCGGCACTGACATTTCTCGGCACCCGTCAACTGCTTAAAGCTGCGATGAAATTCCTCGATTTGCCAGCGAACCTCGACGGCATCAATGACTATCTCCCGCGTCAGATGCGCAGCTAAGTGGTTGGTAATGACCAATTCAATGCTACCGTTTGTGGTAACCAGCTTGAATAATTTTACCCCAAACGGCACCTCCTGCAACCGCACTTCCAGCCCCTTACTCCAGCCGTGCTCGGGTGGTTCAAGAGAGTCCAAGGACTGGTAGCCCGTCTGCTTACTTACACGCACTAACCGATTGCTTTTCAAGGTTGTGAAAAACGTCCAATCGGCGCGGTGAATGGCTTTCAGATTCGTGCTATCGGCGTACCAGGAATCAAATAAAATGGTGCGCGCCAGCAGTTTACCCTCGTCTACCACCTGCTGGAACATGGCTAGAAAATGCTTATTCTTAGTCTGCCCATCTTGGTCTGGGCATAAAGACGGAAATCCAGCGGCATAAAATCCCCGGCTTCGCCGCTGCTATGCACCAGATTCACCAACCCAATGCCCGTGACTAAGCCGTGGGTGTTGCCCGAGTATTGCCGCTTGGCTACTTCTATGAATTTACTATACCGCTTATCCTGTACCCTATCATCAACGAGTAGAAATGCTTCAGGCGAAGCATGGAGTGGAGGCACTACTAGTTCCCGTAATTGGCTGGAAGAAAAGCTATTGTCACGTAAAAAGCGATTCACTTGGTCGTGGCTTACATCCGGAAGATGCGCTGCCAAATGCGTGCAGGTGTAATTTTTTGGTGTGCTAAGTAGATAATCTATGTATTTGCTTTGTGTTATCATTGCAGGTCATTTTTGCCTAATTAGGACTTACGCGAAAAGCGTTTGTCATAAGCTGGTTTTCGAGCCCCAACGAGGTTCCGTAGACTACCGGAGCGGGCGACTACCAAACCCCAGCGGAGTTTGCAGGCGGCACGTAACAACAGCTATTTAGGAGCGCAACTTCAGTTACCAAGTTGTTTGGCAGTAACTAAAAAGGCCCCACCGGAAAATCCGAGCGGGGCCTTTGCTGTAGGGAGGGTGGGCTACCAGCCCCAGCACTTAATTTGCTACCACCAGGTGCTTGGTCAGGCTGCCGGTAGAGGTGTGTAACACGATATTATACAAGCCTGCCGCCAGGTTGCCCGTATTGATAATCACCTGATGCGGGCCACTGCTTAAGCTGCCAGCAGCCGGGGTGGCTACTACCCGGCCTATGGCATCCACTACCTGCACACTTACAGTTTCGTTTTGGGTAAGGTCGAAGCTAAGGACTGACTGGGTGCTGGCCGGGTTGGGAGCCAGCGTCAGGGATTGTGCGGCAATGGTAGCCTTGGTGGCTGTAACGGATGCTACCCGTAACTCTACATCATCCACGTATTGGACGTTGCCGAAGTCGCTGGTGGCCCGGAAAGCCAGCAGGGCTCCGGCGGGCACGGCACTCAGGTTGATGGTGTAGTTGCGCCATTGCGAAGTGGTGGGTACGAATAAGCTGGAGGTGCTAGGAGCAGTAGCCAGGGTAGCACCGGTCAAATTCCAAATCGAAGTCCAGGTAGTGCCGCAGTTGGTGGAATATACCACTTCCAAGCGGTCAGTATCGATTTTAATACTTGTGTCTTCGTATGGGGCATACGCCTCGTAAAAGCTCAGTTCCCGGTTGGCAGTACTCATGTTATCGGCTGGGATGAAGGCGTAGTTCACTTCACCACTCGCGTAGTCATAGTTGTCATGGAGTAGCGTATAGTGACTACCTGAATGACCATTTGTGGTAGTTGCGCTGCCCGCGAGTACCCAGTTTTGAGCATTTTTGTTGAGGTCGTAGAGCAGCCAGTTGGTAGGCAAAGCTCCGCTGTTTTCAAAACCAGTGGCAATAGGCAGCGGCACCCCAGCTGTGTTGCGCACGTTTACGACAACAGTCTTGCGGTCATTCCCTCTGTTTATGTCCAAGACACCATTGGGCATGGCTACCGAATCGGCTATTGTGTGAGTTCCCGCCGCAACAGCAAGCGTGGGCAGGGTTACGTTGGTCGTGGCTGTGGCAGCCAGTGAGCCGGTCCAGTTATAGGTTTGCCAGGCACCAGCATCCACTTTGTAGTAAATAGTACTAGAAGTCAGCGTGTTAGTGCCCGTATTTTCCAGCTTTAGCACCGGGCCTACGCTTGCGCCGCCCGCCACACAAACGAGGCTGGCCGGCACCTGCAACGCGGCGGATGCCATATCAACGGAGAGGGGTACGTAGGTGGATACGCCCGCCTGCGCCACCGACTTGTTGTTATCGTCCTGCACCCACACTGCAATGCGCGTCAGGCCGCTGGGAGCTTTGTTCACGTAGGAAGGCACCCGGCCCTTGAGGGTCAGCGTCTGCGACTGGCCCACGGTCCAGTTGTTAGCCAGTTGGGTGCCCAGGGCGTTGGGATACATTTCGCGCACTACGTTGTGAAACTCGGTTTCGCCGTTGGTACCGGGAGCAGCATCATATTGCAGATGCTCGATAAGCGCCATCCGCAGTTTCAGGTTGGCACCCGTCGGGGCGTAGGCGCTGATGGCCGCCAAGTTGACGGTAATCCGCACCGAGTCGCCGTTAGCAATCCACGCATGCGTGGCGGAGATGGTGAAAGGCGCAGCCACTGCTGTTGCCTGATTGATGTTGGCCTGCGTGGTGGAAGCAATGTTGCCAGTGCCATATTGCGTACCATCAATGCGACCATACGGCGCAAAGGGCACCGAGTAATACGTGAGCCGGGCGTTGGTGACCGTTTTGTACGCGTTGTAGATGGGGCCAGCCGAGGGAATGGGGCTTTGATACTTGATGAGCAACACCTTCGAGGGGTTGGTACCCGCATTAAGCAAAGACCAGAGGCCGGGATTATAGGCCGCGCAGGGGGCGCAGTTTTCGCCCGAAAACTCTTCGTAGAGCGAGAGGCGCTGCTGGGCAACGGCAACGCCGCTAATTGCCGCCAGAGCCGCAGTGAGGAAAATTTTTCTCATGAAACAAACGGAAAAAAGTTAGTAGAAGTGATGAAAAAATTAATTCTGAACCCAAGTATACCTAATTAAAGGTTAATTAGACATGAAGATTGAAGACTTACTGGACTGAAAGCTTAATTTGCTGAAAATCGCAGCCTTACTCTCCCAGCAAACCTCCAATCAGTGCCTCGCACGCCCCCGAAACAGCAGGCGCTACTGGATTTGCAAGCGCCGCGCCGCCAGGAGTTGGCGGCCATCGGAGCCACCTAGCAGCAGGCAGGTGTAGAAGCCGGGGGCAAGATTTTCGGTGGAAAGCTGGATGCGCCCGGCCATCAGGGCGAAGGGAACCGCGAGGCTGCGCACACGGCGGCCATCAGCCAGGGATACGAGCACAAGTTCGGCGGCCCCACTGCCAGCGGGTAGCTGGTAGCTCAGTTCAGTGGTGCTGCCGGCGGCCGTGGGGTTGGGCCAGGGTGAGCTGAGCAACGATTCGGCGGCGTGCGCGGCTGTGCTGGCCAAGACATTGCTGGCATCAAAACGCACGGTGATGTAGGTGGAATCGGTGGTGCCCTGCTCAAATACGGCGTAGCGAACGGTGGTGATGCCCGGCTTACTATTGGGCGTGTAGTCGAGCACCATGGTGCGGTCGGTGCCCCCGTTGGCGAGCACCACCGGCGACGCGGTGGCGGAAGTGGTGACCGTGGCCGGGTAGCAATTGGGGCCGAAGCAGAAGTTGTTTTCGGAGCCTGTTATGGCCGAGCGTATCTGCCGCTGCAAGCCCAGGGTCAGGGTGCGGCCGGTGGTATTGGTGATAGCGACGGTAAGTTCAAGCGTGGCCTGGCGGGGGGTAGCCAGCACGGTGGTAGTGGGAGCGCCCTGCAGGCTCACGCCCAAAAGCTGACCGGCGCGGGCGCTAAAGCTGGCGGTGGCCAGCAAGGCAGTAGCAAGGAAGAAGTTTCTCATATTCGACTAATTGGTTTTAACAAAAAATGACAAGTGAAGTACGCAACCTCTATTCAACAGTAAATGAAGACGTTTCTTAGCTCTACAGCAAAAGTGTATTGACGCCATCGCGACAGTAAACATACGAAAGCGAATGGAAAATTTACCAATATTTTCTCTTTTATAATTTTTACCGGGCAGGCTGCATTTCCAGCAGTTGTAGATTACTTTAGACGCGGAATTCTTCCGTTATCCCCTGAAATCCGCTCTCATTATAAAACAACGGGGAAAACTCCATTTTTTCACCGGCTGCGCCTAGCTTGTAGGCGGCTTCCTTGGCAGTTCCGCTGCGCTGGCAGCCCCCTGGCAAGCTCCCGCTACGGTAGTCTTTGTCTGATGCGATGCTACCCTGGTCTGGTACCGTATGCAGGAGTTGGCCAGGCTTGTTCCTTATTTTTCAGTTACTTCCTTACCCAACTACCATGAAAAATTCCCTGTTGCCTTTGGCCGCCCTGCTGCTTACGCTGGCAGCGCCGGCGGCCCGCGCCCAGTCCGGCTCGTCGGCCCCGGCCCAAGCATCGGTGGCCAACGACACCGACCTGAAAGCCCGCAAGCTGCCCGCCGTTTCGGTGCGCACCCTGGATGGCAAACCCATCAGCACCAACGCCTTGCCGGGCGTGGGCCAGGGCAAGCCGGTGATTATCAGCTTCTGGGCCACATGGTGCAAGCCCTGCATGTCCGAACTGAGCAACATTCACGAGCTGTTCCCGGATTTGCAGAAAGATACTGGAGTGCAGCTCATTGCCATCAGTATTGATGATGCCCGCAATGCAGCCAAAGTGGGGCCGCTGGTTCAGGGCCGGGGCTGGACCTACCCCGTGTATCTCGACCAGAACCAGGACCTGAAGCGGGCCATGAACGTGAATACCATTCCGCACACGTTTGTGCTCGACGGCGCGGGCAACGTGGTGTGGCAGCACAATGCTTACAACGAAGGCGACGAAACCTACCTGTTGGAGGTGGTGCGCAAAGTAGCCAAAGGCGAAAAAGTCAGTCAGTAACTTTAAGTTGATAGTGGTCCAAGGAAAGGTTATTTATGAATAAATCCTATACTTACGGCTTAGGTTTGCTGCTGGCGGCTGGGTTGCCACTGGCAGCCCGTGCCCAAAGCGGCAACAACCTGTTGGAAGGGGCACAAATTCACGGCGACTTTCAGTCCGATGTCCAATCCTACAAGGCTGACCCCGCCATTGGCGCCCCGGCGGTGCCCGAAAAAATTCGCACCAACAACTTCGCTAACCTGATTCTGACGGCCGGCAAGCTTTCAGCTGGGGTGCGCTACGAAGCCTATTTGCCGCCGCTGCAAGGCTTCGACCAGCGCTACAACGGCCAAGGTATTCCCTACCGCTACGCCACGTATGATACGGGCCGCTTAGCCGTCACGGTCGGCAATTTCTACGAGCAGTTTGGGTCGGGGCTGGTTTTTCGGGCCTACGAAGAGCGCAACCTGGGCATCGATAACTCCATTGACGGCGTGCGGGTGCGGGTGCAGCCCGTGCGCGGCCTGCGCCTGACGGGCCTGGTAGGCAAGCAGCGGTTTTTCTTCGACAAAGCCCCGGCCATCGTGCGCGGGTTCGATGCCGAAGTGAGCCTCAATGACTTGCTGCCCAGCCTCGACTCGGCGGCCACGCGCCTGACGGTGGGCGGCTCGTTCGTGAGCAAGTATCAGACCGCCGACGACCCGACCTACGTGCTACCCGAAAATGTGGGAGCCGGGGCAGGCCGCGTCAGCATTAGCAACGGCGGGTTCGTGTTCAACGCCGAGTATGCCTACAAGGCCAACGACCCCTCGGTGGCCAACGGCTTTATTTACCGGCCGGGCCAGGCGCTGCTCGTCACTACCAGCTACGCCCGCCACGGTTTTGGGCTGGTGCTGGGCGCTAAGCGGGTGGACAACATGGATTTTCGCACCGACCGCAACGCTACCGGCAACCTCAACCGGCTCAATTTCCTGCCCGCCCTCACCAAGCAGCACACCTACCTGCTGGCGGCCAGCATTTACCCCTACGCCACGCAGCCGCTGGGCGAGCTAAGCAGCCAGCTTGAGCTTACCTACCACGTAGCCAACGGCCCGCTCGGCGGCCATTATGGCACCGACATCCTGTTGAACCTGTCGGCGGTGAACGGACTGGCCAAAACCATGCTCAACGACGGCACTACTACCCGCCAGGGCTACGAGTCGGGCTTTCTGACGGTGGGCAGCGAGCGCTACTTCCGCGACTATAACCTGGAGCTGCACCGCCGTTTCACCACCCGCCTCAAAGCCAACGTGATGTACGCCCATTTTGTGTACAACAAGGATGTGGTGGAAGGCGTAGCGGGCAATGGCATCATCACCTCCGACGTGGGCGTGGTCGAGGTGGCCTACAAGCTGACTCCGCGCCACAGCCTGCGCGGCGAGCTGCAAACCCTGCAAACCAAGCAGGACCAAGGGTCGTGGGCGGCAGCGGTGCTGGAATACACCCAGTCGCCCCACTTTTTTGTTTCCGCCTACGACCAGTACAACTATGGCAACTCCGTGGACGAGAAACAGATACACTACCTCGTAGGCCAGGTCGGCTACATTGGCGGCACCACGCGCATCGCGCTCGGCTACGGGCGGCAGCGGGCAGGCATCGTATGCGTGGGCGGCGTGTGCCGCTACGTGCCGGCCTCCAACGGGGCCATCCTGACTATCACCAGCAGCTTTTAATCTGGGGCTTGCTACTTCAACTACTGCTATGCTTTTTTTCACTATAAAAACCTGGAAACCTGCCCTTTGCCTCGGATTGGCCGGGCTGCTGCTCACTGCCTGCGACCACATCGAGTCTCCTGTGAAGCCCGCCGTAACTTCCACGCTGACCGTGCGCCAGCAGGCGGTGCTCGATTCTATCGAAACCAAGAATCCTGCCCCGGCCAACGTGCAGCGGGTGCTTATCGAGGACATGACCGGCCAATACTGCGGCAACTGCCCTAGCGCGGCCCGCATGGCCGATACGCTTTACCGCCTTCACCCGCAGCAAGTGGTGGTGCTGGAAGAGCACGTAACGGACTACTTCGCGGCCCCGCGCCCCCCCGATTTCCCTATCGATTTCCGGGTGGCGGGCACCAGCCAGGAAATCGCCAAGACCTATGACCTCGACAACCGGGGGCTGCCCCAGGGCGCGGTGAACCGCACCCCGTTTGCCAGCGCCAGCAACAGTTTGGCGGCAACGTATTCGCTGTGGCCCGCCGCTGTCAATGCCCAGCTGGGCCAAACGCCGCAGCAGGAGCTGTCCATCACCACCAACTACGCTCCGGCTACGCGCATCCTGCAAGTGAAAATAGCCAGCCACTACCTTAGTGCCCTCACGGTGCCCGTGCGCCTGGGTATTGCCATCGCCGAAGACAGCTTGCTGGGTACGCAAAAAGACTACCGTGCCCCCGCCGGCACCGTGCAGCTACCCGGCCAGGAAACGCCCAACTACGTGCATCGCAACGTACTGCGGGTAGTGTTAGCGGGCACCTTCGGCACCCAGCAAGTGAGTAATCCAGGGGCTGGCCAACAGTTCAATAACTACCTGAGCTACCAGCTGCCCGCCACCTGGGTAGCTAAACGCTGCCGCATCATGGCTTACTTAGCCAATGACAACACCAGCCAGATTTTGCAGGTGGCTACGGCGAAAGTAGTGCGGTAGGCACTTGGCGCCCGCTAAGCGTTTACTAATTTTTGGGGTAAATTATGGAAAAGCCGCTGCCTCTTGAGTATATCCGGCAAGTAGTGGCCGAGTATTTTGCCGATAAGCCCGTGCGACGGGTCGAGGTGTTTGGCTCGTATGCGCGGGGCGAGGCCACGGCCGAGTCGGATTTGGATTTGCTGCTGAGCCGGGAGCCGGAAAGCAAGCTAACCCTATTTGATTTAGTTGACTACCAGGACGAGTTAGGCAGCAGGCTCGGGCTATCTATTGATATTGGCACGGCACTTTCGCCGTTTGCCCGACCTCACATCGAACCCGATTTAATAACTATTTATGAGCAAGCCGCTTGACTCCACCCGCCTGCAACACCTGGGATACGCGGCCGAGCGGGTACTTAACCGACTGGGGGACACCACGCTTCAGGAGTTTCTAGCTGATGAAGACTTGCAGGATATTCTACTGCGGCAATTTACAGTTATTGGAGAAGCCGCGGCACATATATCCGACTCGGTTAAGCAACGCTTTCCCCATCTTAACTGGCGGCAGGTTGTCGGCTTTCGCAACTTCGTCGTCCACGAATATTTCAGAATCGATTTCACCCTCGTTTATGATACGGCTACTGGTGTATTACCTCGGCTAGTAGCAGACCTGCCAGCCGTGCTTCAGCAAATATTAGCTGATGAGGCTACGAAACAGCAAAGCAGTGTATAAATCCCTGCTCAAACCCCTGCTCTTCCGCCTCGATGCCGAGCGGGCCCACCACGCGGTGTTCGACAACCTGCGCCACCTGGCGCGGCTACCGGGGGCGCTAGCCGGGCTGCGTGCCCTCTACGACTACCAGCACCCGAGCCTGGAACGCACAGTGTTTGGACTGAAATTCCAGAACCCCGTGGGGCTGGCGGCGGGCCTCGACAAGAACGCGGTGCTCACCGACGAGCTGGCGGCGCTGGGGTTCGGCTTCGTGGAAATTGGCACCGTGACGCCCCGGCCGCAACCCGGCAACCCGGCCCCGCGCCTGTTTCGGCTGCCGCAGGATGAGGCGCTCATCAACCGCATGGGCTTTAATAACGACGGGGCAGCGGTGGTGGCCTCTCGCCTGCGGCAGCGCCAAAACCGGCAGCTGCTCATTGGCGGCAACATCGGCAAAAACAAGGACACGCCCAACGAACAAGCGGCCGACGACTACGTGGCCGCGTTTGAGGCGCTGGCCGAAGTAATAGACTACTTCGTGGTGAACGTGAGCAGCCCCAACACGCCGGGCCTGCGCGAACTACAGGACAAGAAGCCGCTTATCAGCCTCTTGCAGCAGGTGCAAACCTCTAACCTGGCCCGCCCGGTGCCGCGCCCGCTGCTGCTCAAAATAGCGCCCGACCTCACCGACGCGCAGCTCGACGACATCCTGACCATTGCGCAGGAAACCCAGCTTAGCGGCCTGGTAGCTACCAACACCACCATCGCCCGGCCCGCCACACTACGCACGCCCGCCGCCACGGTGGCCGGCTACGGCGCGGGCGGCCTGAGCGGGCGGCCCCTGCGCGAGCGGGCCACCGAGGTTATCCGCTACCTGCACCACCGCAGCCAGGGCGGCTTGCCCATTATCGGCGCGGGCGGCATCCACTCGCCCCAGGATGCGCTGGACAAGCTGGCCGCCGGGGCCACGCTGGTGCAGCTCTACACTGGCTTCGTGTACGAAGGGCCGGGGTTGGTGCGGGACATTAATCGGACGCTGGCCAGTGGCGAGCAGGCTGGCGCACAGTGAGCTGGCGGCTACGCCTCAAGAAAAAGGACTTACACCGGGGGCGTAAGTCCTTTTTCTTGAGGCGTAGCCGGCCTACTCGCGCACCAGTTTGGTGCTGTAGGTGCGGCCATCGGGCAGGCGCAGGTGCAACAGGTAGAGGCCCGGCGGCAGGCCCGCTACCGGCACGGGTATCTCGCGGGTGCCGGCCGCCAGGGGCACCTCGGCGCAGGCCCGGCCCAGAGCGTCGTAGAGGCGCAGCCGGGCACCCGCGCCGGCCAGCGCCGGCAGCACGGCCCGCACGGGTGCGTCGCCCGTGCTCGGGTTGGGGTAGCCGTGCAGGCCCTCGGCCAGCGCGCCGGCGGCCTCCGGGGTGGTAGCCAGCACCCGGAAGGATGAGAACCTGACCAGAAACAGGTCGCTGTTGCCGTACTGCCCGCTGGTAGTGTAGCCCCCCTAGCACCGGCTCGTTGCCGGGGGCCAGCAGCAGGGTGCTGCCGTAGTTGTTGGGGGCGCGGTAGAGCATCGTGTCCTGGAGCAGCTGCCCGTTGGCCCGCAGCCGGGCCAGGTGTATCTGCGTGTCGTGCAGCACCGTCTCGGTGCTGTTGGCCAGCACCAGGATGTTGCCCTGGCTATCCTAGATTATGCTTTTGCCGTCCCACTGCCGGTTGGGGTAGCGCGGCGGCACCACTGTGTGCCAGACCGTGTCGCCCGCAAACGTGAGCTTAGTCACCGTCTGCCGACGGCTCATAAATACGTTTTGGCCATTGGAGAACGGAAGAGCATAACCCTCAACTACGTTGTTAGTGCGCTCTTTTAATTTAGTTATCGTCCCATTTCCATCCAGGAGCATAATGGCCCGCATACCCTGCGGAGTCGGCGAAAGCTTACCGCCATCTACAAATGCCATCAGGCCCCCCGGCATGGCTACCAGTCCAGAAAAGTAAGTTGCCACATTATATCCCAAACTGGCTAGATAAGGCGAGAATGCTTTATCCCAAACGGTAGCACCCGTGCTACTGTCTAGCTTGCGCAAGTACTGGTTGGAGAAGAATACCTGCGGCACAGTATTGGGTATCATACCATTCTGCCAATACACTACTGCAAAATTACCATCAGCCATTACAACTGGATAAAGCGCGTTGGTAGCAGTCACCAAGGGGTCGGTGGGGATGATGGACACCACCCATAAGGGCACGATGGCGGAAGTGAGCTTGGCCACAAAGCCAAAACGCCGGTTGGATGCCGAGCCGGTGATGAGCAGGTTGCCCGTCGCGTCGACCAGCAGGCTATAGACCTGCGGGTCAGTGTCCGGCCGGTAGTATTTGGTCCAGAGCGTGTCGCCCTGCGCGTCGGTGCGCACGAAGTAGAGCCAACGGTTGGGCGTATTGGTCGACGGCACTTCGCGTTGCCCCACCAGCATATAGCCCCCGCCGGGCATGGCCACGGTGTAGCCGCCAGTATCGTCGAGCGGAATGCCGTAGAAGTGCTGCCAGCGCACGATGGGCGTGGTTTGGGCCTGCCCCGGCCGGGGCAGGTCCAACAGGCCGAGCAGACATAGTAACCAGAAATAACGCATGGCTTCGACTTAAAAAGGGTTACATAGTGCCCTGAATAACCTGCCCGGTGCGACATTCACTTGCCGTCAAGTTGGGTTGTGATAGTCGCCACAATAGTACTAGCTTTTAGCCTATTACCGTTTTATCTGGCCGCAGGCCACCACTGCCCACGTACCGCCGCTGCGCCCACAGCAGATACGGCACGCCCAGCACCGTAGGCCACAGAAAATTCCAGGGCCAGGGAATAAAGTGCAGGCTGGTAGCCGAGAAAGCTGACACCGCCGCAATGTACGCGCCCACGAAGCCCGAAATGTGGTTGCGCAGCCACTGGCCCGGCTGGGGCGGGGCACTGCGCAAATAGCTCCACAGCTGGCGGGCGGCCGTCATCAGCCCGATGGCCCCGAACACGATGGCGGGGATGATGAGGCCCTTGGTGCCGAAGACGCCGTAGTACACGAAGAAAGCGAATACCGGCAGCCCCACGCTCACCGTCAGCCAGTCGGAAAGGGCCGGGCGCTGGCCGTGGCCCAGCTTTTTGAGGTAGAGGGTGCGGTAGCCGAAGCCCGCCAGGTAGAGCGTGAAGACGCCCGTAAAGAACAGGAAAACCAGGCCCGCCTGCTGGTTTTCACTCAGGGGCACCAACGCTATTTTCAGCCCGGCCACGAGCAGCGAGGTGATGCCCGCCACCACCATGGCCCAAAAAAAGGCGATGCCCCAGCGCCGGTGCGCCACGCCGCCCTTGCGCATGGCCAGCGCCACCGGGGCCACAAAAAAACCAATGAAGCCCGCCGCAATGTGCAGGTAAAGTATGGATTTGAGGAATGTCGTCATGGCCGGTAGCAGTAGAATAGGCGAAAGGTCGGGGCCACCGACGGGCCAGGCCAGCCGCAGTTACCGAAGCCACCACAGAGGCTGCCGAAACTTCAGAATGCTGCGCCAAAGCGTTTGGGCTGCCGCCCGCCCTGGCTAGCGGCCCGCTGGCTTGCCCGCCAGCCGCAACCCCAGCTTACACTCGATAACGTCGGCGGCGGAGCGGTGAACGCGCAGGTCGATGGCCCCGAAAAAGTGGTCGGTAAATAAGTATTTCAGGCCTAGCCGCTCGTAGTAAACGGTGCTCGATTGGTAAGGCTCGTACACGTACACGCCCAGGTGGGCCACGAAGGCCAGCCGCCCAAACAGCAGCTCGTGGCCCACGAAGGCGCTCACCTTTTTCACGTCGGGCAAGTTGTCCTGGGTGCGGGAGGTGTCGCGCAGCACGGCCAGTAGCGAGCGGTCGTAGAAGCCTTCGACGCCCACCAGCAGGTTGCTTTTGCGGTTGACGCGCCGGCCCGCTGCTACGGTGGCCGAGTAGGCCCAGTAGTGCTCGGGGTCGCCGCCGGTGCGCTGCTTGTTGCCGATACTGGCGCTGATGTCCAGAAAGTTATGGCCTACACTAGCCGGGGCGGGAGCCATGCCAGGGGGCAGCGCCACCTGCCGCTGCTGGTAATAGTTGAGGCCCACGAGCAGCGTGGGCAGGTTGATGCCGAAGTTGGGCTTGGTGGTGCCGCCGTTGGAGTAGTGGTTGAGGGCCAAGGCAGTTAGCAGACCCAGGTGGTCGGTCAGGGCCAAGTCGTACTCGAAGCGAAACTGCAGCGTCGCATTCAGGGCCGAGCTGATGAAGTTGTTTTTGCGGTTGGTGTAGAGGTCGTAGGGGTTGGTGAAGTACGCCAAGCCGGTGCCCAGCCGGAAGCTTATATCGTGGCGGCGGGTGCGCGAAATGGCTTTGCTCAGATACACCGAGGCCGCGTAGCTCTGGCCCAGCACCGGGTTGCGGTAGTCGTAGTAGATTAGGGCCAGGCCCACCTTGGGGTATTTGTACCAGGCGTGCCAGGGAGCTGCGCCGGTAGTCTGACGCTGCACATTCAGCTCCAGGCCCGTGGGGTGCGAGTCGACGAGGTGCGCAATGGGGCCGGTGTGCCGCGCAATAATGGCTCCCTGCACGTAAGCGCCAAAAATAAATGGCGGTTTTGCGTTGGCTGGGTTGGCTGAGTCGGGCGGGGCCACAGTCGGTGCCGGGCCCACCTGCGCCCAGCCCGGCAGACCCAACAGTAGCCCTCCGGCAAGTAAAAGAGCCTGACGAAGTTGCAGAATTTTAAATAGCCGGCGCATAAACAGGGCAACTAAACCAACGCCAAATCTACGGCTGGCGCTAGCGCCTTCGTACATCTTTCGGGCAAAATCAAATTTACTATTCTCGTGTAACCTCTCTTTTGCGCGCCAAGTATAAGCCCCGTTTTCGGCCGGTTTTACTTATCCTCTATCCCCGACCGAGCTTATCTTATCTTCATTAACCATGAAAAAAGTACTTCTTTCGCTGGCCCTGCTGGCCGGCATCACTAGCGCAGCCCACGCTCAGAGCGGCGCATTTAAATATGGCGTAAAAGGTGGCTTCAGCCTCAGCTCGTACACGGGCAACCAGGCTGGATACAGCGCCGGCTACAAGCCTGGCTTCACGGCCGGGGTGCTCGTCAACTATGGCCTCAACGACAACCTCTCGCTGCAACTCGAAGGGCTTTACTCGCAGAAGGGCTGCTTCATCGACGACTACAGCCGCACTAGCGCTGGCAACCAACTCCAGTACCGCTCTACGCTACAGTACATCGACGTACCGCTACTGGTGAAATATAACATTGGCGAAGACGGTAAAGGCTTCTTCGTGGAAGTAGGACCGCAGGGTAGCTTCGCCGTAGCTAACCGCGAATTTACCCGCGAGCAAGGTTCTGGTGCTGGCAGCGGCACAGAGAAAGATATCACAACCAGCACGGATGGCTTGGTGCCGGTCGGCATTGGCTACGTGGGCGGCCTGGGTTATCAGATTACCAGCGGCTTGGGCTTAGGTATACGCTATGCCGGTGACTTCTCCCACGTATACAAGGACGGCTTTGGTGCAGGTTCTTCGGGGGTAGCTACTACCAATAACTTCCACAACGGGGTATTCCAGTTTCAGGTACACTACCTGTTTGGGGGCAAATAATTGCCTGGCCCACGCTACGTAGAAGAGCCAGCCGCTACCCAGCGGCTGGCTCTTTTACGTAGGACCCGTTTTGCTGCTACCTGAGCTACATCGGTAACTTTGCGGCTATGAAAAAACTTCTTATGCTCCCTTTATTGCTGGGAGCAGCGTGCTCCCCAGCCAGTGCCCAAACCGGCCCTTTTCACTATGGCATTAAGGTGGGCGGCAACCTTAGTACGTACGATGGAGGCAATGGCGGGCAGTATTCGGCGGGCTATAAGCCCAGCTTTAGCGCTGGCGTAGTGGGCAACTACCACTTGGCCCAGCGTCTGGCGCTTCAGGTAGAGGTGCTATATTCTCAGAAAGGGGTGTTTGTGGATAATTACCGCTACCGCTATTATACGCCTACCTCGCCGCTGGGCGTGCTTACTACTAGTCGCTACCGCTCCACCCTGGCTTACCTCGATGTGCCGCTACTAGCCAAAGTAAGCACCGGGCTGGCGGGCCGGGGCCTGTACCTTGAAATCGGGCCGCAGCTCAGTCTGCCCCTGGGACAGCGCGAGTACGTTGCCACCTTCAACGATTCGGGCTCCAACTATGCCGAGACCATCAGCACCGACCGTAGTGCGCTTACCCCACTGGCCCTGGGCTACGCCACCGGGCTTGGCTACCAGTTTGGCTGGGGCCTGGGCCTGGGCTTCCGCTACACCGCCGACTTTACGCACGTCTACCGCGATAGCGCCGGACCGGGCAGCGCGGGCATCGCCACCGACACCAACTTTCACAATACCGTTTTTCAGCTACAAGCTCAGTACCTGTTTGGCAGCAACTAAACCCTCACCCAAGCCCGCAAAAAAGCCAGCCGCTACCCAGCGGCTGGCTTTTTATATTTTGCCCAAAAGCCGACAGTTGCCGACAACCCTAGAACTGTTTTCACCCCTGGGCACAGGCGCACGTAGAGACGCATCTTTGCGTCTCGGCGTTGAACGACTTGATGATGAACAAGTAAACAACGCTGAAACGCAAAGATGCGTCTCTACGTGCGCCTGTGCCCGGCAGGGAAAATCGCTTTAAACGGGCGTTATTTTACATTATGCAGCACTAGGAAATCGAGCCTCTTCAAGAGCTACGCAACACTATCAAGTGCTTTTGGCACACCCGGCGGGACTTCGATGTATTGCCAGCGAGTTTCGAGGTAGTGCCGGATGGCTATGCGGAAATTATTTTCTGGTTCGGCGGCACCTGCAGCATTTCCACCCCGCAAGGACTGCAACCGTTGCCCTCCCCGTTTCTGGTGGGGCTGCTCAATCAGCCGGCAGTTTTTTACACCCAAAACCAGTTGGAAATCATCGGTATCCGGTGCTTTCCCTGGACCGTGTTCGACCTGCTCGGCTTGCCGGCGGGCAAAGACAGCGTGCGCGTTTTTGAGCATCCACTGGCGCAGCTGCAAGCCCCGTTACAGCCGTTAATTCGGGCTAGTAAAGTAGCGGAAGCGCTGGCCGAGGTAGAACAGTTCTTCTGGAATGCCCAACTGCGGCCAACTAGCGACCAGCTGGTAGGCAAAGCGGGGGCTGCCATGCGGCAAGCCAACGGCACCTTGCCAGTAAGCCAGGTGGCAGCAGCGGCCCATGCCACGGTTCGTACCCTGGAAAGGAAGTTCAAGCAAGCGGCCGGCTACACGGTGAAAGACGTGTCGGGCCTGATGCGCTTCGAGCAGGTACGCAACCACTTATGGCGCTACCCCGCCGCCAGCCTCGCTGGCTTGGCGCGGGAGCTGGGCTATACCGACCAAGCCCACCTAAGCCGGGAGTTCAAGCGCTACAGCGGCACTACGCCCGCAGCATTCGCCCGCAAAGCCACGCAAGGGCAACAAGCAGTGAGCCTTGATTTTGTCGCGTTTATACAAGCCTGACGCCAGCGCCTGCCGGAATTTTGTGCTTCAATCATTCGAAGCACCCCTGGCATGGAAGCTACCCTGGAAAACAAGCAATCCGCCCAACAGCCGGCTGTATACGATGTACTCATTGCCGGCGCTGGCCCGGTAGGGCTGTTCCTGGCCTGCGAGCTGGCGTTGGCCAACTGTTCCGTTTTAATTCTGGAAAAGATGCAGAGCCCGCACTCGCCCTTAAAGCAACTTCCGTTCGGGATACGCGGCCTCTCGGCCCCCACTATTGAAGCACTTTACCGCTGGGGGCTGCTAGCGGAGCTAGAGGTACATAAGCGCCTCCAGAACCCCCACCAGAATGCCGGGCAAGGGAGCCGCCGCCAGGTCGGCCACTTTGCCGGCATGCCATTTCATGCCGGCGATATCGACTCCTCGCAGTGGCCCTACCGCTTGCTGGGCTCGACCGATACCAGCTTGATTTCTGAAATGGAAGAACTGGAAACGGTGCTGGCCCGCCGCGCCGAAGCCCTGGGGGTCGAATCAGGCGCGGGCTGGCCATTACGGACGTTCAGCAAACCGCAGACGGGGTGACTATTTGGGCCGGCAACCACTCCTTCGAAGGCAAATGGCTCGTGGGCTGCGATGGGGCCCGCAGTGCAGTGCGCAAGGCGGGTGGTTTTGAATTCGTCGGCACCGAGCCAGAATTCACCGGCTACTCTACACAGATTGACCTTACCGACCCGGAGAAGCTCCTCCCCGGCCGCAACCTGACTGCAACCGGCATGTACCTGCAGTCGCAGCCAGGGTACCTGATACTACAGGATTTTGACGGCGGAGCAGCGCACAGTGCCGAAGGGGCCCTCACGCTGGCCCATGTGCAGCAGGTGCTACGCCGCATCTCGGGCACCGACGTTACCATCAGTGCCCTGCACCTGGCCACCACCTGGACCGACCGGGCCCGGCAGGCCACTACCTACCGCAACGGGCGGCTCCTGCTAGCCGGCGATGCCGCGCACATTCATGCGCCGCTAGGCGGCCAGGGGCTGAATCTGGGAATAGGCGATGCCCTGAACCTGGGTTGGAAGCTCGCCGCCATTATTCACGGGCAAGCGCCGGCCGGCTTGCTGGACAGCTACACTACCGAGCGGCACCCCATCGGGGCCCAGGTGCTGGATTGGTCACGCGCTCAGGTGACCCTCATGAGCCCAGGCCCCCAGGCCCGTGCCCTGCAAGGTATTGTCCGCGACCTGTTGAATACGCGCGATGGGGCCACCTATTTTGCCGGCCGGGTGTGGGGCGTCCTCACCCACTATCCGCTCGGGGGCGGCCACCCGCTGGCAGGCTACAGCGCTCCCAACTTTGAGTTCGAGGACGGCACGAAGCTTGGCGAGCTACTGCACGACGGCCAGGGGCTGCTGCTTGACTTCGACAGCAATGCCTCCCTCAAAGCGTTGGCAAGTGACTATGGCGGCCAACTCAAGTACGTATCGGGCCGGGCGCAAGACCAGGCAGGCTTACGTGCGGCGCTAATACGCCCCGATGGAATTATTGCCTGGGCCTCTGACACCGACCCGGATTATAGCGAACTCCAAGAGGCGGCCGCTCGCTGGTTTGGTTGTAATTCGGGGAGTTATTGGAGCAACTCTTCGAACATAAAACCGGTATAAAACGCGGCTCAAGCTAGCCTGCTGCTATTTCTCAGTACTGATTTTATGAAAAAGAACCTCCTTACCCTGGCCCTGCTCCTGGCAGGCGCGGGCGCGGCCCAGGCGCAACGCCCGGCTAGCACCATTGGCCTCACGCTCGGCTACGGCCGCACCCAACAACTGGGCAACAACGTGTATTCGCCGGTCGGCCACTCGGCCTACCAGGGCGGGCTGACGGCCGATGTCTATTTGGGCGAAGCGCTATCCTTCCACCCGGAGGCGCTCTACACCCTCCAGTACTACGATACCTCCAACAACGACGACCTGAACCGCGATATCACCTATATCAACGTGCCGCTACTGGCCCGCTACCACGCCGACGGGCTTTTCTTTGAGCTTGGCCCCGAAGTCAATTTCGCCCTGGGTGCGAAAAACGAAGCGGGCGACGACATCAAAAGCCGCGACGTGAACCCGGTGGTGCTCGACTACGTGGCCGGCTTAGGCTACCAGCTTTCCAGCGGCCTCGCGCTGGGGCTGCGCTACGACGGCGGCTTCACCAATACCTTCAAAACCAACTCCTCTACCGCCCTGGGCCGGGGCGAGTTCAAATCCAGCACCTTCTGGCTGAACCTCAGCTACGCCTTTGGGGGCAAATAAGACTGAGCCTAACCCAAAAAATCCTTGGTTTTCCGCTGAAAACCTTGTCCTTACCCAAAACCTAGCAAAGCGCTGGCCGGCAGGTCAGCGCTTTGCTAGGTTTTGGGCGTTGTGGCGGCTTGCGTGCCGGTCTATTTCGACGCACTTTGGCGACTCCGGCTTGTAGGCGCAGTGCAGGGCCAGGCGATGTGCGCCGGCCCAGCCAGTCGAAGCCCCGTTCGATATGGCCTTACTTACCGCCTGGCAGCCGCCGAGCAAAATCGGTTGAGTCCTGGTCGGAAGTTTTACCATAGTTACTCACTGCTGGTACGCTGGGCGGGGAGTAGCGCTCAGCTTTAGCTTGGCGCATCGGCGCGAAGCGGCGAAGCTCGCGTCTGGGGCCGTTGCACCAAATGGCGCGGTACCGGATTCGCCGCTCCGCGCTGATGCGCCAA
Source organism: Janthinobacterium lividum (assembly GCA_050954465.1). Lineage (GTDB taxonomy): Bacteria > Bacteroidota > Bacteroidia > Cytophagales > Hymenobacteraceae > Hymenobacter. The sequence goes on from JBPBPU010000133.1 coordinate 77,204, forward strand.
GCTAAAGCTGAGCGCTACTCCCCGCCCAGCGTACCAGCAGTTATTTACTGCTGGTACGCTGGGCCGTCGCCCTCCGCGGAGTGCCTCACCCCCTGCCCCCCTCCGAAAAGAAGAGGGGGCACCGGTCATGCTACTGACGACTGGCTCCCCCTCTCCTTTTCGGAGAGGGGGCCGGGGGTGAGGCGCTCCGCGGAGGGCGACGGCACTGTGTACCAACAATTATTCAATAACCAAATTATACTGTGCTGCTTACGGTGTTCCTTTGCCTGTCCTCCTGACCCGTTCTTTTAAGCATGACTAATTTCTGGGTGTCCCGCTGGTTGCCTCTTGCCGGGGTAGTGCTGTTTGTGGCCTGGTCCCTGTACTTGACCAACCCGCCCCGGCCAGTGCCCGCCACGGCGCCTGCCACAGCCTTCTCGGCGGAACGGGCGCTGCGGGAGGTGGCCGTCATCGCGCACCGGCCCCACAGCGTGGGCACGCCAGACCACGACCGGGTGCGCGACTACTTGGTGCAACGCTGCCGGGCCCTGGGCTTGCGCGTCGAGGTGCAGGACACCACGACTGCCGTCGGCGACAGCAAGTGGGGCCTGTTGGGGGGGCGAGTGCAGAACGTAGTTGCCCTGCTGCCCGGCCGCATCCCTGGCGGGCCGGCGGTGCTGGTTTTGAGCCACTACGACTCGCAACCCCACACGCCGGGTGCTGGCGACGATGGTGCGGGGGTGGCTGCGGCCCTGGAAACGCTGCGGGCGCTGCGGGCGGGGCCACCCCTGGCGCACGACGTGCGGTGGGTTTTCACCGATGGGGAGGAAGCCGGCCTGCTGGGTACCCGCGCCTACGCTGCCGACACGGCCCGCCTGCGCCGGGAGGTGGGCGTGGTGCTCAACTTCGAAGGCCGGGGCAATGCGGGGCCCAGCTCCCTGTTCGAGGTCAGCCCCGGCAATGGGTGGGTAGTCGGCGAGTTTGTAAAGGCGGGGGTGTCAGCGCCCCTCGGTTCCTCGCTGTACTACGAGATTTATCGCCACCTGCCCAACGACACCGATTTTACGCCCTTTCGGGCCGTGGGCCTGCCGGGCCTCAATTTTGCCTTTACGGGCGGGTATTCGTTTTACCACAGCCCCGTGGATACGCCCGACCGGCTCGATGCAGGGTCCCTGCAACACCACGGCGAATATATGCTGCCGGCAGTACGGCACTTTGCTAGCATTCCCCTGGTGCAAGCCCCAGCCCCCGACCGCACGTTTTTCAACCCCTTGGGTACGTGGCTGGTGCAGTACGACGCCCGCTGGAACTACGTGCTCAACCTGGTAGCCGGGCTGCTGCTGGCAACGGCAGTGGGGCGGGCCCGGCGGCTGGGCCGCGTGCGGCTGCGGGGCGTGCTAGGCGGGGCGCTGGCCTGGGTCGGCGGCCTGCTGCTGCTCGTGGCCCTGGCCTGGGTTCTGACGCAGCTGGTCGTCGTCGCGTACCCGCACTACGAGGTGTTCTACGACCATGCCTTTTACAACGTGCGCACCTACCACCTGGCTTTGGTGGCGCTGGGTACGGCCCTGTGGGGAGTCTATTATGCCGCCCTGCTCCGGTGGCTGCGGCCCGACTCCCTGGTTGGGGGAGCCTTGCTGGTGATGGCCGGGCTGCAAGCGGCCGTGCAAGCGGGGGCACCAACGTCAAGCTTTCTGCTAGGCTTTCCGCTGCTATTCGGGGCGGCGGGCTGGTGGTGGTCGCTTCGCAGAGCCCAACCGGCGGGCAGGACTGCGCCTGCGGGGCCGAGTCCTCTGGCGTGGCTGCTGGTCTTGCCAGCGGTAGCGCTTCTGGCTCCTGGACTCTCGTTTTTGCTGGTTGCGGCAGGGTTGGGGCCCTTGGTGCTGGTTAGTGCGGTCTTTTTGGCTTTGTTGCTGGGCTTGCTGCTGCCGGTCCTGCTGCCCACGCTTCGGCCCACGAGTGGTTCAGGACTGCGGGGGCATTGGGCATTGCCGGGCCTGAGTGGCCTGGTCGCCGTGGGGGCCCTCGTGGCAGGCCACGCCCGCAGCGCCCCCACGGCCGCCCTCCCCCAGCAAACGCACCTGCTGTACATGCTCGACAATGATGCATCACGGGCCTATTGGGTGAGCAATATGCCGCACGCAGATGCCTGGACGCGCCAGTTTTTTTCGGCACCGACGTTTCGCCCGCTGCCCACGCTGTTCCCTGGGGGCCCGCTGCCGTTGTTGCACCAGCAGGCCCCGCGCCTGGCATTGGCGGCTCCGGTCGTGGAGGTGGTTTCCGACAGCACCCTTCCAACGGGGCGCCGCCTGCGCCTGCGGGTGCGGCCCAGCCGCCCAGGCGTAGTCAGCCTGCGCCTGGTGTTGCCCCGTAACGCACACGTGGTGCGCCTCGCTGGCCATGTGCTCTCGCAGGAGCCGGAGCCTGCTGCGGCTGGCACGTACACAACACTGCTGTTCTATGCGCCGGGGCCAGCCGGCGTATCGTTGGATGTGGAAACGGCAGGCCCCGGGGCTTTCGAATTCATTGTAGTAGACCGAAGCCTAGGGCTTCCCGCTATTCCTACTATCCGGCCTTTGCCTGCCACCATGATACCGACGCCTGGCTATAACAGCTTCACGACGCAGGTGAAAAAGAGCTTCACATTATAAACGCTCCTTCGGGTATTGTTAAACGGATAGGCCGAAAGAACGTCATGCTTCGACAAGCGAACGCCAGATGAGCATGACGTTCTTTCGGCCAACTGTCCACACACTCTTGAAAAAGTCTGAGTAAGGATAAGGCTTTCCTCAGAAAACCAGGGCTTTTTTGTGGGCGAGCGCCTCCCCTACCCCGCCGCGTACTCGCGGTAAAATTCGGGGATGGTTTCGATGCCTTTGAGGAAATTGAACACCCCGAAATGCTCGTTGGGCGAGTGGATGGCATCGGAGTCGAGGCCGAAGCCGAGCAGCACCGAGTCGAGGCCCAGCTCGGCCTTGAACATAGCCACGATGGGGATGGAGCCGCCGCCGCGCGTGGGCACGGGCTTTTTGCCGAACGTGGTAGTAAGGGCCCGCGAGGCCGCCCGGTAGGTGGCCGAGTCGGTAGGAATTACTACGGGCTCGCCGCCGTGGTGGGGCGTCACCTTCACCGTGACGCCGGCCGGGGCAATGCTGGCGAAGTGCTTCTGGAAGAGGGCCGTTATCTCGTCGCTGGTTTGGTGGGGCACCAGGCGCATGGATATTTTGGCGTAGGCCTTGCTGGCAATTACCGTTTTGGCACCCTCGCCGGTGTAGCCGCCCCAGATGCCGTTTACGTCGAGCGTGGGCCGGATGCTGGTGCGCTCGGGGGTGCTGAAGCCGGCCTCGCCCACGGCGGCGGGCAGGCCGATGCTTTGCTTGAACTCGTCTTCCAAGAACGGGGCCTGGGCCAGCTCGGCGCGCTCGGCGGCGCTCAGCTCGGCCACGTTGTCGTAGAAGCCGGGGATAGTAATGTGGTAGTCCTTATCGTGCAGGCTGCTTATCATGTCGCAGAGGGCGTTGATGGGGTTCATCACGGCCCCGCCGTAGAGGCCGGAATGCAGGTCGCGGTTGGGGCCGGTTACTTCCACCTCGTGGTAGCTGAGGCCGCGCAAACCTACTTCGATGCTGGGCACGTCGTTGGCCAGAATGCCCGTGTCGGAGATGAGGATAACGTCGGCGCGCAGCTTTTCCCGGTTGGCTTTCACGAAGAGGCCCAGGTTGGCGGAGCCTACTTCTTCCTCACCCTCAAACATAAACTTGAGGTTGCAGGGCGCGCCCGCGCCGCCGTCGCGCAGCATCATTTCCAGGGCTTTTACGTGCATGTACACCTGGCCTTTGTCGTCGCAGGCCCCCCGCGCATAGATGTTGCCATCGCGGATTTCCGGCTCAAACGGCGGCGAGGTCCACAGCTCGTAGGGGTCGGCGGGCTGCACGTCGTAGTGCCCGTACACGAGTACGGTGGGCTTGCCCGCGCCGGCGTGGTACTCGCCGTACACGATGGGGTAGCCGGCCGTGGGGCACAGTTCCACGCCGGTAGCGCCGGCTTCTTCGAGCCGGGCCTTGAGGAAGTCGGCGGCCCGCAGCACGTCGCCGCTAAACTTGGGGTCGGCCGATACGCTGGGGATGCGGAGCCAGTCGAGCAATTCTTCGAGGAAACGCTGCTGGTGCTGGGTGAGGTAGGCGGGAGCGGGCATGGGGCGGTAAGGAATTAGTGAGTGGGGGCAAAAGTAGGGGGCTGCGCCGAGTGTGCCCCGCCCACTACCTTAGCCAGGAAATACGCCCTTTACGGCTCTACTCCGCTTGCCAGCCATGACCTGCCTTCGCTTACTGCTCTTGCTGCTGCTTTCCACGCGCCTGCTCGCCCAAACCGGGGACGAACAATTCAAGGCGGCCCTGCTGCAAACCAAAACCGGAGCCTTGCTCGTCTACACGAGCGATGCCCACGCGTTCACCATCGATATAGTGGGCAAAGTGGTTCCTTCCACCGAACACCCCAATTTCCTGACCGTGAACGGCCAGGTGTTGCAGGCGGCCATCATCGGCTACGGCAGCAACGGCGACGTGTCGGACCTGCCCGAGGAAACCCAAAAAAAGTTTTTAATCAGCTACCAGCAACACGAAAGCACCTACTTCAAAAAGGAATTGAACATACCGGTCACCAACGAGAAAATGGCCTTCGTGCGCTACGGCAACCACCTTTTTCTTTCCTGGGAATATAAATGCCCCCGCCGGGACAAGCACCAGGTGCAGCAGCAGCTGTACTTGGTTACCATCTGCTTCAACCAGGCGCTGGTGCTGAACTGCCCCATCACGAAGCCCACCGAGGTGGCCCAGGCCCAGGTCTTACTCGCGGCCATCGGGAGCACGCTGACCGTGAAAGATGAGCCCATTGACCTGACCAAGCTGTACGAGGAATTGCAAAAGTAATTTCTACTAAGTAGGTCAGAGAAATTAGTTTAACAATCGAAGAACGTCATGCTGAACGCAGTGAAGCATCTTGGTCGCTTCATTGAACGGCACGGCTGAAGCGACCAAGATGCTTCACTGCGTTCAGCATGACGTTCGCTTAAATCAAACTAATTCATCCGACCTACTTAAAACCCTCCTTCGAGCCGATGAATCTGCCCCCCACTACCTCGCTACAGACGGCCGCGCTGGTGGGCGGGCTCATGCTGCTGCTGCTGGTGCTGCTGGCGCCTTTCGCCGAGCTATACGCCTACCCCAAGTTCCTGGTGCCCGGCAACGGCACCGAAACCGTGCGGCACCTGCTGGCCCAGCCGGGGCTGCTGGTGGCTACCATCGGGGCGTATCTGGTCACCTTCCTGGGCGATGTGGTGCTGGCATGGGCGTTTTATGTGCTGCTGGCCCCCGTGCAGGCGCACCTGGCTTTGCTGGCCGCCTGGCTGCGGCTCGTTTTCGCCATCATTGGGCTGGTGGCCCTGCTCAACCTGGTAAGCGTGTTTCGCCTCCTCACCGAGCCGGCGGGCACTATGGGCGTGGCTGCCGCGCAGGTGCCAGGCCAGGTATTGCTGTACCTGACCACGTTTCGCTACTACTTCCACTTCGGCATCTTCTTTTTCAGTTTGCACCTGGGGCTGCTCGGCTACCTGGTGCTGCGGGCCCCCTACGTGCCCACTTGGCTGGGGGCGCTGCTGCTGTTGGCTGGGGCAGGCTACCTCACCAGTGCGTTGCGGCCCTTTCTCTTTCCCAGCCTCAATATGCAGGTAATCACCTGCACGTACTTCGGCGAGCTGCTTTTTATGGGCTGGCTGTTACTGCGGGGATGGCGCATTGCCCAGCCCGCGTAGCCGGGCCAGCAACGCCGCTTAACCAAAGGCCCTGCGTAGCAGCAGGAGTCAGCCGCCAGGCGGCGACATGCTGGCCGCACTAAAACGCCCTATCCGGCAGTGCCCGGCCGCTTCGCCGCGCACTGCCGGATAGGGCGTTTTGCTACTGGCGGGCGTAGCTCAGGGGCGCAGCAGGCGCACCACTTGCTGCTGGGTGCCCTGCACCAGGCGCACCACGTACACGCCAGCCGGCCACTGGCCGGCCGCCGCCAGCCGCAGAGTATCCGCGCCAGTCAGCGCTACTTCCTGCACGAGGCACACGCGACCCAGCGCGTCGTAGACGGTGAGCGTGGCCGGGCCAGCAGCCGCTTGCACTACCAGCTGCAGCGCCGCGCCATCGGGCAGTGGGTTCGGAGCAGCTTGCATAGCCAGGGTAGCCGTGGGCAGGCCCGCCGCCAGCGTGCGCACGGGCGAGTAGGCGCGGGTGCCGTCCTGGTCTACCTGCCGCAGGCGGTAGTACACCGGGCCGTGGGCAAGCAGCGCGGGCAGGCCGGCATCGCGGTAGGTGTAGGCGTGCATTTGCAGGCTCTGGCCCTGGGCCGCCACCTGGGTTAGCTCTCGGAACGCGAGCCCGTCGAGGCTGCGCTCCACGGCGAAGTAGGCGCTGTTGTGCTCCGAGGCAGTAGTCCAGCGCAGCAGCGCCGCCGTAGGCTGGGCCTCGGCCGTGAAGGCGAGCAGCTCCACGGGCAGCGGGGCGGCCGTGGCCTCGTAAGCACCCTGGTCGAAGACGCCGCTGCGGGCGTGGCCGGTTACGTCGGTGGTGGGCGCCGTGGTGCTAGCGTTCGAGGCATTCACGGCGGGGCTGTTGGTGCGCAGCATCAGGCCGTCGTCGGCGGTGCCCAGGATGTCGTCGGCTCCATCGGGGTCGGCGGTGTTCACGAAAATAGGGTCGGCCACCCCGGCGGCCTGGATGCGGGAGTATTGCGGCGTGGCCGAGCCCTGGCCGGCAACTTCCTCATGGCCGGCAGTGCCGCTGGTATTATTCCACAGGATGCAGTTCAGAATAGCGCTGCTGCCGTACACGCCGCCGCCGCTGCCACTGGCCGCGTTGCCATACAGGGTGCAGTTGATGAGGTTCGTTGCCCGGTTGCTGCTTCCATCATACAGCCCTCCCCCGGTGGCCGCGGTGTTGCCGCTAAGTACGCAGTTGGTCAGCGTAGAGGGGTCGTTGTTGTCGGCATACATTCCCCCGCCATTGCCGGTGCCGGTGTTGGCCTTGAAGGTGGTGTTGAGCAGCGTGGCGCTGTACCCGCTGTATAAGCCACTGCCGTTGACGCTGTGGTTGTTGTTGAAGGCGCAGCCCGTCATGGTGACGGGGCCAAATATGGCATAGATGCCCCCGCCGCTGGCCCCACTCAGGCTGGTGCTGGTAGCGTTGTTGCCCACGGTGCAGCCGACAAAATTCTGGGAAACCGCCAGGCTGTACATCCCCCCGCCTGCATAGCCCGCGTAGTTGCCCCCAATGGTGCAGTTGGTGAGCGTCAGCGTAGGTCCTTCGTCTACTTCCATGCCGCCGCCCATGTTGGTGGCCCGGTTGGTGGTAAAGGTGCAGTTGGTGAGCGCCAGCGAGTGCTGGATATTCGAGTAGTTATAGAGCCCTCCTCCCCCATCGCCGGCGTCATTCCCGCTGAAAGCACAGTTGGTAAGCACCAGCGACGCGCCATCGTTGTAGAGGCCGCCGCCCCGAATTGGTTGGTAAATCTGCTCCCCGTCTACGCGCCGGGTTTCGGTATCGGTGCTGTTAGCGTTGCCGCCGCGCACCGCCAGGCCGTCGAGCACGGTAGCAACTCCTGCCGTGCCTGCGCCCATGGTCAGCAGCACGTGGTAGGCATTCTCCGCGTTGCCCGCAATGCTGAGGGTATTGCCGCTGCCGCTTACCGCGTCGTTGCCGGCGTAGTCGCCGCTAAGGATGGTGGAGCTACTGGCCGGGCGCTGGCTCAGGGCCGTTTCGGTGCCTACGAAGCCGCCGTAGAGCTTGAGGCCTTCGCGGAAGTAGAACGAGTTGTTGCGGTCGCCGGCTACGGGCGTAGCGGCCGGGTAGGCGGGGTCGCGGCCCGGCAGGTAGGTGCCGGCTGCCACCCATACCTCGCTCACGTTGGTGCAGTAGCGGGTCTGGTAGGCGGCCTCGGCCAGGCTGGTGAGGGCCGTAGCCCAGGTGCCGCCGGTGCCGGGCGTGGCGTTGGCCGCGTTCACGTATAAGCGCGTGAAGGCATTGGTGGTGCAGGGCTCCACGAATTTGTAAGCGCCCTGGTCGAAGCGGCCGGTGCGGGTGCGGCCCAGCAGGTCGGTGGTGGGCGTAGTGGCGCTGGGGTTGGCGGCGCTGATGGCCGGGCTGCCGGTGCGCAGCGTGAGGCCGTTGCGCGTGAGGTCGGTGTCATCGGCATCCACAAAGAGCGGGTCGGCGGTGCCGATGTTGCTGCCGCTCACATTGGTAGTGCCCGCCGCCGAGTAGTCGCGCACTAGGCTGTAGCTCACGGTCAGGGCGTTGGTGGCATCCAGCTTGTAGATTTCCTGGCGGTTGGTAGGGCCGCCCGTGTTCTGCCATAAAATGCTGTTGGCTACGGTGCCGCCCGCGCCAGCGTCGTAGTAGAGCCCGCCGCCCGTGCTGCCCGTGCCGCCGTAGCTGGCCTGGTTGCCATACAGCGTGCAGAAGCTGAGCTTGGGCGCAGCATTCCCCCCGCTGTACATGGCCCCACCATTGCTGCCCCGGCTGCTGTATTGGGCAGCGGAAGCCTCGTTTTTATAGAATACGCAGTTAGTGAGGGTGGGCGAGGCGTTCAGGTTGTAGAGCCCGCCGCCGTCGCCCGCCGTATTGCTGCTCAGGGTGCAGCCGCTGAGCGCCGGGGCCGCCGAGGCTTCGCAGTAAAGCGCCCCGCCGGTTCCATTGCCGCTGGCCGTGTTGGCGTTGAACAGGCAGCCCGTGAGGGTGGGCGCTGCGCCAGCCGTGGCAAACAGCCCGCCGCCCGCTGTAGTTGTGGTGTTGCCGGTGAAGGTGCAGGTGGTCAGCGTAGGCGAGGTGATGTCGGTGGCCAGCCCGCCGCCGCCCAGTGGGGCGCGGTTGCTGGTAAAGGTGCAGCCCGTGAGCTTGGGCGCGCCGTAGTCGCTGCAGTACATGCCCCCGCCGTAGCTGCTGTAGTTGCCGCTGAAGGTGCAGCCGTTGAGCGTGGGCGAGGAATTAGTGCTGGCTAGGCCCCCGCCGTAGCTGGGGCCGGCATAATTAAGGCTGGCATTGCCGCTGAAGGTGCAGCTGGTCAGCGTCGGGGCCGAACTGTAGGCGTAGAAGCCCGCGCCCCGCCCGCCCGTGCCCGAGCTGCCGCCGACGTTGTTGCTGAACGTGCAGCCCGTCAGGACCGGCGCGGTGGTGGCGCCCGCCGCATTCTGGCTGTACATGCCCCCCCCGTAAGTGCTGGCGCTGTTGGTGCTGAACGTGCAGTTGGTGAGGGCCAGGGTCGAGTTGAGCTGGTAGAGGCCGCCCCCGTCGTAGCGCGGAATGCTCTGCGCGCCGACGGTCAGCCCGTCGGTGCCGTTAGCGTTGCCGCCGCGCACACTCAGGCCGTCGAGCAGGGTGGTGCTGCCCGCCCCCACGGCCAGCAGCACATGGTAGGCGTTCTCCGCGTTATTGCTGAGGCTAAGGGTGCTGCCGCTGCCGCTCACGGCATCGTCATTGCTGTAGTCGCCGCTGAGTACCGTCACGTTGCCGGCCGTGCGCTGGGTAGTCGCCGTTTCGGTGCCCGCGAAGCCGCCGTACACCTTCAGGCCGTCTTTGAGGTAGAAGGTGTTGTTGCGGTCGGTGGCCGTGGTAAGCTGGGCGGGGTTATAGGCGGGCAGGTAGGTGCCTTTGGCCACCCATATCTCGCTCACGTTGCTGCACGTGCGGGCCTGCTCCAGGGCGTCGGCCAGGCTGGTGAGGGCCGTGGCCCAGGTGCCGCCGGTGCCGGGCGTGGCGTTGGCCGCGTTCACGTATAAGCGCGTGTAGGAGTTGGTGGTGCAGGTGCGGGCCACCGACACGGCCGTCACGTTTATGGTCCCGTTCGAGTTGGTTTTGTTGCAGGTTAGGCTCACCACTTTCTTGCTCTGGTTGGCAGCGGATATCGCCAGGGCCAGCTCGTAGATGCGGGGGTTGTTATTGCTGGGGTACTGGAGGGTGTTGCTGCTGCGGCCTACCCGGCCTAGGCCCGCCACCAGGTAGGTGGTGCTGCTGCTGTAGTCGTACCAGTCGGCCACCGCCACGCCGGTGAATGCCTGGGTGGTGTTGTCGTCGAACGTTACCGTCACGGTCATGGCGCTGCCGCCGTCGCCGCCGGAAGCGGCCAGGTAGATTTTGCTGGCGGCCACGGGCGTACTCAGCACCAGGGCCGGGTAAGCGCCGGTGCTTTGCATGCGCAGCGAGTTGTTGCCGCTGTAGGGTGCCAGCTGGTAGGCCAGGCCCGCTACGCTGGAGCTGTTGAGCCGGCCATTGACCGGCAGGCCGGCCGTGGCCGTGGCGCTGCCGTTGTTGTAGCCCAGCACCATGAGCGTATTGTTGGAGCTGGCGTTGTCGTAGGTCGCAGTGGTTACGGTGTTGGCCGCGCCGGTGCCGTCGGCTACCACGTCGGCGTTGAAGCCGCTCACGGCGACGGGCGTGTACTGGGCCAGGGCCGGGCGGGTGGCGGCCAGGGCCAGCAGCGGCAGCAGCCACGCCGCTAGCCGAAGCAGGCGCGGGCTACTGGTAGTGGCGGGTAAACAAGTTCTCATAGCAGAAAATGGGTAAAAGGAAAACAACTAGCGTAAGCACCTGATGGGCAAGCAGGCGGCGGCAGAGGCAGCGGTAAGAGCCGGGCGGGCTATTTCCAGGCTGCTGCGCTACCTACAAAGCTCCCCCTCAAGGCTAGCCGTCGGCAATCCCCAAAAACCAGGGTTTCCTTTCTACTGGTTTACCAGTATTTTTTGAGACTGGCGTACAGCCATAGCTTTCGGGTGGTACTTTCAGGGCCGCAACCTGTGAAAACCCTGCATCTACCCGCTTTTTTACTGCACTTAATCTGGGCCGGGCTGCTGCTGGCCCCCGGCCCGGCCGCCGCCCAAAGCCTGCCGCCCGCCGCCGCCGATACCGCCGCCCTCTGGCGCACCCTGCAGCAGGCGCAGTACTTGGTGCAAACCGATACCGCCGAGGCAGGCCGCCGCATTCGCCCGGCCCTGGCTGCGAGCCGGCGCAACCACTTTGCCGAGGGCACGGCCGCCGCGTACCTGCTGCTGGGCAAGCTCCTCGACAACCGGGGGGAGCCCGCCGCCGCCCTGCGCCTCTACCAACGGGCCGAGCAGGAGCTGGCAGCGCCGCTGCGCCGCCAGCCTACCGGGCGGCTGCGCAGCGGCCTGAGCATGACCCTCAATGCCCGGAGTGTGGCCCAGCACGCGCTCGGCGACCTGCCCGGCAGCATTGCCTCGTGCCAGCAGGCCATTGAGCTTGCCCTGGCCGCCCGCAACTACGACGGCCTGGTGCTTATGTACAGCAACCAGGCCAGCTGCTTTGCCGAGCTGGGCGAAACGGCCCGGCAGCTCGACTACCTGGCCCGCAGCCTGGCCCTGCGCCGGCAGGCCCTGCGCCGGCCCGAGCAGTTGATATTCCCCTACGTGAGCCTGGCGGTGCGGCTCATTGAACTGGGCCGCCGGCCCGAGGCCTGGCGCTATTTGCAACAGGCCCGGCCCTTGCTGGCCCAGCCGCACGCGGCTTCCTACGTGGCCAACTACGAGCGGGCCTGCGGCATTTATTTTTTTGAGGAAGGCCGCTTTGCGCAAGCGCGCCAGCACTTTGAGCGGGCCCGGCACCTGCTGGAACAAGCCGGCAAGCTGGGCCGCGTAGCAGAGCTGTACCTAGCCCTGGCCCGCACCTCGCAGGCCCTGGGCGACGGGCCGGGCGCGGGGGGCCAGCTCCGGCACGCGCTGGCGCTGGCCCGCCGCACCCACAGCCGCCTGCTGGAGGCCGAGCTGCTCGAAGAGCTGGCCCGGCTGGAGGAAAGCCAGGGCCCGCACCACGCTCCCGCCGCCCTGGCTTACTTCCAGCAGCTGCAAACCCTGCGCGACACGCTGGGCGGCGAAGAAACCAAGCGGGCCGTGCTCAAGCTCGAAGCGCAATACCGCACCCGCGAGCAGCAGCAGCAGATTCGAGCCTTGCACGCCCAGCACCAGGTGCAGCAGCTGGCCTTGCAGCACCGAACCTGGCTGAGCTACGCCGCGCTGGCGCTGGCCGGCGTGCTCGTGGGCCTGCTTGGGCTGGCTTATTTCGTGCTGCGCACCCGCCAGAAGCTGGCCGCCCATACGCAGCTGCGCACGCAGCGCGAGCTGGAGCAGGCGCGGCGGCAGGCGGCCATCGAGGCCATGCTGCACGCCCAGGATGCCGAGCGCAGCCGCATTGCCCACGACTTGCACGACAGCCTGGGCGGCATGCTCTCGGCCGTGAAATACTACCTCGGCACGCTGCGCAGTACCCTGGCCCTGCCGCAGGCCGATGAGCAGGTATTCGCGCACGCACTCTTGCACCTCGATGCCGCCATCGGCGAGTTGCGCCGCGTGGCGCACGACATGATGCCGGGGGCGCTGACGCAGTTTGGCCTGGTGCCCGCCTTGCAGGACTTGTGCGACGCCTTCAGCCACCAGGAGCAGCTGCAGGTGCGCTTCCAGACTTACGGCCTGGCTGAGCGCCTGCCCGAGCGCACCGAGGTAGTGGTGTATCGGCTGGTGCAGGAGCTGCTCCACAATGCCCTCAAGCACGCCGAGGCCCGCCAGATACTGGTGCAGCTAATGCGCGATGGCGCCCAGGTGCAGGTAGTGGCAGAAGACAACGGCGTCGGGTTCTCGCTGGCTACGGCCCGCCCCGGCATGGGGCTGCGCAATATTCAGGCCCGCGTCGACTACCTACACGGCACCCTGGAGTGGCAGTCGCAGCCGGGACAGGGCACCACCGCTACCATCGATTTTCCGCTTCCTCATGCTTAGCTTGCTTGCCTCCTCCCCCATCCGGGTTTTGCTCGTCGATGACCACCGCATGGTGCTCGAAGGCTTGCGCGTGCTGCTGCAACCCCTCGCCTACGTGGAGGTGGTGGGCAGCGCCAGCACCGCTGCCGAGGCCCTGGTAGTAGCCCGCGCCACGCGCCCCCACATTGTGCTGCTCGACATCAACCTGCCCGACGGCAACGGCATCGACGTGTGCCGCCAACTCCTGGCCGAGCAGCCGGGCCTGCGCGTGGTAGCGCTCACCACCTTTAAGGAGCGCAGCTACCTCACCCGCATGCTGCAAGCCGGGGCGGCTGGCTACGTGCTCAAAAATGCGCTGCCCGAGGAGCTGGCCAGCGCCCTGCGCCGGGTGCAGGCCGGCAAGAAGTTTTTCAGCGATGAAATTCAGGACTTGCTGGTGCAGGCCCATACCGTACCCGATACGCTGCTGCTGACCCGGCGCGAAAAAGAGATTCTGACCCTCATTGCCGATGGTTTCACCAGCCAGTCCATTGCCGAGCGGCTCTGCATCAGCCCTCTCACCATCGAAACCCACCGCCGCAACCTGCTCGTCAAGTTCGAGGCCACCAATACGGCCACGCTCATTAAGCTGGCCGCCCGGCAGGGCCTGGTGTAGCCCCAAAAGCGCCCTGCCAGCCCCAGGCTACGCCGCCCCCTGGGCGGGGGCCAGCACAGGCGGCGCGGCCAAGAGTGCCTCCAGTAGCTCGGCCTCGCGCTCCAGGCCGGCCAGCCGGGCCGCCAGCAGCGCCTGGGGGCCGGCACCGCAGTCGTCGCACAGAGCAGCAAGCGCTTCGGACTCAAATAAGTCGAGCCACGATTTTTCCTGGGCCGGGTGGGGCACCGGGCCGGCGTAGGCCCGCAGGGCGGGCAGGGCCACGAGCCGGGCTTGGTGGCAGGCCGCCCGCGCTTGCAGCTGCGCTAGTTCGTAGCGCAGGTTGGTGGCCCGGTGTCGGCACTCATCGAGCCGGCGACGTAGCGGCTCGGCATTGGGGGACGGCAGGGGCAGCGGGGGCGGGCCAGGCACGGCGGGCGGCCCCTCGCCAGGCGGGCTGGGCACTTCGCCCCGCCGCGCCAGCGCCAGCCGCACGAGCTGGATGCTGGCTGCCACGCCTCCCGGCAAGCCCCGGCGGTTGGTTTCCAGCAGCGCCACAGCGGAGGTAGAAACCCCCAGCCACTCGGCCAGTCGCTGCTGCGTGAGGGCAAAAACCCGGCGGCTGTCGTCGGGCGATAAATAATTCTTAGCCATGGGGTGAAATAAAATGAGGCAGGGAAATCAAAATTATTACACATGTGTAATAATTTTGATTGTAACAAATATATTTATTACGTCGGAATTTATTACAAACTTGTAATAAACTACAGCCTCGGCCACTAAATTATTACTCCTGTGACCACAGCGGCGGCCTCCTGCGCTAACGCGGCTGGTACTTACTTTACCGCTATGAAAGCCTTCTATCTCCTCCTGCTGGCTGCCGGCCTAGACAGCAGCCGCGCCGGGGCGCAGCAGCTGCGGGGCGGGTTTGTGCTCGCTAATACTCCAGAATGCAGTGAATTCTTTCACTTCACTAATGGCTATTTTCTGCATTACGGTGCTGGCGATATGAGTCCATATTATGGCGATGGTACTTATCGCGTAAAAGGCGACAGTCTATTTCTGCGTTTTAATGATTGGCAGTTACCCGTTCCTGATGTCACCCTTGACTCAAGCTTTCGGGTAGACAGTGCTAGTGGCCCAACAGTTCGTGTGCTGGATGCAGTCACCGGCGAACCGTTATTTGGCGTTACCGTCAGGAGTGAAACACTGCCTACTATTGGCGCATCTACCGATGGCCATGGCTTGGCACAGTTACCTAATCAGTTGCCACCCGATGGCAAGCTCTCCATAAGTCTTATTGGTTATGAGACGAAGTTTATTGAAGCAGACATTGCGAAGAGCCGCCAATTTTTAGTGAAGCTTCGAGCACTTTCCAACCACCATATTGCGGGCAATACCCGCTACTCGTTTCTCATCAAGCATCCCACCAACCATTCCCTGCTTTTACAGACCAGATACTCGACATACCGAGCAGCCACGCCGCAACAGACTCAGTATTATTTGGCCCAGTACAAGAAAGTAGCGAAGTAACTCTCTGCTACCCCTACCGCCGCCCCCGCAGTGGCACCTGGCTCTTGGTGCCGACGGTTACTGCCGTAAACAGCCCTAATCAATTCCCTCTTGGCCACTTCCATCTATACCCTGCTGCAATGAAAACAACATACCTCGCCCTGCTCTGCGGTTTCCTCAGTATCGGCAGCGGCCGGGGGCAGCAGTTGCGGGGAGCTTACAGGCTGGAACCGCCGAAAGGAAGGCTACGCTTGGGCCTGGCATTATTCTGGTTCGATAACGGCCGGTTTATCGAGATTGTCAGAGGTTGCATCCCACCTGCTGACACTTCACTGGAACGGGGTACTTATACTCGCAAAGGCAACCGCTTGGTATTGCGCTACAGCCAGTGGGAGCAGCCACCAAGCACATTCGCAGGTGTAGCAAAGCGGGCCGGTGCGGCAAGTGACAGCCTTGATATAACTGTGCTTGATGCGCTTACCCGGCTGCCGATTGCTTACGCCATTGTAGAAAACAGGCTGCACCCCACTGCCAAGCTGTACGCGGATTCGATAGGCCACATCCGGCAAGCGCGCCCTACTGCACTCGCTCTGGCAGACTCTCTTATTATCGCTTGTGACTTCAACTGCCGAACCGATTATATTCCCTTACGCATTCAACTTCAGGCTACTGCAGGCCAACGCCTCACAGTGTTGCTAGCTCCGCGTGTTTACCGCACTCCCAGCGGCCAGCTACAGGAGTTTATTATCCGGCAACTCACACACAGCTCTTTAGCCTTGCAGTGGGCTGGCACACCCCTGATTACTCATTACCTGCGGGTACCAAAAGAATCAGCTCGCCACCTACTACATGCCTCAGAGTGAACTCACCGCCGCCCCCACAGCGGCACGCGGCTCTCGGTGCCCGCTCGCAGCCGCCCGATGTTGGCCCGGTGGGTATAAACGAGCATGGCCGCCAGCACGAACCCGAACCACACCTGAAATGAGTTCACCGGCCGAAACTGCGGCAACAGCTGCAACAGCGCGAACACCACCCCCGCACTCATGCTGCTCAGCGACACGTAGCGGGTGGTAGCCAGCACCGCCATAAACACCAGCAGCGCCACGCCCACCGTGGCCGGGGCAATGGCCAGCATCATGCCCAGGATGGTAGCCACGCCCTTGCCGCCCCGAAACTGCGCCAGCACCGGGTAAATGTGCCCCACCACCGCCAGCACCCCGCACGCCAGCCGGAAATAAAACAGGTTGTCGGGGCTGATGGCCCCCTGGCTTAGCAGCCAGTTGGGCAGGAAATACGCCGCTACGAAGCCCTTGAAGGCATCGAACAGCAGCACAAACGAGCCCGCTTTCTTGCCGATGACGCGGAAGGTATTGGTGGCCCCGGCGTTGCCGGAGCCGTGCTCCCGAATGTCGGGGACGTTGCAAAACCAGCGGCCCACCCACAAGGCCGTGGGGATGGAGCCCAGCAGGTAGGCGGCGGCCAGGGCCAGCAGGATGTAGAGCATGGGGGCAAAAGTACGGGCGTTATATGGTTACTACTTGAGCAAAAAGAACGTCATGCTGAGCTTGTTGAAGCATCTCGCTCGCGTCGTTGAACAATAGGCCAACATGCGAGCGAGATGCTTCGACAAGCTCAGCATGACGTTCTTTTTGCTTTGCTTAAGGCTTAGTTACCAAACGGGTCGTCCTCAGTCTTCTTTTTCTTCTTCGACTTCTTATCCGGCTCGGTGCCGGGCTCGGCGTTGGGGTCGGGCTCGGCTTCTTTGGCCTTTTCCTTTTTGGTTTCCTTAACCGGCTCGTCGGTGGCGGCGGGCTCGGTGGCAGGTGCGGTAACGGGCGCGACGGCGGGCTCGGTAACGGGCGTAGTAACCGGCGTAGGTGTAGTGACAGGCGCAGCAACGGGCGCAGGCGTAGTAGTGGGCACAGCAACCGGCGCAGGCGTGGTAGCGGGTACAGCGGGTGCAGGCCTAGTAACCGGCGCGGCAACGGGCGCAGGTACAATAGCCGGTTCCTTGGCGGCTTCTTTAGCCGCAGCTTTCGCCTCCTTTTTAGTTTGCTTCACGGGCTCCTCAGTGGGCGGCGCGTCTATCACGCCGTCGCCGAAGGGGTCGTTGTCCTTGGCTTTCTTCTTTTTCTTGCTGGGCTCGGGGGCCGGCTCGGTGCCGGGCTCGTCGGTAGTGGCGGCTTCCTTGCCTTTTTTCTTCTTCCTGGTTTCTACTTCCACCGCTGGGGCGGGGGCAGCGGGGCGCGGGGCCAGTTTGCCCGACTTGCCCAGGTACAGCTTCTGGAAGTTTGAGCGGAAGCGGTCGGCATCTTCGTACTCGCCCAGGAAAACGCCGTAGGCCGTGGCCGTTTCGGCAGCACCCTTCTGCTTGTTGCTGATTTCACCGTCGTAGGTGTCGCTCGACGACTTAGTTATCAGCACGTTGTTGGCGTAGCGGAAATAGACCCAGGTGGCCGCGTCGGCTTCGAGGTACACCTCCACTACATCGGTCGAGTTTTCGTGCTTTATCTCCACGTAGCCATCCAGCAGCGCGTTCAGGCCCTGCTTGCCCACGCCCGACACCGCTATTTTCCCTACCGAATACCAGGCTTTGTGCACCGCATTCCAGCGCAGGTTTACGTTGCCCAGCGTGAGGGTGTGCTGCAGCTTGGGCGAGAGCGAAGCCAGCGCCGGGGCCGCCATGCCCCCCCGCCGGTTGCCAAACGCGGTGGCGGCCGGCGTGCCGCCCACCTGCCCGATGTTGGCCAGCTGCTCGGGGGTGCCGGTGAGGCCCTCGGGGGCATTTTTAGTGGCCGCCGCGAAGGTAGAGGCCAGCACGTCGGTGGCTTTGCCGGGCATTACCGCATCAATGCCCAGCAGCGCCTGCACCTGGTAGCGGGCACTGTCGGGGTTGGCGCGGCCCACGCCGGCCGCCGCAATGTGGTAGCTTTTCGAGTTGTTGATAAAATTGAGCGGCCCCTGAAAGTCCAGCGTTTGCGGGCCTTCGTGGTAGGTGAGCGTGGTGCCCTCGTTTTTGGTGGCCTCCGTGGGGTTGTCCTGGCTGCTGATAATGTAGTCGCCGGCCGCACTGTTGTAGTGCAGCGTGCCCGCCGCGTTGAAGAACGGCACGTCGGCGTCGCCCTGCTTCGGCCCGCCGTAGAGCGGATAGAGCTTGTTATCGGCATCCGACACGAACAAGCCCACCTGCAGCGGCACGTCGTCGTCCGACTTGATATGGCGCAAATCCAAGTACACTTTTTTGGGGTCGATGCTGTCGCGCACCGCAAACCAGGCGGCCGTGGGCGGGCCGGGCTTCTTGCCAAACTGCAGCTGCGCCCGCCCATCCGATATCAGCCCGCGCCGCTTCGAGCTGAGGCCAATGCCGCCCTCAAAAACGATGTGCGGCGCCAGCTGAAACTTCTCGGCGTGCTCCGTCACGGCCGTGGCCACGGTAGCCAGGCCCGTAGGAGCCTCCACGGCCTTGCGCCGGAACAAGCCCCGGCTGGCCGGGGCCAGTATCGAGGCCGAGTCGGCCTTGAAGTTATTGAATTTCAGGGCCACCGAGTCGCCCTTCGGCGAGAGGGTCATGTACTTGGCATCGCCACCGAAGGACGTGCGCGACGTCACCGTAATGTTGCCATCGATGAGCTTGTGGAACCGGCTGAGCGAGTCGAGCAGCAGCTTGGCGCGGTGCAGCTCGCGCAGCTTGCCGCCACCGGCCACCACCACGCGCCCCGAGTCGGGCACCACCCAGGCATCGGCCACCGCAATGTGGGGCACGCCCTTGGCCACCAGCTGGTACTTGGTAAGGTCGTAGGTAGCCGCCGCCGCCTGGAATTTCAACCCGTTCTGCTCGGCCACGGTCGAGGCAAATACGGCGTGCGCCGAGTCGGCCCCGCTGGCGCGTAGCTCCACGCGCTTCTTCTTGAAGTCCCAACTGCCCGCGCCCAGCGACGTTTGAAACCCGCTGTAGGGCAGTTCGATGCGGGCCGTGCTGGCGCGGTCGCGCTTAAAGGTGGCGTTGCCGTTTTTGAGGTCGTAGGTAAAGTCGACGTCGGGCGCGGTGAGGGCCGCCTTCCCGGCCTGGGCCGACTTCACGCTCATCAGCCCCTTGCGGCCACTGTACGAGTCGTTCTTAAAGGTGAGGTCGTCGGAGCGCACGTAGCTCTGCGGGCCATCGAGGCGGCCTTCACCACCGAGCTTGGTGGGCGTGAGCAGCAGTGAGCCCTTGAAGGTGTGGTCGGCGTACATCTTGATGGCGGTGCCATCGGCGGGGCTTTGCAGGTGCAGCGAGTCGGTGCTAGCCACCCAGTTGATGAGGTAGCCGGGGGGCAGCACCACCTTGGGCGTGTTGGTGCCGGCCGCAA
Organism: Janthinobacterium lividum; assembly: GCA_050954465.1. Lineage (GTDB taxonomy): Bacteria > Bacteroidota > Bacteroidia > Cytophagales > Hymenobacteraceae > Hymenobacter. The sequence continues at coordinate 96,471 of JBPBPU010000133.1, forward strand.
TGGCGCCGGTTTTGCCCACGCCCGTGAGCGAGTCGCCATAGAGCACAAACTTGTCGCTTTGCAGGGTAGCGCCCTGGTACGTCACGGTGCCGTTGCTTTGCAGTCCGCCGCCATTGAGCTGCACCTTGGCCCCGCCCGAGAGCTTGCCCTTCTTGCCATAAAGCGCATAGCCCTCGGGCGGCACGGTGTGCACAAAGCCCATGGTGCCATCGGCCTGCGACGTGAGGGCCGTTTTAATGGGCGGCAGCGCCTTGCTGTGAAACACCCCCACAAAGCTGGCCTGCGCCTTGCTGCCGCCCATCGAGTCGAGCTTAAAGGGCGGCACGTCGAAGTACGTGGTCGAGTCGTAGGCCCCGCCCAGCACATCGGGCTTGCCAAAGTAGATAGCCGAGCCCGAGGTAGAGCTAAACGACGGGTACTTGGCCATTTTCTTGCGCCCCGAGCGGTTGAGCGGGTCGTTGAGGTAGAGGCGGCCGCTTTGCGTGGTGCCCTTGCTGGTGAGCTGGAAGTCGGAGGGCCGGCTCTCTTTGCTGGCCGTTTTGCTGTCCTTTTTCTTGTTTTTCGTGCGCAGTGTCAGCGAGTCGATGTGCGGCATCTCGATGTAGTAGCCGTTGTAGTCGAACTGGTAGTCGTGCCCCTTGAAGCTGTATTGCGACGTTTTGACGCGCCCCCCAAACGACATGTTCCGGTTTTTTTGCAGGCGCACCGTGCCGCTATCGGGCTGCACAATCACGGCTACGGCAGCCGAGTCGTCAGTGAAATTGAACTGCTTTACCCCGTGCAAAACGAGCTGGTTGGAGTTCAGGTTGAGCGTAGCCGAGCGCCCCGAGCCGGTCAAGGACTTGATGTCGATGTTATCGTAGTCGCGTTTGCCACGGGCCGCGCCCACGTAGAGCCGGGCCTTGGGCAGCAGCACCACTTCGCCGGTGGCGGGGCGCACCTCCACGTAGCCGTCGCGGGCCAGGCCCGTCACAGTCGAGCGCAGGTCGGATTCCTTGATGTGGCTGGCCTCGGCTACGTCGCGCACGTTCAGCACCGAGCCGTGCCCGTGCTCGATGCTGTAGCCCAGCAGCAACTGCAACGGATGCAGCTGATTGATGCTCTTGAGCCGCTGGTAGCGCGTATTGGAAAAGAAACTCTTGCTCTCAAAATCGGCCGCTACCTGCGTGGGCGAGGTAATGATGCTGAAGTCCATCTTGGGTTCGCGCAGGTTCCAGACCAGCATCTGCGCCCGAATATCCACCTGGTGGTACGAGTCGGAATACGGCGTGGTGCGGAACGTGCCCTTCTCATAGAGCAGCTTGAGCTGCTGCTTGCCCTTGAGGTACTTCATTTCCACGCCAGGGTGGGTGATGGAGTCGCCCGTGTTCTGGTAAAGCGCCACCGCCGCCCGCGTGGCCGTAATGGACGAGTCGGCCAGGATGTAGCTGGTCGAGGTGGCCCGAAAGCGCACCTTGCCCTCCTGCGTCACGGCCAGGTGCGAAGCCGAGCCGTCGAGCGCCGCCGACAGCACCCGGCTGCCGGCCATCGAGAGGCCACCCACGTAGGTGATGCCCGGCCCGAGGTTTTTCACGCGCACGTCGTTGGTCAGCGAGATAAAGCGCGGGTAGCCATTGTCGTCGGCCCCGGCCTTGCGGCGCTGGCTTTTGCAGCTGAGGGCACCCTGCACCGGCGCTTCGAGCAGAAACGGATACGTCAGCGTCACGGGCTGCGCCGTAAACTCGGGCTTGGTTACGTCGAAGTCGAAGCCCTTGAGGTCGGCCGTCACGGGGTTGCCCTTGATAGTCCAGGCCACCTGCCCACCCGTCGCCACAAGCCGGTTGGTAGCCGTGGAAAGCGTACCGCTGACTTTGTGAATAACGAGCGAGTCGCCGGGGGTACCCAGCACCAGCTCGGCATCTTTCAGCTCGATAAGCGCCCCCGTCTGCTGGGGCGGGTTGTAGGCCGCAAACGCCGCCGCCTCAGAGGGCGCAAAAGGCACGTCGTCAAAGTCCGACTTGCTGAGCGTGGGCGTGGCGGGCTGGGCGGGTTTGGGAGCAGGCTTCGGGGCCGCCTTTTTGGCTACGGATTTGGCGGGAGTTTTCTTTTTGGGCGCGGGGGCTCCCCAGCCGTCGTCCCAGCCGTCGCTTTTGGCGGCGGGTTTGGCGGCAGTTTTCTTGGGGGCAGCCGTGTTCCAGCCATCGTCGCCCCAGCCGTCGTTTTTAGCGGCTGGCTTGCTCCACATATCGGCCGTGTCCCAGCCGTCGCTGGCGCGCTTCTTTTTCGCAGCGGGCTTTTTGGCCGCCGGCTTAGGAGCTGGTTTGGGGGCGGTTTTGGCCGGGGTGGGCACCGGGGCTGGGGGACTGTCGAACGAAAGGTTAGGGTCGACCACGGGCGCCGCCTTGTAGCTAAAGGCCAGTTGCCCGCCGCTGAAGCGCAGCGAGTTGTAGCCCGAGCGGTACAGGGTGTTGCCGCTGCCCAGCAACTGCGCCGTGCTCACGAGGTACTTGTCCAGGTCGGCGGGCGAGTCCTTTTCCACCGACTGCTTCACCACGCCCAGGTACTGGTCGAGCTGCGCCTCGCTGAGGTTGGCCTTGGTTTTGGCTCCTACCACGGCCGCAAAAAACGTGGTGAGGTGCGGCACGGGCTTCATTTTCTTGCCCAGCATCTGCTCGGCCAGCTCCGCAATGCTGCGCTGCTGGCCGGCCGTGAGGGTGTTGCTGCCCCAAAGCTGGCCCAGCCGCTCCACCCCAGCTTTGGCATTGGGGGTGCCCACGCTCGTCATCATGGCCTGCACGTCGAGCATAAACTGCTGGGGCTCGGGGGAGAGGTGGCCGTTCCAGCGGGCTACGCCTGCCGGGCCGGGGGCGGGCTTGGCGGGCGGGGTGGTTTGGGCCAGGGCCGGCAACCAGCCCAGGCTACTGCAGAAAAGGGCGGCAAGAAGTCGCTTCATAGGGTATGTAAGTCGAAGAAAAGGCAGCCTGGAAGCGTCGTTCTGGCGTTCGCCTCACCCCCTAGCCCCCTCTCCGAAAAGGAGAGGGGGAACTAGTTTCTAGCTCTATTACTAGATTCTAAAGCTAGTTCCCCCTCTCTTCGGAGAGGGGGCTAGGGGGTGAGGCGAACGCCAGAACGACAACCGGTCCGTAGCTTCTGAGCGCATAGCTGCCACACGCAAAAACACGGGCAAGATAACCAAGATTCAAAACCCTGGCTTTGCCCGGCTAGTAGAACGCAAAAAAGGCCCTGGCTGATGCCAGAGCCTTTGCAGCTGCGCCGGGGTGCCACCCTTACTCTTTCACAAACACCGCCGATACCCAGCTGCGCAAGGTGCGGTGCCGCTGGTATACCAGGCCCTGGCGCGTGGCCTCGGCCGTTATTTTGGGCAGGTCTTCCTCATAAAAGCCACTGAACAGGATGGGCCGGCCACTGGGCAGCAGGCGGGCGTACTCATGCATGTCTTCGAGCAGCACGTTGCGGTTGATGTTGGCCAAGATGAGGTCAAAAGGCGCTTCATCGGCCAGGGTTTCGGCTCCGCCCAGGCGGCAGGCTATGGTGCGGCAGTGGTTTTCGGCGGCGTTGTCGGCGGCGTTTTCTACCGTCCAGGGCTCTACGTCTACGGCCAGCACCTGGCGCGCCCCCAGCTTTTCGGCCATAATGGCCAGGATGCCCGTGCCGCAGCCCATATCCAGCACGCGCAGGCCCTCGTGGCTCATATCGAGCTGGTTTTCAATCATGAGGGCCGTGGTTTCGTGGTGCCCGGTACCAAACGACATGCGCGGCATTATCTCGATGTCGTAGTCCACCCCGTCGGGCTTGGGATGGAACGGAGCCCGTACCGACACGCGCCCGGCGATGATGAGCGGCTGAAAGTTCTTTTCCCACTCGGCATTCCAGTTCTGGCGCGTTATCATGCGGTCGGAGTAGCTCAGCTCGCCGATGCCCTCGTAGCGGCTCATAATCTCGGCCACCGCGTCGCGGTCAAACGCCTCCTCGGTGGTATAGGCGCAAAAGCCTGCGTCGTTGTCCTCAAAGGTGTCAAAGCCCGCTTCGCCCAGCTCGGCCACCAGCATGTCGGCCAGCTCGGGCGGGGCCTGCACGGTTAGTTCAATAAAATCCATTAGTTAGTCTTGCAGCCCGCAAACGAGCGCACTTTGGTGTAGTGAATGGCAAAGTCGGCCCGGCTGCGGTCGGTGGTCACGTAGAGGGTATAGTCGGCAAACTCGCGGTTTTCGGCCGGGTACCACAGGCCGGCTTTATCGGCGAAGAGCTTGTTGTTTTCGTTGAAAACCAGCACGTCGGCAAAAGCTTCTTCGGGCTCGATATACACCACGGCAAAGCAGTTGTTGGCGCGGTGCGGGTCGGTTTCGAGGTACACCGAGCCGTAGATTTTGCACGGCTCGACCGAGCCGTGGGGGTGGGCTTTGGGTGGCGAAACTAGCAGCAGCAGCGAAAGCAGGAAGGAGAGCATAGAGGATTTAGCTGAGTAAGTGGCCAGCAGCCAAGCAAGTATCAGGCCGTGAGATTGTAAAACGGAGTGGCACTCCGTTTATGGCATAGCGCGCCAAGCTAGCGCCTGCTGTAGCCTAAGCAAGCCGCTTTATCGCTGACGCGTCAGAACGGAGTGCCACTCCGTTCAAAACGACTGCACAATGGCCACAAAATCCGCAGCCTTAAGCGAAGCGCCACCGATGAGGCCGCCATCAACATCGGGCTGGCTGAACAGTTCGCGAGCGTTCTGGGCGTTGCACGAGCCGCCGTAGAGGATGGTGGTATCCTGGGACGTGGCTTCGCCGTAGGCCTGCGCCACCTGCCCCCGAATGAAGGCGTGGACTTCCTGGGCCTGCGCGGTGCTGGCCGTTTTGCCGGTGCCGATGGCCCAGATGGGCTCGTAGGCCACTACCACTTTCCCAAATTCCTCGGCGCTGAGATGGAACAAGCCTGCCGCCAGCTGCTGCCCGATAAAGTCGAAGGTTTCGCCGGTTTCGCGGGTTTCGAGGCTTTCGCCCACGCAGAAAATCGGCGTGAGGCCGGCGGCTAGGGCAGTACGCAGCTTCTCGGCCAGTAGGGCATCGTCTTCGCGGAAGTGCTGGCGGCGCTCCGAGTGGCCCAGGATAACGTACTGGCAGCCTACCGATTGCAGCTGCCGCGCCGACACCTCGCCGGTGTACGCGCCGCTGTCTTTCTGGTGAAAGTTCTGAGCCCCGAGCGCGGGGTTGGTGCCCGCGCCCAGTAGGTGCCCCACGCCCGAAAGCAGCGGAAACGGTGGGCAGATGACTACCTGCGCCGCGCCCGGCTGGCCGAGTAGCAGGTGCAGAATTTCGGAGGTCAGAGCCTGCGCTTCGGGCAGGGTGAGGTTCATTTTCCAGTTGCCGGCAACGAAGTTCTGGCGCATGAGTCAGGAGCAGATAAGGCGAAAGCGGCCCTTTGTAGGCCGGGGCAAAAGTACCGTAGCGCGGACTTTAACTACGTTGACCTTCGGTTGTAGTCCGCGTTTGAACAATGGCGCGGGCGCGGACTACAAAGTCCGCGCTACGGTACTTTTGCCCGCTATTCCTCCCACCCCCATGATAAACAAAGTAGTCCCCAACGTCCAAGCCGCCCTCGCGGGCCTCACCAATGGCATGACCCTGATGCTGGGCGGCTTCGGCCTCTGCGGCATCCCCGAAAACGCCATTACCGAGTTGCTGCGGCTAGGCGTGCGCGACCTCACCTGCATCTCCAACAACGCGGGGGTCGATGACTTCGGCATTGGGTTGCTTTTGCAAAAAAAGCAGGTGAAGAAAATGATTTCCAGCTACGTAGGCGAGAATGCCGAGTTTGAGCGGCAACTGCTGGGCGGCGAGCTGGAAGTAGAACTGATTCCACAGGGCACGCTGGCCGAGCGCTGCCGGGCGGGCGGGGCGGGTATTCCGGCCTTCTACACGCCTGCCGGCTACGGCACCGAGGTAGGCGAAGGCAAAGAGTCGCGTGAGTTCAATGGCAAAATGTACCTGCTCGAAACCGCCCTGCGCGCCGACTTTGCGCTGGTGAAAGCCTGGAAGGGCGATACGGCCGGCAACCTCGTCTACAAAGGCACGGCTCGCAACTTCAACCCCATGATGGCCACGGCCGGCATCATTACCGTGGCCGAAGTAGAGGAGCTGGTGCCCGCTGGCGAGTTGGACCCCAACCAGATACACACGCCCGGCATCTTCGTGCAGCGCATTTTCCAGGGCGAAGCGTATGAGAAGCGCATCGAGCAGCGCACGGTGCGGGGGTAGCTTTTTTTGGTATCACTGAAGTAGGTTGTCATTGCGAGCAACGCATTCCGCGCATCAAGCGGCGTCAATCGCACCAGAACGAAACTTGAACGACTCGTTCTGGTGCGATTGACGCCGCTTGATGCGCGGAATGCGTTGCTCGCAATGACAACCTTGTTTTGCTAGCTTAATAACTTAATCCTCCCATGCCCGCCCCCATCCTGCAAGCCCTGCGCACCGAAACCCGCCCCGCGCACGATGCGCTGGAGCAAAACGTGTTCAACCAGCAGCTTACCAGCGGCACTATTACGGCGGCGGCTACCGCGCATTTTCTAGCGAAAATGTACGGCTTCCTGGCGCCCTACGAAGCCCGGCTACAAGCCGAAAACCTGGGGCCGGAGTGGGAAATACCGGCCCGGCAGCGGGCGCATCTTATCCTGAAAGACTTGCAGCAACCGGCCTCAGCAGTAGCGCTTTGCCCAGCGCTGCCGCCGCTGGGCACTTGGCCGCAGTTGCTGGGCGCGATGTACGTGCTGGAAGGCTCCACGCTGGGCGGGCAGGTGATAGCGCGAAGCCTGGCCAAGGCGGGAATCCCGTTGCACACGTACTTTTCGGGCTACGGCGAGCAAACCGGGACCCGGTGGAAGCAGTTTTGCCACCTGCTGACCGAGGAAGCTACGCCCGAAAACCAGGCCGAGATTGTGGAGTCGGCCAGTCGTACTTTTTACGCCCTTCAACAATGGCTCAACCAGCCGTAAGCCTCAGCGACGAAAGCCTCTTTGGCACTACCATCACCCTCACTAACTGCGACCGCGAGCCGATTCATATTCCCGGCTCGGTGCAGCCCTACGGCTTCGTGCTATGCCTCGACCCGGCCACGCAACGGGTGGTGCAAGCTAGTGCCAACACGTTGGAAAGCATTGGGCTATCCGCCGAAAGCCTGCTAGGCCAGGGTCTGGAGCAGCTGCTGGCCCCGGCGCGGCTGGCCGAGGTGCAGGCGCTGTGGCCCACGCTCACCGGGGAGCCCCAGCTGCTCGGTGTGCGGCTGGAGCAGGTGGCCGGGCAGCCGTTCTACAAGCTTATTCTGCACCAGCACGACGGGCTGCTGTGGGCCGAGTTTGAGCCCGTAGCCGAGCGCGAGGTCAGTACCCTCGACCTGCCCACCCTCAACGCCACCCTGAGCCAGATGCTGAGCGCAAATAACGTGCTCGCTTTCAGCCAGTACGCGGTGGAGGAAGTCCACGCCATCACGGGCTTCGACCGGGTAATGATGTACCGGTTTGCGGCCGATGAGAGCGGCGAAGTGATTGCCGAAGCCAAGCGCCCCGACCTGGATGCGCTGCTCGGGCTGCACTACCCGGCCACCGATATTCCGCAGCAGGCCCGGCTGATGTACCTCAAAAACTGGCTACGCTTTATCCCCGATGTGGGCTACGCGCCCGCGCCGCTTGTGCCGGTGCGCAACCCCGTGAGCGGCCGGCCGCCCGACATGACCCACGCCGTGTTGCGGAGCGTGTCGCCCATCCACCTTGAGTACCTCAAAAACATGGGCGTGGGGGCCAGCATGAGCATTTCCATCATCCAGGATGGGCGGCTGTGGGGCATGATACTGTGCCACCACGAAACGCCGCGCCTGGTGAGCTACGAGCTGCGCGAGCTGTGCTTGTTCATCGGCCGCACGTTTTCGGCGCTGCTCGCCACCAAGGAGCAGCTGGAGCACTACGCGTATCAGGACCGCATTCAGCAAACTCAAACCAAGCTGCTGGGGAAGCTCTCCGAAACGGGCGACTTCTTGGAAGGGCTTTACCAGAATACGCCCACGCTGCTCGACCTGTTCGACTGCGGCGGGGTAGCCATTGTGTTTAATACTGAGGTAACTACGCTGGGCAGCACCCCACCCAAGCTCGCTATTCAGGAGTTGGTGGCCTGGCTGCAAACGAATGGCCCCGACGATATTTTTCAGACCACTTCCTACGCCCAGCTAAACCCGGCGGGGCTCGCGTTTCGGGGAATAGCGAGCGGGGTGCTGGCTATCACGCTCGCCCGCGAAACGGGCGACTATATCCTCTGGTTTCGGCCCGAAGTGCTGCATACGGTGACGTGGGCCGGCAAGCACGAAAAGGTGCACAAGATGGAAGACGGCCAGCTTTTCCTCTCGCCCCGGCAGTCGTTCGAGTCGTGGAAGCAGACGGTGGAAAGCACCGCCGCGCCCTGGCTGCCGCTTGAAATCGAGGCCGCCCAGGAAGTGCGCTTGCGCATTGCCGACGTGCGCGTGAAACTCTTCAACGAGCTACAGGCCCGCGCCGCCAACTTAGCCCGCCTCAACACGGAGCTGACGCGCAGCAACGACGAGCTGGATTCGTTTGCCTACGTGGCCTCGCACGACCTCAAGGAGCCGCTGCGGGGCATCCACAACTACTCCATTTTCCTGCTCGAAGACTACGCCGAACAGCTTGATGAGGAGGGCGTTAGCAAGCTCGAAACGCTGGTGCGCCTGAGCCAACGCATGGAAGCCCTCATCGACTCGCTGCTGCTGCTTTCGCGCGTGGGCCGCCTCGATTTGGAGCTGCAGCCCACCGACCTCAATGCGCTGGTGGCCGACGTGCTCGACCTGCTCGGCCCGCGCCTCGAACAAACCCATACTACCGTGGAGGTGCGCGGCCCGCTGCCCACCATCAGCGCCGACCCTACCCGGCTGAGCGAGGTGTTTAACAACCTCATCAGCAATGCTACCAAGTACAACGACAAGCCCGAGAAGCGCATTATTGTGGGCCAGGCTTCGGTGGGCAAAATAGGTACGCAGGGGGCGGGTAACCCGAACGACTACGACGTGTTTTACGTGCAGGATAACGGCATCGGTATCGACCCCCGGCACCAGGAGAGTATCTTCCGCATTTTCAGGCGCTTACATTCGCAGGAGAAATACGGTGGCGGCACGGGAGCGGGCCTGGCCATTGCCAAGAAAATGATTGAGAAACACGGTGGCCAGTTGTGGGTAGAATCCGTACTAGGACAGGGCGCTACCTTCTATTTCTCGCTTTTAAAATCTATTTAAGTGGCTACTCCCTTGCTTCCTATTCTAGTGGTTGAAGACAGCGCCGAAGACTTTATGGCCCTGGGCCGGGCCTTTCGCAAGCACGCCCTCCAAAACCCCGTGCTGCGCTGCGCTGATGGCGACCAGGCCCTCGAATACCTGCAAGGCTACGGCCATCACGCCAACTGGCCTAAGTCGCTGCCCGCCATCATCTTGCTCGACCTCAATATGCCCGGCACCGACGGTCGCGCCGTGCTCGCCGAGGTCAAGCAGAACCAGCGGCTCAGCAATATTCCGGTCATCATTTTCAGCACCTCATCCAACGCCCGCGACGTGGAGGACTGCTACCGCATGGGCGCTAATAGCTACGTAACCAAGCCAATTGCTTACGCTGACCTCGAAGAGAAAATCCGCCTCATTATTGAGTACTGGCTCGAAGCCTCGGAACTGCCCGCTCTGCAGTAATTTTTGCCCGCCTAACCACCCCGGCCCGCGTGAAGAAAATACTTCTGGTCGACGACAACGAGCAAGACCGCACCCTCTACAAGCGCTTCTTGAAGCCGCAGGAAGGCGAAGAGCGCTTGGAGCTGTACGAGGCATCGTCGGGCGACGAAGCGCTGGCGCAGTTTGAGCGCGTGCGGCCCGACTGCATCCTGCTGGACTACAACCTGCAAGACACCGATGGCCTGGAAATACTGACGCAGCTGCAAAAGCTAGTCCCGGTCAATACCCTGTGCATCATCATGATAACCGGGGGCGGCAGCGAGGCCCTGGCCGTGCGCGCCCTCAACAGCGGCGCCTTGGACTACTTGGTGAAGCAGCAGTTCGACCGCGAAATGCTGCAACGGACGGTGCGCCACGCCATCGAGAAAAACGAGTGGCGGCAGTACGTAGGCTCTTACCATGAGGAGTTGCACAGCATTAATCAGCGCCTGCGCGAGTCGTTGGCCGCGCTTACGGAAGCCCGCCGCCAGGTACACGAGAAAAACGCCGAACTCGAAGCCGCCAACGCCGAAATAGAGGCTCGCAACCAGCAGCTGGCCCGCACCAATGCCGACCTCGATAACTTCGTGTACGCTGCCTCGCACGACTTGCGCCAGCCGGTAAACAACCTGCGCGGTCTCTTCGATGAGCTACAGCGGGCTGCTACCTTCCCCGACCCTGCCGATGCGCGGCTGCTGCCTTTCTTCGATAAGTCGCTGCACGCCCTCACCACCACCATCACCGACCTGGCCACCGTGGTGCAGGAAAACCGCCTGCCTACCGGCCAGGTCCCGCCCGAGCCGGTGCTGCTGGCCGAGCTGGCCGCCGAAGTAATCCAGGCCCTGCACACCCAGATAATAGTGATGCAGGCCGATATCCGGCTGAATTTCGATGCCCTGCCCGAAGTCACCTACGGCCGCAGCAACCTGCGCACCGTGCTGTTGAACCTAGTAGCCAACGCCCTCAAGTACCGCCACCCCGACCGCGCCCCGCTGGTGCAGGTGCGCACCCACCACGCCGACGGCCTGCCGGTGCTCGAAGTGCAGGACAACGGCCTGGGCATCGACCTGACGCAGCACGGCCAGGAGCTGTTTCACCTGTTTCGCCGGTTCCATCCCGAAGCGGCCGAGGGCACCGGCGTGGGCTTGTTTCTGGTAAACCGGCTGGTGCAGGCCCAGGGCGGGCGCATTGAGGTAGAGAGCGCACTGGGAGCCGGCACGTTGTTTCGGGTGTTTTTGGGAGAGTAACTTGCGGGGGTAGTCGGCTTCCTGGCTCACCTCACCCCCTAGCCCCCTCTCCTGCGGAGAGGGGGCTAGGGGGTGAGGTGAGCCAGGAAGCCGACTACCCCCACTATGCTCCCCTTCCTCCGCCGCTATCCGCGCCTGCGCCGCTGGGCACCCCTGTTCCTGCTGCCACTGCTGGCGCTGGTGCTCGACCGGGTGTTTCCACTGCCACCCGCGCCGCAGTACTCGCCGCTGGTGCTGGCGGCCGATGGTACCGTGCTCCACGCCTACCTCAACCCCACCCAGAAGTGGCGGATGAAAACCGAGCTGCCCGAAATTACGCTGGCGCTGCAAACGGCCATTACTGAGAAAGAGGACCGGTATTTTCGCTACCATTTTGGGGTGAACCCGGTGGCAATACTGCAAGCGGCGGGGCGCAATCTGTTTGGGCGGGGGCGCACCACCGGGGCTAGTACCATTACTATGCAGGTAGCCCGGCTGCTGGAACCAAAGGAGCGCACTGTGGGCCATAAGCTGCTCGAAATGCTGCGGGCCATGCAGCTGGAAGCGCACTACAGCAAGGCCGAGATTTTGCAGCTCTACCTCAACCTGGTGCCCTACGGCAGCAACATAGAGGGCGTAAAATCGGCCGCGCTGCTCTACTTTCAGCAGCCGCCCGATTACCTCTCGCTGGCCCAGACCGTGACGCTGGCCATCATCCCGAACCGGCCGGGCGGCCTGGTGCTGGGCAAAAACAACGCGCAGATTTTGGCCGAGCGCAACCGCTGGCTGCTCTATTTCCAGAAGGAAAAGCTCTTCCCGGCCCAGGATATTGCCGACGCCCTGCTGGAGCCGCTCGAAGCCCAGCGCCACGCCGCCCCTACCCTGGCTCCGCACCTGGCCCGGCGGCTGGTGCTGGCGCAGCCCGGCACCGCGCTCATTCACAGCACCCTGCGCCCTGCCACTCAGGCCAAAGCCGAAGACCTGGCCCGCAACTACGTGCGCCGTCTCGCCACGCTGGGCATTTCGCAGGCCGCCGTGCTGGTTGTGAACAACCAGACCCGCGCTGTGGAGGCCTACGTTGGCTCGGCCGACTTTGCCGACCGCGCCAGTAGCGGGCAGGTCGATGGCGTGCAGGCCATCCGCTCGCCCGGCTCCACGCTCAAGCCGCTGCTTTATGGCCTGGCCCTCGACCGGGGCCTGCTCACGCCCAAAACCGTAGTGCCCGACGTGCCCACCAATTTCCAGGGATTTCGGCCCGAAAACTTCGACAAGCACTGCCAAGGCGAGGTCACGATGGAGCACGCCCTCACGTACTCGCTCAACATCCCCGCCGTGCGGGTGCTTTCGGAAATCGGCGTCGGCAATTTCACCGCCAAGCTGCGAACCGCCGGCTTCCGGCAAGTAGCCCACGATGCGCCTCAGCTGGGCCTGAGCACCATCCTGGGCGGCTGCGGCGCGTCGCTGGAAGAGCTGACGGGCCTGTACGCGGCGCTAGCGAATGGGGGACGGTGGAGTCAATTAAGAGTTAAGAGTGACGAGTTAAGAGTTGGGGGAAAAGGGCAGCAGTCGACAAAACCCAACCAGCCAACCTCTACATCAAAAATCTTAACTCTTAACTCTCAACTCTTAACTCCTGCCTCCACCTACCTCATCACCGACATGCTGGCCCAGCGCACGCGGCCCGACCTGCCTGTGGATGCCGCTAGCAGCCGACACCTGCCGCGTATTGCCTGGAAAACCGGTACCAGCTACGGCCGCCGCGACGCGTGGAGCATCGGCTACAACCGCCAGTATACGATAGGCGTGTGGGTGGGCAACTTCAACGGCCAGGGCAGCCCTGCACTCACCGGGGCCGACGTAGCCTCGCCCCTGCTCTTCGACCTCTTTAACGCACTGGCCTACAATGGGTCTACTGACTGGTTTGTGCCGCCCGCCAGCCTCGACTTCCGGCTGGTGTGCGCCCAAACCGGCCTCGTGCCCGGCGAAAACTGCCCCAACCAACTGCTGGACTACTACCTGCCCGGCGCGTCCAATAGCCGCCGCTGCCAGCACCAGCAGGAGGTACTGGTGTCGGCCGATGGCGCGTATAGCTACTGCCGGGCCTGCGTGCCCGCTGCCGGCTACCGGCGCGCCCTCTACCCCAATATGCTGCCCGAAGTACTCGCCTACCGCGAGGCGCAGGGCCTGCCCACCCGTCGCCTGCCCCCGCACAACCCCGCCTGCCGCCTCGTGCACGGCACCACCACCGACAACCCCGACGCCGCGCCCTTGCTCGCCATCACCTCGCCTGCCGCGCATGCCGAGTACGTACTGGTCACCGGCGAAAAACAGCAGCTCCTGCTCAGCTGCGCCGCCGCTGCCGAGGTGCGCCAGGTATACTGGTACGTGAACGACCAGTTTCTAAAAGCCGCCCCGGCCACTGCCCGCGTGTTTTTTCGCCCCCCCGCCGGGGAAGTCAAAATCTCGTGCGCCGACGACCACGGCCGCAACGTAGACGTGCGCGTACTGGTGCGCGAGATGTGAGGTTGCTGGTAAGGGTAGGAACCCCGCCTGCCCAGCTTCGTACTTGGCATAGTGCTTGCCAAACCTGCCCCACAGCGCAGGCTGAATTATCCACTCTTAGCTACTATCCCCATGAAACGCATCGCTTGGTTTCTGCTTATTCCAATATTTTTTCTCGCTACTCTAACTTCTCAGGCCCAGCAGCGCAAAGGCTGGAGCCCGCAGGGCAAAGGAGCCGCCATTGGCGGCGCAGCCGGCATTTTGGGTGGGGCCCTCATCGGTAAGAAAAACCGGGTCGTAGGTGGCCTCATTGGCGGGGCCGTGGGTGCCGGTGCTGGCTATGCCGTAGGCAAGCATATCGACAACAAGCACAAAAAAGCCGCTGCCCTCGCCGCCGAGCGCGCAGCTGCCAACCAACGCTTGGTCGCCGCCAACGCCCGCGCCGATGCCGCCGAGCGGGCCCGCACGGCTACCGCCCAAGCCAAGCGCGAAGCTCAGCCTCGCCCCGTGCTAGTGGGTGGTGGCTTGAGCCCTGCTGCTACAGCCACTACTCTCGCCGCTACGGCGGGCGCTGCCACCGCTCTCGCCGCTACGCCCACCGAAGTAGTAGCCGCCGGCTACTTCCCTAACCCGCAGTACGGAGTAGCAGGCACGGCTTATCCGGCCTCGGAAGTCCGTCGTAAAAGCTGGTAGTTCTACCTCCCGTTTTAGCACACTTAAAAAAACCCAGGCTCTCCGGCTTGGGTTTTTTAAGTGTGCAAGCTCTATTTACCACTCCTTAACCTTACACCCATGAAACTTCTGCTGCCTTTCCTGTGCGCCACTACGCTGCTGGCATCTTGCTCCGGCAATAACCAAGGCACCCTGGCAACCACCGGCACGGCCGACAATGCCCCTACAGGCAGCGTCAGCGTAGCCGACCTCGACCAGCAATTCGTCAGCGCCTGGAACAACAAGGACGCTGCCAAGGCCACGGCCCTACTCGCCGACGACGTGCAGTTTATGCAGGGCGAGAGCCACTTCAGCGGCAAAAGCGATGTTACCAATAAGTGGATTACGCCCACCATCACTACCATCGCCAACCTGCGCACCAACAGCATCAGTTCCGGCACCGATGCCAACACAGCCTACGAGGCCGGCACCTTCACCGTGGACGTGCCTCCCTCCGCCACCGAGAAAGCAGCCGGCAGCGGCAGCGGCAACTACTTGTTTCTGTGGAAAAAAGGCAGCGACGGTAGTTGGAAGCTCAGCCTGGCGCAATTGGAAGACTTGCCGGTGCAGGTGAAGCGGTAAAAAGCAGCCAAGAGAACGATTTTAGCAAATTGCTCCCCTGCCAAAACGGCCGCCTGCCATCCCGGCCCCAAATGTGCCACTGGCCGGGCTTATGGCTTGGTTATCATCTATTTTCACGAATATCTCCGCTAAGAATCCCACTCGTTCGCGTAGCAACCCCGATAAGCCTGCCGTGAGTATGCGCGAGCGGGTATCGGCCCTGCGGCACCTGCCCGCTTTTCTGCGCCTCATCTGGCAAACGTCGTCTATGCTTACGCTGGGCAACGTGGCCCTGCGCTTGTTGCGGGCCGCGCTGCCGCTGGCCATGCTCTATGTGGGCCGCCTTATTCTGGATGACGTAGTGCAGCTCAGTAAACTACCGGCGGCCGGCCGGGTGCTCTCGCCGGTGTTTGGACTGGTGGCGCTGGAGTTTGGCCTCGTGCTGCTGGCCGATGCGCTGGGCCGCGCCGTGGCGCTACTCGACTCGCTGCTCGGCGACTTGTTTGCCAACGCCTCCTCCGTGCGCCTCATGCGCCACGCCGCCGAGCTAGACCTCGACCAGTTTGAGGACAGCACCTTTTACGACAAGCTCGAACGCGCCCGCCGCCAGACGCTCTCGCGCTCGGTGCTCATGAGCCAGGTGCTGGCGCAAGGCCAGGATATGCTGACGCTGGTGCTGCTGGCGGCTGGCCTCGTGGCCTTCCAGCCTTGGCTGCTGGGGCTGCTGCTACTGGCCGTGGTGCCCGCCTTTTTGGGCGAAAGCCACTTCAACGAGCGCAGCTACTCCCTCTCCCACTCCTGGACGCCCGAGCGCCGCGAGCTAGACTATCTGCGCCAGACCGGGGCCAGCGACGAAACGGCCAAAGAGGTGAAAATATTCGGCCTGTCGGATTTTCTCATTGCGCGGTTTGAAACCTTATCCGACCAATTTTACCACCAGAACAAGGCCCTCTCCCTGCGCCGCGCCGGCTGGGGCACCGTGTTCGCGGCCGTGGGCGCGGCGGGCTACTACGGCGCCTACCTCTACATCATCAAGCAGGCTGTGGGCGGCACCATCTCTATTGGGCAGCTCACGTTTTTAGCCGGCTCGTTTGCCCGGCTGCGGGCCCTGCTCGAAGGCATCCTGAGCCGCTTCAGCCAAGTGGCCGACGGGGCGCTGTACTTGCAGGATTTCTTCGACTTTTTCCGGATTGAGCCGCGCATTGTGCGGCCCACGGCCGGGCAGGCGGTGCGGCCGTTTCCGCGTCCCATCCGGCAGGGCTTCGCGTTTGAGGAGGTCGGCTTCAAGTACAAAAACGCCGAAAAATGGGCCCTGCGCCATCTCAGCTTTGAGCTGCAGGCCGGCGAGAAGCTGGCGCTGGTAGGCGAAAACGGCGCGGGCAAAACCACGCTCGTCAAGCTGCTGGCCCGCCTCTACGACCCCAGCGAGGGCCGCATTCTGCTCGACGGCCACGACCTGCGCGAATATGACCCCGCCGAGCTGCGCCAGGAAATCGGCGTGATATTCCAGGATTTTGTGCGCTTCCAACTCCCCGCTGGCCAGAACCTCGCCGTGGGCCGCATCGAGGAGCGCCAGAACCAGCCTCGCATCGAGCAAGCCGCCCACCAAAGCCTGGCAGACTCGGTTATCGCCAAGCTGCCCCAGGGCTACGACCAGATGATAGGCCGCCGCTTCAACGGCGGCGTAGACCTGAGCGGCGGCGAGTGGCAGAAAATCGCCCTCGGCCGCGCTTACATGCGCGAAGCCCAGCTATTGATACTCGACGAGCCCACCTCCGCCCTCGACGCCCGCGCCGAATACGAGGTATTCCAACGCTTCAAGGAGTTGACCCAGGGCAAAACGGCCGTCCTCATCTCCCATCGTTTCAGCACCGTGCGCATGGCCGACCGGATACTCGTAGTAGAGAACGGCCGGGTGCAGGAAATCGGCTCGCACGAGGAGCTATTGGCGCGGGGGGGGCGGTATGCGGAGCTGTTTGCGCTGCAGGCGGCGGGGTATCGGTAGAGTAAATACTATCCTTTAGCAAGTTGCGTTGAATAATTCTACATTAAAGCTTGGTAGCACAGCATGAGGGCTTGGAGAATAATATTTTACGCGTTAGCAGTGCCATCCTGGGCTTTTCTAATCCTGTTTTCGATATATTACTTTCAAGTTCAAAGCTATTTCGGCTACCTGCCGGAAGGTGGCGCCCAAGAAATTGGGCTTTATAAATGGTCACCTGCGCTTTTTAATCTGGTCGACAACGCATTTGTCTGTTCATTCCTTATTTCGCTAGTAGCTGTACCAGCTTATTTCTTAAACCACTTCCTCAGAAAGGAAAGTCAAATAGTGTGGTTGCCTATTGTGACATGCTTTACTGGAAACGTATTAGCAGTCGCCCTTTTCCTTTCCCCTTTTGGTACATGGTACGTGGATTGAACAGGCCATTTCAGAAATTTGTATTTCCCCTGCAAAATTCAGCTGTAGCAGACTACGCTTGCGTTTTTATACGCCTCGGCCGACCCCAATTCTAAATAACTACGGCACCTTCAGCTTCGACTAGCGCTGTGTGGGCCTATAAACTATACCCAGTAAGTTAAAACCACCCGACTAGCCAGGTTTTTGCGATGCTGGTAGCGGTTTAGTTATTCCTCATCGCTCACTGCGTCGGGGAAATGCGGGCGTAGCGGCGCTACTTCCGTTTCCTCGTATATCTGCGCCAGGGTCATGCGAAAATTCAGCTCGGGCACTATTATTTCTTCGGCTGGCTCCGTCAGCACAGTGTGCATCCAGTCGTCGGCGGGCGTACGGCGGTACCACTCTACGCGCCATGTTGCCTACGACACCAGTATGTAATGACCTAGCGAAGGCAGTTGCTGATACTGCCTGAACTTCCGGCCGTGGTCGTCGTCCTCGGTTTCGGGGTACGATACCTGTAGCAGCAGGTGAGGATGCCGAATCAGAGCGATTTCGCCGATTCCTTCGTTCGCGCCGCACACCATCAAATTGGGATAGGTGTAGTGCTCCTTTTCACGTACTACCAGTAGGATGCCTAGCGTATACACGCGCTTCTCGCTGTGCCGCAACGCCTGCCGAAAGGCCATCATGCAGTTCATCACAATTGTATTGTGCATGACCGTGTCACCGGGACGCTCGATTATCTGGCCCTCATAGAAGTCGTGGCGCGCCTCGCTTTTCATTTCTAAAGCAAGGTATTCTTCGACCGTATATTGGCGCTGCTGAGGCTCG
The DNA here is from genome assembly GCA_050954465.1 of Janthinobacterium lividum. GTDB lineage: Bacteria > Bacteroidota > Bacteroidia > Cytophagales > Hymenobacteraceae > Hymenobacter. The sequence goes on from JBPBPU010000133.1 coordinate 114,435, forward strand.
GCGTATCCCATAAGTCCAAAGATAATAAGCCAGCGAACAGCTAGTAGCCTAACTTTATCTCATCCTCAATCCTCATGCCCAAACTATCCACCCACGATAAAGCCCTGTTCTACTTGCTGTTCCGGCTCAGCCCCTTTGCGCCAAAGCTACAGGTACCCGCGAAGCCTTCCGTGCTGCGGATACTGCTCATCCGGCATGGCGAAAAACCAGCCTCGGGCGATAACCTCTCCTGTGCCGGCCTCAACCGGGCGCTGGCCCTGCCCGCCGTACTCCATAAGCTGCTGCCCGCGCCACCCGACTACACCTTCGTGCCGCTCATCGGCACCGATGGCAAGGATACTACCAGCATCCGGATGCTGCAAACCGTGATGCCCTATGCGGTGCGGCACAACCTCACTATCAACAGCGACTATGCGGCCGATAATACGGCGGGCCTGGCCAAAAAGCTACGACACAGCCGCGGTACGGTGCTGGTAGTATGGGAGCACGTCAATATTGTTGAAATCACTAAAAAGCTGGGCATAAAGGAGCTTTTGGAATGGCCTGATAACGACTTTGACAGCATCTGGACTATCAGCTTCAGCGGGGGCGGCACCAAGGGCAAGGCCAAGCGCCCCGTCTTGGCTAGGAGCAAGCAGCACATCCGGCCGTCAACTACCTGCCCCGGCCAGTAACCGTTATTCCTCTGCCCCAAAGCCAAGCCGCATCGGGGCTACGTCGGCCTCTTCGTAAATCTGCGTCAGCGTCAGGTTGAGGCTCAAGTCGGGAATGACTACGGCATTGGCGGGCTCGGTCAGGGCCGTGTGGCTCCAGATGCCCCCATCCTTCAGCTGGTACCACTCTACCAGCCATTCTTTTTGCGATACCAGCAAGTAGTGGCGAAGCGAAGGCAGCTTTTTATACTGGTTAAACTTCAGGCCCCGGTCGTAGGCCTGCGTGGAGGGCAAAAGCACCTCTACTAGCAGCACCGGGTGATGCAACGTACGGCTGGCGCGCTGGTCAGCCGGGTCGCAGCTCACCATCACATCAGGATAGGTATAGTGTTGGTTTTGCTCCACGGCCAGTTGAATGCCCTCTATGAGCACCTTACATTTTTTGCCGCGCAGGGAAGTGCGTAGCGCCAGCACAAAATTCTGAGCAAGAATATTATGCGCCACACTTTCGCCCGCCATCGCAAATATTTCGCCCTCAAAAAACTCGTGGCGCACCTGACTCTGCTCCTCCAAAGCGAAATATTCTTCAGCAGTATACAGCGTTGGTTGCGGTTCAGCCTGGCCCATTGGAGTACGTCAATTCTTGGTTTATCGCTTCAAATGTACCAGTAGTACTTCTGCTTCCCTTGTCTTTTCATCCAACCAGCGGCCGTTTAATAAGCTCAACCATAACCCAATATCACGCGGATTTCGTAGCTTAGGGTGCTCAATACTACTCTATCCTTCTCTTCCCATGAAAGTAACGCTTACCTTCCGGCTTCTCAGTTTGTTAAGCTTGTTCTGGCTCACGGGGTGTCTTACCTCCCGTGATGCCCGCGTAGAAGCCAGCTACAGCTACCGGGGCCGCTTTAGGCACTACCGCACCTATGGCTTTCTGGGGGGCAATGGCCTGCTCAGCGACAGTTCGCGCTTGAGCGAATCGCTACGCACCGCCATCAAGCAGCGCCTACGCCTGCAAGGCTACCACTTCAACCGCAAGCACCCCGACCTGATGGTGAACGTGCGCGTGTTTGAGGGCGATATGCGCTTCCCCGGCTTTGTGCAGGAGGACTTGAGCCGCTGGGTGAAGTACAACGACGCCGAAGATGATGAAACCCCCGAAACCCAGCGCCACGGCTACCAGCCCACCCGCATGGTATTGCTCGACGGCACGCTCATGGTGACGCTCATCGATACCCAAACCGACAACGCCATCTGGAACGGCTATGCCTCCGGCGTGACTGTGCCCGAAGGCGTGCGGGGCGAGTATGTACTCGTGCGCTCGGTGCGCTCCATCTTCGACCGCTACCGCATTTTCACCGAGAACTACTTTAACGGTGGCAACCTGCAAGGCGAGCCGGGGCAGGAGCCCAATGGTGATACGCCAGTCGCCCAGCCTGCCGGAAACTAAGGCCGCTCACTCTCCAATTTTTACCCAAACCGGCGCAAGTGTACCTTTGCCCGGCTGTGCCTGCGTGCCCATTCGCTAACTAACTGACATTCTATGCTTCTCGCTATCCCTGCTTCGTATCAGCCCAGCGACTACCTGCCGATACTCGTGCAGTTTGGGCTGGCGGTGGCCTTTGTGGCCTTCGCTATGGTCGTTTCGCACCTGGTAGGCCCCAAGCGCCATAGCCGGGTCAAAGACGCGGCCTTTGAGTGCGGCATCGAGAGCGTTGGCAATGCCCGTACGCCCATCTCGGTGAAGTACTTTCTCACAGCTATCCTATTCGTCCTCTTCGATGTGGAAGTCATCTTCATGTACCCTTGGGCCGTGAACTTCCGCAAGCTAGGCACCGGTGGCTTCGTGGAGATGATTATCTTCATGACCTTGCTGATGGCCGGCTTCGGCTACGTTATCAAAAAGGGTATTCTGCGCTGGAATGAGGCGGCAACCAGCCAAACTTTACCCGCGCAGCCGGTGTTGAAAAATCAGCCCGCCCAACTGGCGCAGGCAGCCTGACAATTATCAGTCATCAATTATCAGCATTTAAGGCTGCTTCGGCAACCACTACTCGCTAGTTGTTAATTGAAATTGATAATTGATAACTGTTAATTGACGATTGAAATGGTTGATATCCGCGTTCCTGAAATAAAAACCGTAGCCGCGCCCGAGGGCGTCGAAGGCGCAGGCTTCTTTGCTACCTCGCTGGAGAAAGTAGTGGGCATTGCCCGTGCTAACTCCCTCTGGCCATTGCCTTTTGCTACTTCGTGCTGCGGTATCGAGTTTATGGCTACCATGGGCTCGCACTACGACATTTCTCGTTTCGGCTCGGAGCGCCCCAGCTTCTCGCCCCGGCAAGCCGACCTACTCATGGTAATGGGCACCATTGCCAAGAAGATGGCCCCCATTGTGAAGCAGGTATATGAGCAGATGGCTGAGCCTCGCTGGGTACTGGCCATGGGTGCCTGTGCCTGCTCGGGCGGCATCTTCGACTCCTACTCCGTGTTGCAGGGCATCGACCGCATTATCCCCGTCGATGTCTACATTCCCGGCTGCCCCCCGCGCCCCGAGCAAGTGCTCGATGGCCTGATGCGCATCCAGGATTTGGCCAGAAGCGAAAGCTTCCGCCGCCGCAACTCGCCCGAATACCAGACCCTGCTGGCATCTTATAATATCAAGTAGTTGGTTGGTTCCTGGTTCTTAGTTTGAACGATAACCAGAAACCAGAAATCAGGAACTAGAAACTTCCAATGGCTGACCTCACTAAAGAAGAATCGCCTGCCGCGCAGGAAACTGCCGCTACACAGGACCCCGCCGCGCAGCAAAATGCGCAGGTGCTGGCCTTGTTGCACCGCCTCTTCGGCGAGGCCACGTTTACCGACGTGCACGAGCCCTACGGCATGCTCACGGTGACGACCAAGCGCGAGCATATTCATGGCATCATCGCGGGCTTGCAACAGGATGAGGAATTGAAATTCCACTTCCTGACGACTATGTGTGGTATAAACTACCCAGAAAACCTGAATCAGGAGCTAGGCATGATATACCACCTGCACAGCTTGGTGCATAATATCCGGCTGCGCATCAAGCTGTTTTTCCCGCTCGCCGACCCTGTGGTGCCTACCTTGAGCGATATCTACGCTACTGCCAACTGGATGGAACGCGAGGCTTACGATTTCTTCGGCATCATCTTCACCGGCCACCCCAACCTGCGCCGTATCCTGAACGTGGAGGACATGGACTACTTCCCCATGCGCCGGCAGTACCCGCTCGAAGACGGTACCCGCGAAGACAAAACCGACCTGTTTTTTGGCCGGTAGATTAGTAGATTATATAACCACAAGTTATTCTGACGCATAAATCCCCCCAAGGTCGTCAGGCTCCCCCTCTCCGCAGGAGAGGGGGCCGGGGGGTGAGGTTATGGCAGTAAACGACGCCCTGGCAGGCACCCACAAAATAATTGAAGAAGCCCGCGAGCAGCAGGGCGGGCAGCTCGTGCCCACGCTCAACGACTTCTCGCAGGAGCTGACGACCCTCAACCTGGGGCCGACGCACCCGGCTACGCACGGCATTTTCCAGAACATCCTGCAAATGGATGGCGAACGCATTATCTCCGGCGTGCCTACTATCGGCTACATCCACCGAGCGTTTGAGAAAATCGCCGAGCGGCGGCCGTTTTACCAGATTACGCCGCTCACCGACCGTATGAATTACTGCTCGTCGCCCATTAACAACATGGGCTGGCACATGACGGTTGAAAAGCTGCTCGGCGTGACGGTGCCCAAGCGGGCGCAGTACATGCGCGTAATAATGATGGAGCTGGCTCGCATCGCCGACCACCTCATCTGCAACTCCATCCTGGGCGTGGATACGGGCGCGTTTACCGGCTTTCTCTACGTGTTTCAAGAGCGCGAGAAGATTTACGAGATTTACGAGGAAGTCTGCGGCTCGCGCCTCACTACCAACATGGGCCGCGTGGGCGGCATGGAGCGCGACTTCTCGCCTGTGGCCTTGGAGAAATTGCGCACTTGGCTCAAGACTTTCCCGGCCGTGATGCGCGAGTTCGAAAGCATGTTCACGCGCAACCGCATTTTTATGGACCGCGTGGCGGGCGTCGGCCCCATCACGGCCGAAAAAGCTCTGAACTACGGCTTCACCGGCCCCAACCTGCGGGCCGCTGGCGTCGATTACGACGTGCGGGTGATGAACCCGTATTCCTCTTACGAGGACTTCGAGTTTGACATTCCGGTGGGCACCAGTGGCGACACGTATGACCGCTTCATCGTGCGCAACGAGGAAATCTGGCAGAGTTTGCGCATCATCATGCAAGCGCTGGAAAACCTGCCCGAAGGCCCTTTCCACGCCGATGCGCCGCACTACTACCTGCCCCCCAAGCAGGCGGTGTACAAGAATATGGAGGCCCTGATTTATCACTTCAAAATCATCATGGGCGAAATCGATGCGCCCGTAGGCGAAGTGTATCACTCGGTAGAGGGCGGCAATGGCGAGCTAGGCTTCTACCTCGTTTCCGATGGGGGCCGCACCCCCTACCGCTTGCACTTCCGCCGCCCTTGCTTTATCTACTACCAAGCATATTCCGAAATGGTGGTGGGCACGAGCCTCTCGGATGCCATTGTTATCTTGTCGTCGATGAACGTTATTGCCGGCGAGCTAGACGCCTGATAGTTTATGTATCTCACGGAGTAAGAGTTGGAAACTATCCGCGCTTATTTCCGCACCAAACCGGTGCTAAAGGCGTGGCTGTTTGGCTCGTATGCGCGGGAGGAAGCCGATGAGACAAGCGACATGGACTTGCTGGCAAACTTAGACCACTCAGTATCAATTGGCTGGAACTTTTTCATCTGACGTGAAGACTTAACCGAACCGAAATTCTTCACAAAGAAGTTGATGTAATTGCCCCGAGTAAACGCCCTTCTCGATTCAAGGAGGAAATTGCCCCGGATTTACGCTTGGTATATGAAAGAGCAGCGTAGCAATAAAATTCGCCTGCTTGACATACGCGATAAGGCAGGCCTTATTTTACGAAAATATGCAACGCTTAACGGTGAACACTTGGATGACGACGACTTGCGCTATGATGGCTTTGTTCACTTGGTAAGCATCATTGGCGAGGCAGCCCACAAGCTGAGTCGCGAATTGCGAGTAGCGCACCCCGAAATTCCCTGGCGCCCCATCATTGCCATGCGCCACATCATTGTGCATGAGTTATGAAGATGTTGATGAAAAACAAATTTGGGGAGTGATTGAGAATCATCTTCCGCCCCTGCGCCAACAGAGACAAGCTATTATCGATACGCTACCTGAATGAACCCCGCTCCTACCACCAAGCCGCAATTTTCGCCCGCCGCTCAGGCCGAAATCGAGCGCCTGCTTACGCATTACCCCGACGACCGTAAGAAATCTACCTTGCTGCCAGTGCTGCACATTGCGCAGGCCGAGTTTGGCGGCTGGGTCAGCCCCGAAGTGCAGGACTTGGTGGCCGAAACCCTGGGTTTGAAGCCGATTGAGGTATACGAGGTGAGCACGTTTTACACGATGTTCAACCTCAAGCCCGTCGGCCGACACGTGCTGGAAATCTGCCGCACCGGCCCCTGCATGCTGCGCGGTTCCGACGAACTGACGGCCCACTTGGAGCGTATCACGGGCACGCAGGTCGGTGGCACCTCGCCCGATGGGCTGTTTACGCTCAAGGAAGTGGAATGCCTGGCAGCCTGCGGCTTTGCCCCTGTGGTGCAGGTGCGCGAGAAATACTATGAGTCGCTGGACACGGAGCAAAACGTGAACGCTATGCTCAACGAGTTGAAAGGCTTGGTGCATCGGCCCATTCTGCCGTGGGAGGAAACAGGCTTGCCAACTTCACTACAAAATAATTGATAGCCAGAACTATGGGACGTAAGCTATTAACCGAACACGTCAACGTTGAAGGCATCGAAACCTTCGCCGTGTACCGCAAGCACGGCGGCTACCGCGCCGTGGAGAAGGCCCTGAAAATGACGCCGGAAGAAGTGGTGGAAGAAGTGAAGAAGTCGGGCTTGCGCGGGCGCGGCGGCGCAGGCTTCCCCACGGGCATGAAGTGGAGCTTCCTGGCCAAGCCCGAAGGCGTGCCGCGCTACCTCGTCTGCAACGCCGACGAATCGGAGCCAGGCACTTTCAAGGACCGTTTCCTGATGTCGAAGCTGCCGCACCTGCTCATTGAGGGCATGATTGCAGGCAGTTACGCGCTGGGAGCGCGCACGAGCTACATCTACATTCGCGGCGAGTTGCTGTACGTACTACGCATTCTAGAAAAAGCCATTGCCGAAGCTTATGCGGCCGGTTTTCTGGGCGAGAACATTCAAGGCTCGGGCTATTCGCTTGATTTGCATGTGCATCCGGGTGGGGGCGCTTACATCTGCGGTGAGGAAACGGCCTTGCTGGAATCGTTGGAAGGCAAGCGCGGCAACCCGCGCAACAAGCCACCGTTCCCGGCCGTGCAGGGCCTTTATGCCCGGCCTACGGTAGTGAACAACGTGGAAAGCATCGCGGCCGTGGTGCCCATCCTGAATATGGGCGGCGATGAGTACGCCAAAATCGGCGTAGGCAAAAGCACTGGCACCAAGCTGTTTTCGGCCTGCGGCCACCTCAACAAGCCGGGCATTTATGAGCTGGAGTTGGGCGTGCCAGTAGAGGAGTTTATCTACTCCGACGAATATTGCGGCGGCATCTGGAAAGGCCGAGAATTGAAGGCCGTAGTGGCAGGGGGCTCCTCGGTGCCGATTTTGCCTAAGGAGCTAATTCTCAAGACAGCAGCGGGCGAAAACCGGCTCATGACGTATGAGTCGCTCAGCGACGGCGGCTTCATCACGGGTACCATGCTGGGCTCCGGCGGCTTCATTGCGATGGATGAGACGACGTGCATCGTGAAGAATACCTGGAACTTCTCGCGCTTTTACCACCACGAAAGCTGCGGGCAGTGCTCACCCTGCCGCGAAGGCACTGGCTGGCTCGAAAAAGTACTGCACCGCCTTGAGCACGGCCATGGCTCAATGCACGACATTGACTTGGTGGTGAGCGTAGCCAAGCAGATTGAGGGCAATACTATTTGCCCGCTTGGCGAGGCCGCCGCCTGGCCGGTAGCCGCCGCCGTACGCCACTTCCGCGACGAATTTGAGTGGCATGTGACGCATCCCAAAGAGGCCACCGCGCCGGGTGCCGCGTACCGGGGCAACTTGGTGCTGGCGTAGTTGGGTGATGAGGTAATGAGGTTTTAAGTTTGTAAGAATAATAGCGTGAGTGTTGCGGATATGGGTCGATGATACCCTCATCACTTCATCACATCATCACCAGAATAATGGCTAAAATAACCTTCGACGGAATTGAGGTGGAAGTGCCCGATGGCACTACCATTCTCAACGCGGCCCGCAAAATCGGGGGCAGCGTGGTACCGCCTGCTATGTGCTACTACACGCCCCTGAAAGGCAGCGGCGGCAAGTGCCGCGCCTGCCTCGTGCGCGTAGCGGCTGGCTCGGCCAAAGACCCACGCCCTATGCCCAAGCTCGTGGCCTCGTGCATCACGCCTGTGCAGGATGGCATGGTGGTGGAAAACACCACCAGCCAGCAGGTGCTCGACGTGCGTAAAGGCATTGTGGAAATGCTGCTCATCAACCACCCGCTCGACTGCCCCGTGTGCGACCAGGCCGGGGAGTGCGACCTGCAAAACTTCGCTTTCGAGCACGGCGTGAGCACCACGCGCTATGAAGAGGAGCGCCGCACGTTCGAGAAAATCGACATCGGCCCCTACGTGCAGCTTCACATGACGCGTTGCATCCTGTGCTACCGCTGCGTGTATACTGCCGACCAGCTCACCGAGGGCCGCGTACACGGCGTGCTGGGCCGGGGCGACGCCTCCGAAATCAGTACCTACATCGAGAATTCGATAGATAAGGACTTCAGCGGCAACGTAATAGATGTGTGCCCGGTGGGCGCGCTCACCGACAAAACCTTTCGCTTCAAGCAGCGGGTGTGGTTTACGAAGCCCGTGAATGCCCACCGCGACTGCAACCACGAGAAATGCGCCGGCCGCGTAACCCTTTGGTACAAAGGCCAGGACGTGCTGCGCGTAACCGCCCGCAAGGACGAGTACGGCGAAGTAAAAGAGTGGATTTGCAACGAGTGCCGCTTCGAGAAAAAGGAAACTGCCGACTGGGTTATCGAAGGCCCGGCGCACATCGACCGCTCTTCGGTAATTGCCCAAAACCACTACGAACTGCCAGTGCTCAACCCGCAAGTTATTGCCGACCTGCCCGAAAGCACCGTGCGCGAGCTGGCCCAAAACCCACCACTGAAGTTGGGCGGATTGAATGGATAAATAAAATAAGAACGTCATGCTGAGCTTGCCGAAGCATCTCGCTCGCGCCGTCAGAGCAAGTGCTCTAATGAGGCGAGCGAGATGCTTCGGCAAGCTCAGCATGACAAACGCATAATACTATGTCTTCCGCATCCATTGGCTGGCCCGACTTTTCGCTGGGCTGGCAAAGCCTTTTTGTTCTGGCCATTTTCGGCATTTCGCTGCTCATCGCCACTTACTGCACCTATGCCGAGCGCGTCATCGCAGCCTTTCTGCAAGACCGCGTGGGGCCGGACCGGGCGGGGCCCTGGGGCTTGGCGCAGCCGCTGGCCGATGCTGTGAAGCTCTTCACCAAAGAGGAGTTTTTTCCGGCCGGGGCCAACAAGGCGCTGTTTATTTTCGGCCCCTGCCTGGCCATGATAACGGCCCTCATGTCGTCGGCGGTTATCCCATTCGGCGACTCTCTGAAGTTTGGCACTACCGTGGTGCATTTACAGAGCATCGACAGCAACGTGGGCATGCTCTACGTGTTTGGTATCGTGTCGCTGGGGGTCTACGGCATCATGATTGGTGGCTGGGCTTCCAACAACAAGTTCTCGCTGCTGGGTGCTATTCGGGCGGCCTCCCAGAACATTAGCTACGAACTGGCAATGGGACTGGCCCTCATCGCGGTGCTGATGATGTCGGGTACGCTGTCGTTGCGCGGCATCACGTTGCAGCAAACCAGCGCCACGGGCTGGCACTGGGGCGACATATTTGCTTGGAACGTATTCAAGCAACCCCTCGGCTTCATTATATTCATCGTTTGCGCCTTTGCTGAAACCAACCGCACTCCCTTCGACCTGCCCGAGTGCGAAACCGAACTGGTAGGCGGCTACCATACCGAGTACAGTTCTATGAAAATGGGCTTATACCTATTTGCCGAATACGTAAACGTATTCGTAGCTACTGCCGTCATGTCGGTGCTTTACTTCGGCGGCTTTAACTATCCGTTTCAATACGAATTCCTCGATTTCCTGCACACGAAAGCTGGCCTCTCGGCCGATTGGGCACATAATGTGTTTGCCCTTATGGGTGTGGTAGCCCTCTTTACAAAAATTTTCACCGGCATTTTCTTCTTTATGTGGGTGCGTTGGACGTTGCCACGCTTTCGCTACGACCAGTTGATGCGCTTAGGCTGGACCATCCTTATCCCGCTGGCTATCTTCAACATTCTGCTCACGGGCGGCCTCATTACCACGGGCATTATCCCCGACCTGACTGCCGTCGTACGCTAACCCGACCATACTATATGCAATCCCTTAGCAACCGCGCCAAGAAGCTGGAGAAGAAGCCTATGACGCTCGCCGAGCGGGCCTATCTACCAGCTATTTTCCAAGGTTTATCTATCACGATGCAGCACTTTTTCCGGGCTGCCAGTAAGAAGCAGATTACTATCCGCTATCCTGAAGAAACGCGTCCCTTCTCTCCCGTTTTCCGGGGCCTGCACGTGCTCAAGCGCGATGAGCAGGGCCGCGAGCGCTGCACTGCCTGCGGCCTCTGTGCCGTAGCCTGCCCGGCCGAGGCCATCACGATGGTGGCCGGTGAGCGCAAAAAGGGCGAGCAAAACCTCTACCGTGAGGAGAAATACGCTGTCAGCTACGAGATAAATATGCTGCGCTGCATCTTCTGCGGCCTCTGCGAAGAGGCGTGCCCGAAAGCAGCCGTTTATTTACAAGCCGATAAGATGGCCCCACCCCGCTACGAGCGCGACGAGTTCATCTACGGCAAAGACCGCTTGGTAGAGCCGGTATCGCCGGATAAGCGCTCGCAGCGCGGCATCCAACTCACCCCCGAGCAAGCCGACAAGCTGCGCGGGCAACTCGTAGGGTAAGCTTTAGCTTGCCATACCTCACCACTTTCTATCGACTGGCAGGCTGAAGCTTACCTTACATTCCATGTCTCTCTTTCTTTTCCTTTGCTTCGTAGCTCTGCTGAGTGCGCTGGGCGTGGTGCTGGCTAAAAACCCGGTGCATAGCGTGCTGTTTCTTATCCTCACGTTTTTCACGCTATCGGCCCATTACCTGCTACTCAATGCGCAGTTCCTGGCCGCTGTGAACATCATCGTGTACGCTGGCGCCATTATGGTGCTGTTCCTGTTCGTGATTATGTTCCTGAACCTTAACGAGGACACGGAGCCGCAAAAGCCTGCGCTGGCCAAAGTTGCCGCTGCTATTGCGGGCGGTTCGCTGCTGCTGGTGATGGTAGCCGCCCTGCGTAACGTGCAGCCCGCCGGCTACGACCCTGCTACCTTCGACTCGCAAGTAGGTATGGTCGACCGGCTGGGCCTGGTGCTATTCCGCGATTACTCACTGCCGTTTGAGTTGGCTTCCATCCTGCTGCTAGCCGCCATGGTGGGCTCCGTGATGCTAGGCAAACGTGAAACGGGCGAACAGAATTTTTAGCTTGAATTCTTTTGGAAACAGAAAGCGGCAACTGAAGCTTCAGTTACCGCTTTTTTATGCGCATTCCGTACCCTGCTGTTACGAACCGCGCTTACGACGAAATTATTGACTGGCTGGCGGGCGGCTTTACGCCAGATGCACTAGTGGCTTGTAGGCCATCGGATGCGGTGCGAGAGCGGGTTGCCGACCTTATCCGACAGGATAAAAACGCTGGTTTGACTTCCGTAGAAGCCACGGAATTAGCTCATTACTTGCAGATTAAGCACTTGCTACGGCTGGCAAAGGCGCGGGCTCGCCGCATTACAACCCTTACCTAAAGCTTCTTTTATTAATCGTTTTACAATAATGACCAATACACAAATCCAAAATTATTGTCTGTCGAGGGGTCAGGAAGCAATTGTTTATTCTCTGGGCATTTTAGAACCCTTGATGCTTGGACATCACACGCAAGATTTTTTGAGCGTGGTTGGATTGCCAACAGAGGCTGCTCCTTTTCTCAGTTTTAGTACAAATACCCACGGCGAATGGAATAGTATATCCCGTGTGACTAAAATTGATACTGCGTTTAATTCCTCATTTGCAAACCTCATCCAGATTGGTTCTGATGGCAGCGGCAATCCGATAGTTATTGATACACATGAAAATGATTTTATCAAACTGCTTGACCATGACAACGGATTTGCACTAAAATTCATAAACTCTTTAATAGGTATTTTTGCTACTTCACTTGTAGCCTACGCCACTTTTATAGACAACGTGATAGCCCAAGGTGGAGAGAATGCTTTTTTCGACACGCATTTCACGGATACACAATTAGTTGCTCTAAAAAACACGCTAACCTCGACTGATAAATATTTTGACAAATCTGAGTTTTTGCAGGGAGAAACTGTCATGCTACTTGGAAATAGAGAAGCTCATGGAAACGAAAGCGGCGACTGATTCCTCAGCCGCCGCTTTTTGCTTTCTAATTCTAAACCTTCTACTTCCCCACCACATCCGTCTTAATACTCAACTCCTTCAACTGCACCTGCGAAATCGGTGAAGGCGAATCAATCATCACGTCGCGGCCCGAGTTGTTTTTCGGAAACGCAATGAAGTCGCGGATACTATCTGCGCCGCCAAATAACGAGCACAGCCGGTCGAAGCCGAAGGCGATGCCGCCGTGGGGCGGCGCGCCGTACTCGAAGGCGTCGAGCAGGAAGCCGAACTGGGCCTGGGCTTCTTCGGGCGAGAAGCCGAGTAGCGAGAACATGCGGGCCTGCACCGCCCGGTCGTGGATGCGGATGGAGCCGCCGCCTACTTCTACACCGTTGATAACCAGGTCGTAGGCGTTGGCGCGGGCCTGGCCGATGGTGGCGGGGTTGTCGAGCAGGTGCACGTCCTCGGGCTTGGGCGAGGTGAAGGGGTGGTGCATGGCGAAGTAGCGGCCTTCCTCTTCAATGTACTCCAGCAGTGGGAAATTAACCACCCACAGCGGGGCAAACGTGTCCTTGTCGCGCAGGCCGAGGCGCAGGCCCATTTCGAGGCGCAGCTCACTCAGCGCTTTGCGGGTTTTATCGGCGGAGCCAGCCAGAATGAGTAGCAAGTCGCCTTCATTGGCACTGAGGGCGGTTTTCCACTTCTGCAATTCCTCGGGCGAATAGAACTTGTCGACCGACGACTTTACCACGCCCCCGGCTTCCACGCGGGCATATACCAGGCCAGTAGCGCCGAGCTGCGGGCGCTTAACGAAGTCGGTGAGGGCGTCGATCTGCTTGCGGGTGTAGGCGGCGCAAGTGGCCGCATTGATGCCCACGACCAGCTCGGCATTGTCGAAGACGGGGAAGCCCTGGCCCTTTACTACGTCGTTCAGCTCCACGAACTCCATGCCGAAGCGGGTGTCGGGCTTGTCGTTGCCGAAGCGACGCATGGCGTCGGCATACTCCATGCGGGGCACGGTGGGGAAGTCGATTTGCTTGATTTCGCGGAACAGGTAGCGCACCAGGCCCTCGAAGGTGTGCAGGATGTCTTCCTGCTCCACAAAGGCCATTTCGCAGTCAATCTGGGTAAACTCGGGCTGGCGGTCGGCGCGCAGGTCTTCGTCGCGGAAGCACTTCACAATCTGGAAGTAGCGGTCGAAGCCCGACACCATGAGCAGCTGCTTGAACGTTTGGGGCGACTGCGGCAGAGCGTAAAACTCGCCGGGGTTCATGCGCGAGGGTACCACGAAGTCGCGGGCGCCCTCAGGGGTGCTTTTGATGAGCACGGGGGTTTCGACTTCAATGAACTCCTGGCCGTCGAGGTAGCGGCGCACGGCCTGAGCCATGCGATGGCGCAGCACCAGGTTCTGGCGCACGGGCGTGCGGCGCAGGTCGAGGTAGCGGTATTTCATGCGCAGCTCGTCGCCGCCATCCGTCTCATCCTCAATAAGGAAGGGCGGTAGCTTGGCGGGGTTGAGCACGTCGATTTTGTCCACGCGGATTTCGATGTCGCCGGTGGGCAGGTGCGCGTTCTTGGAGTAGCGCTCGGCCACTTTGCCCGTCACCGACACTACAAATTCGCGGCCCAGGGTGCGGGCGATTTCGCGCACTTCGTTACTTTCTACGCCTTCTTCGAGGGCCAGCTGGGTGAGGCCGTAACGGTCGCGCAGGTCAATCCAGAGGATGCCGCCTTTGTCGCGGGTGCGTTGCACCCAGCCCACGAGCGTGACGGTTTGGCCTATATTCTCCTGGCGCAACTCGCCGTTGGTGTGCGTTCTCAGCATCGCAGATTTAACAGTTTTAAGACCGCAGATTTAACGGATTTAACGGATTACGCGGATACGCCCGCAAGCGGGCTGACTACGTTTGGGTGGGACACGCTCTCTTTAGCGTGGCACACGTATGGGACAAAGTTACGGCGGGTTGAGGGGAGGCGGGTTTGGTACGGAGTATGTAGTAGCGCAAGGCGTACCCCACCCAAGCATAGTCAGCCCGCTTGCGGGCGTATCCGCGAACTGAAAGTCAGCGTAGCTAAATCCGTTAAATCCGTTAAATCTGCGATTATGAAATTCCTTTCGCTGGCCCTGGCGGCCGCTCTGCTCACGGCCGGCGCGGCCCAGGCTCAAACCAAAGTCAAATCCAAAACCAAGTACGACGACGGCGCCGTGGTAAAATCCAAGGGCGAAGTACCGGCTGTAACACTCGATGGGCCCATCAAACGGGTGGAGACGCTTTCGGGCATCGATATTTTCCCCAAGCCTAACTCCAACAGCGTGCTGCTCAGCTTTACGCAGCAGTTTACCAAGCCTGGCACGCTGGTGATGACGGACTACAAAAATAAAGTAGTGTACCAGCAGGCGCTGGACCCGGTTAACAACACCGGCGCGCCCGTAGACCTGGGCCACATTCAGGCCGGCACGTACCTAGTGGAAGCTAAGACTGGTAACTATGTGTACTGGAAGAAGGTACGCATCAAGTATCCGACTCACTCGCAGCGATAAAGAAAGGAGAACGGAGTGGCACTCCGTTCTGGCACAAAGCGCCAAGCTTGCGGCGGCAGCAGATTAAGCAAACCACCCTGCCGCTGGCGCGGCAAAACGGAGTGCCACTCCGCTCTACTCTCTTTACGCCTTATTTTTGCCGCTGCTTATGAAAACCCTTGTTTTGCTGGCTGGCTTGTTGGTTTCGGCTGGCTTTGTGCCGCCTAAGCCGAAGCTGACGCAGATGAAACTGGCGTCGGGCTTGTCGGTGGGCATCCCGCAAGGCTTTGCTGCGCTGCCCGATGAAGGTATTGCCGTCAAGTTTCCGTCGCCGCGCAAGCCGCTGGCCGTGTTCAGCTCGCCCAACAGCCACGCCGACTACAGCATCTCGGTGCGGCCCACTACGTTCGGCCCCGACTATAACATCTTGCTACCCATGTACAAAGCCAGCGTGCAGAGGCTTTATACCAAGGTAGACTTCCTGACGCAGGAAGTGCGCAAAACCAACGGCCGCGAGTTTGCCGTGCTTGAGTTTACCTCCGCGCTCAGCGACAACCGGCGCAATGCCCTGGTTGCCGTGAAAAAGTACGAGTACATCGCCTACACCGTTCAGGGCGAGCAGCTCTACGTATTCTCCTTTTCGGCCCCGGCCGACGAGCAGGCCCAATGGCGCCCCGTGGCCGCCGCCGTGCTGGGTGCTGTGGAGTTGAAATAGATTGATACAACGGAGTGGCACTTCGTTTATAGCTTGTTTATAAACGGAGTGCCACTCCACTGTACTACCATGCTCACCGACGCCTACTTTATGCAACAGGCGCTGGCCGAAGCCCGGCGGGCCCTAGCCGACGGTGAAATCCCGATTGGGGCAGTAGTGGTGCTAAAGCAGGAAATAATCGGCCGGGGCTACAACCAAACCGAGCGCCTGCGCGACGTAACTGCCCACGCCGAAATGCTGGCCCTGACCGCCGCTGCCAATACGCTGGGCAACAAATACCTCACCGACTGCACGCTCTACGTAACCGTGGAGCCGTGCGTGATGTGCGCCGGGGCCAGCGCCTGGGCGCAACTCGGGGCCGTAGTATTCGGGGCTGAGGAGCTGAAAACCGGCTACCGGCGGCACGCGCTGGGGCTGCTGCACCCGCGCACGCAGGTGCGGGCGGGCGTGTGCACCGAGGAGTGCGCCGCGCTCATGGAGGCGTTTTTTCGGGCGAAAAGGAAGCTGTAGCGCGGACTTTGTAGTCCGCGCCCACGCTGCTTGGGAAGTTGTTCAAACGCGGACTACAAAGTCCGTGCTACCTCGGCCCGTAACCCCAGCGGCGCATTGCCGGTTATACTCTCAAACCACCAATTTTTTCATCCTCCAAACACCCGCATTATGGCTTTTGAACTGCCCAAGCTGCCCTACGCCTACGACGCACTCGAACCTACGTTCGACGCGCAAACGATGGAAATCCACCACACCAAGCACCACCAGGCGTACGTAACGAACCTCAACGCTGCCATCGCCGGCACGGCGCTGGAAAACCAGAACCTAGAGGAAATACTGCACAACATTGCCACCGCGCCCCCCGCCGTGCGCAACAATGGCGGCGGCCACTGGAACCACTCACTGTGGTGGACCATCCTCTCGCCCAACGGCGGCGGGCAGCCCACCGGCGCAGTCGGCGAAGCCATCACGAAAGCATTCGGCTCATACGACAACTTCAAAACCGAATTCACGAAAGCCGCCACTACGCGCTTCGGCTCGGGCTGGGCGTGGCTGTGCAAAGTAGCCGACGGCTCAGTCAAAATCTGCTCGACTCCCAACCAAGACAACCCGCTCATGCCCGACGCCAATACCTGCGGCGGCACGCCCATCCTGGGCCTCGACGTGTGGGAGCACGCCTACTACCTCAAGTACCAGAACCGTCGCCCCGACTACGTCGCGGCTTTCTTCAACCTCATCAACTGGGACGAGGTGAACAAGCGCTACGCGGCGTAGCCAGTAGTATATTTTTCGGTAGAAAGCCTGCTTCACGCCTGTGGAGCAGGCTTTTTTGGGTTTGTAGAACGGAGTGCCACTCCGTTCATCGTTGAACAAGCCCGCCGAACGGCAAACGGAGTGCCACTCCGTTCTACTGGCCTGCTTTCTGGCCTGAGCGGCAAAGCGTGTATCTTTCGCAACAAAACCCACTTCCTGCCTTTTAGCGCGCCGCCCTATGAGCAACAAGTTGGGACTGATTGGCATTATTTACCAGGCTAAGGCCTCCAACGACTTTTCCCGCATGAGCATTAAGCTACGCCTGACTGTCCTGAGCTTCCTCCAGTTTTTTATCTGGGGCGCGTGGTTGATTACCATCGGCGCATACTGGTTTCAGACCAAGCACTGGTCGGGCGCGCAGTTTGGGGCCATTTTCTCCACTATGGGCATTGCGTCCATTTTTATGCCCTCGCTCATGGGCATTGTGGCCGATAAGTGGGTGAATGCCGAAAAGCTCTACGGCGTGCTGCACCTGCTAGGCGGCGTGGTGCTCCTGACGGTGCCGCTCGTGCACGACCCCGGCACCCTGTTCTGGGTGATGCTGCTAAACATGATTTTCTACATGCCCACGCTCTCGCTCTCCATCGCCGTGTCGTTCTCGGCCCTGAAAACCCAGGGCCTGGATGTGGTGAAAGACTACCCGCCCATTCGGGTCTGGGGCACTATCGGCTTCATTGCGGCCATGTGGGCCGTCACGTTTCTGGGCTTCGAGAAGTCGGCCAACCAATTTTACGTAGCCGCCGGCGCGGCGCTGCTGCTGGGCATATACTCGTTTACGCTGCCCGCGTGCCCGCCGCCCTCCAAAGACACGCCAGGCCGCTCGCTGGTCGATGCGCTGGGGCTCAAGTCGTTTGCCCTGCTGCGTGACCGCAAGCTGGCTACCTTCTTCGCCTTCGCCTTGTTGCTCGGGGCTGCCTTGCAGCTCACCAATGCCTACGGCGACACTTTCCTGCACGACTTCGACAAAGTACCTGCCTACCGCGACACGCTCTCGGTGCAGCACCCGGCCTTTATCATGTCGATTTCGCAGATTTCCGAAACGCTGTTTATCCTCGCCATTCCGTTTTTTTTGCGGCGCTTCGGCATCAAGCAGGTGATGCTGTTTAGCATGGTGGCGTGGGTGCTGCGCTTCGGGCTGCTGGCTTATAGCAACCCCGCCGGGGGCTTGTGGATGATTGTCCTCTCGTGCATCGTGTACGGCATGGCGTTCGACTTTTTCAACATCTCGGGCTCGCTTTTTGTCGAAACCCAAACCCAGCCTAGCATCCGGGCCAGTGCCCAGGGCCTGTTTATGATGATGACCAATGGCTTCGGTGCCGTGCTGGGCTCCTCGGTGAGCGGCATCGTCATCCAGAATTATTTCACCGATGCCGCCGGCAACAAAGACTGGCAAGGTATCTGGCTGGCTTTCGCCGCTTATGCACTGGTAATTGCGGTGCTGTTCGTGTTTATTTTCAAGCACAAGCACGAGGCGCAAGCCACTGAAAACAGACAGCCCGAGGCGCTGCTGTCGGTGGAGCAGGCGTAATTTTTCATCCTGATTTTTAGTTGCTTCCGGTTGCCTATGACGCCTACCCCGCCTGTAGCGGTTACCCCCGACCTTTCTGAGAGCTTGAGCCCAACTGGGGCTTTTTCACCAACCAACTGGTTTTACTCGGTATACAAAGAGCTTCCGCGGCGTGAGATTTATCAGCTGGCTACCGCTGACGCCCGCAAAGCGGTAGTTGAAACGCTGGCTGAAACCTATGCTATCGACCAGATAACGGTATACCAATCCGTATTTATCGAGGAAAGCGACAAAGCGCCTGAATGGCAGTTTTACGCCCTATCACCAGCTCCACATACGCTGCTTTTCTTCAGTATTGGAAGCAGCTACGGCGACCAAGGAGCCACCCTGCTTTACTCGCCAAGTACCGATACCCACGTCCTTACGCACCTGCGGGCCATCTTAACCGCCAATCTGGAAAGCGGGCAGGTTGAGCGCCAACGCATTCAGGTGCTGCGGCTGATGAGTGGCAGCGACCTGGATTTCTCCCCGCTACCGCTCAAAATCCCCGTCCTCGACCTGGCCGCCAACTACAACGACGACCTGCTGCCGGTACACGAAGTCATTGTAAAGCGCCTGCAAAAGCAAGACGACAAGGGCCTTATTATCCTGCACGGCCCGCCCGGCACTGGCAAAACCAGCTACATCCGCCACCTGTGCAGCCTCACCGATAAGCCCAAGCTGTTCATTCCGCCCAACCTGGCGTTGCGCATCGCCGACCCCGAGTTTATCAACCTGCTGCACGACAACACCAACTCCATCCTGCTCATTGAGGATGCTGAGGAGTTGCTCACCAAGCGCGATGCCACCGGCAGCAACGCCGTCAGCAACCTGCTCAACCTCAGCGATGGACTGCTCTCCGACGGCTTCCACATCCAGATTATCTGCACCTTCAACGCCGACCTGGCCCGCATCGACAAGGCGCTGCTGCGCAAGGGCCGCCTCATTGCTTCTTACGCTTTTGAGCCCCTAGAGCAGCCCAAGGCGCAGGCCCTGGCCACCACGCTAGGCCAAGCCACCCCCATAACCGAGGCTACTACCCTGGCTGACCTATACAACCGCGAAGAAGCTACCTTCGTCAGTGAGCCAAAGAGCACAGGACGCATTGGCTTCAACCGCTAAACCAAGCTCGTCAGTACAAAAAAAGCACAAATATTTCCACCAAGCACAAAAAATACCCGCCTGACTATCAGACGGGTATTCTCATTAACAGGCAAAAGCGGCCAAGTCAGCCCACGCAGTGGGCATATCCGTGAAATCCGTTGAATCCGTTAAATCTGCGATTTAAAGAAGAACTGGCCCTCAATCTGGGCATTCTCGTCGGAGTCGGAGCCGTGAACGGCGTTGGCTTCGATGCTCTTCGCGTACTTTTTGCGGATGGTGCCTTCCTCGGCGTTGGCCGGGTTGGTGGCCCCGATGAGGGTGCGGAAGTCGGCTACGGCGCCGTCTTTTTCGAGGATGGCCGCCACAATCGGGCCGCTCGACATGTAGCGCACCAGGTCGTTGTAGAAGGGACGCTCCTTGTGCACGGCGTAGAATTGGCCGGCGCGCTCGGGCGTGAGGGTTACTTTTTGAAGCTCCACGATGCGGAAGCCGCCCTGCTCTATCATGCTCAGGATGCCGCCAATGTGCTGGTCGGCCACGGCATCGGGCTTAATCATGGTGAACGTGCGGTTGGTTGCCATTTTTTAGGGGTTTGGTTGGAAGGTGCAAAAGTAGCGCGGACTCTGCGAGTCCGCGAAGGAAGTCGGGGTGGTAAGCTATTCGCGGACTCGCAGAGTCCACGCTACTGCTAATCACCGAACCTTCCCCGGCCGCTTGGTTGTTGAATCCCAATTCATGCCGAACTTTGCCGGCCGTTTGCCGCCTGGAATTAATCCGGGGCATTTGTTCGCGTTCGCAGGCCATTTACGTTGCCGATGTTTCCTTCCGTATCCGAATTACAAGCCTTGCTGGCTCAGCCCCGCCAGGTCGTTATCACTACCCACCACAAGCCCGATGCCGATGCGCTCGGCTCGTCGCTGGCCTGGGCCACCTACCTCAAGAAAAAAGGCCACTTCGTAACCGTCGTGACGCCCTCCGACTACCCCGCCTTCCTCAACTGGATGCAGGGCAACGACGAGGTAGTTATCTACGAGCCGAAGCAAAACGACCGGCAGGTGCGCGACCTCGTGAACCGCGCCGAAGTTATTTTCTGCCTTGATTTCAACTGCCTGGGCCGCATCAACGAGCTAGGCGAGTACGTGCGAAACGCGCCCGGCACGAAGGTGCTCATCGACCACCACCAGCGCCCCGAGCACTTCGCCGACCTGGCTTTTTCCGATGTAAAAGCGGCGGCCACCGCCGAGCTGATTTTTGAGATTATCCGCGCCCTCGGCGACCAGGACCTCCTCGACCAGGGCATGGGCGAGGCGCTGTACGCGGGCATCATGACCGATACCGGCTCGTTTCGGCACCCCAGCACCTCGCGCAACGTGCACCTCATTATCGCCGAGCTGCTCAACGCCCACATCGACTTGTCGGCGGTACACCGGCGCATCTACGACTCGCATTCCGAAATCCGGCTGCGCTTTCTGGGCTACATCCTCAAGGATAAGCTCGTGGTGCGCCGCGAGTTCAACACCGCCTACATTGCCGTGACGCAGCAGGAACTGCGCGACTACGAGAGCAAAACCGGCGACACCGAGGGGCTGGTCAACTACGCGCTCAGCATCGAGGGCATTGTGCTGGCGGCGGTGTTTATTGACCGGGGCTCGGCTGTGAAAATCTCGTTTCGCTCGGTGGGCGATTTTTCGGTGAGCGATTTTTCGCACGACCATTTCGACGGGGGCGGGCACCACAATGCTTCGGGGGGCGTCAGCTACGAGCCGCTCGACACCACCGTGGCCCGCTTCGAGGCGCTGCTGCCGCAGTACCAGGCGCGGCTCGTGAGCACGCCCGTGGCAGCTATTGCGCCCCCGGTGGCCTAACTTTGGCCCTGAACCGCTATTTCTTCAACCTTCTGTTTTTCATGCAGTTTTCTTTCCGGCCCCGTGCGGCCCGGCAGCTGGCCCTGGCGGCCGGCGTGCTCAGCATCGCTTCCTTGCTATCTTCCTGCAACAAAAGCGCAGAGTTCGTTAAGTCCAAGTCGGGCTTCGAGTACAAGATTTTCAAAAAAGCAAATGGTAAGTACGAGTACCGCGAAGTTGCCAGCACCGACGACCCCACCTATAAAGACCGGGTAGGCAAATTTCTGCTGGCCCACGTGGAGTACCGCACCGGCAAGGACTCGGTGCTGCAAAGCTCGCGCAAGCAGCTGCAAAACCATGCCGTGCCGCTGCCCCTGCAGCTCGTGACGAAGAAAGGCGGCCAAGAGGAAGCTTTCGCTATGCTACAGCCCGGCGACAGCGCCATTTTCCGGTTTCGTACCGACTCACTCTTCAAGGGTAGTCCCGTGCCACCCGAGCTAAAGCGCGGTGGCGGCTTCCTGGTGATGCAGGTAGTAGTGAACAAGGTTGTCAGCAAAGAAGAGGTAGCTGCTATACAGACTGAGCTGGAGCCGCTGATTCAGGCGGAAAAAATACGGGCCCAGCGCAAGCAGAAGGGCTACGCCGAGCAGCTGAAAGGCATTAAAGACACCCAGGCCAAGCTCATGGCGACTCCTGCCGTTGCTGCCCAGCTCAAGAAGGATGACGCGGTGCTGCAAGCCTACCTCAAGGCCAACAACCTCTCCAACGCCCAGCGCACGCCCGAGGGCGTCTACTACATCGTGACGCAGCCCAGCACCGGGCCTAAGCCTACGGACGGCCAGATAGTGTCGGTGCAGTACCGGGGCACTACGCTCGATGGCAAGGAGTTTGACTCCTCGGCCAAGCACGGCGCGCAGCCTTTTCTCTTCGCCCTGGGCCAGTACCAGGTAATTCCAGGCTGGGACCTGGGCATCATGCAGCTCAACAAAGGCAGCAAGGCTACCCTGCTTATTCCGTCGTCGCTGGCTTACGGCGACCGTGGGGTACCGGCCCAAGCGCCGGGCAGCCCGCCCTCCATTGCACCCAACTCGCCCCTGCGCTTCGACGTGGAGCTGACCGACATTCAGCCTATCGACTAGCCTGCTTATAAACGCTTTACCTTTACCGCCGCCCCAGTTTGAGGCGGCGGTTTTGTTTGCGGCCCGTTGGGCTGGTCGCCTCATGGTACAGTCTTGGCTCGAAAGTTTTATCTTGTTTATGCGCTTCTTTTTGCTGCTGCTGGCGGCGGTAGGGCTGGCGGCGAGCCGGGCTACGGCCCAAACTACGCCCGGCTTCGAGCGGCTGCCCAGCGGCGTGGAGTATCAGCTTTTCCGGCGCGATGCGACCAGGCGCTACCAGCGCTATATCCTTACCAAGGCTGACACGGCAGGCTACAAAAGCCGGGTAGGCAAGTTTCTGCTGGGCCACATGGAAATGCGTACCGGCCGCGACTCGATGCTGCAAAGTACCCGGCAGCTTAATGGCAACCAGCCCTTGCCGCTGCCCCTGGAGACCCTTGGGCACGGCACCACAATCCGGGATGAGCTAACGCAAGTCCTCGCGCTGGTGCAGCCCGGCGATAGCGCCGAGTTTCGGCTGCATCCCACCGCCAAGGAGCTGGCTGCTTCCTCCCCGGCTGAAATCCGGCGCTTCGGCAACGTGCTGCTGGTGCGCCTGGTGGGCCTGCAGCTGCTCACGCCCGCAGAAGCCCGGCAGTTGGTAGCAGCTCAGCGCAAACAACGCCCCGCCAGGCACGCTGGTGAAACCACCACAACCACCGAAGCGGCAGCCGATTCGGTAGCTACCACGACTACAGTGCCGACCCGCCCGGCCGCCCGCCGCCCGGCCAACGCACAGACGGCCCTGGCGAAAGCCCTGGCCCGGCCCGGTGCCCCGGCGCAACTCAAAAAAGACGAGGCTGCCATCCTGGCTTACCTAAAAGCGAAGCACCTGCCAGCGGCCCGCCGCACGCTGGCCGGGGTATACTACCTCATCACGCGGCCCGGCACCGGGCCGGTGGCGCACGCGGGCCAGGTAATTACTATGCGCTACCGGGGCACCTTGCTCACGGGGCAGCAGTTCACGGCAGGCGGGCAGACTGGGGAGCCGCCCGTGTACTTCGTGCTAGGTAAGGGCGATATTATTCCTGGCTGGGAGCAGGGCCTCAGCCAGCTTAACAAGGGCAGCCGGGCCACACTCTTTATTCCTTCGCCTTTGGCTTACGGCAAAGCTGGCCTGCCGCCCGGCGTGCCCGCTAACGCCCCACTGCGAGTGGAGGTAGAGCTGCTGAACATTCGCTAATATGGTGTTCAGTACGCTTGCATAAGTAATTCAATAGTAGGAAGAACGTCATGCTGAACGCAGTGAAGCATCTTGGTCGCTTCATCGAACGGCCCGGATGAAGCGACCAAGATGCTTCACTGCGTGGACGCCAGATGAGCATGACGTTCTTTTTGCGCTTCTACCTATGCACAATCACTTAATTATAAGGAAGATAATTTCTTCATCAGTGTAGTTATTTCCCACCTGCTGTACTTTACCCTAAGCCCTCACAAACCGCATGCGCTTTCACCTCCCCTTGCTGCTGGCTGCCAGTGGCCTGCTGCCCCTTTTAGCTTCGGCCCAAACTACGCCCGGCTTCGAGCGGCTGCCGAGTGGGATAGCGTACAAACTCTACCGGCGCGATGCCGCCCGGCACTACCAGCGCTACACCCTCACACGGGCCGATACGGCGGGCTACAAGAGCCGGGTGGGCAAGCTGCTGCTGGCTCACATTGAGTACCGCACTGGCAAAGACTCGGTGCTGCAAAACTCGCGCAAGGCGCTGCGCAACCACCCGGTGCCGCTTCCTTTATTGACACTGACGATGCGGGGCGGCCAAGAAGAAGCCCTGTCGCTGCTGCACCCTGGCGACAGTGCCGTGTTTCGCTTTTCGGCCAGCGCCCTGCTGCGGGGCGAGCCCGTGCCACCCGAGCTAAAGCGCGGCGGCAACGTACTGGTGATGCGCGTAGTGGCGATGAAGCTCATCACGAGTGCCGAGGCCACCCGCTTGCAGCCGGAGCTACAAGCCGCTGCCCTGGCCGAGCAGCAACGACAGCAGCAGGCATCGCCGCAGTACCAGGCGCAGGTACGCACGCCGGCCGCCGCGCAAGCCAGGCAGGTGGCCCAGCCCGCCACGCAAACGCAGCTAAAAACCGACGATGCCGCTATTCAGGCGTACTTGCGGGAACAGCACCTGACGACGGCCACCAAACTGCCAGGCGGCGTGTACTACCTCATCACGAAGCCCGGCACCGGGCCAGTGGCCCGCGCCGGCCAGGTTGTGACGGTGCGTTACAGTGGGTCGCTGCTGAGCGGGAAGGTGTTTGACTCGTCGGCCAAGCACGGCGGGCAACCTATTTCTTTTGTGCTAGGGCAGGGACAGGTAATTCCGGGCTGGGACCAGGGCCTCAGCCAGCTCAGCAAGGGCAGCAAGGCGGTACTGCTGATTCCGTCGGGGCTGGCGTATGGCAAAACCGGCTCGCCACCATCCATTCCGGCCAATGCGCCGCTGCGCTTCGAGGTAGAGCTGCTCGATAGTAAGTAGGCGGCGGCCGGGGTTTTACCTTTGTAGCCTAGCTCTTTTGCATTTACCCTCTTTTATGCGTTTTTCTTTTCCTGCTTTGGCGGCAGCTACGGCGCTACTGCCCCTCCTGGCTTCGGCCCAAACCACACCCGGCTTCCAGCGCACGGCCAGCGGCTTCGAGTACAAGCTGTTTCGGCGCGATGCGGCCGGGCGCTACCAGCCGCGCCCCCTCACCGTGGCTACCGACTCGGCCTACAGCACGCGTGCGGGGCGGGTACTGCTGGCTCACGTAAGTACGCTCACCGGGCGCGACTCGGTGCTGCAAAGCTCGCGCCAGCAGCTCCATAACCACCCAGCCCCGGTACCCTTGGTGCCCGTAGCCCGCACCGGCACCCCCGACGAAGCCCTGGCGCTGCTGCTGCCCGGCGATAGTGCCGTGTTTCGCTTCTCGGCCGACTCCGTTTTTCGCGGGGGCCAGGTGCCGCCCATGTTTAAGCGCGGCGGCAATGCGCTGGTGCTACAGGTAGCCGCCGTGAAGGTCGTGACCGAGGCCACCGCCAAGGCCATGATGCAGCAGATGCAGCAGCAGATGATGGCCGAGCAGGCAGGCAAAGACAAGGCGCTGATTGCTGACTACTTGAAGAAAAACAACTTTGAGGGCACCGCTAAGCAAACACCGGGCGGCACCTGGTACATCATCACCCAGCGCGGCACCGGCGCCCTACCCCAAAACGGGCAAACCGTGAGCGTAAAATACCGGGGCACCATCCTCGAAACGGGAAAGGAGTTTGACTCTACGGCCAAGCACGGCGACACGGCGTTCGACTTTCCGCTCGGCCAGGGCCAGGTAATCAAGGGCTGGGACCAAGGCATTGCCATGCTGCCCAAGGGCAGCACCGCCACGCTGCTCATCCCCTCCTCGCTTGGCTACGGCCCCCGCGCCATGGGTGCCGACATCCCCGCCAATTCGGCCCTGCGCTTCGACGTGGAGCTAGTGGATATTAAGGGAACAGCTACGGCGGCGGCTCCGGCCAAGAAGCCAGCAGTTAAAAAGCCGATGGCGAAGAAGCCGGTAGCGCAGAAGCCCGTAGCCAAAAAGCCAATGACAGCGGGGAAAAAGTAGGCCGCTGACTCACCTCTTGGTGAGGCACCTGGTTCCTCCTACAACAGCCCTGCGTGTTTATGAAACTACCGTATAGCTGCCGCCTTGGCGTTTTATTGAAGATGTTCCTCCTGTTGGGAGGAACATCTTTTTTTGGTTCACCGTGTTTTGCGCAAACCGTTTTTACAGTTGCCGACCAGAAGACAAAAAAGCCGCTTGAATTCGCCCAAGCAGCTCTTCTACACAGTAATCATGGCGCTTCCACTGACAGCAACGGCCATTTCACGTTGGATAATTACATACTATCCGACACCATTATAATCTCTTCTTTAGGCTATAAAAGCGTAAAGGGACCAGTAAAACAATTTATTCAGAACCCTTTAATATTACTAGCTGAAGACCCTATTGCGCTGACGGATGTAGTAGTAACCGCGAAAAAATTCCATAAAAAGCTCTCCAAGGAGAGGACAGGATGGTTTAATGATAGAGTTGATAGATTCGTAAATCTAAACTCTCTAGGTCTTAGAAATGGTAATCGTCTGGTTGTTTGGATTGAAAACCCAGCGGGGGTTGACGGCATCGTGGATGAGTTAATAATACGCTTCTTACTCAAAACTGCTAATACAGACAAGAGTAGTACCTTATTTAGGGTTTGTGCGCTAGCAGGTCAAAGAGCCACCGGACCAGAGCAGAACATAAGCATAGTACCTACTATCTCTTCAATCAGCCCCCATAGCCAGACAACTCATGTCTTATTAAAAGACAAGCAGTTATTTCTTCCCGCTAACGGCGGATTCATTAGCATTGAACTACTAAGTAGGCGCGCATAATTAAGCGTACAAACGGCGCGACCGTTACGCCTCACCCCCCAGCCCCCTCTCCGAAAAGGAGAGGGGGAACCAGCCGTTGGTAGCATGACCGGTGCCCCCCCTCCTTTTCGGAGAGGGGGTCAGGGGGTGAGGCGCAACGCCAGGGCAATACGCTTACTTATGCACGACTACTTAGGAGAGGACGCCAAGCAAGTTCCTATGCGCTTGGGCTTCACCAAGTCTGATAGCGATTCCTCTACCAAACCTAGCGACACTTGGTATAGTTATCGTGGTAAAAAATGGTCCCGCTTCGGTGTTGGGTTCAGTGGTGGAAGGCAACAAACCTTCATGAATTCTAATGCCAGGATACTCTACCCTACAAAAAATGGGGCATAAAAACGGGAAGGACCGACCTTTGGAGTTCCTACACTTCAAAACGCCTTTCCCTCCCGTGAAGCAGTACC